>NZ_JASSQD010000001.1:1767995-2494956 GCF_030238305.1 Marinobacter albus | reverse complement strand
CAGTTCGTTCCGGCCCTGGCGGGCCTCCACCGGACCGGTTTGCTACGCTGCGCTTCGCAACCCGGCCGCTGAACATTGGCGTTATGGTGTCATCGAGGTAGACGGTTGAGACTGAGGAATTTTGGAATTGCCGGAATATCCGGTGTGATCGTCTCTGTCGGGTTCGTACTTTTTATTACCGGCTTTGAATATCTCCTTCCTTTCCTTCCTGCTGTTTTCACTGTTGGCGCAATTTCAGCTCTTTCAGGCTTAGCTTTCGCAGGCTCCAAGACCTTTGTTCCGGCAATTTTGGGTGGAGTCATTGCTTTAGGGTGTTGTGTGGCGATACTGCTGTATGCGGTATCTAATATCTGACATGTACAAAAACCATAACAAGGCCATTAAGTCTGTTCCGGGCCGATGGCCCTCCACCGGACGCCCTTTACAGGGCGCCGCTTATGGCTGGCGTTGGTTGCCAAAGGAGTGCGAGTGAGAGTCCTGCTGATCCTGAGTGCTCTTTTAGTCGGGTGCTCAAGTGAAGAAATTCTTTATGTGCCGGGTCCAGAATTTTATCAGAAAGTGGATTTGTCAGTTTCATCATCGGAAATTGAGGTGGGCGAAGTTCTGATTTTGAAGGTAAGTCGTGAAACCGCTGGATGGATTGAAAAGCCAAGCTCTGAAGTAAACACGGATGATCCCAACCAGTGTTGGTATAGAGGATCGCCACCTCCAAAGTACGAGGAGGAGGTTTCGCCTAATATCGCATTCAAGGCAACACCGGAAGGATACCAACGCTACGGTTTTGACCTTAATGGCAGAACCGTGATGTTTACCAACGCCGGTGAATACCAAATAAAGGGGCATTCCTCTCTTTGGTGCGCCCCTGGGGCTACTTCAAATACGGTTGCAATCACAGTCCATGAAGGCAACTAACAAGTCACGGCACTCGGACGGCCATAAAACGGCCGCCGGTGCGTTCGGCGTTAAAAGGTCAGCATGGAAGCAACAGTGGCACGAGCCGTACCTTAATCTAGTTTTATTTGGCGTGGCGGCAATTACCACAGCGTGCTCTATGACAACGCTTCAGTTGTTGCTTCGATTTTATACTGGGCAAGCTTTGTAGCGCTGGCGGCCGCGTTTCATTTGAAGCTTGACCTCATAAAGCTGGACGATCACTACGAAAAGGGTAGCTTTCGGGAAGAGCTTTCGGATTCAGTCTGGGCGTCAGGATGATTGGCAAGCGATCCTGGACGGTGTTTTTGACTTTGCTGGTCGTGTCGGCGGCACTGACTTTTAACTAGGCGGTCAACCGGACACCAAAAGTGTACCGCTTTTGGTCCCCTCCGCTTCGCTCCGGTGCCGGTTACCATCAGCGTTAGGCACTACCTCAAGATTATGGAACGACTCAAACATTTGATCTCAGAACTAAAGAATACCGCCCCTGATGATTGGTGGTTGAATGAGGTCGGCTCCATCATTGAGGACAGCGACGACTTTTTTCTCGATGAATTAAAGGCTTACGGCAAGGCTCTTGAAACCCTTGATGAATGTTCTTGGCGAGAATTTGCAAAGAAAGCATCTGGATACATCAAGCAAGATTCTAGAAGGCGAGGAAAACAGCAGTTCATAAATATTTTGAATGAAGTGTTGGCTTACGAATACTTGGTGAGCATCGGGTGTTCTTCTGTGCAATTCGTGCCTGACAGTGCCGAAAGTGGAAGCAAAAAACAGCCAAAATCTCCTGATATCCAGTTTCTGGATAACGGAGAGACATCGTTTTGTGAAGTCAAAACGATTGGGGTCTCTGAAGAGGAACTGGATCGTGCAGAAGCAGACGAGATTTACAGTTCTACTGTGTATTACTCTCTGTCAGATGGTTTTCTGAACAAATTATCGTCCGATATAAATTATGCAGCTAGCCAAATACCTACAAACTCAAGTAACAACTTGATCTATGTAATTGTGAATTTTGATGACTTTGTTGGGCTTTACTACAAAGAGTATGAGAAGCAGATTCGGCATCATTTGTTGCAGGCTCACGAATCAGCTCAGGTCTACTTGAGAATTGGGCTCCGAGACAGATTTTCAATTCACCACAGGCCGTGAAAGGCCTAACCAGGGGCTCAAGGTGACCGGTTTGCGCTGGCGCTCCAACCGGCGGCTTAGCCCAGGCGTTATGTGTAGACAAAATTATGAGGCAAATTAAGGTCAAAATTTTGCCCGGCATGGGTAGCGCCGACGGAAAGTGGGAAATCGTTAATTTCGACGATTTCCTCGTACACTATTCCCCGCGTCTGGCAATGTCTGTCTCATCCATTAAACAGTTCCCACCTCTTCATATTTTGAACGAGGAGCTGCTTTCAGGCGGCACGGATCAAGGAATGAGCGGTGGTTGCTACTGGAAGCCTTTCGAACTGACTGAACAAGAGTACGAAGATATTCGAGAAGAAATGCTCACATCACCTTCACACGATCTTGAGTATGACCCTGGTCTGGAGGATCGCAAAACCATCAATAAATGGTGTGGTGCCGTGCTATCTCGTCACAACCCAAGGAACCGGAGTGCCACATAACCAAGCGGTCAACCGGACTCCAAAAGCGTGGCGCTTTTGGTTCCCTCCGCTGTCGCTCCGGCGCCGGTTACCTTAGCGTTAAACGAAAGGAGATCGTTTGTACCTTCTACGATTTGGAGTTTATGGACTGATATTTTTTGCAGTCACTTCGTACTTGTCTTTTGGGCCATATCCGCCGTCAGATGGGGCCGCTAAGTTTTCTGCGGTTCATGGGGCCTTGGGTGCACTGAGCTCCCTTATTGCGGCATATGCGGCAAGGCTCTTGGTGCTTTTCTACAGAGAGCTTATGGGGGGCAGGGATGAGTGAAAGCGTCCTGAGTATGTTCTTCTCATTCGCCATAACACCAATTTTGGCTCTTTGGCCTTATTTCTTCATTCGATTTAAAAAGGGAGAAAACCAGTTTCTTTTTGTTTCGGCCTTTTACGGAGCAATGGTGGTCACGAGTGCCTTGTTGTCCGCTATTGCCTTTCCTATTGGTGTTTTCCTGGTGAAGCTTCTTCCGCAGCTTGATATTTTAGGATTGGCCGATCACCTACAGCCATTTGTTCAAATTTGCGAGGCAATAGCAGATTGGTATTTTGTTCTGATTTTTCCGGTTTTGTACCTTGCGTTGCCGCCCCTTTTAGACAGAAGGTACGAGGTGTTCAGTTTAACAAGTAGGTGAAGCCGACCGATACTACGCGCTGCTTCGTATCGGCGGCTTACCTTGGCGTTAGGTAAATTATGGATATTATTAATCAACTAATTCGTTATGTATTATCGATAAGTCTGATGGTTCCTATGCTAGGAGCCGCGGTAGTTGTCGCTCCAATTTCCTTAGATCGCAGTTGGCGAATTATTCGTAGCTGGAGTCAAACAACGATGAAGATATTTGGGGTCGTAGTCGAAGTTAAATTTGACAACGGTCAGTCTCAGCTCGAGGAAGGTGGAGTTATAGTTGTCCTCAATCAACAAAGCTTAATTGTCCCAACGGCTATTTCCTCAAGATGTGATAAGCGGCTGATGAGTATTTGGAATATCGAATACGCGCTTATTCCATTCTTAGGTTGGGCGACAAGCTTGATGGGGTGGGTCATTGTTCGGCAATGGCCCAAACAATCAAAGAGACAACTACGCAAGGCTGCTCTTTACGCAAAAAACGGTGGTTTAATTCTGATATCGGCAGAGGGAATGCGGAGTATTGATGGAGAACTGATGCCTTATAAAAAAGGTGCGGCGGTTCTGCCGATTGAGTCGCAGGCTCTTATTCATCCTCTTTACATTGCTGGTGCTAGGCATTGCCTTCCGGTAGGTGAATGGAGGATTCGGCCTGGAACAATTGTTCTTCATTACTTAGAGCCTATTCCAACGAAGGGGCTCACCTATGACGATCGAAATTCTTTGCTAGAGAAGCTTCGAGTGATAGCAGAGGTTGAACATGCTCAATGTAAACAAGCCAATTAATCGTCCACCTAACGAGGCCAGTCATGCTCGCCCACAAAGAAACGTGGGCTGGACTCGTTTCACTCGCCCATGCTGGCGGCGTTACACCGCATGAATACAACCGAGTTCGGCGTTTACTATGTGATAGCGGTATCAGCGATCTTTTTGCTGATCGCACTGGTGCGTTTTTCGCAGCTAAAGCCATTATTTCGGGCGAGGCAGGCCTCGGCATTGGTCGAGCAGAATCATCGTGCTCGTCTGGACCAGTTGATTCAGCTAGGCATCAGAATTGAGGGGAAGGGCCCAATACATTTTATCGCTCCTCCACCTTACACGCCCGACGAAGAATTGGTGGTTGGTGCCAAGATGGAAGTTTGGGTTTCGGATGAACTTCCTGGTGTGGTTTTGAACACAAGGCCTACCTTTTTGGTACTTCTGGGCCGGGCATTTTTTCCAGCATTCTTTATTGCATTCGTTCTTCTGTTGCCTATTTTGCTAATTCTGCGGGGCTATTTCGGTGCTGTGTAACAAGTGCAGGCACAGCGGCGCCCTTTTCATTGTGCCTTCGGCTCCATTACAAAGGCGCGCATGCTGCAAGCGTTAGGCATTTGAGAAATGGAGGTCACCGTAATGGGAAAATGGTTGGCGGGAATCGCTGCAAGCGTTATCGCGGCGGTGATCGGATGGGTGGTCATAGGTATCTTAAATGCCCCACCACCCAGCCCTCCGGCGCTTAGAGTGAGCGCTTGGTATGCACCAGAACCCGCGCAAGTGGGTAAGATCATAGATCTCTTCGTGAAGGTGCGTAGAGAAGACGATGAGCCTGTGCCGAATGCTAAAGTAAAGTTGACACCAATATCTGGAACATTTATGTGGGCAGGCTCAAGCAGTCATTCTATCAATGGCGTCACTGGCGCTAACGGCCTCTATTCCACGAAGTTTCAAACGGTACTCCAGGTTGGGGTCATTGGTGGAACGCCACCTCCCGGGACCTCTAAAACCGGAAGCATAAGCATTTTCGTGAGTAAAGCAGGATATGCAGATAGTAAAACAGAACTGAGAATAGAAACTGAGAATTGAGATACGCTTTTTGAACCTTTGTATGCGCCGTAGTTGCCTAACAAAGGCATACAGGCGACGGCTTACAGCGTCCGCTTCGCTCCCGCTTGCAGCTTCGCATGATGCTTGGCGTTCGTGCTCACAAGCGAGACTTTATCCAACACATGAATATGAACAAATTCCTAGTAAATATCACTGCCACAATTTTTGCTTTGTACGGCCTAGGGTTCGTATTCGCGCCATCTCAGCTTTCTTTTTTGGTTACAAACGCTGTCCCAACAACCGCGGCTGCATTAACCGATATGAGAGCCACTTACGGTGGCATGTCGATAGCAGTTGGCATAGTGCTATTCATCCTCGCTTCAAAACAAGAATCAATCCGGCTTGGGTTAGCTGCCACTTTATTCCTAATGCTCGGCATGGCTTGTGGCCGTGTCGTAGGCCTCATTATCGACGGCTCAGAGAATCCAATCATGTACGTCTATTTAGCCCTTGAAATAGGGGTAGCAGCAGCTGCTTTGTTTTTACTAAGTCGCAGCAGGAAGTCATGAGCACTAACAATCACATGCACGGGACAATTTTTCCGTTACGCCTCCGGCTTCACTCCAAAATTGGCGCTGATGTGGGGCGTTATGCGCTAAAAATGGAAAGATTGTGAATAACTTAGTAATCCTTGTTGGGCTCACATTGGCAGCCGGATTGGCGATGCTTCTCGGTGCGTTTCTGGCCAGCTTCGGAAAATTCAGATCACGATTGGTTGAGGCAGAATTCAGTCACAGCATCATGGCATTTGGTGGCGGCGCTCTATTATCTGCGGTAGCTCTCGTATTAGTTCCTTATGGTATTGCCAAGCTTGATCCGTTGATAGCATCTACTTGCCTCCTGGTTGGTGGGCTCATTTTCATGATGCTTGACATTTATCTTCTAAAGCTGGAGACGCCGGCCAGTCAACTCGTGGCGATGCTTCTTGATTTCATACCTGAATCAATAGCGCTTGGAACTGCATTTGCAATCGGAAGTACAGACGCGGTGTTGCTTGCGGCGCTAATCGTATTGCAAAACGTCCCAGAGGGGTTTAACGCATATCGTGAGTTGAACAGATCTTATAAATTTGGTCCGAAAAAAATTATGGCCATTTTCTTTTTGATGGCATTTCTGGGTCCTATTTTTGGGGTGTCCAGCTACTTATGGATGCAAAACCAAGTTATTGCCATTGCTGTTATTGTGCTTGTGGCTTCTGGAGGTATTCTGTATTCCGTATTTCAAGATATCGCCCCAAGAGTAAAACTCGCAAAACATTGGGCGCCTCCGATGGGCGCGGTGCTAGGTTTTGTGCTTGGTATGGTTGGGGTGATGGTGATCAAATGATGGGCATAACAATATGGGTAGGATCCTTACGCTACTAATCCTTATTCTATTGGCTATTGCGTCGGTAGCTGGCTATCTGTTTCTCGCTAAAATCATTTCTGCCGGGGAGGTCCGAATAGCCGAAGGTCAAAGACGGCTAGAAGAAGGACAGTCTGCGATGGAGGAAGGCAAGGTTGACCTGCTCGCCGGAAGACGCCAGTTGTCCGAGGGCAAGGCGGAGTACGCGCAAGCTGAAGACAACCTGTTCCTGAAGTGGGCGGACAGACTGCTAAACGCCGGGAAGGGCCTGAAGGAGGGTAGAGAGCAGATCGCCGAGGGAGAAAAACAGGTTGCCGAAGGACAAGGAAAGGTTGACGCCGGGGAAGAGCGACTTCATGCAGGTGAGCTGAAATTGAGCCAGGGGCGGGAACGTTTGAGGCTGGCAAGGAAGGTAAGCGTTGCTTGTGCGATCGGCGGGGGTATTTTTGCCTCTCTAGCGATCGTGTTTGGGTTCCGCTGGAGGCGATCATTGGCCCGGGCTATTACGCATTCCCGGACCTAACAACACGTCGGAACCGACTCCTGGAAGGGCACATTTCAGTTGCCTTTCCAGGAGCGGTTCAACGTGGACGTTATGCAGGGAGCAATCATGAAACCACGAATTAGCATGATCACTTTAGGGGTAAGTGACCTGCCGCGTTCTGTAGTGTTTTACGAGCAGGGTCTCGGGCTTCCGAGAATGGATTCTCCAACCGAAGTGGCGTTCTTTACGTTGAACGGTACTTGGCTAGGATTGTACGGTCGCGAAGCGCTGGCTGAAGATGCGTCAGTCTCTGGGGAGTCAAGCGGATTCGCAGGGTTCAGCCTAGCGCACAATGTGGGCTCTGAGCCGGAGGTTGATCACGTTATGGCCCAGGCTGAATCAGCCGGTGCCGTTGTGACCAAACCAGCTCAGAAAACAGAGTGGGGTGGATACGCACGGTACTTTGCTGATCCAGACGGTTATCTCTGGGAAATAGCGCACAATCCGTTGTTTTGGGTCGGGCCCTCAGATGAACCCGCATAATAAGTGAATCAAGCCGACCGATTTTCCGCTGCCGCTCCAAATCGGCGGTTTATTCAGGGCGTTAACCATGTAGGACACAGGAAAGCATAGAGTGGATATAAACCAAATCGTTAATGATTCTTCCGAAGAAGAGGTTAGAGCTGCACTATCCTATTTCCTGCAGAGCTACATGACACCTGCATTTGGAGCTTTACCTAAGAATGAGGTCGAATTGATAGTCCTCAATGTTCTGGAAAAACTAAAAGCGATAGATGAAGAGCCAGAGTTATATGAACTTGTATCAAAGCTGAAAGTCACTCGCTCCAAAGCTCGCGGCCTAATCTATGACAGGGAGCTTCGTCGATCCTCCGAGGAGGCACTAGATGAGAAAGTTAAGGTTCTTTTGAAAAGGCCGCTTATCCAGAAGAATGGTGAATTATATGTTTTAGAAGTTGAGAACCCGCTGGTCTCAGATCATCTCAGATCGAAGGTTCAGAAATTAGGCTATGTTTCTGACGGCTCGTTTTCGCCAAGTATTGTAAAGCTCGGGCTAGACGCTGTTGCAGCTTTGATAGAGTCATATCTTACAGAGCAGGAAAAGGATGAGGTAAAGGAGGCTCTTGTTGCAGCCGGAGCTCCAGATACTTCATTCAAAGGGGTGATTAAAGCTACCTTTAAAAAGGTGGCTAATAAGGTCGCTTCAGATACCGGAGAGGCGCTCATGGAAAGAGCGTCCAATTTTATTTCACCCATAATAGACGCTGGGATTGATTTGGTGACAGAGAGAGCTGGTGAATTATTTGAAGAAGCCGTTGAGTAATATGGTTAACAAGCGCAAGCACCCGGACCAATTTTCCGGTGCCCGAAAAATTGGCCGGTGTTGCGTGCGTTAAATGTAATAGGGAAGTCTTGCTATCAACAAAGTACGGAAAGTCCTTTCGGACGAGTTAAAGCTTCTAACATTTCGCCAATTAAAATTGGATGTATCGATCTTCAACTACTATTTGGTTTTCGGTATAGGTTTCACTTGGCTTTGTGGTATCGGTCGATACTGGGATAACCCTAGAGCAGATCTTTGGCAATATTTAGGGCTTGGTTCAGTTGGTTATATTTTCGTTCTAGCAGCCATTTTGTGGGCAGTTATATTACCTCTAAAACCTTCAAACTGGAGCTACAAAAATGTTCTTCTCTTTGTGTCACTAACATCGCCTCCCGCCATTTTGTACGCAATTCCAGTAGAGCGGTTTGTGTCTCTTCAATCTGCTCAGCTCGCGAATGTTTGGTTCCTTGCTGTAGTCGCTATCTGGCGCGTTGCACTGTTGCTAAAATACCTAAAAAGTGTCGCTCGTTTATCAGGCCTTTGTGTTTTTGTTGCCACTTTATTGCCATTAACACTAATCGTGGCACTTCTTTCTGCCTTAAACCTGGAGCATGTTGTTTTTAAAATTATGGCAGGCCTCGAAAATCACGAAAAGTCAGCAAACGATAGCGCATATATAATACTTTTATTTATTACATATTTTTCGGTCATTGCTTCACCTGTGCTGCTAAGCCTGTATGGCTGGTTAATCTATAAACGGCGTAAACAAAACATTTAACAAACGACTCCAAACCGGCGCATGTGCCAGGCGTTAATGGCCAAGGCCGCGGAAGGATTCAGCCAGTAAAGCAGGGAGTCGTTTTCAAATATTCACCACCATTCAGCTCTTTTCCCCGCAAAACACTGCAAAATCCGTCAGTTTCGTGTTCTGGTTCCTCGCGCCATGGGCTAGGGTAAGTGCAAGCTGTTTAGGAGTGG
This sequence comes from Marinobacter albus, assembly GCF_030238305.1. Lineage (NCBI taxonomy): Bacteria > Pseudomonadati > Pseudomonadota > Gammaproteobacteria > Pseudomonadales > Marinobacteraceae > Marinobacter > Marinobacter albus. The sequence continues at coordinate 2,485,732 of NZ_JASSQD010000001.1, read as the reverse complement.
TCATCCGCACTAGGGTGCCATGGATGAGTCGCCAGGTAACTGGCCATTAACAAGGCACATCGGTACGCGGCCTGTGGCCCCGGACGGCTTTCAGCTGCCGCTGTGTTTGGCGTTAGTTTTGAGAGGTATATCATGAAGTATTTAACTCTAATTTTTGGATGTATATGGGCCTTTAGTGCACAGGCAGTCGAGGGAGTAAAAGTAGCGGATTTCAAAGCCGCCGCCATATCGCAAATTAAGAAAGAGTATCCGAAGGTCGCGCCGGATAACTTGGTGTTCTACGATATTGATGTATCCGTATTAGGAAAAGATCTTAAAAAAAGTCATCTAAGGCTCGGCTTTATTGATGATAGTTCTCGCCACTCTACGGGGAATTCTCCCTATGCCTATGACACATACATTGTTAATTTTAATATCATTTCAGGCGATCTTATGCAGGTGTATAAAGGTTTTTGGGGAGGCTTTGAGCCTGCCAAGAGTGATGAAATTGAGTAAATATCGTTAAATAAACTAACAGGAGCATTAAGTTTGTTACGCCCCGAATGGGCCTCAACCGGATGGCCTTGTCAGGCCGCCGCTTATTCAGAGGAAAGGATGCAGTATGAGAATAGTATTCGACTTGATGAACGCGGTGGCTGCTACGGCATCCGAGGCGATGGCATTACCCAAATCTTGAGGATCAACGAAGAGGGTGTTGTCGATCAGGTGGTATCTTCGTCGAAGGGGCCGAAGAGCGAATGCTTCCGAGAACTCTATTTGGGAACCAAGTTCAAAAAGCCGCCCAAGGCCCCAATCTATCGAAAAATGATGATGGGGTATTCCTCAAGTTGAGAGCTTGCTGCCCTAACCAGTCACACGACCGGACGCCACTGTCGTAGCTCCGGTGTGCTAAGCGTTATCACACAAGGAGCTGCATCAATGAAGCAAACAGGTAGTTGTCTCTGCGGGGGCATTCAGTACGAAATCAATGGTCCGCTGACCGATGTTTTGAACTGTCATTGCTCAATGTGCCGGAAGCTTCATGCCTCAGCCTTCAGAACTCGCGCTAAGGTGCGGTCTTCTGACTGGCAAACCGTCAAAGGCCAGGAGTTGATGAAGTTCTACGAATCCTCTGCGGGTGAGCACAAGGGCTTTTGCTCAAACTGTGGTTCCAGCCTTTATACAAAATTTGATACAAATCCCGAGATCTATGGTTTCCCACTTGGAACGCTCAATACTGATCCGGGAGTAAAAGCGGGGCGCCATGTATTCGTGGCCAGCCAGGCTCCTTGGTACGAGATTACGGATGATCTGCCTCAGCATGCAGAGTATGACTGAGACAGTGATAACCAGCCGCCGCTCCGCTCAGCGTTAGGGCTACTATGGAAATACAAACTTATTCTGCAGACAAAGCTAGGGAAGTTGCTGAATTGTTTCATCAATCTGTTCATGCAATTGATCCTTCGTTGTATACGTCAGAGCAAAAAGAAGCTTGGGCTCCTACTCCTGTGGATTATGAGAACTGGTCTGAGCGACTGAAAGCGAAAAAACCGTTCATAGCTTTAATTGAAAATTGTGTAGCTGGTTTTATCGAATTGGATGCTAATGGTCATATCGACTGTACTTATACCCATCCGAATTTTCAGGGAAGAGGTGTCGCATCTGCCTTGTATGAGCATTTACTTGCGGAGGCAAGGGCCAGAAATATCAAACGCTTACACGTTGAGGCTTCACTCATTGCTAAGCCGTTCTTCGAGCACCGCGGCTTCTCTGTGGTCAAGAAAAATGAAGTGCAAAGAAACGGGGTTTCGTTAGTGAATTTCTCAATGGAAAGCTATCTAAGCCCTAACAATCAAATGCAGCCGACGGCTAACGCGTCGGCTGATTAGGGCGTTTTAGGCGGCATTTAGACACTGGTGCGGAACCACAGGGGGTTGCCATGAGTGAATTCAATATGAATGTGCCCGAGACCGGTTCACTCCACCCGCTCGTCGAACCAGAGTGGCTGGAGAAACACCTGGACGACCCTGACCTACGCATCGTGGATGCAACGGTGCAAGTGAAGCTCTGGCCATTCCCGCATGTCAGGAGCGGTAGGCGTGGGTTTAAGCGAGGCCACATCCCAGGGGCAACATTTGCAGACCTCCTGAAAATATCGGATCCCCAACGGCCTTCCTACACGTTCACGATGCCAACTGCGGAACGGTTCGCCGACCACATGGGCCGACTTGGCATCGGGAACGGCACACGTGTCGTGCTTTACGACGGGCGGGAGAACATGTGGGCCGCGCGATTGTGGTGGATGCTCCGCACGTTCGGCTTTGACGACGCGGCGGTCCTTAACGGTGGGTGGAAGGCCTGGCGGCTTGAAGACCGTCCGGTCTCCTCGAAACCTTGCGAGTACCCGGCTACCAGGTTCACCCCGCATGTCCGGCCGGAGCTCATCGTTGGCAAAGAGGAGGTGCTGACCGCAATTGAGGATCCGACGACGTGCATCGTGAATGCGCTGGGCCGCCGGCAGCATCGTGGTGAACGTAAAGAATATGGGGGACGCGGGCATATTCCAGGCGCAAAAAACGTGACGGCATGGGAAATCCTCGACCGGAAGACGATGCGCTATCGTCCGGCCGAAGAGCTGCGCGAGCTGTTTCGCCCGATGTTGGAGGCCGAGCGGGTTATTACCTACTGTGGCGGTGGCATTGCCTCTTCGAGCGATGCGTTTATCCTCCACTTGCTGGGACATCCGAACGTGGCCGTTTACGACGGGGGGCTCATCGAGTGGTCGGCAGATCGCAGCTTACCCCTCGAACTCGGAGAATGACGATCACAAGTACGTTGCCTGACAAGGCGCACCAGTTCGCGCCCGGTTGGGCGCCGGGCGCTCTTATGCTCGTGCCGCTGTTTTGGCGTTATGTGAATTCAATAAAAGAAACCGATTATGATGGTCATTTTAAGAAATATATTGGTAATTGCATTCTTTAGCTTGATAGCTGGATGTTCAACTGTTCAGCCTGGAACCGGAGGTAGCTGGGTCGGTTTCACTGAAACCGGGCAAGCGTCATATTATGCGGATAAATTTCAGAACAGAAAGACAGCCAGTGGGGCACTTTATAAGCACGAGCTTCATACAGCTGCACATAAAAAACTACCATTCGGTACAACGGTAAAAGTAACAAACACCAAGAATGGCAAAAGTGTCGTTGTCGAAATCAATGATCGTGGACCATTCGTCAAAGGTCGCATCATTGATCTGTCAAAATCTGCGTTCACTCGTATTGGCAATACATCTGTGGGTTTGATCAACGTAAAAATTGAGGTGCTGAGGTAGCATTTAACAAGATGGCTAAAGGGATGCCGCCGATGCTGCGCTCCGTTGGCGCCCAGTACCAATAGCCTAATAGGATGGTGGATAATCGCCAGGCGGTGCGGCGCCGCGGCTGTTAGGGGCGTTGTCCTGAGGCGGTATCAGGTCTGATTGCGAGCTTGGGCGCGGATGCTAGAATGCCTGCCTGCATTGGCCATCACTGGAGAAAAAGCGATATGAACACGGCTTCCGCACCTTATCCAATCGGTACGCCTGGCGCTCCCTGGGGCGATGCGGAACGCGCCGATTGGTTGTCTCGGCAGACCCGTCAACGCAGCTATGGGACCGAGGTGTTGAGTGTGATCGAGCGCCTGCGCCCGCGCTTCGACGTGAAAGAGTATGGCCGTCTGGAATATGGCCCCGATAGTTATCCGTTGATGGCGCTCCGGAGCCGTGACTGGAATGACGATCTTCCGGTCGTTCTGGTAACGGGCGGGGTACACGGCTATGAAACCAGCGGTGTCCACGGCGCGCTGCAGTTCCTCGATCAGCATGCCGCCGATTACACGGGCCGCGTCAACCTGCTGGTCGCGCCCTGTGTCAGTCCCTGGGCTTACGAGCGCATCCATCGCTGGAACCCGAACGCGGTTGATCCGAACCGCTCGTTCCGCGATGACAGTCCGGCTGAGGAGTCGGCGGCACTCATGCGCCTGGTGGAGCCCGTCCGCGATCATGCACTGATTCATATCGACCTCCACGAGACCACCGATACCGACGAAACCGAGTTTCGCCCCGCGCTGGCTGCCCGCGACGGCAAGCCGTTTGAGCCGGGCGGGATTCCGGACGGCTTCTATCTGGTCGATGACAGCGAGAACTCGCAGCCTGAATTCCAGCAGGCGGTGATCAAGGCGGTTGAGCAGGTAACTCATATCGCTCCGGCCGATGACAGCGGAGAGATCTTCGGCTCACCGGTGGTCGCTCGCGGCGTCATCCAGTACCCGCTCAGCCAGCTGGGCCTGTGCGCCAGTGTCACCAGCGCCCCCTACAGGACCACCACCGAGGTCTATCCCGACAGCCCCCGTGCGACCCCCGAGCAATGCAATGCCGCGCAGGCTGCTGCGGTGTGTGCGGCAATCGACTACGCGCTGGCGCACCGGTAGGGAAGGGCAATGAACAGATGGGAAAGATTTCGAGTCCATTAAACAAGGTACTGTTGCCGGGCGTTATATTTTTCAAACTCACTCAAGGACGATCATGAGAGTCTCGACAATTCCTCTAATTATTCTCTGCCTGTTCATGGGCTTCACTTTCTGGGTTATGGCAGGCGCAGAGCAGTCACTATTGGCCTTTGGTGTTCAGCTTATGTCGAGCCCGGATACCGCTCAGGTTGTAATCGACCTCTATATTCTCGCCGGCCTGGCCTGCGTCTGGATGTACCAGGACGCCAAGAGTCGAGGTAAAGGACTGGGTTATCTCGTTCCATTTTTCATTCTGACTGCGGTGTTTGTATCCGCGGGGCCGTTATTGTATTTGGTGCTGCGTGGTGGGCGCGAGCAAGAAACCGAAGCCAGCAAAATGTGAGCATTTCCCAAAACGTTCTACTCTGGTCGGGCTCGTAGTGCCAAGCGATAAAAGCGGAAACTTCGTTCTGCTGCGCGAGTCAAACCTACTACGAATCGGCCCGCTTATCCGGCATGCTTCGCTCCGCTGCTACTACGGATCGTCAAGCGCCAAGGGGGAGTCCTGTGAACTGGACAGTCTCGTACGCTATAGGCTTTCACCCGTGGGAGGATACCGATCAGGAGTTTTTCCAATCCTTGTCATCGCTCCTTGAACGTGAAGAGCAGGGCCGTAAGCCACCCTATGGGCGTGCGCTTGATGTCGGCACCGGCAGCGCCATCTGGGGGATTCAGTTGGCCAAACGGGGCTGGGAGGTCACTGGTGTGGACGTCGTGGGCAAGGCCCTCGACCGTGGGCGTGAGCGGGTTCAGGCTGCCGGCGTAGAGATGAAGCTGGTGCAGGGGGACGTTACCCGGCTTTCTGCGGCGGAAGTAGGTTCCGGATTTCGGCTCATCCTGGATACCGGGACATTCCATGATTTCAACGTCGAGCAGCAGCAACGGATGGCCCGCAGCGTGGACGCCCTGGCCACGGAGGATGCCACGGTGATCTTATTGTGCTGGTCGCGGCGCATTCGTCCGCTGATCCGGGGCGTTAGCCGTGAAGACATCGAGACCGCCTTTGCAGGTTGGCAGGTCACCGACGTAGAACCCTCGCATTTCAAGCTGCCACGCCCCCTTGAATGGGTGCTGCGTCCCGACGAGCACTGGTATCGCCTGCGCCGTGCCCGCGCTCTTTGATCTATCCCGGTCTCTCACCCATTTGGGGGATACTAGTTGCAAATGCGAAGTGTATTCTGGCGTGAAGATAAGAATAAGAGAAAGGCACGCCTATGCGCAGGATATCAACCTATTTGGTCATTGCGGCGGTACCGCTGACGGTGTTTTGTGCCGCGCTTTATTTCTTGAGTGCGGGGCCAGAAGATTCACGAACGCCCGAAGTGGCAGCGTCCCATGCACCCTCTATCAAACCAGCGCCGACGCTTGACCTTCCGGGTGTGAAGGAGACGGATGCCGGCTTCGATTTTGACGATGAAATGAAATCGAAGCTCCAGGCCGTTGGCGACGCCTACGAGGCCCAGGCGAGCTTCCCTGCATTCTCCCAGCCGATTTCGCCGGACGAGCTGGAGGGCAAGTACCGCGGCAATACTCCGGTTGCGAGCGACTTGCCCGCAGATCTGACGGATCCGAACAGCCCGAGCATTTCAATTCTCACGGATCGTTTCCGGTATTACCCCGGTGATCGGCTCGCCGCCAACGCGGCTATCTCCGGATTGCCCCCGGAAGAATCCAGTGCGGTGACCGCGCAGTTGTTGCGTGGTAACGAAGAAGTCGCCCAGGCTTCCGTTACCTCATCCCAGGACCAGCCTCATTCCTACTACCTCGATTTCAGCGCTTTGCAATTTGATGACGTGAGTTGGAAAGAGGAGCTCACCGTTCAGGCAACCTTCAGTTTCCGTGGTGAACAGCACCTCCGCAGCGCCACTGTGGAGTATGTATCCACAATCGGCAGTGTGGACGGTGTGGCTCAGTCCCGGGTGCAGGAGGAGTACCTGCAAATTCCGGTTCATGTGTCTACGGAAAAGCCCGGGCGCCACCGCCTGCAGGCGAACCTTTACGATGCTTCGACGGGCGAGCCGCTGGTGCATCTGAACGCCGAGGACAACGTGGATTCCACCGGTTCGCTGGTATTGAAAGCCCATATCGGGGCGTTGAAAGCCTCGGGTTCGGAGGGGCCCTATACGCTGGGCGATCTGGTCTTTACGCGTATGCCTACCAGCCCGAAATACATCACTGAATATGGTCGCGTAAATCAGGAGCGCTACCAGGTCGGGGGGCACAGTTTTGATGACTACCTCGACAAACCCTACGTGAATCAGAAAGCCACCCGGATTGCCAGGGAGCTTCGTCGTATCGGTTCATGACTCAGCCTGTTTAAAAAAACAAACCTATGAACGGGAGATAAGCATGAAAATCACAAAATACCTGGTCGCATTAGCGACAGTCTGGGCGGTCTCGGTGACCGCAACGGCCGGTCAGCTGGCGGGTAAAAACCTCATTCTCGTGCAGGGGTTTCAACTCCAGCACGTGTTCATGGGCCGCACCCATGACGACGGCAAGCGATTCGCCTACAACTACTGGAACCGGTTTGATCTGTATAACGGCGGCAACGGAGCCATCAAGGTCGCCAATCCCACAGGCCTGACACTGCTCGATCAGAACCTGCCACTCCTCAAGGACGCCGGCGGCACGAAATTCAATCTGTACGATACGTCCAGACAGCCAGTCTATTACAGCGATCCGAACGCCAGGATCCTGCATTTCGACTCGACCTACCGCATCGAGGAGCCGAACGGGCAGGGCATTGGTGCCACCATCGCGCAGCAGCTCAATGCCTTGTTCGCTGACGATCCAACATACTGCACCCGCACCAACGGCTGCATTGTCATCACCCACTCCACGGGCGATCTGGTCATGCAATACGTTGAGGCAAACAAGTCGTCGCTGCTGAACGCAAACGCACGGAATGCGTTTGACGTGACCACCTACATCGATCTCGCTGGTGCCCGGGGCGGCACGGAGGGCGCAAAGATCCTCTATGATCTGGCCAACTACCTGGACGACCTGGCCTCCAGCACGGTTCTGTCTTCCTCCAAGCAGGACGAGGTGGACGACGCGAATGAATGGCTGAACCTGTTCCTGGGTAGCAGTGGCGTGGACTACCTGGCGCCAGGCAAGCAGTTTCAGGCGGGTGTCCTGTACGATTTGCAGCCTGCCAACGCGCGCAACACCGGCCTCTCAAACCCGGATGGCATACCCCATCTCCGGGTCGCCTCAGCCGGTGATGAGCCTTACGGGTTTATCACGCACCTGTTCATTAAAGGGCATGATGACAGCGTTGTGCCGCTGCACAGTTCCTGTGGCTCCGTGTATGCCAACAGCTACGATTCCTGCGTCTGGAACCGCACGCTGGACGGGAAGGTGACGATGTGGGCGGACGCGCCAGGTTCGTATTACAACCACCACTACCCGTTCATCCAGATTGAGAACCTGCGACACAATGGGCATCAGTGGGATGACACGGGAAATCGTATGGCGCCGCTGGTGACGGACGGCCAGATAGGGGACATCACCATTGACGTGAATACCCGAACAACCTGGGACATTTTCCTGAACAAGTACATTCGCATCCGGGATGCGGACCAGAAAACGGTGGCTCAGGTGCTGGCCGAGTCACTCTACTAGTCGACGATGACCCTGGGCGGGAGAGAGTCTGGCTCTCCCGCTTTCCTCTGAAGAGCCTAATTGGGCCTTGCCTTCGTATTGGCGTCTTATAGACTGAAAGTTGCGGCTGTGACACGTGTTCTGGTGTTCACACTGCGCAGGTCAGAATAATCAGCCAACGACCAAGAGGAATGGCCGTGTCCCCTATCTCCCGTTACAGCCGCGCAGCGGCATTGACTGCTATGTTGGTCGCGGCGCCGGCCATGGCCGCTGATCCGGTGGTAGTGTCTTCCAAGATTGATACGGAAGGCTCCGTGTTGGGCCAGATGGTACTGCAGACCCTGGAAGAAGCTGGGATTCCGGTCGAAAACCGGCTGCAGTTGGGGGCGACCAATATTGTACGCAACGCCATTAAGGCCGGGGAAATCGATCTCTACCCGGAATACACCGGTAATGCGGCCTTCTTTCACGACCAGGCTGACCAGGATTTCTGGAACGATGCCGAAAAGGCGTATGAGCAGGCGGCGAGCCTGGACAAGTCGGCCCACAATATTGTCTGGCTGAAACCGGCGAAAGCCAACAATACCTGGGCCATGAGTGTGCGTGGCGATGTGGCGCGGGAAAATGACTTGAAGACGCTTGAAGACCTCGCGAAGTACATCAATGACGGCGGTGCCTTCAAGTTTGCGGCCAGTGCCGAGTTCGTCGAATCCGCAAGTGCGCTGCCTGCTTTCCAGGAGGCCTACGGCTTTAAGTTGAGGGCTGACCAGCTGCTGATCCTGTCGGGCGGCAACACCGCAGCGACGCTCCGGGCGGCTGCACTGAACGACAATGACGTGAACGGCGCAATGACCTACGGAACCGACGGTGGCTTGAACGCGCTTGATCTGAAGGTGATGGAGGACACGCTGGGCGTTCAGCCGGTCTATCAGCCTGCGCCGATTGTGCGCGCCGATGTTCTGCAAACCTATCCGAAGATCCGTGAGGTGCTTGAGCCTGTTTTCGAATCCCTCGATCTGGAAACCCTGCAGCGTCTGAATGGACAGGTTGCGGTGAACGGAGTGCCGGCCGACAAGGTGGCTCGGGAATATCTGGATTCACTGAGCCGGAACTGAGGCTTGCCAGTTTCCAGGACACTTCAACGTCGGATAGCGCCAAATCGGGTCATCCCGGTCCTGGCGGGGCTCGCTTTGTTGGTGGTCTGGTCGCTGGATTTTGGCACCATTCAGCCGAACCGCATCGTTCCTGGCACCGGGCACGGTCTCCTGTCGGCGACAGGCTGGTTCGGTGCGGGGGCCGTCACCCTGGTTCTTGCGGCTTCGATGCTGCTGTCCGTTCTGCCGCTGGGCGTGCGTTACGTGCCTCTCCTTGGCCTGGTCGGCCTTTCCCTGGCGCTGTTGCCTCTGTTGTTGGAGGTGTTTGCCGCCCGGCATTTGCCTGAGGGGGCGCCCTATGCGCGCTCCGCAATTGGGGCCGGTTTCTGGTGCCTGCTGTTCCTGTTGTCGTTGGTGTTGATCGAGATTCTGGGGCGGCTCAGATCCGGGCGAGGGCTGCAGATCATGCTCCTCGTGTCGATCGGTGGAAGCTGGTTGCTGCTGTTGCGGGGCGATGGCCTGGAGAGTCTGTCCCTGGTAAGGGAGTTCAACGCCCGGCCGGACCAATTCGAGCAGGCGCTCTGGACTCACCTGGCGCTGGCCTTTGGCGCGGTGGCCATCAGCGCTTGTGTGGCCTTTATTCTGGCACTGAAAATGATTCGCAGCCCTGGCTGGCAACGGCCGATCCTTGGCGCCGTGAGTTTTCTCCAGACCATCCCCAGTCTGGCGCTCTTCGGGTTACTGATTGCGCCGCTCAGTGCGCTGGCAGCTGCGTTCCCGTTTCTCGAAACGCTTGGTATCCGCGGTATCGGCTGGGCGCCGGCTATGTTGGCACTGGTGGCCTACAGTCTGTTGCCCATGTTGCGCAACACGTTCGTTGCCCTGACGGAAGTCCCCGACAATCTGGTAGATGCCGGCCGGGGCATGGGCATGAATGAACGGCAACTGTTCTTCCAGCTCAAATTACCCCTGGCGCTGCCGGTCATTATCGAAGGTGTACGCATCACGACCATTCAGGCAATCGGTCTGACCGCAGTAGCCGCGCTGATCGGCGCTGGCGGTTTCGGTGCCTTTATTTTCCAGGGGCTGGGGCAGGCGGCGATGGACCTGGTGCTGCTCGGTGCCTTACCTACAATTGCGCTTGCGCTGATGGCGGATGCCGTATTCACCATGCTGGCGGCGAGCCTCAGGCCGACCCCGGCAACGGCCTGATAGGGAAAAGGATTGTTCGGATGATCGAACTGAAAAATGTCACTCGGCGCTTCGGTGATACGGTTGCGGTAGACAACATCAATCTGACCATTGAAACCGGTGAGGTGTGCGTTCTGGTGGGGAGTTCCGGCTGTGGCAAGTCCACTACGCTGCGGATGATAAACCGCCTGTTGCCTCACAGCGCCGGCAACATCCTGGTGGATGGCGAGGACATTGCTGCCATGAACCCGGAACAGCTCCGCTTGAACATGGGGTACGTTATTCAGGGAACCGGGCTGTTTCCGCACTGGACAGTGGCACGCAATATCGCCATGGTGCCTCAGCTGTTGAAGTGGCCCAGGGATCGGATCGATGCCCGGGTTAACGAGTTGATGACCCTGTTGGATCTCGATCCGACTGTCCACGCAAATAAATACCCCCAGCAATTGTCCGGCGGCCAGGCACAGCGGGTGGGCGTTGCGCGGGCACTGGCGGCGGACCCCAACATCCTCCTTATGGATGAACCATTTGGCGCCCTGGATGCGATTACCCGGGAAAACCTCCAGATGGAAATGCTGCGCATCCAGAAACAGGTCCGAAAAACCACCGTGTTCGTCACCCACGACATTGACGAGGCGTTGAAGCTGGCGACTCGCATCGCCGTTATGGACCGGGGCCGCATTATCCAGCATGACACGCCTGAGAACATCCTTCGGCATCCGGCGTCGGAATTCGTTGAAAACCTGGTAGGCAAGCAGGATCGCGGCCTCAAGCTGATGAGTCTGCGGCCGGTTCGGGAATTGATGAACCCCCATAGAGGCCCAAAACGTGCCGATCCCGGCGTGGAAGGCCTCAGGGAGGAAGACAGCATACGGTTGGCGCTGTCGGTGATGCTCTGGCGAGGCCTGCAGGAGGTTTCCGTGTTTAATGCCCACGGTGAGGAGACCGGTGTGATAACGCGCGAGCGCATCATCCGGGAAGGCGCCTGATGCGCGTCTGGTTGCCTCCCCTGGTGCTGGCCGCTCTTCTGTGCGGGCTGAGTGCCGGTATGCCTGCCCTGGAGCCGTTCTTCCAGTGGGTACAGCCGGACAAGCAGCGAGTCATTTACGAGCGGGACAGTTTTCTGTTCCTGTTGCAGAACCACCTGCTGCTAGTCGTCATTTCTGCGGCTGTTGGCACCATTGCTGCGGTCGCTGGCGGTGTTTTCGCCACTCGCCCGTCAGGTCGTGATTTCCTGCCCCTGGTAAGCCAGGTGGCCTCCATCGGGCAGACATTCCCTCCCGTGGCCGTCCTTGCGCTTGCGGTCCCGGTTCTCGGTTTTGGTGAAGCGCCCATTCTCGTGGCGTTAATCCTTTACGGCCTGCTGCCCATCCTGCGAAACACCCTGGCGGGCCTGGAAAGCATCAATCCGGCTGTGCGGGAGGCCGGGCTGGGTATGGGCATGTCACCGTTTCAGGTGTTGCTGCGGGTGGAGCTGCCTTTGGCAGGGAGAGTAATTCTCGCCGGCATTCGCACCTCTGTAACGATCAACATTGCCACGGCTGCCATTGGCTCAACCATTGGCGCGCGCACCCTGGGCGATCCGGTAATCGCCGGGTTGGTGAATGGCAACACCGCCTACGTGCTGCAGGGGGCAATCCTGATTGGTTTGCTCGCGCTTACCATAGACAGCCTGTTTGAGGCACTGGAACGAACCTGGGACCATCGGTTCTCGCCGCACGGGGCGGCTTGATGCGCATTTTTCATAATTCCCTGTTTTGGAGTGAGCATGTCTGATTTGCGTTACCTGCAAACCAACGATCCCAACCGTTTCAAACTGCGTGGCGACGAGCCGACGATGAAAGCGGTCGTGACGACGGGCAGCGGCGGTTACGAGAAACTCGACTACCGGGATGTCCCGATACCTGTTCCCGGCCCGGGGGAGGTGTTGCTGAGAGTCCTGGCGGCCGGGGTCAACAACACGGAAATCAACACGCGCCTCGGCTGGTACTCGTCATCGGTAGAGGGTGGCACCGAACAGTTGTCCGAAACCGACAGCGCGTCAGAGATTGAAGACGGTGGCTGGAACGCGTCGACGCCGTTTCCGTTTATACAGGGTACCGATTGCTGTGGCGAGGTTGTCGCCGCGGGTGAGGGTGTGGCTCAGCCTGATGTTGGCACTCGGGTTCTCGTCAGGTCCTGTATGCGCACCAACGGTTTTGATTCGCTGGACAACCTCTGGATGGCCTCGGATTTTGACGGTGCCTTCGCCCAGTACGTCAAAGTGCCTGCGAGCGAGGTCTTTGAAATCCAGTGTGATTGGAGCGACGTGGAACTCGCGACCATCCCCTGTGCGTATGGAACGGCAGAGAACATGCTGCACCGGGCGAACGTGAAAGCGGGCGACCGGGTGCTGGTTACCGGGGCGTCCGGCGGCGTCGGTTCTGCAGTGGTACAGCTGGCCAAGCGCCGGGGCGCCTGTATTGTGGCGATCGCGGGTTCCAGTAAACTCGACCAGGTCGCCGGCCTTGGGGCCGACCAGGTAATCCCGCGAGGCTCCGACTTGAGCGCGGAGCTTCAGGAGTCCTCTGTGGACGTTGTGATCGACAACGTCGCCGGTGATCAGTTCGGGGCGTTGTTGAAATTGATGGCGCGCGGCGGCCGATATGCTTCGTCGGGCGCGATTGCGGGGCCGATAACCACCATCGATATGCGCGATTTTTACCTCAAGGATTTGACCTTGTTGGGGTGCACGGCCTGGGATGAACCGGTCTTCCCGAACCTCATCAGCTACATCGAAAAGGGTGAGATTCGACCACTGGTGGCACAATCATTCGAGCTGAAGGACATTGCGACGGCGCAGCAGGAGTTTCTCAAAAAGACGCATGTAGGAAATTTTGTGTTGGTGCCGCCTCAGTAAGAGAGTCGCTCGACGAAATACAAGGACCTGTCTAATGGATCCAGAATTTCAGCCAGGCAAGAACATAGCCATGAAGATCCCGGCTCACGAGTATGAGAGCACGGTACGGTTTTATCGGGATGTGCTCGGCTTCAAGGAAATACCATCGGAAGGGACGGATGACTCTCCAAGGTTTGAATTTGGCGACAAAGTGCTTTGGCTCGATTGCATGCCGGGCTTGAGTCAATCTGAGATCTGGCTGGAAGTCGTTGCCAGTGATATCGGTAAGGCCGCTGAATATCTCAAGGAGCAGGGGTGTTCCCGCCGAGACGAAATCGAGCCTCTTCCGAGCGGGGTCAAGGCATTCTGGATATCAAGCCCATCTGACATCATTCATCTGGTGACATCGAGCAGCGACACATAGCCAGGCTATGTGGTTCTGGCTGATGCCGGAAAACTGTTGAAAATGGTTCGTTGACGAACTATATTCGGTATCGATTGTCGTTGTGAATTGAGGGAAGACTGCCTGGATGAAACTAAGAACGAACGGGATTGTTTTTCAGGTCGCAGAGCTTCGCGATAATGCCTATGAACACGTTTCGAGGGAGCTAAGGCGCCTGGGCCTGAATGACCTGGCTCCATCACACGGGCTGATCCTGATCACGCTCTATCGGGAGAAAGCCCTGTCGTTGAAAGACCTGTCGATACGAATCAACAAGAAGAAGTCTTCCACCACCGAGTTGGTCGATAAACTCATTCGCCTGGGCTATGTCGAGAAAACAGCATCCAGCGACGACCAGAGAGTAAAGCTGGTCCGGTTGGCCCAGGAAAGCCTGTCCCATAAGGACGATTTCAAAGAGCTGTCCGATAATGTGAACGGCCGTCTGTATCAAGGATTTACCGCCGAAGATAAGCGGGAATTGATGAGGTTGCTGAATAAAGCGCTGGCCAACTATTAGTTTTATCTTTTTGGTTCGGTAACGAACTAAAAAACTCGGAGGAGCAGGATCATGAAAGCAGTATTCCAGACGGCCTACGGCAACAGTGATGTCTTGCAGTATGGAGACCAGGAAGCCCCCGAAATTACGGCGAATCAGGTGCTTGTCAGGAATTACGCATCAAGCGTCAATCCAAGGGATTGGTTGATTCGGAGTGGTCGATACCAGTTGCAGTTTCTCGTACCGAAATTCCCGCTGATACTCGGTAGTGACTTGGCGGGCGAGGTCCTTAAAACGGGCAGTCGCGTTAAGGGGTTCAAGCTCGGGGACCGGGTTTATGGCATGAAAAATCCCTTGGAAGGGCTCGCAACCTATGCGGAGCAGGTCTCTGTGCCCGCCCGCAATCTTGCGCTGATCCCCGGTAATTTATCGTACGTTGAAGCGGCGGGCGTTCCCCTGTGTGGTTTGACGGCCTGGCAGGCGCTTGTTGACCACGCCAATCTGAAGGCCGGACAGCAGGTTTTGATTGTGGGCGCCTCGGGCGGGGTTGGCAGTTATTCCGTTCAAATTGCAAAAGCGCTGGGGGCGTCCGTAACTGCAGTTTGTAGTGGTGCCAATGCTGAAATGGTAAAGCGGATTGGCGCCGGCCGGGTTATTGATTATTTGCAGTCCGATTTCACAAAGGAAAATGATCGGTATGACATTATCCTGGACACTGTCGGTCGGCACGATTTGCAACGCTGCGCCCCTGTTCTTAAGCCCGGTGGCTATTATATTTCAACGATTCCCAGCCCTAAAAACCTGAAACCGATGGCGGCAACGCGAGTCCGATCGCTGTTCTCAAAGACTGCTTTGAGGGCGGAGGTTGTGATGGTCAAGCCAAGTGGGCGAAATTTGCAGAGCGTTTCTGACCTGATCGATCGAGGGGCGGTAATTCCCCTGATTGATCGGGTTTTTCCCATTGAAGAAACGGCGGCTGCGCACGACCTCAGTCGCAGCCAAAGGGCAAGAGGCAAGATTATTCTGGATATCCAGACGCCATCTTGAGGGAAAGACTCCGATGATTCGAGCAAAGGAATCGTTTGAGTCCCGCCTGTGGCGGTGGGCGGGGAACCTGTTTCCTGCCTACCGCCGTGTCGGAGCGCGGGTGACTTACGTTTCACCTGATTTTTATCAGGTACACGTAAAAATCCCCAGCAACTGGCAGACGCGCAATCATATGGGAATGACCTGGGGAGGGGGTCTGTATAGCGCCCTGGACCCGATTTACGGAGTGATGATCTACAAGTTGTTGGGCTATCGACATCGTGTTGTGGATAAATGCGCTGAGATCCATTTCAGGAAGCCCGGTAGAACCACCCTCTATGCCAAATTCCAGCTCAGTCCATCGGAAATCGACGCTATCCGTTTGGGCCTGGCGTCAGGTCGAAAAGTTGAGCGGACCTACCAGGTTGAGCTGGTCGACCAGGCCGGAGTTGTTCACGTCTCTTGTCTGAAAACGCTTTGTATATTCGCTTCGCCCTGATCTTGGGATTTTTGTGCAACAACCTGATTTGGAGAAATCCTGATGCTGGAAACTGTATTGGTTCTGAATGTTATCTGGTTTGCAATGGCGTTCAACGTGTTCTCCATTCGCAATAAGATATTTGCAAAGGTTCTGGTGCCCAGGGAACACCGGCAGACACCAGTCTTTGACGTGCTTGCCGAATCAGGTAGGTTTCTCGGTGGATTTAACTTCGCTTTTGCCCTTCTGAATATCCTTCTATTAATCAACCTCGATGTTTTCCCGAGTGATGCCCAGAGGTCAATATTGCTGTGGGTTATCGCGGTCGCACACGGATCACAGTTTGTTTTTAATGTGCCAGTTGCCATTCAAAACCGCCGGGGTGAGGGGGTATGGCAGGTTAAGGGATTGATGCTATTCATTTTTGTTACCGATTTCATAATGATGGTTTTGAATTTGGCTATGGCAGTCTCGTATATCTACTAGATAAACCAGCGCGACCCGATGCTAACGCAGATGACCTGATCTTAATCAGCACAAACCTTGTCGGTGGTTTGGTTGCTGACTAGGCTGGTACTGATGAAACACGCAGAGGGCATGGCGGCATGAAGTTTCCTTCGAGCACAGGGTTTGCGCTCTTGGGGGCGGCACTGATCGCGATCAGTTACGGGCTCGCGCGCTTTGCTTTCGGCTTGTTTGTTCCCCCGATCCGGGCCGAACTGGAACTGGCGCCGGACGTAATCGGCATCATCGGCGCGCTGCCACTGATCAGTTTTGTGTTCGCCACACTAGTAGCCCCTTTATCCGCAGATCGTCTCGGTGCCCGTAACACGGCCTTATTGTCCGGTGTTTTTGGAACCGTTGGGCTGGCATTAATAAGCCAGGCGGTTGGTGCTGTATCCCTTGGCGTGGGTGTGTTTGCCTGTGGCATCTGCACTGGCCTGATGATGCCGGCTCTGACCGCCGCCATGCAGGCGCTGGTGAAACGCTCCCTGCACGGGCGGGTTAGCTCTGTGATGAATGCGGGCACCAGCATTGGCGTGATCATCTCGGTGCCGACGATTCTTTTCCTGGCCGGTGCCTGGCGTTATGCCTATGCGTCCTTTGCTGTACTGGCAGTGGCCGGGGTGATTGCCACCTGGTTTTTCATCCCTTCGGTTTCTCGGGTTGTGCCGTCTAATGCAGCTCCACCGCCTCCCATCAGCGCCTTGCAGTGGTCGCGTCTGTTGAGGCTATCAATGTTCGCCTTCTTGATGGGGTTCGTCTCCGCCGCATACTGGATCTTTGCGCCTGACCTGGTCGTCAACCTCGGCTCCCTGGCTTCCGATGCAACCGGGTGGCTATGGCTGGCGGTTGGCATTGCTGGTCTAGGAGGTGCAGTGGTGGCTGATCTGGCTGATCGGAATAACCCGCCGATCACCCAGGCATTGATGCTGATGATGCTGTCGGCGAGTCTCGCATTGCTCGCCGCCAGCCCGGGTAATCTGGCGATCGCAGCATTCTCGGCGCTGGTCTTTGGGCTGGCGTACATGAGCCTGACCGGCTTGTACCTGATGACGGGTATCCGGTTTTTACCGGGCCGGTTGTCCATGGGACCGGTACTGCCATTCATGGCTGTCTCGCTCGGGCAGGCGACCGGTTCGCCCACCGTCGGTTGGCTGGTGAAAGAATTCGGTTACTCCGATGCGTTCGCCATGTTCTCCGCGATTGGCATTCTGGTCGCCATGCTGTCGCCTCTCTATCCTCGTTATATTGAAGAGGAGGCGCCCGAAGCGGAGATGGAGGAGGAGACAGGCCTTCAGGCGGCGTACAATTACCAGCTCCTTGACGAGGAGGGCGAGCCAATCGGGCCCGCATCCTGAACGGATTGTGCACAGTCCGCCGAGATGAGTGTCTTTAAACCAGCTTCTCCAGATCCCGAAAGATGTCGGCCCCATCCGTTACCCGAGCCAGCCAGCTCAGCGGTATCCCTTGCTCGTATCCAACGCCGTGTATCGCAGCCATGGCTGGCCCGATGATCCAGGCCCGACCACACGAATCGCCTCCGCAGTGGATGTTCGCCCGGATCGCCTCGGTAAAGGATTGAGCCTGACTGACAATGTGAAAAATGACGGGCATTGCCTCGTGGAGGTAGCAGGTTCGGCCGAACCTGTCCCCGGCTTGAACCGGATCGAGGGCGTTTCCGGAGCTGGCTATCGCCAGATTCTTTGGCTCCGGGGCCAGTTCGATGGCGGCCTCAAGCGCTTTTGTCGGGGGAACGCCCAGGAGGAGTCTCTCAAGAAGGCGCGCTGCGCAGCGCGCCCAGGCGACGGCATCATCATTGTTATTGGTGACCCGGACTGCCGCTTCGACCTGTTCCATCAGTTCCGCCTGCCCGGAGTAACAGGCGACCAGGGGCGGAAGTTTGGAGACGGCGGGCAATTGCGTGTCGTCGGCGCCACTTTCCGGTGATAAATGCCGATCAATGGTTTCTGCAAGAAACACGCCCGCGTCCTGAATCCTGGCTTCCTGATAGGTGAGGTTGATGGCTTTTCGAACGGGATCCGCCAACTGCTCGCCACTCAGCCGTCGGGTGTAGGGCAACACTTTCTGCACGAGTATGCGCTTCTGCTTGTCCGTCAGGTCGGTATCGATGGCCGAATAGGCCAGTTCGATGGCTTTCTGTTCGGTGGCGACCAGGTTGTTCAGGGTGCCCCGGGTGGGATTATCGATAAAACCCTGCCAATCGCCACCGGGACCGAAATGGTTCACAAAGCGACGCTGGTAATCCCGAATATTCAGTTCCCCATGATGGGCAAGAAGGCTGTCGCTGAGTACCTTGGTTGCGGCGCCGTAATGGCTCATATCGCCCGGTTTTTTGCCGTCATGGGCGAAGAAACCGAACACGCCTTTGAAGTATTCCGCTCGTGGAGGTAGAAATTCCGGGGTCTGACCGCCGACTTCGAGTATTCGGTCGCTGTTGTAGAGCCAGTGCAACCCGAGACTGGCGGCGTCTGCCACCCAGCCACCGGCAATCGATGAAATCACTCTGTTACGTCTGTCTCCGGGCAATGTCTCGGTCATGATGCTCCCGCGTGAAGAGGCTGATTGGGTTATTGCGGGTAAGTGTAGTCATCCTCGTCAATATCTGTTGCAGGATAGCCCTTTGAAGTGTGGCGGCAGCGACCAGAATGCTGCCACCACACGGCTCCCTTTGTCACAAGTCAGGGTCGCGTTGGCCGTTGTCACGGGGCCTCCATCGGCATATTCCAGCATGAACTTAACAGTACACCTTTCGCGTTCTCACCCTGAAATCTGTACGAAATTTGGACAGGAGCGGGCGGGGACGCCGATTCCGGAGGCTTGGCAGGCCCTTAAAAGGAGTAGGTTACCGCCCCGAACCCTTTGAAAAGCCGCTCATCCTCAACAATCGGGCTGTTGGTGATATCGCTGCCTAGTTCCTCCATGGCGAGGCGGACAACCACGCGCCAGCTCTCAGTCAGCTCGTAAAAGGCGCCCACCCCCACCTCATAAGTGACCGTGTTGCCAACGTCGTAGGCCGGTCGGCCGGGAATCGCCGCCGAGGTCGGGACGCCAAAGTCGTGGTTGGCCAGTTTGCTGCTTAGCCAGTTGACGCCCAGCTCCGGCGAAAGACGCAGGTTGCCAAACTGGAAACCCCTGGACACCCTTGCCATCGCGGCGCCGCCACCAATCTGATCGAGAGCATCGTGTTCGTATCCCAGGTCAATCTCCAGTCCGTAAGGGGCCTCATAAACGAGACCCAAACCGGCCATCAGGGTGCTGTCGCGGTCCCCCAATCCTCTCAGGAATTCGCTGTCATCTTCTTCATAGGCGCCAATTCGATACGAGGCGGTTACCGCGAGGCGCAGTTCTTCACTCCCCACAATGCCGTAACGAAGGTTCGGTCCTACCCATTGAAGGCGCTCCCCGAAGTAGGTGATGGCTGGTATCGGTTGAAGCACGTTGGAATCGGAGCCCACATACGGGCTGCCGCGACCAATCACACCCAGGCCCACACCCCATTGCCCGAATTCGCCGAGAACCCGGTATAGCTCAATGTCGAGTGTGGCAGTCTCCTCCTCACGAACGGTGAAGGCCGCGTTCCGGAAGCTGGGCGGGCCCTTGGGCTGATAGTTGTTTGACAGGCCCACCGGCTCGCGGGGGATGCCGATAAAGTTCTTGTCCAGGGCACCGTTGTCGTTCTCGTCCAGGTAGGCAAGGACGGCGATTTTCCCGGTCGGAACATCGGGTAGGACATAACTCTCGCCTGGCTGGATGGAGTATCGGACCTCCTGCCTGGGATTGCGAAAGTCGCCGAAGGCGTCTGGATCGTCGTATACCTGAAGAACCAGCGTACCGTCTGCGGGCAGGTTCCGGACCTGCACTGAAAGGTCAGCGGCGTGAAGGGCTGTTGCACTCAGCAGCATCAGGAAGAAAAGTGAAGACAACGCCACGCGGGGGATTTTCATGAGATAACAAGCCGAGAATCAATGAGTCTGTCAAAATACGACCGGAACATATAATCGGATGGCCCCATCGATCCATGCGAATTGTACGGAGCCTCCGAGACGAAGGCCCCCAAAAACTGGATAATGGCCGCCATTCAGGCCATGGCGCGCCAAATTTTACAAACCGGGTACCTACGTAATGGAAATCAACGTCAACTTCCTCGACAATCTCAGACTTGAAGCCAAGTTTGACGATTTCACCGTCGTTACTGACCAGCCCATTCGCTACAAGGGTGATGGTTCTGCGCCCAGCCCCTTCGACTACTTTCTGGCATCCTCGGCGCTGTGCGCCGCCTATTTCGTAAGGGTGTACTGCAAGGCGCGTGATATTCCCACCGACAATATCCGTCTGTCCCAGAACAACATCGTTGATCCGGAGAATCGCTACAACCAGATCTTCAAGATCCAGGTGGAGCTGCCGGAAGACATCTCCGACAAGGACCGGCAGGGCATTCTGCGGTCCATTGATCGCTGCACCGTGAAGAAGGTGGTACAGACCGGCCCGACGTTCGAGATTGAGACCGTAGAGAATCTCGACGAAGACGCCCAGGCACTGCTGATGGTTGAGCCGGACAGTGAGCACCGGACATTTATCGAGGGGAAAGATCTGCCCCTGGAGCAAACCATTGCCAACATGACCGGTATCCTGGCGGATCTCGGCATGAAGATCGAGATCGCCTCCTGGCGCAACATCGTGCCCCACGTTTGGTCGCTGCACATTCGCGACGCGGCCTCGCCAATGTGTTTTACCAACGGCAAGGGCGCCACCAAGGAAAGCGCGCTGTGTTCCGCGCTTGGCGAATTCATCGAGCGCCTGAGCTGTAACTTCTTCTACAACGATCAGTTCTTTGGCGAGGAAATTGCCAATAGCGATTTTGTTCATTACCCGAACGAACGCTGGTTCAAGCCGGGGCCCGAGGACGAGCTGCCAGACGGCATCCTGGATGATCACTGCTGGGCCATCTATAACCCGGACGACGAGTTGGTTGGCTCCAACCTGATCGATACCAACTCCGGTAGGGTAGACCGCGGCATTTGTGCCCTCCCGTTTGTTCGCAAGTCCGATGGCGAAGTGGTGTATTTCCCCTCCAACCTGATCGAGAACCTGTTTCTCAGCAACGGCATGAGTGCGGGCAATACCCTGTTCGAGGCCGAAGTTCAGTGCCTGTCGGAAATCTTCGAGCGGGCGGTCAAGAAACAGATTATCGAAGAGGAAATTGCGTTGCCGGATGTGCCCGAGGAGGTACTGAACAAGTACCCCGACATTGTCGAGGGCATTCAGGCGCTGGAGGCCCAGGGCTTCCCGATTTTGGTGAAGGACGCTTCGCTGGGTGGGCGCTTCCCGGTGATGTGCGTCACCCTGATGAACCCGAGAACGGGCGGCGTGTTTGCGTCTTTCGGCGCGCACCCAAGCTTCGAGGTGGCGTTGGAACGCAGCCTGACCGAATTGATGCAGGGCCGCAGTTTTGAGGGCCTGAATGACGTGCCGGCGCCCACGTTCAATAGCCTGGCAGTGTCTGAGCCGAATAACTTCGTTGAGCATTTCATTGATTCCACCGGGGTGGTTTCATGGCGTTTCTTCAGTGCCAAATCCGATTACACGTTCAACGAATGGGATTTCTCGGGCACCAATGAGCAAGAAACAACCCGACTGTTCAATATCCTGGAGGACATGGGGAAAGAGGTGTATACGGCCGTCTATGAAGAACTTGGCGCGCCGGTGTGCCGAATTCTGGTGCCGGGTTACTCGGAAGTGTACCCCGTTGAGGACCTGGTCTGGGACAACACCAACATGGCCCTGGACTACCGCGAGGACATACTCAACCTTCACTCCCTGAGTGATGACCAGCTGGCGGATCTGGCGGAACGGCTGGAGGGCAGCCAGCTTGATAATTATATGACGATCATCAGCCTGATCGGCATCGAGTTCGATGAGAACACGGTGTGGGGACAGCTGACGATCCTGGAACTGAAACTGCTGATCTGCCTGGCACTTCAGTGGCACGAGGAGGCGCTCGAGTTTGTCGACATGTTCCTGCAGTTCAACGACAACACGGTCGAGCGCGGCCTGTTCTATCGGGCTGTGAATGCGGTTCTGGAAGTGGTCCTGGACGACGAACTGGAGCTGGGCGATTACATTGCCAACTTCCGGCGCATGTTCGGGGATGACACCATGGACGCGGTGGTGGGTTCGGTGAACGGCACGGTGCGTTTCCATGGCCTCACCCCGACCAACCTGCAACTGGACGGTCTGGAGAAGCACCAGCGTCTCATCGAGAGCTACAAGAAGCTCCACGCCGCCCGTGCCGCCGTAGCAGCACAGGCCGTGAATTAGGCGTCCACTGCCTGCACCGCAACCCGGGTGCCGTTGAACGCGGCATTCCCGGTCAAAGCGTCGATGCGCTGTGAGTCGGTGACATCGTTCATGCTGACGCCCGGTTGGGACTCGGCCACGGTCATGCCGGTATTTTTCCGGTTATGACCCCAGCCCTGGGGAACGCTGACGACGCCTTCAAACATGTCGTCATCAATCTCTACCGGAAGCTCTATGCGGCCCACGGGGGAGGACACCAGCGCCGCCTGGCCGTCCTCCAGCCCAAGCTTCCGGGCGTCTGCCGAATGAATCTGCAGTGTGCACGGGTTCTTGCCCTTCACGAGGCGATGGGAATTCTGGGTCCAGGTGTTGTGACTGCGGGCCAGTCGGCGGCTGATCATTGAGAACGGATAGGTCGGGTCCTCGCCCTCGCTGAGGATTCCGGAGGTTTCCAGGCGGTCCAGGTCATCAATATGCAGCTGTGGCGCGATGTGAATCCGGCCATCCTCCGTCTGCAGACGTTGTTCCAGGCAGGGTTGCAACGGCCCGAGATCCACACCGTGCGGGTTTTCCCTCAGCTTTGCCAGACTCATGCCCTGATCGCCATACGCGCCGTGTTTCAGACCGGCGTCCAGCATCATTTCCGGGGTCAGGCCATCGTCTTCGCGCCCGGTCAGGCGCAGCGCCAGTTCCTTGAGAATTTCCCAGTCGTGCTTCTGGTCGGGTGCCTTGGCGAACAATGGCTCCGAGAACTTGGCCGTGTTGCGTACCGCGAACGAATTGAAGAAGACATCGAAGTGGGGCACTTCCAGGCCGGTCGTGGCCGGCAGAATGATGTCGGCGTACCGGGTGGTTTCATTCAGATAAATGTCCACGGACACCATGAACTCGAGGGAACCGAAGGCCTCGCCAAGGCGCGCACCGTCAGGGCTTGAAAGCACGGGGTTGCCGGCAATGGTCATCATCGCCTTGATCTGCCCCTCACCGGGTGTGAGGATTTCGTCGGCGAGCGTGGCAACGGGAAACTCGCCGTTGTAGAACGGCAGCTTCCGGACCCGTGATTCGTAGCGCCCATAGGAACTGGGTTTGCCCTTGGTACTGCGGACCAGATCGAACGCTGGCTGGGTGAACATGGCGCCGCCGCGTTTGTCGAAATTTCCGGTCAGCAGATTCAATACGTTGGTCAGCCACTGGCACAGGCCACCGAAAGACTGGGTGGAGGCCCCCATGCGGCTGTAACACACTGCAGTCGGGGCGTCGGCCATCTCCCGGGCCAGCCGGCGAATGGTTGCGGCTTCGATTCCGCAGGCATCCGCCACACGTTCCGGCGGGTAAGGCCTGACGGCCTCTTCGAGTTGATCAATGCCTTCGATCAGGTGCTCAAGGTGGCCAAGCCGGACTCGCCCTTCCTCAAACAACGTATGGGCCATGGCGAGCAGGAGCAGGGCGTCGGTTTCCGGACGGATGAACAGGTGCTCGTCGGATTTCCGGGCGGTTTCGGTGCGTCGCGGGTCAATCACCACCACTTTGCCGCCGCGCTGCTGAATGGCCTTGAGCCGTTTGCCCACGCCGGGCGCGGTCATCAGACTGCCGTTGGAAACGATCGGGTTGGCGCCGATGATCAGCATGAAATCGGTGTGGTCGATATCGGGTATGGGGATCAGCATCCCGGCGCCGAACATGTAATTGGACGCCACGTGGTGGGGAAGCTGATCGGCAGACGCCGAGCTGTAGCGATTGTTGCTGCCCAACGCCTTGAAGAAACCTGGAAACGTAACGGCGTTGCCGAAGTTGTGGGCATTGGGGTTACCCAGGTAAGTGCCCACCGCGTTTTTGCCATGGGCCTGCTGAATATCCCGGAAGCGGGTGGTGATTTCCTCGAAGGCTTCGTCCCAGGAGATTTCCTGCCAGCCATCGGCGGTTTTCCTGAGCGGTGTTTTCAGGCGGTCTTTGTCCTTGTAGAAATCCTGGAGAGCGACGGCCTTGGGGCAGATGTGGCCCTGACTGAACGGGTCGTCCTTGTCCCCCTTAATGGACAGAATATCCTCGCCCTGAAGCTTGATCTCGAGGCCACACATGGCTTCGCAGATGTTGCAGGTCCGGTAGTGGGTCTTGGTGTCGCTCATCGGAAGTGGCCTGTTATTGGACTATTTGTTTGGCCAGTATGCCAGTCGATCCCGGGAATTCCAGCGGTCATAATTGACATTAAATTGGTCATTCCCGCCAGTCTTTCCCCTTGCCGGTACCACTACCGCAGATTTCGTGCTTCCTGTTCTGGAAAGATGCGGTTACGATTTCCTGCATTTGAAATTCTGGTATTTATCGAGGTAAGGCTATGGCTCTGCTGGAAAAACGAATTCCACCCCTGGCACTGACACTGGTTGCGGGTGTGGCTATCTGGGCGTTGTCGGCGGCTGTGCCCGGGATGGATCTACCTGGTTGGTTCCGGCTGCCTGTGTCCCTGTTTCTCCTGTTCGTGGGCATTGCATTTTGCGTGGCCGGTGTCGTCGAATTCCGGCGTGTCCAGACCACCGTTGATCCGCGCAAGCCGGAATCGTCGTCGTCCCTTGTCTGTTCTGGCATCTATTCGGTTACGCGGAATCCGATGTACGTCGGTTTCACGCTGGTGCTGCTCGCGCTGACGGTTTTCCTGGCCTCGCCCTGGTTATTGCTGATCGTGCTGGCATTTGTCCTGTACCTTGATCACTATCAGATTCGACCCGAGGAACGGGCATTGGCGAATCTCTTCGGGCCGGAATTCAAGGCGTACCAATCCCGGGTACGCCGGTGGTTGTGACCCGACCCTGTTGGGGAGCCGATTAGAAGAACAGAAACGCGCCGTATCCAGCGGCGACCGCCATCGCCAACACCACTGTTACAAACGCCAGCAGAAGGCGGGGAGTGAACAGGGAACGCAGCAGAATGAGTTCGGTCAGGCTGGCGCCGGCACTGCCGATAATCAGGGCGAGAACCGCACCAGCGCCGACGCCTTTGGTCATCAGGGCTGACGCCATGGGGATAACCGCTTCGGCACGAATGTAAAGCGGCACGCCGATCACGGCGGCAACCGGGATTGCCAAGGGGTTGTCCTGCCCGGCGTATTTGGCAAGCAGGTCTGTCGGCAGGTACCCGTAAATCGCGCTACCAATCGCGACACCGATCAGCAGGTAGGGAGAAACCCGAACAAAATCTGACAGGGCCTCCCGCCACAGCCCGCTGTATTTTCCCCCAGGTACACTGGCCCCGGTGCACGATTTTTCTTCCGAACTTGCCACCGATACCACCGGGTTTTCCTCCCGGCGCAGGTAGCGCTCGTAGCCCAGTGCCTGGAGCGACCAGCCAGCCGCCAATGAAACCGTCAACGCAGCAAGTATATAGATGGCCGTGAGGCCAACCCCGAATGTTGCAAAGAGGAGTACAACGACAACCGGGTTCAGCAACGGTGAGGCAAACAGAAAGACCGTCATCGGGCCAAAGCTGACCCGGGCGCGAATAAGGCCTTTAAGCATCGGTATGGTTGAGCAGCTGCAAAAAGGGGTAATTGCCCCGAGTCCTGCGGCAATCAGGTATCCGCGGCCACCGCTGTTGCTAAGCAGGGCTTCGAGTCGGGAAGGGGGGATATGGCGCTGCAAGGCGCCAACCATAAAACTGATTCCGATAAAGAGTACGGACAGTTCCGTGGCAAGCAGCGTGAACATGAACAGGGTGTCCTGAAGTTGGGCTGACATTTTTTAATCCTATATTTCTAGATTAGTCGAAATAATGAGGTTAGGTTGTGCTTGTTGGGTCTGTCAACTATGATTCTAGAAATATAGAAACAATTTCCGGGAGAGTCAGATGACTCATGAAGAAGTAGCCGCCTGTCTTGCTGAACTGGGCAATACCCATCGGCTGGCCGTGTTTCGTTTTCTGGTTAAAGCGGGTCACTCCGGAGCACCGGTTGGCGAGATACAGAAAGCGTTGGGAATACCCGGCTCCACGTTGTCTCATCATCTGGCTCGCATGGCGAGAGTGGGGCTTATTCGACAGGAGAAACACAGCCGGACGATTGTGTGTATCCCCGAGTACCAGCAACTTGAGGGCCTGATCAGTTTTTTGAACAAGGAATGCTGTGCGGGCAATTCCTAGCGTGCCGTCTCAATCCGGTCTTACAGGTATCCTCCTTGATAAAACCGGGTGCCTCACTATTCTTACTTGAGTTCTTTCTGATAAACCTCTCCTAGACGAACACTGCAGTAGGTCGCCAACTACGAGTGCAGTAGCTCGATTCCCGCAGGGATGATTTCGTGCTTCGTAACGATGTGTGGATAGACGGGTTGGCCGCGATCACGGCCAATTCAATCTGTCCTGAGCAGCATCCAGAAACGGAGGACAACCGTGATGAAACGGATATTTCTATACGCTCTTGTGCTTGTCCTGGCATTGCCAGGTACCTTCCTTTTGATGACCGATTCCGCGTGGGCCCAATTCAAGCCGTCGCGGGAGTCACTGTCTGACCAATACCCGGGCAAGGCCTACTCGCCCTACGCGCAACGAAGCTTCCCGGATCGCGTGTTCTGGGGCGACACTCATCTGCATACCGGGTTATCCGTCGATGCGGGACTCTTCGGTGCACGGCTTGGACTCGATGAAGCCTACCGGTTTGCGCGCGGGGAGGAGGTAATGGCCTCCAGCGGACAGCCTGCGAGACTCTCGCGACCGCTGGATTGGCTGGTGATTGCCGATCACTCGGATGCGATGGGATTTTTCAATGATCTTGCCAATGGCAAGCCTGAGGTTATCAAGTTCGATCAGGGCAAACGCTGGTACGAGGAATTGCAGAAGGGCGGTGAAGCGTCAGCCGATGCTGCGCTCGACTTGATTGCGACGTTTGCTCAGGGAAAGATTGATCCTGAGATGATGGAGGAGTACTCGCCGGGAGGAAAAACCTACCAGACGATCTGGCAGAAGGTGGTTGATGCTGCCGAACGCTTTAATGAGCCGGGTCACTTCACGACGATTATCGGCTTCGAATGGACCTCCCTGGTTGCGGGCAACAATCTTCACCGCAACGTGTTGTTCCGGGATGGCGCGGATAAGGCGAGCCAGATTGTGCCTTACACCACTCAGCCGCCTATCGGGTCAACCGATCCTCTGGATTTGTACGCGTGGCTCGAGAACTATGAGAAAAACACTGGCGGTTCGGTACTCGCCCTGGCGCACAACGGCAATTTGTCGAACGGGCTCATGTTCCCGGTAGATGCCCAGTACACGGGGAAGGAGATCGATTCAGAATATGTTCGCTTGCGTGGCAAGTGGGAACCCATGTACGAGATCACCCAGATTAAAGGGGATGGGGAGGCTCACCCGCTGCTGTCGCCGGATGACGCCTTTGCCGATTATGAAACCTGGGATGCGGGCAACCTCGATCTTTCGGAAGCCAAAACGGACGATATGCTTCAGTACGAGTATGCCCGGGAAGCGTTGAAGAATGGCTTGAAGCTAGACAAGCGTCATGGCACCAACCCTTACAAGTTTGGGCTGATTGGGTCCACCGACAGCCATACTGCGCTCGCGGCTGTTGAGGAGGACAACTTTTTCGGCAAGGCGACGAACGTTGAACCCAATCCCGCGCGTATGGAACATCCTTTCACGAAAACGGAACAAGGTGTGTTCGAGGGCTACGAACTCACAGCCTCGGGCTACACCGGTGTCTGGGCCACTGAAAATACCCGCGCAGCGATCTTCGATGCGATGGAGCGCAAAGAGGTGTACGGCACGACAGGGTCGCGCATGCTCGTTCGTTTTTTTGGTGGTTGGGACTACACGTCTGAAGACATGAATAGCCGTCAACCAGCCTTCCGTGGGTATGAGAAGGGCGTGCCCATGGGCGATGACCTGCCAGACCGAACCGGCGACTCAGCGCCAACCTTCATGGTCTATGCGCTTCGCGACCCGATTGGAGCAAACCTCGACCGGATTCAGATCGTGAAAGGATGGTTGGACAGCGATGGCGAGACCCACGAAAAGGTCTATGACGTTGCCTGGTCGCCAGGCAGAGAGCCTGATGCTGATGGGGTTCTTCCCCCGGTTGGCAATACCGTGGATATTGAGACTGCCAACTGGATGAACACCATCGGCGCTTCGGAGCTGGGCACTGTCTGGAGCGACCCGGATTTCGATGCATCCCAGTCCGCGTTTTATTACGCACGAGTGCTGGAGATCCCGACGCCGCGATGGGTGGTTTATGACGCTATGCGTTTCGGCGTGGAGATTCCTGAGGGGGCTGTAACCACCGGGCAGGAGAGGGCTTACACGTCTCCAATCTGGTACACACCGGAATCATGACGGTTAGGTGCTTTGGCAGAGCAGAGCGAGCACCCCGCTCTGCTCTGCCAAAGGTTGCGAGTCCGATTAACTTTGCTGGGATGGCGCGCCTGTGACCACTCGTACGCCAAGATTTTGGGCGTTTCTGGTTGCAATGGTTTGCGTGGCCCTGCAGACGGGCTGCGCGACCCCTCCGGTTGATCAGATTGAGCTCATGCCTGCACCGGACGTCTATGGCGATGGCCTGCTGAACCCGCTTCCCGAGACCGAACCTTTCCAGCGAATTCCATACGACGGGATTCTGTTTGCAACTGATCGCGCGCCGGCGACCGGGGAGGATCCCGAAAACTACTACCTGAACGATCGCGGTTTTGTCGTGCGAGTGGGTCTGGCCGAGATTCAATTCGGCAAGAAGGAATTCTCGTGGGAATTCGCCCGCCAGGTTTCGATGCTGAAAACACGCACCGAGGATTACCCGGTCAAGATCACGGGTGTTGAGGAGTGGGGAATGATGAAAAGCTCACTGCCCAACTGGATAGACACCAGTCTACTCGACAGGGGCGAGTTGCCCGAGGACGCATCCGACAGGTTCGCGAAGGCCATCAATGCACAGTTGGCGGTATCCGGTAAAAAGCATGTCTATATCTATGTGCATGGCTATAAGGTGGTGTTTGAGAATCCGGTTCTCGTTTCTGCCGAACTCTGGCATTTCTTGGGCTACGAGGGCGCTTTCATTGCCTACGCCTGGCCATCGACGCCGAGCCGGTTTGCCTATATCAAGGATTCAGACACATCGGAAGGATTTGCGAGAAGCCTGAGAGTGCTGCTTGAATTCATCGCGCAAGAGACGGATGCGGAGGAGGTGCATGTCATTGGCTATAGCAACGGAACGCGGTTGGTACTGCGGGCGTTGGAACAGCTGGCATTGAAGCATCACAGCGAATCCGAAGAAGTCATCCACGAGAAGCTTCGTATCAGCAATGTCATTCTGGTCGGAAGTGATCTCGACCGGGGGGTGTTTGGTGCATTCATCTCCGATGGATTGCTGAAGGTACCGCGCCGAACCTCCGTGTATGTGTCCGATCGCGACAAGGCACTGGGCTTTTCGCAGTTTCTGACCCGCCGCCAGAGGTTGGGGCAGCTCTGGGGTGGCGCTGGCGATGAGATGCTGCCGCTGGTCAGGCAGGCCCTGATCGATCTGAGTGACCAGCTTGCCTTCATCAACGTGAGCGAGGCGGAAGCCTCAGACCTGGGGAACGGTCACGGCTATTTCCTCAGTAGCCCCTGGGCCAGCAGTGACATCCTGATGACACTCTATTACGGCCTGACGCCCCAACAGAGAGGTCTCTTGATGCAGGAGGACATGCCCGTCTACACGTTCCCGCCGGACTACATCCTGCGGCTCTGGGATGCCATTGACGATGTCGACCCGGCGTTTGCCGCCGAGTTGGAGGCCTTGCGCGCATCTGAAGTCTCGCCGACGGAGTGAACCATTCTGCCGGGTCAGTTCCCGGGCCGGGATTCGATATTGATGACGCGGCCGTTTCTCAAGGTAACGACCTGGCGAAACTGGTTGCTGGAGAAATCGTAAAGCCATTGCTGTATGAGTACCGGTTGCAGGACTTGCCAGGTTTCGGAGCGCCTCCGGGGTGTGGGTAGTTGCCATTCCACCCGTTTCGATGCGGGTTGGCCGCAGCGGGTTACGAGTTCGTATTCGTTCTGAATGTGCCGGAGTGTGTTTGGTCCGCAGGTGCCCATGCCGTCTGTGTGGAACCCGTACCCCAGACTTTCCACACGCGCGAGCCTGCCGTTGCGAAAGACAAGGAGACGGATGAAACGTTGGGGCCCCGGATTGTAATACCAATGCATTTCCGTTTGAACGACCCCCAGACCGGGGACGGTCGCGGAGGGGTATTCCGCGACGTAATCCGGTGGCCCACAACGCTCCTCGACCTCGATTGGCCAGGCACCGTCACTGACCAGCGACGCGCCGCAACGCAGGGCACCCTGGGCGCCTGACGTCAAGGTGGCAAGAATCAGCAGCATGATGAGTCGTTGATACCTGGTCATGATCCGGCTCGGTACGAGTGCTGTGCATGAAGCTCATTGTACTCCCGGGAGTTACGGATAGACCAAATCGGTGTTCATGGCTTTTCAGAGATCTCATTTCGTCTGCCAGCGTGAAAAAACGTCCAGACCTGCTAGGGTTAATAATCATGGGCTTTTTAGGGAGAAAAAAGCCATGTTCCGCCGAGCGAAAGTTTTTCTTCATCAGTTTGAGCAGATTCCATTCATTAATCATGCGCTTGATCGGCATTACGCAAAGGAGTTTGCAAGCGCAACAAATGTAAACTGGTTCAAGGGCGTGTACCCGGACTTTGCATCCGCCATTGCCGATGCGCCCGCCAGTAAGCCTCTGGGTTACAACAACGAAGCTCCTGCCTCCGCTGAAATGTATCGTTTTCGAATGCAGGCGATTTCGCCTTGCGATTACCCCGTGGCGTTCTGGCTTAATCGACTCCTGGAGCCGAACCAGAAGCTTCTGGATTTTGGTGGCCACGTTGGTGTGCTCTACTACGCGCTCACCAAGTATCTGACGTTCCCCACGCCGTTCGAGTGGCAAATTTACGATGTCCCGGCCGTCATCAAGGAAGCCAGAAAGTTCGCGGCTACCAACAATAAATCCGCTCAACTGAGTTTTATCGATGATCTGGCTGAAGCGAATGAGAATGACTGGGTGCTGTTTTCCGGTTCGCTGCAGTATGTCGACGAGCCGGTCAACTCCATCATCGAACGCCTGCCGTACCGGCCAACCTACGTGCTGATCAATATGCTGCCGGTGCATCCGCGAGAGAGCTACGTGACCCTGCAGAACATCAGCACGGCGTTCTGTCCGTACCGGATATACGGCGTTGGTGATCTGCTGGAGGATATCCAGAAGATGAATGGCGAGGTGATTGATGAATGGAAGAACGCGGACAAGGAGTGCGTCATTCCGTACCATCCTGACCATTCCCTGGACCACTATTACGGGATGCTGGTTCGCTTGAAGCCCCGTCATTGACTCTCTGGTCCGGGCAGGGCTTTTTACTTCGTACGATCAGCGGGGAGTCGATATGAAGCTTACCTCTCTGGCGATTGTTTGTGGGTGTCTTCTCCTGTCGGCTTGCGCGACGAGAGACATGCAAGGCAGCTTTATTCCACACTCCTACATTGATCCCAAAGGCGAGTTCCAGGGAGAGCTGATAGGTCATGTGTCGGGTACTTCCTCCCAGACACTGGTTCTGTATATCTTTCCGGTGGGTGATGCGCCAAGCCTGGACGAAGCCATGGATGACGCAATGTCGAAAATTCCGGGCACAAAATACCTGACCAATATTTCTATTGATGACCGGACGGTGTGGGGTATCGGTTACAGCAGGGAAATCATTGAACTTGATGCGGACGCACGAAACTAGATGAGGGGATCCTTGCCGGCACCTGCCGGCAAGGAGTCGTTGTTGCTATTGTCGCTACCGGCCTTCAATCATGCCTGACTCGTCAGAAATCACGATCTCAACCCGCCGGTTCTGCTGTCGCCCGGCGCTGGTGCTGTTGCTGGCGACCGGGTAGGCCTCACCATAGCCTTCCACTTCAACCCGGCTGCTGGAGATACCCATGCCCAGCAGGGAATCGTAGACCGCCATGGCACGGCGCTCTGACAGACGCTGGTTGTAGGACTCCTCACCGGTGCTGTCGGTATACCCCTCAATCCGTACGCGGCGGTTCTCGTACTCTCGCATGAACTCGGCCAGGCGTGAAACTGTGCGTTCACCGGAGGGCTTCAGTTCCGCCTCATTGAGGTCAAACAGTACATCCCCAAGCGTCAGCACCATGCCTCGATCGGTCTGTTCGGCCTTCAGTGCCTCCATTTCTGCTCTTAGTTTCTCGGCTTCGCTGGTTTTCATCTCCAACTGCATCTGCCGGCGACGTTCTTCAGCAGAGGCGACCTCCTCTTGCAGGGCCGCACGCATGCCTTGCTGCTGGGCAATCTGCGCGTGTCGGAGTGCCAGGTAGGCTGCCTGATCGACCCTTGGGTCATCGGCGTCTTCTTCCAGTAGCCGCTCGGCTCTATCCAGCTCAGTCCTGGCGGCACGCAGCTGGCTGTCGCCGCTGCGCGCCACATCCGGATCGTTTTCGATACTCAGATAGGTTGACCGGGCCTCGTCGAGCGTGGCGTTGTAGGGGGGCGAGCTGGCACAACCGGCCATCAATGTGAACAGCCCGATCACGATGCTTGTGTATAGTGTACGCGTCATCATCTCAATCTCCTTGTCCGGGCTCACTGTTGATCCATCTCGAGTTGATTCTGAAGGTCTTCGATACTACGGCTGATCTCAGCCACTGCGCGCTGGGCTTTTTCTGTCTCGGCGCGGGCTCCGGCCAGCTGCGCATCGACTGCAGCCTGTTCCAGCAGCCGTCTCGCTTCGGTGTAGTCCTCCTCATCGGGGTCCGGTTTATCGATCAACTCGCGGGCATCAGCCAGTTTGTTCTGGGCCTGATTCAACAACACGGGATCGAATTGCCGAGCATCGTTCGCTTCAGCCTGCTGGATTGAGGCCCGCGCTAATTGCAGCTCGCTGGTTGGCTTGGGGCCGGGCCCGGCACAGGCCATCAATGCTGAAGTCAGGGCGAGTATCACGAATGTACGTGGTATCAGTTTGTGCGGCTTCATGTAGGAACTCCCTTGTCTACGGTGTAACCCGCCATCCGGCGGCGCAAGCAGGAATGTCAAGAAATGTAAAACAACTGGATATACTATAGCAGCGGATTTGAGAATCGGCGTGAAGGAGCACCGATCAACTGACTTCCTGCAATTACTGGCGGGATGGCCGGCTGAACTTGGCTCGTCATTCATGTTCCAATGGGGAAGTGGTCTTGGGCGACTTAAGTGGCGTATGACTTACTGGAAATGCTCAGCGCAGCGGCCTGAGTTGTACATTTGTCTGGCAGGAGAAGTGATAGCTATGAGTGATCCCACCTATACCCCTCCGAAGGTCTGGAAATGGGAGGCCGAGAGCGGTGGCGCCTTTGCCAAGATCAATCGGCCCATCGCCGGGCCAACGCACGACACAGATTTGCCCATGGGC
This sequence comes from Marinobacter albus, assembly GCF_030238305.1. NCBI lineage: Bacteria > Pseudomonadati > Pseudomonadota > Gammaproteobacteria > Pseudomonadales > Marinobacteraceae > Marinobacter > Marinobacter albus. Next base: position 2,451,743 of record NZ_JASSQD010000001.1, on the reverse strand, counting down.
AAGCATCCGCTGCAGCTCTATTCGCTGGCAACGCCAAATGGCGTCAAGGTGACGATTATGCTGGAGGAGTTGCTGGCGCATGGGATTGAGGGGGCTGAGTATGATGCCTACCCAATCCGGATTACCGAAGGCGATCAATTTGGTAGTGGCTTTGTCGAGGTTAATCCCAATTCCAAGATTCCGGCGCTACTGGACCGCAGCGCTGACCCGGCGATCCGGGTGTTTGAGTCCGGCTCCATTCTTCTTTATCTTGCCGAGAAATTCGGCGCGTTTTTGCCGAAAGAGATTGCCAAGCGAACCGAAGCACTGAACTGGCTGTTCTGGCAAATGGGCAGCGCGCCTTTACTCGGCGGAGGTTTTGGGCATTTTTACGCCTATGCACCGGAGCCCTACGAGTACCCCATCAACCGTTACACGATGGAAGTCAAGCGTCAGCTGGATGTGTTGGATCGGCAATTGGCCAACCATCAATACATCGCGGGCGATGAGTACACCATCGCCGATATGGCGATCTGGCCTTGGTACGGTGCTCTGGTAACGAACAAGGTATACGATGCCGCGGAATTCCTTGAGGCCCATACATACCGGAATGTGATCCGCTGGACTGAGGAAATTGCTCACCGGCCAGCGGTTCAGCGGGGCAGGATGGTCAATCGTACCTGGGGAGAACCTGCCGAGCAGCTGCACGAGCGTCATGACGCCAGTGACTTCGAGAACAGGACCCAGGAAAAACTGGCCGCGATACTTGGTCATTCCTGACACGGATACTGAAACACGAAACGGCAGCCGAGGGCTGCCGTTTTTCGTTTGCAACGGCACCCTAATCTTTGAGCTATTCTTGATTAAACTGCGTGCAGCGCAATTTCTGCCAGACGCCCGTCGGGAGGAAGTTGATGAAAGGAACCGCAGCGCTGACCGAGGAACAGGTCTACCGTCGATGCCCTCTCGGCCAACTGGATTTTGAAACCACGGATTCCCTGGAAGATCTCGAGCTACCCTGTGGACAGGCACGTGTCCTGCGGGCGCTGGAGTTTGGTGCGAACATGCAGGCAGAGGGGTTCAACCTGTTTGTCTTGGGGCCCTCGGGGGCAGGCAAGCAAGAGTTTGTGGAACGCTTTCTGGCCCGGCATACCGAAACGCAGCCGGTCCCGCCTGACTGGTGTCATGTTTTCAATTTCCAGTTTTCTGACCGACCCCGCGCGATTCGCTTGCCGGCGGGCGAAGGGCGGCAGTTCAAGGACGATATGGTCGATCTCGCCGCGGAGTTACGTACGGCGATTCCCGCGACATTCGAGAGCGAGGAGTACCAGGCCCGGCTTCAGGAACTCCAGGAAGAAATGGCGAAACGCCAGCATCAGGGCCTGTTTGATATCCAGGAAGAGGCCAATCGCAATAACATTGCCATGATCACCACACCTGCCGGTTTCACCTTTGCGCCCATGCGAAATGGCGAGGTTATCGATCCGGAAGAGTACAAGGCGTTCTCCGAGGAAGAAAAAGAGCTTGTTGAATCGAAGGTCGACGAGCTGCAGAAGAAGCTCCAACTGACCATTCAGCAGATTCCGCGGTTACGGAAAGAGGTGCGGGAGCGGGTGCATGCCCTGAATGAGGAAATGGTTCAACTGACCCTAGGTGGTCCCATCGGTGAACTGAGGGCCAAGTGGTCTCACTTGCAGGGGGTGGTGGATTACCTTGACGCCGTGCGCGAGGATGTCGTCGAGCATGCGGAAATGTTTCAGGATGTCGAGAATGGCGTTCCCGGTGGCCTGATGGGGCGTTACCGGGTGAATCTGATCACCGACAACGCGGAGACTGTGGGCGCGCCTGTCATTTATGAGGATTTGCCCAATCATCAGCACCTGGTGGGTCAGATTGAGCACCGGGCCCGCCAGGGAACCCTCTATACCGACTTCACCCTGATCCGCGGGGGCTCTGTGCATCGGGCCAACGGCGGCTTTCTTATTATTGATGCCCGCCGGGTCCTGTCACAGCCAATGGCCTGGGAGAGCCTAAAGCGAATTCTGTTCTCCGGTGAAATCCGGATCGAATCCCTCGAACGTCTTTACGGCCTGGTCAGCACCGTAAGCCTGCAACCCGAACCCATACCAGTCTCGGTCAAAGTCGTGCTCCTGGGTGACCGGTTGCTGTACTACCTGCTGTCTCACTATGACCCGGATTTTCTGGACCTGTTCAAGGTCGAGGCAGATTTTGAGGACGATCTGGATCGGGACGAAGAGTGCTATACCCTGTACGCCCGCATGATTGCCACTATGACTCGCCATCTGAAAAGCCGGCCCCTCGACCGTGCCGCAGTGGCGAGGCTGATCGAACATGCCAGCCGGCTCGCCTCGGATCAGCGCAAGCTGACCGCTCATGATCGGGTACTCCGGGACCTCCTGAGTGAGGCGGATCACTGGGCAGATCAGGGGAGTTCCGGGGTCATTGGTGCCGGCCACATCCAGCAGGCGATCGACGAACGGGAATATCGCGCCAGCCGGATACGCCAGCGCAGTCGTGAACAGGTCGGCCGGGGCATTGTAATAATTGCCACGAGCGGTGAGGTGGTTGGTCAGGTGAATGGACTCTCTGTGCTCAGTCTCGGCGCTTCCATGTTTGGTCAGCCGACCCGGATTACCGCGACGGCGAGGCCCGGGAAAGGGCAGGTGGTAGACATCGAGCGGGAGGCAAAGCTCGGTGGGCCGATTCACAGCAAGGCGGTGATGATTCTCTCCCGTTTTCTCGCAAGCCGATACGCTGGCGAGGGGGACCTGTCGCTTTCTGCGAGCCTGGCCTTTGAGCAGTCCTATGGCGGCGTGGAGGGGGATTCAGCCTCTGTCGCTGAAACCTGTGTGCTGCTCTCGGCGATCAGTGGTGTGCCGTTGAAGCAGGGCTTTGCAGTAACCGGCTCCATGAATCAGCTTGGCGAGGTCCAGGCTGTGGGCGGGGTGAATGAAAAAATCGAGGGGTTCTACGACGTTTGCCGTCAGGCAGGAGAGGTGCGGAATCAGGGCGTGTTGTTGCCTGCCAGCAATGTGGAACACCTGATGCTGAATGAGGCGGTTCGCAAGTCGGTTGCCGTGGGCGATTTCAGCCTCTATCCGATCTCCGGGATCGACCAGGCGATTGAAATGCTGACCGGTATGGAGGCCGGTGAAGCGGACGCCGCGGGATGTTTTCCTGAGGGGTCGTTTAATCGCGCGGTGGCGGACCGCCTGGGAAAGTTTGCCGAGATCAGCAAGAAGCGGGACGACAACGACGCTGGAGAGGACAAGAGCGGTGACAAACGGGAGGACTGACGACCGCCAGGCGCAGCGTCATTCGCGGCGCGGTGAGGGCCGTATTGTGGTTCTGTTGGATGGCTCCCCGATGAGCTACGCAGCGCTCAGAGCGGCCGCCAATATTGCTGCACAGACCGGCGCGGAGGTACTGGGTGTCTTCGTGGAGGAGATGAACCTTTTACGCAGCGCGGGTTTCAGTTTTTCCCGGGAAGTGGGTTCCGCGTCTGGCATCAGCCGTACCCTTGATACCGCCAGGGTGGAGCGTCGTCTTCAGCGTCTGGCGGATCACGCCCGCCAGGCACTGGCCAAAGCCATGGAAGGGCGTGGCGGACATCATGCGCTCAGCATCACCCGGGGTCGGGTTATCGAAGAGGTGTTGGCACTGGCAGGTCCGGAGGATTTGCTGGTTCTTGGCCGGGTAGGCTGGTCGTCAGCACCGGGCGCAAGGCTGGGTTCAACGGCCCGGGGCCTGGTCCAGCGATCCCCGGGGCGGGTCCTGTTGTGGTGTGAACAAAATGTTCCCGCCCGGGACCGGATTGTGGTTTTTCTTAACGACCATCCTGAGGCCAATGAGCGGGCGCTCACCGCAGCGGCTGAGGCGTCCAGGCGCTACCGGCAAGCGGTGACGGCCCTGCTGTGCCCGGGCTCATCGGTTTCCCAGGAGCAGCTCAGTGACTTCAGCCGTGATCTTGAGGTGATGGGGGGTGGCATCCGATTGCGTGTTTTGCCAGCCTGTGATCCGGCAACCATCGCTCAGACAGTCCGGCAGGAACACGCCTCCCACTTGGTGATCAGCCGTGGGTGTGTGTTGTTTCAGAAGCCGGGAGCCGACCAGCTATTGGTAGTGCTTGATCTTCCGGTTACCGTTACACCCTGAAGATTTCAGGATTAAAGGCTTTTTTCGATTCTCGGTAGCGCTTCTATGTTTCTGGATATCCTTTACATCATCGGCTTGACCGCGCTTGCCGGCGCCTGTATTCCACTGGGCGGGTTGCTGGCCTGTGCCGAGCGCATCGGCCCGAACTGGCTGGAACAGGAGTTCCGCCATTTCCTGATCGCGTTCGGGGGTGGAATTCTGCTTGGTGCCGTAGCGGTGGTCCTGGTGCCGGAAGGGCAGTCGAGTATGGGCGATTCGTTATGGGCGATCCCCATGATTGTTGCGGGGGGACTGCTGTTCTTTCTGATCGAGCGTGTGCTGGGGATTCGGCGCCGCGAATCCCCCCAGTTGATGGGGCTGATGCTCGATTTCGTTCCGGAGGCGACGGCGCTGGGTGGGCTTGCGGTGGCGAGCCCCGGCACGGCGCCCCTGCTTGCAGTGCTGATCGCCTTGCAGAACCTGCCCGAAGGCTTCAACGCATACCGGGAGCTGTCTTCTTTGCCGGGTTATACCTCAAAAAAGACGCTGATTTTCATGGCGGGCCTGGTGACGGCGGGTCCCCTTGCAGGTCTGCTCGGCTATTTTTTCCTGTCCGAGCAGCCTGTCGTTCTGGGTGCAATCATGCTTGCCGCTTCTGGCGGGATTCTTTATCTGATCTTCCAGGATATTGCGCCACAATCCCGGCTTGATAGGCATTGGGGCCCGCCATTGGGCGCAGTGATCGGTTTCTGTCTGGCCCTGTTCAGTCACGATCTGGTGGCGATTGCCTGAACGCCCGGTCAGGCAATTTTCCGGGCGTCTTCCTTACGCAGAATCTCGTCGATCTCCTCGGCGGACAGCGTCTCCTTCTTCAGCACGGCTTGTGCCAGAGCCTCCAGTTGCCGGTGATGTTCCTTCAGGAAATCGAGGGTGGATTTTTCGAGGGCAAGGAGCTGTGACTGGATTTCCGTATCGATCAACTCCGCCATTTTTTCGCTGAACTCCCGGGGCAGGCCCATTTCCCGGCCGAGAAAAACGTGCTCCTCGCCAATGCTCAGGCCTAGCGGGCCGATTTTTTCACTCATGCCCCACTGCCCAATCATTCGGCGGATCAGCGTGGTCGCCTCTTTGAGATCGTTCTGGGCTCCGGTGCTGACCTCGCCATAGATCAGCTTTTCCGCGGACCTTCCCCCGAGCATCACCTTGATCCGGTCTTTCAGGTAGCTTTCGGTGTAGTTGTATTGATCGTCTTTTGGGGTCTGCTCGGTCACCCCCATGGCCAGGCCATGGGGAATGATGGTGATCTTGGTGAGCGGATCCGCCTTGGGCAGGTAATAGGCCATGATGGCGTGTCCGCACTCGTGGTACGCCACGGCTTCCCGCTCTTCCTTCGACAGGTGGGCATCGCGCTCCTCACCAAGAATGATGCGGTCGCGGGCCAGCTCGAAACAGTGGGCTGTAACCTCGTGCAGGTTCTCCCGGGCTGCCGTCAGGGCTGCCTCGTTGACCAGGTTTTTCAGGTCAGCGCCGGAGAAACCGATGGTGCGCGCTGCGAGCTGGTCAAGGTCCACATCGTCCGCCAGTGGCACTTTGCGCGCGTGTACTTGCAGGATTGCGGCGCGCGCCTCCTTGTGTGGCCGGTCCAGTGTGATCTTGCGATCGAACCGCCCGGGCCGAAGCAGGGCGCTGTCGAGTACATCGGGTCGGTTGGTGGCCGCCAGAACGAGTATGTTTTCATGGGGTTCGAAGCCATCCATTTCGGTAAGGATCTGGTTCAGCGTCTGTTCCCGTTCATCGTGTCCGCCGCCGAGGCCGGTGCCCCGTGAGCGGCCGATGGCATCAAGTTCATCAATAAAGATCAGAGCGGGCGCCTCCTTGCGGGCGTTCAGGAACATATCCCGCACCCGTGCCGCCCCCACACCCACGAACATTTCGATGAATTCCGAGGCACTGATGCTGAAGAAAGGTACCTCGGCCTCACCAGCAATGGCGCGAGCCAGCAGGGTTTTACCGGTGCCCGGCGGCCCGACCAGCAGCACGCCCTTGGGCATTTCCGCACCCAGTGCCCGATATTTCTCAGGGGCCTTAAGGAAATCGATGATTTCACTGATCTCACGCTTTGCCGACTCAATGCCCGCAACGTCGTCCAGCGTGGTGGTGGAGGTTTCCTTGCGGGCACGACGAGCCTTGGACTTGCCGTAGTCAAACGGTCCGCCCCCCTGGGTCATGCGTTTCTGGGCGACGCCCCAGAACCAGAACATGAGGGCCAGGAGCAGAATCCAGGGCAGGAAGCCCCGAATCATTTCCTGCCACCAGGGCAGCCCCGAGGGCGTAGCGCGTATGGTGACCTCGTTTTCTTCAAGCAATGGCAGCAGGGAGGGGTCTTCCATCGGCGGACGAATGGTGTGAAACCCGGTGCCGCTCTCCTGGGGGGAGGTGTCTGAGCTGAACGACGCTGCACCGCTATCGGTGAACGTTCCGATGATGCTCTCCTCCATGAGAGTGACGTCCGCCACTTCGTTGTTTACCACCGCCGTCTTGAACTCCGAATAGGCCAGTTCGTGAAGCCTGGGCTGGCCGCCATCCTGGAGCCAGAGCACCATCAGGAAGATGGCGGCACTGAGCCACAGGAAGGAATACTGGTTCGGGATAGCCGGCTGCGGCTCATTTGACGGTTTATGGTTTCCAGGTTCGTTTGGCGTTGTCATTTCGGTCTCCGGTCACCCTCCATGATTTTGGCGACAAAAACGGATTTTCCATAGGTTTCGAAGGACCACTTCATAGTATCGGAGAGTACTTTCATGACTTCGTCATACTCACCGAAGATTTCCGTGCTCATGCGCCCCGGAACCACCTCAAGCGAGGTTTCCTCAAGACGCGCGATGAGGTCCCAGATCGGTTGTTTGTAGTCGTCTTTGAGCGGATAGCAGCTCAGTTGGACTGACAGGAACATGCTCGCCTCCTTGTTCAGCGTTTCAGTTGACCGGTCACGTTAATAGCCCCTGGCCGAGGAGGTGCTTCGCCTCGGGTCGGCGCCACCGTAAAGCGTACCGTCCTTTCCAATCATAATACTCTGAATGGCGCCCATCGCCGAATTGGTCACCACGGTGTGGCCTCGTTTTTCCAGCAGTGCAATGGTGTCAGGGCTGATCCCCTGCTCAATCCGAACCTCATCTGGCAGCCACTGGTGATGAATTCGGGGGGCATTGACCGCTGTCTGGATATTCATGCCATGGTCAATGACGTTCATGATTACCTGGAGGGTAGTTGTGATGATCCTTGAACCACCCGGGCTGCCGGTAACGAGGAAGTTCCTGCCATCTTTTTTGACAATCGTCGGGGACATGGAGCTGAGCATGCGTTTGCCAGGCTCCACTTTGTTGGCTTCGCCGCCGATCAGGCCGTAGGCATTGGGCACGCCGGGTTTTGCACTGAAATCGTCCATTTCATTATTGAGCAGAAAGCCGGCGCCTTTTACGGTTATACCGGAACCGTAGCTGAAATTGATGGTATAGGTGTTGGACACGGCATTGCCCCATTTGTCCACGACTGAAAAATGCGTGGTTTCCGGGCTTTCGTAGGCCGCCGGCTGTCCCGGGCTGATTTCACTGGCTGGCCGGGCCCGACCCGGCTCAATATCGCCTCGCAGCGCTTCGGCGTAGGCCTTGCTGGTCAGTCCGGCCAGGGGGACATCGACGTAGTCAGTGTCTCCCAGGTATTCCGAGCGATCCGCGTACGCCAGTTTCATGGCTTCCGCCATCAGATGGAGGGTGTCGGCGGAGTTGTGGCCGAATTGGCCAATCGGGAAACCCTCAAGAATGTTCAGGATCTGGACAATGTGGGTGCCGCCGGAGGAGGGCGGCGACATCGAATAGATGTCGTACCCTCGATAGCTGCCATGCACCGGGGTTCGAACCACGGGGTGGTAGGCTTTCAGGTCTTCCCTGGTAATCAGACCACCATGGCGCTGCATTTCCTCTGTGATCAGTTCCGCCGTCTTGCCCTCGTAAAACCCCTTAACCCCGTCATTGGCGATGCGCTGCAGGGTTCTGGTCAGGGCTGGCTGGCGAAACAGGTCGCCGGGCTGGTAGGCATCACCATTGCGCTTGTAAAAGGTATTGAGTGTGGCGGGCCAGCGCTCTAGGCGCGGTCGCGCGGATTCCAGGCCCTCGGTGAAACGCTTGGGCACCGTGAACCCGTCGCGGGCCAGTTTGATGGCCGGGGCCAAGGCCTCTTTCAATGAGAGCGTGCCGTGGCGTTCAAGCGCCAGTGCCAGCCCGGCGACCGTACCCGGAACCCCGGCGGCCAGGTGGGTAAAACGACTGCGGTCCTCGACCACCTCCCCGCTGTCGTCCTGGAACATGGTTGCGGTTGCCGCGGCTGGGGCCCGCTCACGGTAATCAATGGCTTCCGGGGCGCTGCCATCGCCCTTCGAAATCAGCATGAATCCACCGCCGCCAATATTGCCGGACCGGGGCTGGGTTACTGCCAGGGCAAAACCCGCAGTGACGGCGGCGTCAATGGCGTTTCCGCCGTCTCTCAGGACCTGCAGCGCGACGTCCGTTGCCAGGGTGTGGCTGGTTGCGACCATGCCATGGCGGGCAACGGTTGGGTGAAAGCGCTCGCCCTCGAGAATGGGCTGACCGGAAGCCGGAACGACGGTTGTCATGGAAAGGAGGAATGCAATGACCCACAGGTGCCCTGAGCGCGTCATGAGGTGGCTTTTCCGGGTTTGCCGCTGTGGTGCAGTGTTCATGATTCTCTTCCTCGTTTCTGACGTTCAGATAGGCTATGATAGCCGGTCATTTTAATAGGTGCGTATCGTCAACCTGTCGAGTATCCGTCAGTGATTCCCCTGCGCACCTGCTTTCCCGGATTTTAGTTAAGGAAAGGCTTTCATGGAGCATACCTATCGTCTTGTGATTTCCTGCCCGGACCGGGTGGGAATTGTCGCCAAGGTGAGTAACTTTCTGTCCACCTACAATGGCTGGATTACCGAGGCGAGTCACCATTCGGATACTCACACCGGCTGGTTCTTCATGCGTCATGAGATCAAGGCCAGTTCGATTCCCTTCGGCCTGGATCAGTTCCGCGCAGCGTTCGATCCCATTGCCCGTGAATTCAATATGAACTGGCACATTGCGGACTCGGCTCAGCCCAAGAAAGTCGTCCTGATGTGCAGCAAGGAATCCCACTGTGTGGCTGACCTTCTGTACCGTTGGCACAGCAAGGAAATCAATGCCGAGATCGTGGCGGTGATTTCCAACCACGACGATCTGCGCAGAATGGTGGAATGGCATGAAATTCCTTACCACCACGTGCCCGTGAGCAAGGAAAACAGGGCTGAGGCGTTCACCCACATCGACGAACTTTTCAAACAGTATGACGCTGACGTTGTGGTGCTGGCCCGATACATGCAAATCCTGCCCGCCGAGCTTTGCGCCCGGTACGCCGGCAAGGTCATCAATATCCATCACAGCTTCCTGCCATCATTCGCCGGAGCCCGCCCGTACCACCAGGCCTACAGCCGGGGTGTGAAGCTGATCGGTGCGACCTGTCACTATGTCACTCAGGACCTGGACGAGGGGCCGATCATTGAGCAGGACGTCATTCGCATCACCCACAGCGATTCCATCGAAGATATGGTGCGCCTTGGAAAAGATGTGGAAAAGAACGTGCTGGCCCGCGGTTTGCGATCCCATATCGAAGATCGCGTGATTACCTATGAAAACAAGACTGTGGTGTTTGATTAAGGCCGTCTCACAGTTGCCCCGGCGAGGGTGCGATTGTGGTAGACTTGGCGGCTTGTTGAAGAATAACTAGGGGGCCCGGAAACGGCCCTGACACGACTTCCAGATAACGCAAAGGAACCTTTCTCGATGGGTGAGTTAGCCAAAGAGATCCTGCCGGTAAATATTGAAGACGAGTTAAAACAGTCCTACCTCGATTACGCCATGAGCGTCATCGTCGGCCGGGCCTTGCCGGACGTCAGGGACGGCCTTAAACCGGTGCACCGCCGGGTTCTGTTCGCCATGTCCGAATTGAACAACGACTGGAACAAGGCTTACAAGAAATCCGCCCGTGTGGTGGGTGATGTTATCGGTAAATACCACCCCCACGGTGACTCCGCGGTCTACGACACCATTGTTCGTATGGCTCAGCCTTTCTCGCTGCGTTATCCGTTGGTCGACGGTCAGGGCAACTTCGGTTCCATCGACGGTGATAACGCGGCAGCCATGCGTTACACCGAAATCCGGATGGAAAAGATTGCCCATTCGCTGCTGGCGGATCTCGAGAAGGAAACGGTGGATTACGTCGACAACTACGACGGCACCGAGCGCATCCCTGACGTCCTGCCCACCCGGGTGCCCAACCTGCTGGTTAACGGTTCCTCAGGCATCGCCGTGGGCATGGCGACCAACATTCCGCCCCACAACTTGACCGAAGTGGTCAAGGGCTGCCTGGAGCTGATCAATAACCCGGATCTGACGGTTGACGAGCTGATGGAATTCATTCCCGGCCCGGATTTCCCGACCCAGGGCATCATCAATGGCCGTGCCGGCATCGTTGAGGCTTATCGGACCGGTCGCGGCCGCATCTACATTCGTGCCCGCCATGAAATCGAGCACGACAACAAGACCAACCGCGACGCGATCATCATCACCGAGCTGCCGTACCAGCTGAACAAGGCGCGGTTGATCGAGAAAATTGCCGAGTTGGTGAAAGAAAAGCGTCTCGAAGGCATCTCGGAGCTGCGGGACGAATCCAACAAGGAAGGCATCCGGGTGGTTATTGAATTGCGGCGTGGGGAAAACCCGGACGTCATCATCAATAACCTGTTTGCTCAGACCCAGTTGCAAACCGTGTTCGGCATCAACATGGTTGCGCTTATCAATGGCGAGCCGAAGACCCTCAATCTGAAGCAGATGCTGGACGCGTTCGTGCGTCACCGCCGTGAAGTGGTAACCCGTCGGACCATCTTCGAACTGCGTAAAGCGCGGGAGCGGGGCCACATTCTTGAAGGCCTGACCGTTGCCCTGGCCAACATCGATGAAATCATCGAGCTGATCAAAGCCTCACCGTCGGCGACCGAAGCCAAAGAAAAGCTGATGGACAAGGGCTGGTCCCCCGGTGATGTTCTGGGCATGCTGGAGCGCGCCGGTGAAGACGCGTGTCGTCCGGATGACCTGCCCGAGATCTATGGTCTGCGTGAAGGGCTGTATCACTTGTCGCCCGAGCAGGCCCAGGCCATCCTGGATCTGCGTCTGCATCGCCTGACCGGTCTGGAAACCGAAAAGCTTGAGAATGAGTACAAGGAAATTCTGGAAAAGATTGCCGACCTGCTCGACATTCTTGGCGATCCCGACCGCCTGATGCAGGTTATACGCGAGGAACTGGAAGCCATCGTTACCGAATTCGGTGATGAGCGCCTTACGGAAATCACCAGTTCGCGCCGCGATCTCACCATCGCGGACCTGATTGATGAAGAAGACCTTGTAGTTACCATCTCGCACAGCGGCTACGCCAAGACCCAGGCCGTTGAGGATTACCAGGCCCAGCGCCGTGGTGGTCGGGGTAAGGCAGCCACGTCCATGAAGGATGAGGATTTCGTCGAAAAACTGCTGGTGGCCAATTCCCATGACACCATTCTGTGTTTCTCGAACCGCGGCAAGGTCTACTGGCTGAGAGTTTTCGAAATCCCCCGTGCAAGCCGCGCTTCCCGCGGTCGTCCCATGGTGAACATCCTGCCGCTGGACGAGGGCGAGCGAATTACGACCTTCCTGCCAGTCCGGGATTACCCGGAAGACCAGTTTGTACTGATGGCAACCTCCGCCGGTGTGGTCAAGAAGACGCCGCTGCCGAACTTCTCTCGTCCCCGGAGCAGTGGTTTGATTGCCCTGTCCCTGGATGAGGGCGATACCCTGATTGGCGCCGCCATTACCAAAGGCGATGCGGAAGTGATGCTGTTCTCCACCGCTGGCAAGGCCGTTCGCTTCGCCGAAGAGGCGGTGCGCCCGATGAGCCGGACCGCCCGAGGTGTGCGCGGTATCAAGATGCCGGTAGGGCATCACGTGGTGTCTCTGATTATTCCCCAAGAAGACGGTGTGATCCTGACCGCCAGTGAAAACGGCTACGGCAAGCGAACCGCCATTGATGAGTTCCCCACCTACGGTCGTGGCAGCCAGGGCGTTATTGCCATGCAGTGTTCCGAGCGTAACGGCAACCTGGTTACTGCGCTGCAGCTGTTTGATGGCGATGAGATGATGCTGATCTCCGACAAGGGCACGCTGGTACGGACCCGTACCGACGAGGTCTCTGTACTGAGCCGGAACACCCAGGGTGTGCGGCTGATCAAACTCAGCCAGGAAGACGAACGCCTCGTGGGCGTGGAGCGTATTGCCGAAACCGACGACGAGGAGCTCGACGGCGAAGAGGGTGAAGGTTCCGCTGAAGGCAGCTCCGAAGACAGTGCCGGCGAGGAATAAGCCGGCACCGCCACAAGACCGAACCAGTAAGACTTGAGAGATCACAGGATCATGAGTAGGGCGTATAACTTTTGTGCAGGCCCGGCGACCTTGCCGGAATCCGTGCTGCAGCAGGCACGCGAGGAAATGCTGGACTGGCGCGGTACCGGCATGTCCGTCATGGAGATGAGCCATCGCAGTGAGGAGTTTGTACAGATTGCCGAAACTGCCGAGAAAGACTTCCGTGAATTGGCGGGTATATCAAATGATTACGCCGTACTCTTCATGCAGGGTGGAGCTTCTAGCCAGTTTGCTACCATTCCGCTCAATCTTCTGGGAGAGAAGACTTCCGCGGATTATGTGAACACTGGCATCTGGTCCAAGAAGGCGATTGCAGAAGCAAAGCGCTATGGCGAGGTGAATGTGGTGGCCAGTTCGGAGGAATCCGGCTTCACCACCATTCCGGATGTGTCCAGCTGGCAACTCAACGCTGATGCTGCGTATCTGCACTACACGCCGAATGAAACCATCGGGGGACTCGAGTACGACTTCATCCCGGACAGTGGCAAGGTGCCGCTGGTGGCGGATATGTCGTCCACCATGCTGTCCCGCCCGATGGATTTCTCGAAGTTCGGTCTGATCTATGCCGGAGCCCAGAAAAACATCGGACCCTCGGGGCTGGTTGTCGTGGCTATCCGCAAGGATCTGCTGGGCAAGGCCCGCAAGGAAACGCCGACGATGATGAACTATCAGGTCATCGCCGATAACGACTCCATGTACAACACCCCGGCGACCTATTCGTGGTATCTGGCCGGGCTGGTATTCAAATGGCTGAAGGCCCAGGGCGGCGTGGAAGCCATGGGTGAGATCAACCATCGCAAGGCGAGGAAGCTGTACGATTTCATCGATACCAACGACTTCTATGCGAACCCGATTGATCCCCGGTTCCGCTCCTGGATGAATGTCCCGTTTACCCTGGCGGACGACGGTCTTAACAGTGACTTCCTGAAAGGCGCGGACGCCCGCGGTCTTCTCAATCTGAAGGGGCATCGCTCCGTCGGAGGAATGCGCGCCAGCATCTACAATGCCATGCCTGAGGCCGGCGTTGACGCCCTGATCCAGTACATGGCGGAATTCGCCAGGGAGCGTGGCTGAGCATGAGTGACGAGCAAGTTCGCCTGGCAGAGCTTCGGGACGAGATCGACAGCCTTGACCAGCAAATCATGGATCTGATCAGTGCCCGGGCCCGCTGTGCCCAGGAAGTGGCGCACGTCAAAATGGCTTCGAACCCGGACCAGGATGTTTTCTTTTATCGCCCTGAGCGCGAAGCCCAGGTGCTGCGCCGTATCAAGGAGCAGAACCCGGGGCCTTTGTCTGCCGAGGAAATGGCCCGGCTGTTCCGAGAGATCATGTCTGCTTGCCTGGCTCTGGAAAAGCCGATGCACATTGCTTTTCTGGGCCCGGTGGGTACCTTTACCCAGGCAGCGGCCCTGAAGCATTTCGGGCACTCGGTGGTCAGTGTGCCTTTACCCGCGATAGACGCGGTGTTCCGAGAGGTGGAGTCCGGCGCTGCTCATTACGGGGTGGTGCCCGTGGAGAACTCCACCGAGGGTATGATCAACCACACCCTGGACATGTTCATGTCGTCACCGCTGAAAATCTGCGGTGAGGTTCAGCTTCGAATTCACCACCACCTGCTGGTATCACCGAAACACAAAGACCAGGAAATCACCCGGATCTATTCCCATCAACAATCCTTTGCCCAGTGTCGTCAGTGGTTGGACACCCATCGCTACGGTATTGAACGCATTACCGTGTCGAGCAATGCCGAGGCGGCCAGGCGTGCGGCGGAAGAGCCCGGTGCGGCGGCCATTGCCGGTGATATGGCCGCGGAGCTCTACGGGCTGGAAATGCTGGCGAGCAGCATAGAGGACCGTCCGGATAACACGACACGGTTCCTCATTATCGGCCGCGAGGAAGTGCCGGCCAGCGGGCACGACAAGTCGTCCATCCTGGTGTCCATGCGCAATAAACCCGGCGCGCTCTATCAGCTTCTGGAACCCTTCCATCGCCATGGCATCAGCCTGACCCGGATCGAAACCCGGCCGTCGCCCAGCGGTACCTGGGCGTATGTGTTCTACATCGATTTCGAGGGGCACATGGAGAATGAGCAGGTACGCAATCTGCTGGCGGAAGTGGACGACGAGGCGGTTGAGCTCAAGCGGCTGGGTTCCTACCCGATTGGTGTGCTCTAGATTCGCGGTATTCAGGCTAGGAACGAGGTAAGGCTATGGCGATTGATTACCAAAGCCTGGCAGTGAAAGGGGTTCAGGCGCTGTCTCCCTATCAGCCGGGCAAACCGATTGAAGAGCTGGCCCGTGAGCTGGGCCTGAATCCGGCCGATATCGTCAAGCTGGCCAGTAACGAGAACCCGCTCGGGCCCAGTGATAAAGCGCTTGCGGCCGTTAGGGAGGCGCTGCCGGAACTGTGCCTGTATCCCGATGGTAATGGTTTTGACCTGAAACAGGCTTTGGCGGCCCGATTTGGTGTCGGTATGGACCAGATCACCCTGGGTAACGGCTCGAACGATGTGCTGGAAGTGATTGCCCGCTGTTTCGCGGACCGTGACTCGGAAGTCGTTTTCTCCCAGTATGCCTTTGCTGTTTATCCCCTGGTGACTCAGGCCATTGGCGCCAAAGGCATATCGGTACCGGCAAAGGCGTGGGGGCACGATCTTGACGCCATGGCCGCAGCCGTGACCGATCGCACGCGACTGATCTTTGTGGCCAACCCGAATAATCCGACCGGCACGGTTCACGAGGCTGAAGCGATCGAGGCGTTTCTGGAAAAAATCCCCGCCAATGTCCTCGTTGTTCTCGACGAAGCCTATTGCGAATACCTCCAGGGTGATCAGTACCCTGATGGCGTCAAGCTGCTGAGCCGGTTTCCCAATCTGATTGTCTGCAGGACCTTCTCCAAGGCTTGGGGACTGGCCGCGCTCCGGGTCGGCTACAGCATCTGCTCAGCAGCGATTGCCGATATCCTCAACCGTGTTCGCCAGCCCTTCAACGTTGATACGCTGGCTCTTGCAGCTGCTACTGCGGTGTTGGGTGACGACCAGTATCTGGAGCGATCCCGTGAGGTAAATGCCGCAGGACTGAAACAGCTGGAACAGGCGTTCGACAGGCTGGGCCTGGGCTACATACCGTCAGCCGGTAATTTTATTGCCGTTGACGTTGGCGGGCGGGCCCAGGACATCTATCAGTCACTGCTCGCCCAGGGCGTCATCGTTCGGCCGGTTGCCGGTTACGGAATGCCGAACCATTTACGGGTATCGGTAGGCCTGCAGGCTGACAACGATCGCTTTATCGACGCGCTGGAGCATGCGCTGCAGCCGCCAGGGCAGGGAGCCGCGGATGTCTGATCAGCAGCCGCTCTTCAAGCGTGTCGCGATCATCGGGCTGGGCCTGATCGGCGGATCTCTGGCCTGCGCGATCCGGCGAAACGGTCTGGCAGAGGTAGTGGTTGGCGCCGACAAGCGCGCCGACGAGCTGGCGCTGGGTCATGAGCTCGGTGTCATTGATGAGGCCGCGGCATCAATCGAAGAGGCGGTGAAGGGGAGCGATCTGGTGGTTCTCGCGGTGCCGGTCCGTGCAACGCGAGCGGTGCTGGAGGAAATCCAGCCGTGGCTCGGTGAGAGCGCCGTGCTGACCGACGTTGGCAGCACCAAGTCCAGCTTTGTCGCCGATGTGGAGGCGGTTTTTGGGGCGCTGTCGCCGCAGGTAATTCCTGGGCACCCGATTGCCGGTTCCGAGAAAAGCGGTATCCGGGCGGCCAATCCGGATCTGTTTGCCAGGCATAAGGTTATCCTGACGCCTGATGAGCAGGTCAACCAGTCCGCATTGGATCGTTTGAAGCGGCTCTGGGAGGGGTGCGGCGCTACCGTGCTGACCATGTCGGTGGCCTATCATGACGAAGTGCTGGCGGCGACCAGCCACCTCCCGCATCTGATCGCTTTCTCCCTGGTGGATACCCTTGCCGGCGAAGATGAGAACATGGACATCTTCCGATACGCTGCCGGTGGTTTCCGTGATTTCACGCGGATTGCCGCCAGTGACCCGGTAATGTGGCACGATATCTTCCTTTCGAACCAACAGGCAGTGCTTCGGGTGATCGACCATTTCACCCACGATCTGGAACAGCTGCGTGAGGCGATTGCCAATCAGGACAGCGCCACGCTGCTGCGAGTTTTCAGTCGCGCCAAAGCAGCGCGGGAACACTTTTCAAAGATGCTTTCAGGACAGGCTTACGTGACAAACAACAGTGAGAAACAGGTAACGTTCCGTCTTCAGCCCGGCAGCGCCGTTACCGGCGATATCCGGGTTCCGGGTGACAAATCCATGTCCCACCGCTCGATTATGCTGGGCGCGTTGGCTGACGGGACCACCGAGGTGAAAGGCTTCCTGGAGGGTGAGGACAGCCTGGCCACCCTGCAGGCATTTCGGGACATGGGTGTCACCATTGAGGGACCGGATGCCGGATTTGTGCGCATTCACGGCGTTGGTGTCAATGGTCTGCAGGCGCCGCGGGGACCGCTTTATCTGGGCAACTCCGGCACTGCCATGCGTCTGTTTGCCGGACTGCTCGCAGCTCAGCCGTTCGATTCCGAACTGACCGGTGATGCGAGTCTGTCCAAGCGCCCCATGGGTAGAGTGGCCGATCCGCTGCGGGCCATGGGTGCGGTAATCGACACCGCCGAGGGTGGTCGACCGCCGCTGAAAATCCGCGGCGGTCAGCACCTGAGTGGCATCCATTATGAGATGCCGGTTGCCAGCGCACAGGTGAAGTCCTGCCTGTTGCTGGCCGGTCTCTATGCCGAGGGCAGTACTTCTGTAACCGAACCGGCACCGACCCGCGATCATACCGAGCGCATGCTGGCGGGTTTTGGTTACCACGTTCATCGCGACGGCGCGACCGCAAGCGTCAGTGGGGGTGGGCATCTCAAGGCCACCAACATCGACGTGCCGGCCGATATCTCGTCAGCGGCGTTTTTCCTGGTAGCCGCCAGTATCGCACCGGGCTCGGACCTTGTGCTGCGCCATGTGGGAATGAACCCGACACGGGTGGGTGTGATCAACATTCTCCGCATGATGGGGGCCGATATCGAAGTGCTTGACGAGCGGGAAATCGGTGGGGAGCCGGTGGCGGACCTGCGCGTCCGGGCGGCGGAGCTGCAAGGTATAGATATTCCCGAGGATCAGGTGCCACTGGCGATCGATGAGTTTCCGGTGCTGTTCATCGCCGCAACCTGCGCCAAGGGGCGCACCGTTCTCCGTGGGGCCGAAGAGCTTCGGGTCAAGGAAAGTGACCGGATCCAGGTGATGGCCGATGGGCTTGCTGCGCTGGGCGTTGAAACCACGGTAACGCCGGATGGCATTGTCATCGAGGGCGACCAGACGATTGACGGCGGAACGGTCAACAGTCACGGCGATCATCGAATTGCCATGTCCTTTGCGGTGGCATCGCTTCGGGCGGAAGCGGAGATAGAGGTCACAGACTGTGCCAACGTGGCAACGTCTTTCCCGGGATTCGTGGAGCTGGCCCGGAGCACCGGGATCCACGTCACCGCCGAGGGAGATGAGTAATGTCTGAGAGCGTGGCGACGGTTATTACCGTTGATGGGCCGGGTGGATCGGGCAAAGGTACCATTACCCAGATGCTGGCGACGAAGCTGGGATTTCATCTTCTGGACAGTGGTGCACTCTATCGGCTGACCGCCCTTGCCGCCGTGCGCCAGGGGGTTTCCTTGGATGATGAGGCCAGCCTGGTAGGTGTTGCGGCCTCCCTGGATGTGGCGTTCCAGCCAACTCCGGCGGGAGAACCGGCGAAAGTGATCCTGGCAGGGGAGGATGTGACCTCGGAAATTCGCACTGAGACCTGTGGCGACAACGCTTCCCGGGTTGCGGTGATGCAGCCGGTCCGGGATGCGCTGTTGCAACGGCAGCGGGATTTCAGGAAGCCCCCGGGATTGGTTGCCGATGGCCGGGATATGGGCACGGTTGTCTTTCCCGATGCGCCGGTGAAGATTTTCCTGACTGCCAGTGCCGAGGAGCGTGCCCGGAGACGATTTAGCCAGTTGAAGGACGCGGGTGTCGATGTTAACATTGATACCCTTTTAGAGGAGATACGGGTTCGTGATGAACGGGATATGAACCGTTCTGCAGCCCCTCTCAAGCCTGCAGATGATGCGCAAGTCATTGATTCTACGGGTTTGAGTATAGAAGAGGTGTTAGACAGGTGTATGGCCGCAGCAGGTCAGGCCTGACTACACCTTTTTGTCGTTCAAATGCCGGATGTGGCGTTATCGGCCAGCCACTGGCCATATCCGGACATGACTAACAGACCGTGTTGCTGGTAGCACGGAGTAAACTTGCGTTGATCACATAGGACACATAATGAGCGAGAGCTTTGCGGATCTTTTTGAAGAAAGCCTAAAAGAAATTGACATGCAACCGGGTTCCATCGTCCAGGGAACCGTAGTTGACGTCGACAGCGACTGGGTCACCGTTAACGCCGGACTGAAGTCCGAAGGCGTTATCCCCGCCTCCCAGTTCCTCAACGAAAAAGGCGAGTTGGAAGTTGCTATCGGCGACGTTGTCGATGTAGCTCTCGATGCTGTTGAAGACGGCTTCGGGGAAACCCGTCTGTCTCGTGAGAAGGCCAAGCGTGCCGAAGCTTGGAAGGTTCTTGAGAAGTCCTTCGAAGCGGAAGAGGTTGTCAAGGGTATTATCAACGGTAAGGTCAAGGGTGGTTTCACCGTCGATCTGGCCGGCATCCGCGCCTTCCTACCCGGCTCTCTGGTAGATGTTCGTCCGGTTCGCGATACCGCGCATCTGGAGAACAAAGAACTCGAGTTCAAGGTTATCAAGCTGGACCAGAAGCGTAACAACGTGGTTGTTTCCCGCCGCGCCGTTCTGGAAGCTGAAAACAGCGCCGAGCGTGAAGCTCTGCTGGAAACCTTGACCGAAGGTCTGGAAATCAAAGGTATCGTCAAGAACCTGACCGACTACGGCGCGTTCGTAGATCTGGGCGGGGTTGACGGCCTGCTGCACATCACGGACATGGCTTGGAAGCGCATCAAGCATCCGAGCGAAATCGTGAATGTGGGCGATGAGATCAACGTTAAGGTCCTGAAGTTCGACCGTGAGCGTAACCGTGTATCACTGGGTCTGAAGCAACTGGGTGAAGATCCCTGGGTTGATATCAAGGGTCGCTATCCGGAAGGTACCAAGGTTACCGCACACGTAACCAACCTGACCGATTACGGCTGCTTCGCAGAGCTGGAAGAGGGTGTTGAGGGTCTGGTCCACGTTTCCGAAATGGATTGGACCAACAAGAACATCCATCCGTCGAAAGTCGTCCAGGTTGGCGACGAAGTGGAAGTGATGATTCTGGATATCGACGAGGAGCGTCGTCGTATTTCTCTGGGTATCAAGCAGTGCGTTTCCAACCCGTGGGAAGATTTCTCCAGCAACTTCAACAAGGGCGACCGTATCTCCGGTAAGATCAAGTCAATCACTGACTTCGGTATCTTTATCGGCCTGGACGGTGGCATCGACGGTCTGGTTCACCTGTCTGACATCAGCTGGAACGAGACTGGCGAAGAAGCGGTTCGTGAATACAAGAAGGGTGATGAGGTTGAAACCGTTATCCTGTCTGTTGATCCGGAGCGCGAGCGCATTTCCCTCGGTATCAAGCAGCTCGAGAGCGACCCGTTCGCCGAGTTTGTACAGCTGAACGACAAGGGCTCCATCGTGAAGGGCACCGTGTCTGCTGTTGATGCCAAGGCTGCGACCATTGCCCTGAATGACGAAGTCGAAGCCGTACTGAAGGCGTCTGAAATCAGCCGTGACCGTGTTGAAGATGCACGCAACGCGCTGAAGGAAGGCGAAGAAGTCGAAGCGAAGATTATCAGCATCGACCGCAAGAACCGCATCATCAACCTGTCAGTGAAGTCCAAGGACGTTGAGGACGACAAGCAGGCACTTGAGGGTGTGCGGGCCAAAGCGGCTGAAACTTCTGGTGCGACCACTATTGGTGATCTCATCAAGGAGCAGATGCAGCAGCAGAACGCCAACAAAGATTAATATCTCAAGTTGGTAAGAAAAAAACGGGCTCTAAGAGCCCGTTTTTTTTGTGTTTTTTTTTGGTTTGGCTAAACTGGTAGTCATGAGAGTCCGGTAATCGACGGTCGAATAATAATGAAAGAGGGAAACGCCTCATGACGAAGTCCGAACTGGTCGAGCTGATCGCGTCCAAGCAAACTCAGCTCTCCGTTAAAGATGTAGAATTGGCTGTGAAGACCATCATTGAGCACATGTCTCAATCCCTTGCCGATGGTCAGAGAATTGAAATCCGGGGCTTTGGCAGTTTTTCCCTGCATCACAGGGCTGCTCGCACCGGCCGTAACCCCAAGACCGGAGAAGCGGTTCAGTTACCCGCCAAGTACGTGCCCCATTTCAAGCCGGGCAAAGAGTTGCGGGAACAGGTTAACGACAGTCTGAAAAAAGGCTTCTGACGCCGGATCGGGGAACGGGTATAATTCGGGCTTTTCCGAAGCCCATCAGGGAGCGCTATGGCTATGGCAGGATTGCAGAAAATTCTTATTATTCTGTTGGTACTGGTCCTTATCCTGCTAGCACTCGTGTTTTCGCTCAATAATCAGGTGGCTGTTTCGCTCAATTTTCTGTTGTTCGAAACCCAGCCCCACGGGGTGGCTGTCTGGATTATCATGGCATTTGTGATCGGCGCTCTGGTTGGAGTGCTGATCGCGATGCTGGCAACTGTTCGTAACTCGGTTTCCCGGCGAACTCTTCAGAAACGACTTGATCGTGCCGAGCAGGCATTGGAGAAATCCAGGGCCCAGAACGACCGGACTCTTTAATGGATATAGTGCTTCAGTGGCTGCTGCTCACCGCAGCGGTCGCGGCTGGCTGGGTAGCCGGCAGGCTAGGCAGCAATGGCCGCAGGACCAGAAAAACCATCTCCGACGAAGAGTCGGTGCGCGATCGTCTTCAGTTTCTGTTTACCAATTACTCCGACCAGGCCGTGGAAAATTTTGTTCAGTCCCTCGCGGTGAACAAGGATACGGTCAGTCTGCACCTCTCTATTGGCAGTCACTTCCGCCTTAAAGGCGAGACCGAGCGCGCAATCCTGATTCATCAGAATCTACTGGCCCGGCCAGAATTACCCACCCGCTTTTCACCCCAGGTAACTCTCGAATTGGCCAAGGACTATCTGAACGCCGGCCTTCTGGACCGGGCGGAAGCCTTGTTGCAACAATTGATGGGAGACCGAGACTACGGCCGCAAATCCGCCCAGCAGTTGATTGAGGTCTATCAGCAGGAAAAGGAATGGGGGAAGGCCGCTGACGTGGCACGGGCGCTGACTAAAGGCGATGCCGATCCGGCGATGTTCAAGATGCTTGCTTACATTACCTGCGAATTGGCAGAAGAGTCGCTGCGGCGTGACGACCGCTGGGCGGCGCAGAAACTGGCGAAGGAAGCCCTGGATTACGATCATTCCTGTGTCAGGGCAACCCTGATACTGATGAAGCTGCAAGTTCGCCAGGGCAGTTTCCGGGAGGCGGCTAACCAGAGCCTGAAGGTTTTCGACCAGAATCCGGAGTTTGGCCCGGAGGCGGTTGACCGCCTGATGCGGTTGGAAAATGAGCACGGCGATGTTGGTCGCCTTGGTAAAAAGCTGCGCAAGCTCTACGAAAGCTATCCCAGTACGAGCCTGCTTCTGGCGCTGGTTGAATCGGTGGAACGTTCCTCTGGCCGACCGGCAGCCATTGATTTGTTAAGGCAGGAGCTCGAGACGCGCCCCAGTGTCAGGGGCTTGCTCCGGCTGGTGGAGATGGCCGGATACGAAAAAGGCATGACCACGGACGAAGGCCGGCTGGTCAGTCGGATTGGTCATCTGATTCTCTCCAATCGCCCGGTTTACCGTTGCGCGAATTGCGGGTTCTCCGGTCAACAGCTGCACTGGCTGTGCCCGAGTTGCAAACAATGGGAAACCGTACGCCCGATCCAGGGCGTTGAAGCCGAATAACTTTTCTGACATTCCGCAGGACATTAAACGTGCAAGACGCTAACGATCCGAAAATTATCGTCGCGCTGGATTTTCCCTCCGAGAATCCGGCGCTTGAGCTGGTGGACAAGCTGGATCCCGCCAAATGCCGTCTGAAGGTGGGTAAGGAGCTATTTACCCGTTCTGGCCCCCAACTGGTTCAGAACCTGCAACGGCGGGGATTTGAAGTCTTCCTTGATCTGAAGTTTCATGATATCCCCAACACAACGTCTGCAGCGGTGGCGGCTGCGGCGGACCTGGGGGTGTGGATGGTCAACGTGCACGCCTCGGGTGGCGAAAAGATGATGACCGCCTGTCGCGAACGCCTGGAGTCTTTCGGTGCCGATCGCCCATTGCTGATTGCGGTAACGGTCCTGACCAGCATGAGCGCTGCAGACTTGGCAGGTATTGGCATTGTTGAATCGCCAGAGGCCCATGTGTCACGGCTTGCAACCCTGACCCGAAATTGTGGTCTTGACGGTGTCGTGTGCTCGGCTCAGGAAGCGCCGACTCTGAAGGCGGAGCAGGGCGCCGATTTCCGGCTGGTCACGCCGGGCATTCGGCCGCTGAGTGCGGCCAGAGGTGACCAGCAACGGATTATGACCCCGAGCGATGCGCTTCGGGCTGGCAGTGATTACTTGGTGATTGGTCGGCCGATTACCCAGGCGTCTGATCCACTGGCGGCGCTGGAGGCGATACATCAGGAGGTGGCGACTCTCTGAGTCGCTTTGCCTTCGGCCAGAAATGAAAAAAGCCGCTGATTCCAGGAATCAGCGGCTTTTTTGAATAGTGGCTCCCCGAGCTGGGCTCGAACCAGCGACAAACGGATTAACAGTCCGTTGCTCTACCAACTGAGCTATCGGGGAACGTCGTCGTGTGACGAGGCGCGTATATTAAGTTGGCAATACGCCCCCGTCAACCCCTGGTCGGAACTTTTTAGCCAAGTGCTTTTTGAAGGCGCTCGATGGCCTTTTTCAGGTTTTCCATGCTGGTGGCGAAGCTCAGGCGCATGTGGCCCGGGCAACCAAAGGCGGAGCCTGGAACCAGTGCCACGCCGGCGTCAGTCAGCAGCTTTTCGGCAAATTCCACGTCGGTGCTGACGCCTGAATCGGCGTCGATGGCGCCGTGGAAGCTCGGGAACACGTAGAAGGTGCCGTCGCCATTCAGGCACTCAACGCCCGGCAGTTTGTTCAGAGCCTCAACCAGCCAGTCGTGGCGCTCCTTGAATGCCTTGACCATGTCGCCAACGCAGCCCTGGTCCCCATCAAGCGCAGCCTGTGCCGCCGCCTGGGAGATGGAGGCCGGGTTAGAGGTGCTCTGTGACTGGATTTTTTTCATGGCACCGATAATTTTGGCCGGGCCCGCCGCGTAACCGATGCGCCAGCCTGTCATGGAGTAGGCCTTGGATACGCCGTTGAGCACGAAGGTGCGATCGTACAGCTCCGGGGTGGCGTTCAGGATGTTGCAGAACGGCTTGCCAGTCCAGAGGATCGGTTCGTACATGTCATCGGTCGCGATCATGATGTTCGGGTGCTTTTTCAGAACTTCGCCAATCGCCTGTAGCTCTTCCAGGGTATAGGCCATACCGCTCGGGTTGGACGGACTGTTGATCACGAACAGACGGGTGCGCTCGGTGATGGCGTTTTCCAACTGCTCAGGCGTAATCTTGAATCGGGTTTCCGCGCCGGTTTCGATGATCACCGGCTTGCCCTCGGCAACCAGGACCATGTCTGGGTAGGATACCCAGTAGGGAGCCGGAATGATGGCTTCGTCACCCGGATTAAGAGTGGCAAGCGCCAGGTTGAAAAAGCTCTGTTTGCCTCCACTGGATACCAGTATCTGGTTGGCTTCGTAATCCAGGCCGTTGTCCCGTTTAAACTTCGCAATAATCGCTTTCTTCAGGGTCGGCGTACCATCCACAGCGGTATACTTTGTCTGGCCGTTGTTGATGGCTTCAATGGCTGCCTGTTTGATGTGATCGGGAGTGTCGAAGTCCGGCTCGCCTGCACCCAGGCCAATGATGTCCTGGCCAGCTGCGCGGAGTTCCGCGGCTTTGTTGGTGACTGCGAGGGTGGGAGAGGGCTTGATCGCCTGTACACGGCTGGAAAGTTGAAGGTCCAAACTTGCGCTCCTTAAAGCTGCGTCTGATAGGGCTGCGATCGGCCGGGACTCGGTGCTTAAGCCATGGAGCTGGCTGATTTTCGCCCAGCCGTCGATCGCACTGATGGTATCATGAAGCCGGCGTAACGCTAAATTTCTCGACGGTTCGGGCCTGCGCAAGGGCTGTGTCTGTCAAAAAACCGGAGGTTGTCCGCCTATTATGGCCAAAAACGAGTCCAGTGCTGACAAAGAGGGTGTGTTCAAGGTTGATTCGCCCTACAAGCCTGCTGGTGACCAGCCAAAGGCCATCGACGGTCTGGTAGATGGCATTCAGTCAGGTCTGGCGCACCAGACGTTGTTGGGGGTAACCGGCTCCGGCAAGACCTTTACCATAGCGAATGTCATTGAGCAGATTCAGCGCCCGACCATTGTGATGGCGCACAACAAGACGCTTGCCGCGCAGCTCTATGGCGAGTTCCGGGAGTTTTTCCCAAATAACGCCGTCGAGTACTTCGTTTCCTATTACGACTATTACCAGCCCGAGGCCTATGTGCCTTCGTCCGACACCTTCATCGAGAAGGATGCATCGATTAACGAGCACATCGAGCAGATGCGGCTGTCTGCGACCAAAGCCCTGCTGGAACGGCCGGATGCAATCATCGTGGCCACGGTTTCATCCATCTACGGTCTGGGTGACCCTCAATCCTATCTGAAGATGATGCTGCACCTTGACCGGGGCGACCAGATTGACCAGCGCTTAATCCTGCGTCGGCTGGCCGAACTTCAATACACCCGCAACGATATCGAGTTTCACCGGGCCAATTACCGGGTTCGTGGCGACGTGATTGACGTGTTTCCGGCAGAATCCGAAAAGGAGGCCATCCGGATCGAGCTGTTCGATGACGAGGTAGAAAACCTCAGTTACTTCGATCCGCTTACGGGCGAGGTCCTGCGCCGGGTTCCCCGGGTCACGATCTATCCGAAGTCGCACTACGTTACGCCCCGCCAGACCGTTCTGGATGCGGTGGAGAATATCCGGGTCGAACTCGACGAGCGCCTGCAGCAGTTACGCGACAACAATCGTCTGGTGGAGGCGCAGCGGCTCGAAGAGCGGACCCGCTATGACATCGAGATGATGATGGAGTTGGGCTACTGCAATGGTATCGAGAACTACTCGCGTTATCTGTCTGGACGCCGTCCCGGTGAAGCACCGCCGACTTTGTTTGATTACCTGCCACCCAATGCACTACTGGTGGTGGACGAGTCGCACGTGACCATCCCCCAGATTGGTGCTATGTACAAAGGCGACCGCTCGCGCAAGGAGACCCTCGTGGAGTATGGCTTTCGATTGCCGTCCGCGCTGGATAACCGGCCCATGCGATTCGATGAATGGGAACGTATCGCGCCCCAGATGATCTTTGTCTCGGCAACGCCGTCCAACTATGAGGCGGAGCATTCCGGGCAGGTTGTGGAGCAGGTGGTCCGGCCCACCGGTTTGCTGGATCCGGAGATCGAGATCCGGCCCGCGTCCACTCAGGTCGACGATTTGCTCTCGGAGATCCATTCCCGGGTGGCCATCAAGGAGCGCGTGTTGGTGACGACCCTGACCAAACGGATGGCTGAGGACCTTACCGATTTTCTCATGGAACACGACATTAAGGTTCGGTATCTCCACTCCGATATCGATACCGTCGAGCGGGTTGAGATCATCCGGGACCTTCGGCGTGGTGAGTTCGACGTTCTTGTCGGAATCAACCTGCTGCGGGAGGGCCTGGATATGCCGGAGGTGTCGCTGGTAGCCATTCTTGATGCGGACAAGGAAGGTTTCCTGCGGTCTGAACGGTCACTGATCCAGACCATTGGCCGGGCTGCGAGGAACATACATGGCAAGGCGATTCTGTATGGGGATCGGATTACAGGTTCCATGCAGAGAGCCATTGATGAAACCGAACGCCGGCGCGCCAAACAGACTGCACATAACGAAGAGCATGGGATTACGCCTCAGGGACTGAACAAGAAGATTGCCGATATCATGGAAGGCGCCGGTGGTGGCGGTCGAGGCCGCCGGAAGGGCGAGCGTCCGGGTCAGAAGGCTGCGGAGGAAGCGGAACGGTATCGGGCCAAGACTGGCAACAAGTCACCCGAAGAGGTGCTCAAAGAGGTGTCAAGACTCGAAGACGAGATGTACAAGGCCGCATCGGATCTGGATTTTGAGACTGCTGCACGGATCCGGGATGAGATTTCCGACCTGAAAGAAGCAGCTTTGCGTACCGGCTGATCAGTTGCCCCGTTTGGGGCCGACGATGACGGCCGCCTGAAGTGGTTGCAGACGGCCGTAACGGGACATCTTGTTGAAGATCCGGCGGTCGATGGGCAGATACTGCTTATCGGCCACGGTTTCGCCGGCCTCGACATCGATTTCCGGATCGTGCAGGTAGACGAACTGTTCGTCTATGGCGCAGACGGTCACCCAGTGAGGAACCCGGCTTCGATTCAGTTGCCAGGTGCTGATGAGGATGACCGGGATGCGGCCGTGCTGAAGAGCCTGCTCCATGCCCTCCAGCGTCAGAGGGTCGTGATGCAATTCAATTCCGGTCTGGCCGATGTCGTGCAGGAAGCCCTCGTGTACCAGTTCCAGTACCCGCTTCTTCTCCTCGCTCCTGACGGTGTCCTTGAACAGGGCGCCTTCCTTGCTGATCCAGGCGCTGGCCTGGAATCCCCGATTCCAGGCTGACAGTGCCAGTCCGTGGGGCCCGCAGCCCCCATGGCCGGCCAGCATGAAAATGGTGGTCGCTTCGCGCCAGAGTCTGAGTTCCTCCAGCGTGGTGACCGGTTGTTTTTCATCCAGTGCCGCCATGGCCATGATCAGTGCCGCGGGCCCGCATGAAAAATCCGTCGTTTGCGGGTAGTAGGGCACGGGGGAAAATTGCTTGGAGGGTTCGTAAAACAGAATGCGGCGTTCGAAGCGCAGGGCGTTGCCATGGTCCTCGTAATAATCCCGGTAAGTGCCGAACTGTCGGTAGCCCAGGCGCTTGTATAGATTGATTGCCGGATGGTTGTCCTCACGCACTTCCAGACGCATGATGATGCGACCGGCGTTGACCGCCTCACGTTCCGCCTCACGCACCAGTTTCTCGCCTGCACCCAGGCCCCGGGTTTTCGGTGAAACGGCGATCGAATATATGCGGGCAAGCCGGGTCGCTGCATTCATCAGGACCAGGCAATAACCCACCAGTGCATTATCGAGGGTCGCAACAATCAGACGGTCTCGCGGCATGTCGAGAAATCGACGGAAACTGCGCCGCGATATCCGGTCTTCAGAGAAGCACCGATTCTCCAGCTGAACTAGGTCGTCGAGATCGGTCTGTATGGCCTGTCTGATCTGGAGTAAGGACATTTTATCGGAGCCTTGGTGAGCGTCTTGGTGGGCAGGCCGGTGAACTTTCCTGGCGGCGCTATTATGAGCCAGAGCCGATGACTGAAAAATAGCTGAAGTATGCGTAAAAGCACGCATCAGCAAACGATTGTGCAGGTTTCGGCTCAAGCGTATTGTTGCCAAAAATAATCAGGGTCGAACCTTCAGGGAGGAGCGCCTTTAATGTCCCGTTTGCTCATAGTCGTCGATCGTGCGAAAGACTGGTCTCCTTATTACCCCAGTGAAGATGTCCTTACGTTCGATGAGTACCTCCAGTTCTCAGCGCCCGCGTCCAGCCGGGTGCGGGTTATCAATCTGTGCCAGAGTGCCCGTTACCTGAGCCGGGGTTACTATTGCTCCCTGCTGGCCGAAGCCCGTGGGCATCATGTGGTGCCGTCCGTGATGACGCTCAACGATCTGAGTCGGAAGGGGCTTTTTTCCCTGCAACTGGAGGAACTGGACGACAGCGTAGTGAACTGGCTGGAGGCTTCCGGTGCGGAGATTGATCCGGCCACGGATGCGCGTGAGGCCACCCATGAGGTGAGGATCCGAACCTATTTTGGCCAGGCGGCCCACGCGGAGCTGAAACCTGTTGCCCGCGCGCTGTTTGACCGGTTTCCGTGCCCGATCCTGGAAGTGGTCTTCAAGCGCCGAAAAGGCTGGCAGATCGAGTCGATGAAACCGGCGGCGCCGGCTGATCTGGATGAGCAGGAACAGGATGTCTTCGCGGAAGCCCTGGACCGGTTCAGCAGCATGGTCTGGCGCAAACCGCGCACCCGGCGTCGTTACCGTTATGACCTTGCGATTCTGGTCAATCCCGAGGAGGAGATGCCGCCCAGCGACAAGCTTGCTTTGAAGCGCTTCGAGAAGGCCGGACGCAAGCTCGGTATCAACGTGGAGCAGATTACCCGTCGCGATTACATGCGGCTGCCTGAATACGATGGCCTGTTTATCCGTGAGACTACGGCGATTGACCATCATACCTATCGGTTTGCCCGTAAGGCCGAAGCCGAAGGGATGGTGGTGATTGATGACCCGGTGTCCATCCTGAAATGCACCAACAAGGTTTTTTTGGCAGACCTGCTGAAAAACAACAAGGTGCCAACACCGAAGACACTGATTCTATCCCGGGACCACAAACAGTCGGTGGAGCAGATCATTTCGGAACTGGGCTTTCCTGTGGTCATCAAGATACCGGACGGTGCCTTTTCCCGAGGCGTCACCAAGGCCGAGGATGAGGTATCGCTGCGCGCAGGCCTGAAGACGCTGTTCAAGCAGTCTGCCCTGGTGCTGGCGCAGGAGTACCTGTATACCGATTACGACTGGCGGATTGGCGTTCTTGGGGGCAGGGCCATCTACGCCTGCAAGTACATGATGGTGAAGGGGCATTGGCAGATCTATCAGCACGGTGAGTCCAGCAGTGAAAGTGGCGACTTTGAAACCATGCCCACTTACGAGGTGCCGCGAAATGTCATTCAGGCGGCGCTGAACGCTACCCGGCTGATCGGCAACGGACTTTACGGGGTGGATATCAAGCAGTCCGGTAACCGTGTGGCAGTCATTGAGGTCAATGACAATCCCAGTATTGATGCAGGCGTGGAAGACCGCTTTCTCGGCGGAGAGCTCTACACGCTGATCATGCAGGAGTTTTTGTCGCGTATGGAGGACAACCGGCGTCGTTAGGCGCCGGTCTCCCGGTTTTTACTGGCCACTTACCCAGACCCTTACACTGCCAAACCAGCCGTAGTCGGCCAGTTCTTCGCGAATTCTGTCGGCAGAAAGTATGTCGCCATCGGCCGCGGTGTCGAAAAACAGCTCCAGGTATACCTTGTTCTTCAGATAGTGCAGCCGAAGGCGGGTGTTCGACGGCAGTTCGCCGACATGCCGGGACAGGACATTCAGGATCTCTTCGCGATTGGGGAGGCGTTCCGAGGTTTGGGGTTGATCCTCATCGTTTTCGGCGTCTATGTGGAAATTGATATCCCGTATGTTCTCAAGTGCGTGCCGCATGCCGCCAACGACCTGCATGCCGATCTGGTGGCCTTCGGAAACGCTGATATCCGGCCGAACGACCAGATGAATGTCGAGCAGGATGTCGTGCCCCATCCGGCGACTGCGCAGTTCATGGACATTCCTGACACCGTCGGTCTGGCGCGCAATATCCTTTAGCATGTCGGTGTCTTCCGGGGATAGGCCCGTGTCCACGAGCTCCTTGACGCTGTCCCAGGTGAACTTCCAGCCAATGTGAATAATAATGCCGGCAATGACAACCGCCGCGAGGACGTCCAGCCAGAGCATACCGGCCATGGCGCCGACGGTGGAAAACAGCACGACAACCGAGGAGAACGC
Source organism: Marinobacter albus (assembly GCF_030238305.1). NCBI lineage: Bacteria > Pseudomonadati > Pseudomonadota > Gammaproteobacteria > Pseudomonadales > Marinobacteraceae > Marinobacter > Marinobacter albus. The sequence goes on along the minus strand of NZ_JASSQD010000001.1, from coordinate 2,421,149 downwards.
ATCGGTTCGGCTATGCCAGGCGTTGGCGATGATGAGGTCGGAGCGAATTTCCTTGCCAATCCGTCTGGTATAGCGATAGATCCATTCCTTGCTGACCACTGATAGCCCTGCCGCGACCAATACCGGCCAGCCGGGTACGATGTCCGCTTCGCCGTGAACCAGACGCAACGTATTCTCCCAGGCCAGCGCCGCGCCCACCGCAATCAGAATGCTGCCCAAAACCAGTGTGCCGAAGGTTTCGATACGCTGATGGCCGTAAGGATGGTCTTCGTCGGGCTCTTGTCTTGAGACCTTCATGACGGCAAGTACCACCAGGTCCGATGCGACGTCGCTGAATGAGTGAATACCGTCGACCAACAACGCCTGAGAATGAAAAAGGGTACCTGCAATAACCTTAATGACGCCCAGAACCGCATCGAGAATCATCCCAATGATAGTGACGCTGGTTGCGGCCTTCATTTCCATGGCGAGATTTTCACGACGGCCTTGCGCCGGCGAAACAGGCTCTTCCATCAGGTTGCTCCGGTAATAGGATGGTGTGTCATTATAACGTTATTACTGAAGACGGGAGGGGCCAGTTTTCAGGCACCTCGTGCACTATTTATGCACAATGTTGCTGAACTGTGACTGGCTAACATTTTGTTCATGTTTACTCAATACCTTCTCTAAAAAATTATAACTATCTGAAAATAAACAATAAAATAACTGGTTAAAAAATGATCAATCTGTAGATTGGCGCAGTTATCAAGGGATGGAAACCGTTGCCCCTCGATTTTCAACAGGTTTATCCACAGATTCCGTGGAAAAGATCTTGGGAGGTGCGTCAGGCAGTCATTTAGCGCTGATTCTTAATGGAAAAGCGAAGCTGTGGAAAACTTCCGGTATACTCCGCTCACTCATTGGCAAGGAGTTTTCAGATGTATGGCGTAATCCGCAACCTGCTTTTCCGGCTACCCCCTGAACAGGCACACAATATTGCATTAAACGGTCTGGATGCGGCCAACAGGCTCGGTTTACTGAAGATTTTTTCGCCGAAGATAGATGCATTGCCAGTGAATGTAATGGGGTTGGAGTTTCCGAACCCTGTTGGCCTTGCCGCCGGGCTGGATAAAAACGCCGATCATCTGGATGCGTTGGGTGCATTGGGTTTCGGATTTATTGAAGTGGGTACCGTGACACCGGTCGCCCAGCCGGGCAATCCCAAGCCGCGAATGTTTCGTTTGCCGGAACATCAGGCGATCATCAATCGAATGGGCTTCAATAACGAAGGCCTTTCGCATCTTCTGGAGCGGGTAGACCATCGACGCTACCAGGGAATCCTGGGAATCAACGTCGGCAAGAACAAGGACACGCCGAACGAGGAATCAGAGGCCGATTATCGTAAGGGCATTTTTTCGGTGTATTCTAGGGCGGACTACATCACCGTCAATGTGTCCTCGCCGAATACGCCGGGCCTCCGGGATTTGCAGTTCGGGGATTCCCTGAAGGGATTGTTGGAAGCCATCAAGGACGAGCAGGGCAAATGCGAGCGGGAATTTGGCCGCTACGTTCCGATTGCCGTGAAGATCGCGCCAGACATGGATGATGATGGCATACGTTTTGTCGCTGATGCGCTGCGGCAAACGGGACTCGATGGGGTAATAGCCACGAACACCACCATCAGTCGCGATGCCGTAACTGGCCACCGCCACGCCGGAGAAACTGGTGGCCTGAGCGGGGCGCCAGTGCGAAAAGCCTCCCTGAGAGTGATCCAGGGACTGTACGCCGAGCTTGGAGAGGCGCTGCCGATCATTGGGGTTGGCGGCATCACGGATGGTGAGAGTGCTGCGGAAAAAATTCGCGCCGGGGCCAAGTTGGTACAGATATACACAGGCTTCATATACCAGGGACCGGCATTGATCCGTGAAGCGGTGGAGGCCATTCGGCAGTTAAAGGAAGAGGGGTAATGCCCTGATCGGCAGGAATACGCCGGGGCCAGAACAAGAATGGGCCCGCTTAGCGGGCCCGTGCGGGGAATAAACCCCGTGGCGCTTCTTCGCATGGTACGGGGCGGGAGGCCCCGTTTGGGTTAGTCAGCGTACTGCGTCAAATTGTCGGTGTACAAAAGATCAGACTAGATCCGGAGTTTCAGTGAATGTCCGTCACGCCGAGGTGACGTTGGAAAGTCTGTGGATGCCGGAAACTCCGGTCATACCCTCCCAGTTATCGGTGCGGCCTTCTCGCCACCCGCTTAACCATTCCTGGCGGACTTCTGGTTGTTCGATGGGGCAGCTGTCCTTGGGTTTACCAGACACGCCAGCGAGATAACCCCGCTTGAATGCACGAGCGTACATATCTCTTTTCTGTCTTTTCATGCCGTTCCTCACTGATGGATTAACAGAACATGCGTGTACACATCTGCAGTGGCCCTGACATGCGGCACCCCTCCGGGGAAAACCCACTATTGTCAGCTCAAGCCAGAGCAGTCAGGATCCTGTTAACGGAGGCAATTAATGACCTCCGGAACGACGCGTCACCTACAAGGTAAGTCGAAGGTCGAGCGGATGTACACTAATTATTTCGTCTATGTGGCGATTTTCTTATAGTTTCATGACATAAGCGATGGTGGCCGTTTCAGGTAAAAGCCGCAATTTCGCCAACTTACCTGAAGCCTCTTCAATCAGGAGTAGAACTTGTCCAAATCTGTCTTTTTCGTAACCTGCCCAAAGGGCGTCGAATACCTTTTGGCGGACGAGCTCAGTACTTTCGGTCTGGAACCAGTGCGCAATGCACCTGCAGGCGTCTGGGCAGAAGGTACTCTTGAAGGCGGCTACCGGGTTTGCCTGTGGTCGCGTCTGGCGAACCGCATCATTCTGCACCTGGATGAGATTGACGCCACCAGCGGCGACCAGCTGTACGACGGTGTCGTTCACATGGATTGGCAGCAACATATTCCGGTCAACGGCAGTTTCAGGGTCACGTTTCTGGGCCAGAACGATGCTATCCGCAACACGCAGTTTGGCGCCCAGCGGGTTAAGGACGGCATTGTCGACCGGTTCCGGGCAAGCGGAGGGCAACGACCCTCTGTGGATGCGAAAACACCGGACGTTACGGTGTCTGCGCGATTGAATCGGGGCCGGTTGTCGCTGGGAATCGATCTGAGTGGGCACAGCCTCCATATGCGCGGCTACCGGACCGAGAAAGGCGCGGCGCCCCTGAAGGAGAACCTCGCGGCGGCTCTGTTAATGCGGGCGGGCTGGCCTGACCTGGCGCGCGAGGGCGGTGATTTTGTTGATCCCATGTGCGGGTCGGGCACCTTGGCGATCGAGGCGGCTATGATGGCTCTGGATCTGGCACCTGGCCGCAAACAAGAACGCTTCGGTTTTGAGAAATGGCTCGGCCACCAGTCGGAGATGTGGCTGTCATTACGTCAGGAAGCGGAGCGTCGGGCGCACGAGGGCAAACAAGGAAAGCTGCCCAGAATTTGGGGGTTCGATCAGGACAACCGCGTGATTGCCACTGCAAGGAATAACATTCAGCGAGCAGGGCTGGACGGCGTGGTTGAGGTTGGCATTTGCCCGCTGGCGGATCTCAAGCTTGAGGGCGAGTGGTCGTCCACCGGGTTGGTCTTGACCAACCCTCCTTACGGTGAGCGGCTGAGCGAGCGCCGCGAACTGGGCGCACTCTATGAGTCCCTGGGTGACGCTGTGAAACGTCTGGTTCCGGGCTGGCGACTTGGGGTGTTTACCGGCGCCCCGGAGTTCGGAAAATCAATCGGTTTGCGCAGTTACAAGCAATATCGTCTCTTTAACGGCAAGTTGCCGGCCCAACTTTTGTTGTTCACCATTGACGAAGTCAGTGCAATGACGCCGCGTGAACCCGATGTTCCCGGCGAAATTACCCCTCGAATCACCAACGAGGACCGGGCGGCAATGTTACGGAACCGCTTGCAGAAAAACCGGAAAACGGTTGGGCAGTGGGCGCGCAAGCAGGGAATCAGTTGTTACCGTCTCTACGATGCCGATATGCCGGAATTTGCCCTGGCCATTGATGTATACGAAGGGCGGGTGCATGTGCAGGAATACGCGCCACCAAAAACAGTTGATGAGCGCGCTGCCCGGGAACGCCTGGCTGAGGCGCTCGCCGTGATACCTGAGGCGTTGGGTGTCGAGCGGGAGTCGATGGTGTGTAAGCAGCGCCAGCGTCAGGCCGGAACCAGCCAGTATGAAAAGCAGGCGGTGAGTGGTGAGTTTTTCCAGGTCCACGAACACGGTTGCGTGCTCAAGGTCAATCTCAAGGACTACCTGGATACCGGGTTGTTCCTCGACCATCGTCCGGTCCGGCACTGGATCCAGCAGCACGCCAAAGGCCAGCGTTTTCTGAACCTGTTCTGTTATACCGGTGCGGCAACGGTTCATGCAGCGGTTGGTGGCGCGAGCCGGTCGCTGAGTCTGGATATGTCCAAGACGTACGTACGATGGGCGGAGGATAATCTGGCATTGAATGGCATTGATCCAAAGCGGCACCGGGTGGAGCAGGCGGATTGCCTGGCCTGGCTGGCGGAGAAGCCGTCCCCGGACCAGCGCTTCGACATGATTTTCATGGACCCGCCGACGTTCTCGAATTCAGCAAGGATGGCCGGGGTGTTGGATATCCAGAAGGATCACAGCCGGCTTGTGCGCCAGGCGATGCAGCGTCTCAGCTCGGAGGGGTTGCTGATATTCTCCAACAACTTCCGTCGCTTCAAGCTGGACGAGGAGCTGGCGTCCGAGTTTGATGTAGAGGAGGTGGGCCGCAGCACCATCGATAAGGACTTTCAAAGAAACGCACGCATTCACCACTGCTGGCATATCCGCCATCGCGGCTGAAACCTAGAACTCGTAACGTAACCCGCCAGAGAACTGGAACGTGTTGACCTCCGTTCCAGTGTCTTCGAAGAGTTTGCCGCCTTCGAACACCAGGAAGGTGTTCGTCATCACCTCGAAGTCGAGGCCTGCGAGCCAACTGACGCTGAATCCGCTGTCCGGGAACTCGCCCTCCAGGGTCTGAAACTGGCGATTGCGGTCTGCCTCGGAATTGCGCAGTTCAGCCTCACCGCTGATGTAAGAGAAGCCGAACTGACCGTAGATGTTGGCGTAGTCGGTGATGGGATGGTGCATGCCGATATACCAGCTGGCGAAATAATCCACCGTGAGAGTCAAATCGCTGTTCGGGACTTCGGCATCCTTAAAGCCGCCGCCGGCACGCAATTCGGCATGAAAGAGGTCGGTGATGTGCCCGCCGACAATCAGTGTGCCGCCAGTGCCCCATGCTGCCTCATTGGTAATCTCGCCAATGCTGCGGTGGTTGAAGGTGGTTGCAAGCAATCCGACATAGTGGAGATCTTCCCTTGAGTCCGAGGCAGCACTTTCCTGGGCGAATGCGGCCGGGTTGATCATCAGTGTCGCTGTTAACAGCGCGGCAAGCAGGGACGTTCGCACAACCTTGTTCATTGTTATCGGGCTTCCTGAGGTGAGCATATACGGGCCTGATTCTGCCTTGCGTAACCGTTTGTTACGTCGACCCGTGTCACACTTCCCCGTGTCCGGCAGGCCCCGCCTCAGTCTTCGTCAAACAGCCCTTCCTCCCGGGCCATCAAGAGCAGGGCGTAAACGCTATTCTCCGGTAGCTGCGGTTCGAGGCCCTCATCAATCATGAGCTGGCGACGTCGGTCTTCAAGAGAGTCGCTGTCCAGACTGGTAATGAGCTCGGTGATGGGGGCTATTTCGAAGGGTGGTTCCTGGCCGACGGCGCTGAAGAGCTTGTCGATCAGGATTTCATCCGGATCAAGGCCGTCTACATAAACGGTCTGGTCCGGCAGGTCCTGATGGAGCTCTCTGGTCAGTTCCAGGGGCGGAACGCCCTGTTCCTCAAGATACCTGAGGTCGAAATCCCCCAGGTCGCCATCCTCCGGAAGCCAATCGTCTTCAGGGGCGATGACGACCGTTTTCATGCGGCCATCCGCAAGGGACCACGCCATGGCAACTGGAAACAGGGCGTCTTCGGTCTGGCAGTATTCGATATCTAGAAATCTCGGTGCTTGCACGCTGAGCTCCAGTTCTGAGAGGTAAGTGAGGTCGCGGTTATAAGGAATGTCCGCTGACCCGGTATGAGGCTTCATGGCTTCATGCCATACTGTTCCGGCAATTATCATTCAATCAGGGACATCATGGAACACGCTGAATTTAACAAAGATTTGTTGAAGTTTCTGAACTCGTCGCCAACGCCCTGGCATGCAGTGGCGACCATGAAGGTCCAATTGGACGCTGCTGGTTTTGAAGAGCTGGACGAGAAAGATGATTGGAGCCTCGAACCCAATCAGGGGTACTACGCCATCCGGAACGGGTCCTCCATCGTCGCATTCCGCACCGGCACTCGGGACGTTTCTGCCTCCGGCATCCGGATGGTCGGGGCGCACACAGACAGCCCGTGCCTCAAGGTAAAGCCGAACCCTGAGGTGCGGCGCAAGGGGTTTTTCCAGTTGGGCGTCGAGGTGTACGGTGGCGTTCTGCTGAACCCCTGGTTTGACCGTGATCTCTCGCTTGCCGGCCGTGTGACGGTTCTGGATGAAGACGGCGAAGTGCGCGACACCCTGCTGGACTTCCGCAAGCCCGTGGCCTTTATCCCGAGCCTTGCGATTCATCTCGATCGCGAGGCCAACAGCAATCGCACGGTGAATCCGCAGACCGATTTGCCGCCGGTGGTCATGCAGGTGCCGGAGAGTGATACCACCAGCTTTGCCGACCTGCTGCGCCAGCAGATTGCCACCGAGTCCGGCATGAAGGTGCGCAAGGTGCTGGGGTATGAGCTGAGTTTCTATGACGCCAGCGAAGCCTCTTTTATCGGTTTGCGCGACGAGTTCATTGCCTCCGCCCGGTTGGATAACCTGCTGAGTTGCTACATTGGCCTCCAGTCGCTGCTTAAAACCTCGGGTGATGAAGCCGCTTTGCTGGTGTGTAACGACCACGAGGAGGTGGGCAGCATGTCGGCAGAGGGCGCCCAGGGGCCGTTCCTCGCCTCCGTGCTCGAGCGCTGGTGCGGTGCGGGTAAATCTCGGGCGATTGCCCGGTCCATGATGATCTCGGCGGATAACGCCCATGGAATTCACCCGAACTATATGGACAAGCACGACGAAAACCACGGCCCACAATTGAATGAGGGCCCGGTGATCAAAGTGAATCACAATCAGCGCTACGCGACCAACAGCCGGTCTGCAGCCGTTTATCGTCATATCAGCGATGAATTGGGGCTGCCGCACCAGACGTTTGTTGTGCGCAGTGATATGGGCTGTGGCAGCACCATTGGCCCCCTGACTGCAGGTAACCTGGGCGTAACCACGCTCGACATCGGCGTGCCACAGTTTGGCATGCATTCGATTCGGGAACTCATCGGTACCGAAGACGGCTATACTTTATTTCGGGTGCTGACCGAATTCATGCAGCGTGATCGCGTTCTGTGAGGCATGAAACGAAAAATGCCGCTGCTTCGTATGAAGTAGCGGCATTCCGGAAAAGTGGCTCCCCGAGCTGGGCTCGAACCAGCGACAAACGGATTAACAGTCCGTTGCTCTACCAACTGAGCTATCGGGGAACAGTATCGAAGTGGCGCGCATATTAAGTGCTTTGGTGGACCGGGTCAACCCCCTGAATTAGAAGGTTAAAAATTGTACGGAAGTGAGTGCTCGGCAGTGCATAGTGACAGGGAGGTGTTGTTATGACCGCTTTTGAATCCGCCCCTTATCCTTTACCCGCCAATGTCAGGCTGGAGCGAATGCAATATGCGCCGCCGCCCTGGCTACGAAATGGTCACCTGCAATCCATCTGGCCCACACTGTTTCGCAAGGTGGATATGGTGGCGCCCCAGGCCGAAATCCTGCCCACCGACGATGACGATGAGCTCCATCTGGACTGGTACCGTCAGGGCAGTGACCGTCTGGCCATCGTGTCGCATGGTCTGGAAGGGCACAGCCGGAGGCCCTATGTGCTGGGTCTGACCCGCGCGCTTTTGAGTGCCGGCTGGGATGTACTTGCCTGGAACTATCGCTCCTGCGGCGGTGTGATGAACCGTCAGCCCCGGTTTTATCACAGCGGCGCCACGGGGGATCTGGAACGGGTGGTCCGGCATGGCCTGGCAGGCTCCTACAGCAGGCTTTTTCTGTCCGGATTCAGCATGGGCGGCAATTTGACCCTGTTGTACCTGGGCGAACAGGGAGAGCGGGTTGATAGCCGTATTTGCGGCGCTGTCACCTACTCGGTGCCCTGCGACCTGGCCGGTAGTGCAGACGTGCTTTCCCGGCCCAGCAGGAAGATCTACATGCAGCGTTTCTTGAACGATCTGCACGGTAAAATGAAGGAAAAGGCGGAAAAGTTTCCGAACATCATCGATGTCTCGGGATTTGAATCGATTCGTAATTTCCGCCAGTTTGATGACCGCTACACCGCTCCACTGCATGGATTCCGGGATGCTGAAGATTACTGGGCGCAGGCCTCGGCGCTGGGACGCCTGCGAGATATCCGGGTACCGGCCCTGATGGTTAACGCCATTGATGACCCGTTTTTATCCGATCGGTGTTTTCCCGAATCCCGCAGCGTACTCGGCGCCCATGTTCGGGTTGAATCCCCACGCTGGGGCGGTCACGTAGGTTTTGTCGAGCACGCCCGGGACGGTTATTACTGGTCCGAGCGCCGGGCAATCGCATTCCTGCAGGGCTTTGTGTAAAGCGGTGCCCACTCGGGGGAGGGTTATTCCAGGTTTTGTTTGAGAACGGGCCAGATATTTTCCAGCAGTTTTGGCTGCGCCGCCTCTGACGGGTGGAGGCCATCGTCCTGCATGAACCCGTCCCGGTCGTAGACCCCCTGCAGAAAGAAGGGAACCAATGCCGTGTTGTAGCGGTCCGATAACTTCGGAAAAATATCCGCAAACATCTCGGTGTACCGCTGACCGTAGTTTGGTGGTATCTGCATACCCACCAGCACGGTGCGAGCGCCAGTTTGCTGGACCTGTTCAATCATTTCCGCCAGGTTGGATTCGATGACATTGGGTGGAAACCCCCGCAGGCCATCGTTGCCACCGAGCTCAATAACGACAACATCCGGATCGTTTTCCCTGAGTAGATCCGGCAGACGTCTGGCGCCCCCGTCGGTGGTTTCACCACTGATGCTGGCGTTGATTACCTGCCACTGGGATAGCCCATTCTGGTCCAGGCGCTCCTTGAGCAGTTGCACCCAGGCACGTTCGGATGGCACGCCATAGGCGGCACTGAGACTGTCCCCCATGATCAGCAAGGTATTCTGATTGGCCAATGCCGGCATCGCCAGTAAGGCGAGCACAACGAAAAGGATTGATCTGACGGACAGTCGTGCCGTATTCATAGACAATTCGTTTACCCTAATTCAGTTTATTGACCCAAGGATTGAGAGCTTCCGTGAACCAGATGACCGATTTCAACGCCGAGCGCCGACAAACCATGTTACGAGTGGACAACCTTACGCACCGGGTCAGCCTGGAAACTGATACGTTGACGATCTTGCAGGGGGTCAGTCTGGAAATCAATCGGGGAGAGTCCGTAGCCATCGTCGGCCGGTCCGGCTCGGGCAAAACCACATTGCTTGGCCTGTTGGCAGGTCTGGACACGCCCAGTGACGGAACCGTGGAACTGGACGGCTCCGTGATCAGCAAGCTGACCGAAGATGAGCGGGCGAAGCTCAGGGCGCGCCGGGTGGGGTTTGTTTTCCAGTCGTTCCAGTTACTGCCGGCACTGACTGCCCGGGAGAACGTGATGTTGCCGCTGGAGTTGGCAGGGATGGAGTCGCCGGAAGCCCGGGCGCGGGAACTGCTGGAAAGGGTTGGCCTGGGCGAGCGTCTCAACCATACCCCCCGGCAGTTGTCCGGCGGTGAGCAGCAACGGGTTGCGATCGCCCGGGCATTTGCCTCCGACCCAGTCATTCTGTTTGCCGATGAGCCGACCGGCAATCTCGATAACCGCACTGGCCAGTCGGTGTCGGATCTGCTGATGGAACTGAACCGTGAGCAGGGAACGACATTGGTCATGGTGACTCACGATGAACATCTGGCGGCCCGCTGCGGCCGCCAGTTCCATATTGAGGCAGGCATTCTGACGGAGCCGGAAGCGGCCCGGGAGCTGGCTGACTGATGGCGGCTGCAAGCAAGTTGATGTCGGTTCGCCGGGACTGGCGGGAGCGTGATGTACGGGTAGTGCTTGCTGCGTTGATCATTGCCGTCGCCACTGTCGCTACCATCGCGCTGTTTGCCAGCCAGCTGCAGCGTACCCTTGTGTCGTCTGCCAGCTCGTTTCTTGCAGCCGACCGGCAACTGGAGGCTGAAAACGGGCGGGAGATTCCCGGGGAGTGGCTGACCGAAGCCCAGTCCAGGGGGCTGGAAACGGGGCGTATGGTGGAGTTCTCCACCATGGTCTTCGGCAGCGGTGGTTTTCAGCTGGTGTCCGTAAAAGCCGTCAGCGACGAGTATCCACTGCGTGGTGAAATCGAGGTTCAGGACGCTGCGGACGCACCGAGAAAGCTGGTCGGGTCAGGCCCGAAACCCGGTGAGGTCTGGATCAATCCACGGTTGCTGCGGCTGCTCGAACTGAACATCGGCGACTCCCTGGAGGTGGGGAACCTGAACCTCAGGGTGTCGGGCCTGCTGATCAGGGAGCCAGACGGCGGGTTCCGGCTCTCGTCACTGGCGCCACGGATCATGATCCACGCCGATGACGTGCCCTCAACCGGTGTTATCCAGGAGGGCAGCCGGGTCGAGTATGTCTACCTGTTTGCCGGCGATGACGGTGCGCTTGAGGGCTATTACCAGTGGTTGCAGTCGCGACTGGAGCCCAGCCACGAGTGGGAGGGCGTTCGGGACGGGGAAACCTTTTCGCGGTCTCTGGAGCGCGCGGAGAGTTTTCTGCTGCTGGGCGGCAGCCTTGCCGTCTTACTGGCGGCCGTGGCCGTTGCCGTTGCAAGCAGGCAATATGCACTGTCCCAGCGTGACACCGTTGCGCTGCTGAAAACGCTCGGGGTTCGCAGTCGGGGAATCGGCAAGCTGTACCTTCGTCGCCTGGCACTCTGGGGCCTGACCGGTATCGTCGGCGGGCTGCTGGTTGCCTTGCCCCTGTTCTGGTTGCTGACCCGGTTGCTGAGTAATGTGCTTGAGCGACCGGTCGAGTTTTACCTGGATCCGGCGGCGTTGGCCCCGGCATTGCTGACGGCCCTGGTTTCCCTGTTTGCCTTTGCCTATCCACCCATTCGCCGGCTACGTGATGTTCCGGCCATGCGCGTGCTTCGTAGCCAGCCGGGCGAAGGAGGGCGTGAGGCTTTGCCGGACTTCGCGATTGCGATCATTGCGGTATTCGGGCTGGTCTGGTTGTACGCGGGCGAATTGAGTCTGGTGGCGGCCTTGTTGGGTGGGCTGGTGCTGCTGCTCGGTGCACTGGGCCTCCTGGGCTGGCTGCTGGTCGCAACCCTGCGTAGGGTCAGGGGAGGCGGCAATGCCTGGCGTCTCGCGCTGGTCGGGCTCTACCGGCATCGTCGTGCCAGCCTGTCACAGATGGCGGTGTTCGCGATGACACTGATGCTGGCAGCGACCCTGGTCCTGGTGCGAAGCTCGCTCCTGGACGATTGGCAGGCCCAGCTTCCCCCGGACGCTCCCAACCACTTCCTCATCAATATCGCGCCTGACGCCGTTGAAGAGGTCAGTGCCTTCTGGCAGGAGCGTGGGCAACCCCTGAACCAGCAGTATCCAATGGTTCGGGGCCGGCTGACCGAGTTGAACGGGCGGCCGGTGAAGGAGGCGGTGAGTAAGGATGAGCGCGTGGGCGCGTTGAACCGAGAACTGAACCTGACCTGGATGTCGACCCTGCCAACGGATAACGAAATTATTCAGGGCCAGTGGTTTGACCCTGGCCAGACCGAGGGGGTTTCCGTTGAGGCGGAGCTGGCCGAACGTTTAGGCCTGTCTCTGGGAGACCGACTGACCTTCACCATTGGCTCAGAGAAGGTGACGGAATCGATCACCAGCATTCGTACGGTCCAATGGGACAGCATGAAGCCTAATTTCTACATGGCATTTCCGCCAGAGGGCGGTCTGACCGATATGCCGGCGACCTGGATTACCAGCTTCTACCTGCCCACTGACAAGAAAACCGCGCTGAATGACTTCTCGAGGCAGTTCCCAACCATTTCAGTGCTCGAGATCGATCATATTATTGACCGTATCCAGCAGATTGTTCGCCAGGTGACGCAGGCGATTGAAGCCATTCTGGCTTTGATCCTCGCCGCTGCATTGGTCGTGATGGCGGCGGTTGTCAGTGCCACATTGCGGGATCGCCAGCGGGAGGGAGCCCTGCTGCGAACCCTTGGCGGTCGTCAGTCGTTGCTGGTGCGCAGCACCATGCTGGAGTTCGCGCTGCTGGGCGGTTTTGCCGGAGTGCTCGGCGTGGTTGCAGCCGAGGCAGCCGTATGGGCTCTTCAGTTCCGGATGTTTGAGGGTAACTTCAGCTGGCATTGGCAGGTGGTGTTGCCGGTGCCGCTTATCAGCGCCGTTGTGCTGGCCCTGTTCGGTCGGTGGCAGCTGAGCCCGGTGCTGAGCGTGTCGCCCATGCTGTTGCTTCGCCGGTTGGAATGAAGCGGGTCTTATCGGTAGTTCGCGAGGATGGCTTCCAGTTCGCCGTTCTCGCGAATGTCTTTAAGTTCGGCGTTGAAGGCCTCGGCAAAGTCCTGCCAGTCTTTTCGGAGCATAAGACGGAACCCCACCTTGCTGATACCCTCACGGGTGCTCCGGAAGCGATCCTGGAGCCCCTCCCGGCGAAGGATCCACTGGCCGACCAGTCTATCGGCGATGGCAGCGTCAAAGCGTTCACCGTGCAGCACAAACGTGAACATATCCCGATCCCGGGAAACATCGAAACGCTGGATGGTTCCCGCATCAAAATGTTCCTGCAGGAGGGGGTACTGGTAACCGAGATGGGTAACGACGGTCTTTGAGAAAAGATCCTCTGGCGACCGGAAGGTCAGGTCGGACTCGGCGGGAATGAAGAAGACTTCCTCAATGGGCACTACCGCGTCGGTGAACAGGAAGCGCTCCGGCTCGGTGGTCCATTCGATTGCCCGGGGGGTGCCGTCAATAAAACCCTCGAGCAGCATTTCATCCACCCGTTTTCTGGGGACTTTCTCCGGCACGACCTTGTAACCGAGACGCTCTCCGATAAGCGAGACCACATCCCACATGATGCCGGAGGGTTGGCTCTCGTTTACGATGAGGTACGGCGGATAGCCATTCGGAGAGACATTGAAATGGAAGGTTTTACTGTCTGCGGCGGCGATGGCTTCGGAACTGAGGGTCACGGCCCAGATTACAAGTGCGGCGAGTTGCACGGCAGGAATCAATCGGCGAGACCGTTTTCGCATCATCATGCAGGACTCTTCACTGTGTAAAGTTGTACCCGGCTTACTCCCTGCCAGTGTGGCCACAATTGTTACGCTTTTGTTAGATAAATTCAATCATTGTTTTGTCTGCAAGTGACTGAAAAAAAGGGGCCCTCGCTGGGACCCCGTCGTGAGTTATGCCCAGGCCCGTCGCAAAACCGCGCGGGCGTCTTCCAGGGTAACTTCCTTCGGGTTGAACATGATTGATCCATCGTCCAGAGCCATCTCGGCAATGTGATCGAGCTGTTCTTCCTGCACCTTGCCGGTTTCCTTGAGCGTGCGTGGCAACTGGCAGCGCTTGTACAACTGATCCCGGAGCTTCCGAAGGGCAGAGATGCTGGCCTCGGCGCGGCGGCTGGACGGTGTGGCGGAGTAGACCTCGGGCCCTTCAAGGTAAAGCAGGAGTTCGCCCAGCGGGGCGCGAATTTCTTCAAGGTTGTACTCAAGCACGTAGGGCAGATACAGGCTCATGCACAGGCCATGGGGAAGGTGACAGATGGCACCGGTCGCATGCCCAAGGGCATGCACCAGGCCCACCATGGAGTTGGAAAACGCGATGCCGGCCATCGTTGACGCCTGGGCCAGTTCCAGGCGGCCGTCGGTGTCTTTGGGGTTGTCCATGACATGCAGCAGGGAGTGGCTGATCTTCTTCACCGCTGCGGTGGCGTAGGCATCACTGAGCGGATTCTTGGCCATGCAGGTGAAGGCCTCGGTGGCGTGTGTCATGGCATCCATCGCTGTGGCCGCGGTGATGTGCGGCGGCAGCGTCAGGGTCATTCTTGGATCAATAATGGCGGCATTGGGCAGCAGGAAGGATGAGGTGAAGGGCAGTTTGACGCCCTTGGCCTCGTCTGTAATGACGGCGACAGAGGTGACTTCCGAGCCCGTGCCCGCGGTTGTCGGCACAACAAAGAATGGCTTTAGTGGATGCTTGATGATCCCGGCGCCACTGTATTTGGCGATATTGTCGCCACCTTCGGACACCAGAATGTTTACGGCCTTGCCGGTATCGATGGCGGAGCCACCGCCAACAGCGATGATCGAGTCACATTTTTCCTGGCGGTAGATGCCGGCGATGTCCCGGACGACTGTGGTCGAGGAGTCCGGAGGCACGTCATCGTAAATGCTGACAATTTCCAGACCACTTTCCTCGCACGCCGCGATGACAGGGTCGAGCAGGCCGGCGGCACGCACACCCTTGTCCGTCACAATCATGGGTCGTTTCGCTGCCAGTCCGGTCAATTCGTAGGGGATATGCTCCAGGGCTGACTTGCCGGCGATCACTTTTACCGGACAAAAGAACTCATAGTATTTGTTGGTCATTACGCTCTCACCGTCTCAACGAAATTGGTAGCAACCTTCAGGTAGATTCTTGCCGCGCTGATCAGCTTTTCCGGCAGGTGAAGGTTGGCGGGGTATTCCTTTACCGCCCTTTGGGCAATCAGTTTTGGAAGAATAAATGACTCAAGCCGGTTCAACACGCGGGTCATGCGAACGGCGTAGCTGATATCGCCATCAACGAGCATGCGGTCGTTGGCAAAGGCTACGGATGTCTTTTCCTGGAACGAGAGCACCAGAAAGGCGTGGGCGATGTGTTTGAACTGGATTGACAGGTCGATCGGTCGGGGCGCCGAGTCGCCATGAAAATGGAAACGGCCGAGGCCGGTATGCTCGACAATCAGTCGCGGCCCATCCGGCATGACCATCATCTCGAAGAGAAACCCTTCGGGCAGGGCCCGGGCCTCATTTTTGACCGAATCATCCACTTCACTCACTGCCTGCAACGCACGTCCCATCACCTGGAACATCATCTCCACGTACAGGCGACGAGCCTGGAAAATCATCGGCTGGATACGTTTCGCTAGCATGGCCGTCATCCATTTGTTGTTGGTGTAACCTGATTTTTAGAGTTATTGCTCTAAAAGTCAATGTGGCAATGACGTTTAATCTGCGTCAGCAGGGCAAACCCGGGCGTCGGGCATAAAAAAAGCCGGCGGATGGGGCTGTCCGCCGGCTTGCTTCCGAGCAGCATGGGGCTGATCAGCCGGTGAGCGCTTCCAGTTTCTGACGTGCCTCCTTGGCAACGTCGCCCCCGGCTTCGACCGCTTTGCTGTAATAGGCTATGGCTTCATCGCGGCGATTCTCTTTGGCAGCAATGTCGCCCAGGCGCAGGAAGGCTATGGATGTGGGGACCACCTGATTGGCGCGCTCCAGGTTGGCCCGGGCTTTATCGAGATTATTGAGTGCCAGCGCGTTCAGGCCGTTGTACAGCCGGTAAACGAACATTTCAGGGTAAAGGGAAACGGCTTTCTCAAAATCCGCCGAGGCTTGCTCAAGTTTCTTCTGTTCCTGGTAAATGCGGCCTCGCAGGCTGTAGAACAGGGCCTCATCCGGAGCCAGGCGAATGGCCTCGGTGATGTTCTCAAGCGCCGCTTTCATGTCCCCGTCAGAGGCCAGTTTCATTGCCTTCTCATGGGCATCATAGGCTGGCTGGAGCTTGCGGAGGGTTGCCAGTTTGCGTTCAAAAACGTCTTCCCCACGGTAGCCTCCGGCACCGACTTTATTGACGAGTTCCCGATTCTTCTGTACCCGCTTCGCCGAGGGCGGGTGAGTGGCAAACATGCCCTGGATAAAGTCGCTCTCCTTGCCCTCGGACAGTTCCAGGAACAACTGCTGAAGCTCAACGGCCGCGGTCGGGTCGTAGCCAGCTTTTTTCATGTACAGAATGCCGTAGTAATCCGATTCCAGTTCATCGGACTGGCTGTATTGCGCAAGCGCCAGCTGGGCGCCCACGGCGGCGCCACCCATGAGCAGGCCCGCCCACTCATTGTCGGAGAGAGCAAATCCCAGTCCGGCAACTCCGGCGCTGATCAGCATCCCCTGCTGCATGCGCTGGACACTGTGTCGCGCTGCTGCGTGTACAATCTCATGGCCGATCACCGAGGCCAGTTGGGCTTCGTCGTCCAGTTCGGTCAACAGGCCGCGGTTGATGGCGATTTTGCCGCCGGGGAGCGCCCAGGCATTGGGCACGCTGCTGTTCAGGATCGCAAATTCATAGGGAAGGTCCGGTCGGTCACTGACCTGAGCCAGTTTCTGCCCCACCTCACGGACGTAGAGGGTGAGCTCCGGATCCAGGTAGAACTGACCTCCCTGGGTTTGCTGGGTAGGTGTATACTGCTCTGCACCCATGGCCAGCTCCTGATTTTCATCAATCAGGGACAACTGGCTCTCGCCGGTCACCGGATTGACGGAGCAGCCAGTCACCGCCAGAGCCAGCACCAGCAGCATTACGCAACGTTTCAATACGAACTGATTCACACGGAACTCCCTTCACGGCATTTCGCAACGTTATAGCACATCATTGCACGGCTTTGGTTGGCTGGAAATCCCCCTGGTTGTGGTGACGCCACCGACCTTAGCGTATTATAAGTATCTGTTCCCTCGACGTTTCACTCCGAATTCTGGCTCTAAGGCGTTACATGAGTAATTTCCTCGAACTGATCGCATTACTCTGGTTTCTGCTCTGTTGGCTGGGCTACAGCCATTACTCCAAGCGCCGGGCCGGAGATCGGCCGTGTCTTTCCAATACCCTCGATCTGTATCGGGAGGACTGGATGCGCGTGATGCTTCGGCGCGAAAACCGCATTGCCGACGCCTCGGTGGTCGGTAACCTGGAGCGCAACGGGGCGTTTTTTGCCTCCAGCTGTTTGCTGATCCTGGCCGGTATCATCACCGCCCTCGGTTATACCCAGGAAGTTATGGAGGTGTTCAGCACCATGCCGTTCGGTACCCTACCGAGCCGCGAAGTCTGGGAACTGAGGATGGTGGTCTTGCTGGTGGTCTTCATTTACGCCTTCTTCAAGTTCACCTGGTCCATGCGGATGTACAATTTCGTGTCGGTGATGGTCGGCAGCGCTCCACCACCGGATGACACCAAAACCAGCCCGGCTGGTCGCGAGGCGTTTGCCCGCAGCGCCGGGAATGTCTGTAATCTTGCAGGCGATGCCTTCAACCTCGGATTGCGGTCATACTACTACGCCCTTGCCGTGGTCGGCTGGTTCATCCATCCGGTTGTCTTTATGGCCGCCTCTACACTGGTCGTGGTTGTTCTTTATCGGCGGGAATTCTGCTCCGACGCGCTCTTTGCGTTGCGCTCGGGCAAAGTGTTCGAGGAACCGGTGCCGGGTAAGTCCGAGAAAAATGAAAAGTCCAATTCTTGATTCACAGGTTTGTCCTGAATGAACGATGCTATCCGCCTAAACCGGGTTACCCGGTTCATTGATACCCTCAAGCAGGCCCAGGAGTTGGGCCTGTCGGTAATCGAGGCCAGGGAAGGGAGCCTCACCCTGTGCCTGCCCTATAGCGACCGGATCATCGGGAACCCCGATACCGGCGTCATCCACGGTGGCGCGATCACCACGCTCATGGACACGGCGTCAGGGTCGGTCATTCTCTGCGCGCTGGATGACTTCGAGCTGTGCCCGACACTGGACCTTCGGGTGGATTACATGCGACCGGCAGAGCCCCACAAGCCGGTCTATGCCCGAGCGGAAACCTACAAGGTCACCCGCAATATCATCTTCACCCGCTGCGAGGCCTACCAGGAAGGTGGGGAGACCATCGCCAACTGCGTCGGCACCTTCATGCGTATCGGAAAGGAGGCCTCGCCCAAGCACTACCGTGATCTGATCACCGGAGGTGGCGAATGACCGATCCCGAAATCTACCGCTACACGCGGGAAACCGGCGATTTTTCCCGTCTGCTGCAAAGTATTCCGTACGCCACCTTCATCGGGCTGGAGTGTGACCAGTTTGGCGATGACCTTATCTTCCGCCTGCCGAAAAAGGAGGAAAACCTGGGTAACCCGATTCTGCCGGCGATACATGGTGGTGTGATCGGTGGATTTATGGAACTGTCGGCTGCGATCTACCTGATGATGTCACAGGACAGCATGCGTATGCCCCGCATCGTGGATTTTTCGCTGGATTACCTGCGGGCCGGCCTGAACCGCGAAACCTACGCAGAATGCCGTCTCACCCGCCAGGGCAATCGTGTTGCCAATGTCATGGTCACCGCGTGGCAGAAATCCCGTTCCCAGCCTATTGCCACGGCGCGCGCCCACTTTCTCATGGAAGACTGATTTCCCCACGCGGCCGGGGCTTGAAAAGCTCTGGCACGCCCCCACTTTTGCAGCAAGACAAAAAATCCGTGCTGAAGCAAGCACAGAGGTTTTGCTGAAACTCGCTGCGAATACGCCCTTGTGCGCTCGGCTCTGCCAGACACGGCTCCGCTCGGTTTTGGAAAAACCTCTGCACTTCCTTCTCTGAACTGTGAGTTAAAATCAGGAGATTTAGACGCCATGACGGTTGAGTCGCAAAAAGAGACCCTGGGTTTTCAGACCGAAGTGAAGCAGCTGCTTCACCTGATGATCCACTCCCTCTATTCCAACAAGGAAATCTTCCTTCGTGAGCTGATTTCGAACGCCTCGGACGCCGAGGACAAACTGCGCTTTGCCGCCTTGAAGGACGACAGTCTGTACGAGGGCGATCCGGAGCTGAAAATCCGGTTGGACTACGACAAAGAGGCGAACACCATCACGCTGACGGACAACGGCATCGGCATGACCCGCGACGACGTCGTCCAGAATCTCGGCACCATTGCTCGTTCAGGTACCGCGGAATTCCTCAAGCAGCTCTCCGGGGACGAGAAGAAGGACAGCAAACTGATTGGTCAGTTCGGTGTTGGTTTCTACTCTTCCTTTATTGTGGCCGACAAGGTTGATGTCTTCACTCGCCGTGCAGGCGCTCCGGCGGAAGAGGGCGTGCATTGGGAGTCCAAAGGCGACGGCGAATTTTCCATCGAGCAGGTTAATCGGGAAAATCGCGGCACCGAGATTGTGATCCACCTGAAAAAGGATGCCACCGAATTTGCCGACGGCTTCCGGTTGCGCAATCTTGTGAAGAAATACTCGGATCACATTTCCTTCCCGGTGGTCATGAAATCCGAATCCGAGGACGAGGAAGAGAAGGGCAAAGACGAAACCGTCAACGACGCTACCGCTCTCTGGACCCTGCCGCGTACCGAGATCAAGGACGAAGAGTACAAGGAGTTCTACAAGCATATTGCCCACGACTTTGAGGATCCGCTGACCTGGTCCCACAACAAGGTGGAAGGCAAGCTTGATTACACCAGTCTGCTGTACATTCCGGCCCGTGCTCCGTTCGATCTTTACAACCGGGAAGCACCGCGTGGTCTGAAGCTCTATGTGCAGCGGGTTTTCATTATGGACGATGCCGAGCAGTTCCTGCCGCTGTACCTGCGGTTTGCCAAGGGTGTGATCGATTCAAACGATCTGTCCCTGAACGTCTCCCGTGAAATTCTCCAGAATGACAGCACGGTGGAAAGTATTCGCTCCGCGCTGACCAAGCGGGTGCTGGACATGCTGTCCAAACTGGCCAAGAAAGACCCGGACCAGTACCAGAAGTTCTGGGGCGAGTTCGGAACCGTGCTGAAAGAAGGCCCGGCTGAAGACTTCAGCAATCGCGAAAAGATTGCCGGCTTGCTGCGGTTTGCGTCCACCCACACTGGGGAAAGCACCCAGAACGTATCGCTGGACCAGTACATCGAGCGGATGCAAGACGGTCAGAAGAAGATCTACTACATTACGGCCGATAACTTCATGGCGGCCAAGAGCAGCCCGCACCTGGAAGTTTTCCGCAAGAAGGGTATTGAGGTCCTGATTCTCTCGGATCGTATCGACGAGTGGATGATGGGGTACCTGAACGAGTACGACGGCAAGCAGTTCCAAGACGTCGCGCGCGGTGACCTGGATCTCGGCGAAGTGGAAACTGAAGAGGACAAGAAGCACAAGGAAGAGGCGGCCGAGGAGCACAAGGAACTGCTGGAGCGTATCAAGACCGCCCTGGATGATCGCGTTCAGGAGGTTCGGGTTACCAACCGTCTGACCGATTCGCCAGCCTGTCTGGTTGTCGGGGACTTTGACATGGGTGCCCAGATGAAGAAGATCATGGAAGCGGCTGGCCAGAAGGTTCCCGACAGCAAGCCGATCTTTGAAATCAACGTGGACCACCCGTTGGTCCAGCGCCTGGAAAACGAAAAGGGCGAAGAGCGCTTCGGCGAGCTCTCTGCAGTACTGCTTGATCAGGCCACCCTGGCCAGTGGCGAGCAACTGCAGGATCCGGGTGCCTATGTGACCCGTCTGAACCGTCTGTTGCTGGAGCTGGCCAACTAAGCTCTATGCAGCAGATCATCGTGGATCTGAGCATCAGCCCTGATGAGTGGCTCAAACTCTATCAGGGCGTTGCCAGAGATGTTCACACCACGGCCCGGGACGGACGCTCAGTCCGTTTCCCGGCCCGTATTCTGTCCCGCTTCTATCTCCGCGACGGTGTGCGCGGCTCCTTCCGCATTGTTTTCGACAATCAGGGCAAGTTCGCCTCCATTGAACGGTTGTGATAGCCAATAGCTTAAAACGTATTTTCTTTCTTTGATTTATCATCAACCCGTTTTCTCAACTATCTTAGGGATATGCACTTCAGCGAAGGAGTTGTGTGATGTCCCCGTGGATGAGATCCTGGTCTGAGCAGTGGAAAAAACAGAGCAAGGTGCTGGCGGATTATTGCGTGAACTACGCCATCTCTCAGTAACTTCGCCGCAAGGCCGAAACCTTGCGCTTCAATCTGCCTCAGAAACTGACTACAATGCCGGCCCGCTTAATCTTTAACCACTTCCGGAGCCGACATGCGAATAATCCTTGCCCCGATGGAAGGGCTGGTTGACGCACCCATACGCGAAACCCTGACGAAAGTCGGCGGCATCGACCGGTGTGTCACTGAGTTTGTTCGCGTGACTCATGGCATGTTGCCCCCCCGTGTTTTCTACAAGTACGCACCAGAGCTACACAACCGGTCACTGACCGAAGTGGGCACGCCTGTGGCCGTTCAGCTTCTGGGGTCTGACCCGGAGCAGATGGGGCGGCATGGGGCCCGGGCAGTGGAATTGGGTGCGACCCAGGTGGATATCAACTTTGGCTGTCCGGCCAAGACGGTCAATCGGCACAAGGGTGGCTGCGTGCTGATGCGTGAGCCGGAACTGATGCACGGCATCACTGCTGCAGTGCGCAAGGCTGTGCCGGACCATATTCCGGTGACAGCCAAGATGCGCCTGGGCTACGACGATCGGTCCATGGGGGTTGCCTGTGGCCAGGCTCTTGAGGCGGCCGGAGCGTCGGAGATTGTGATACATGCCCGTAGCAAGGTAGACGGATACAAGCCGCCGGCATACTGGGAGGAAATTGCCAAGGTGCGCGAGGCGGTCTCCGCCCATGTTATTGCCAATGGCGAGATATGGACGGTGGCCGATTACTGGCGCTGCCGCGAGGTCTCCGGCTGCGCCGATGTGATGATCGGGCGTGGCCTGATCGCGCGCCCGGACCTGGCCCGCAAGATCAAAGCCAGTCAGCGGGGTGAGGAGATTGCCGATATGACCTGGCCGGAAGCGGTAGCTCTGGTCCGGGAATACGCCGAAGTGCTGCAGGGCTGGCTCGAGGACCGTTATGTGACCGGCCGCATCAAGCAGTGGATGAATTTCCTTCGTCAGGGTTTTCCGGAAGCGGAAGGGGTCTGGCCGAAGGCCCGCAAGATCCGCGAAGTGGCCCCCATGCTGGCCAGTCTCGAGGAAGTGCCACCCGTCGCAAACGGTCAGGAGCGGGCGGCCTGACGCATCCATTTTCGCCCGCAATCCCTTCCGCTGGTGCTCCCTGATTACCAACT
Organism: Marinobacter albus; assembly: GCF_030238305.1. Lineage (NCBI taxonomy): Bacteria > Pseudomonadati > Pseudomonadota > Gammaproteobacteria > Pseudomonadales > Marinobacteraceae > Marinobacter > Marinobacter albus. The sequence continues at coordinate 2,398,900 of NZ_JASSQD010000001.1, read as the reverse complement.
ACACTGGTACAGAATGTCGATGTATTCGTAACGAAGTACGTTATGAAGGCGAAATCATCCGGGAGGAACGAGCGATGTTCGAACGAACGAAACAATGGGCACCTGCATGGGTCGCCGGTGGGTATTTGCTGGCGATGGGACTGGTCTCAAGTGCCGGTGCCGCAGAGGGTAACGTCAAGGTAACGCCGCTCGGTAGTCACGATGGCGAATTCTGCAGCCGCGACCGGGCACTGGTCTTTGAAGATCCCAACGGCACCCGGATTTTGTACGATGCCGGGCGCACCGTAGCCGGACCGGACGATCCGCGGCTCGGTAATATCAACGTGATCCTGGTCTCGCACATGCACGGGGATCATGTCGGTGATCAGCGCATCGCCAAGACCAACGCGGGAACCTGCGCCTCACCGGATACCTCGGTGTCGACTCTGCCACAATCCAACAGCGTTGATATTGCGGTGAAGAAGCAGGCCAAGATTGTCACCGGGAGTGAAATGCCCGCGTTCTTCGCGGCCAAATTGAAGGCGGCTGGCGGTGACGCTGCCAATTCCATGCTGGTGCGTTTTGGTGCCGAACGTGAACTGGGCGGCGTGGCGATTACCACGGTGCCTGCGGTGCACAGCAATGGCGTATCCCCCGGTTTCCTTACCGGGCCGCTGGCAGAGCATTTGAAGCAGGCGGGTGTGGGCGCCAGCGTTGGACCGCCCACCGGTTATGTCCTGACCTTTTCCAATGGCCTGGTGGTTTACCTGTCTGGGGACACCGGCATCACCGCCGAGCAGGAACTGGTGGTCAAAGACCACTACGGTGCTCAACTGGTGGTCATGAATATCGGCGACACCTACACCACGGGTCCCAAAGAGGCCGCCTATGTCATTAACGATCTGATCGAACCAAAGGCGGTCATTGCCTCTCACGCCAACGAGCCAGCGACGGCGGGGGGAGAGCTGAAACAGGGTACGCGCACCTCACTGTTCCGGGATTTGGTCAAAGTACCTGTGCACGTGCCACTGAGCGGCCAAACCATGTCGTTTGACAGTGATGCAAACTGCACAGAGGGCTGTGACTAGTCACGCTTCCATCTCGGGACTGTAGGTGCCAGCGCGGGCGGCGCCGTTGAGTCGCGCCCGTTTCAGGATTGCCTCCTGGGCCGCAGGACCGTTCTCCAGTCTACCGGCCCAGGCTTTCTGGGCCGGTTCCTGTAGCGCCCGACCGTAGGAAAAGCTCAGCGCCCAGGGTTGGTTACCTAGACAGTTCATTGCATTCAGATTCAGCGTTGCCTCCTCCGGAGTCTGGCCACCAGACAGGAAATTGATTCCCGGCACCGCCGCCGGGACCACCTGTCTGAACACCGAAATTGTCGCTTCAGCAACCTCTTCGGGCGTTGCCTTGGCGGACTCTTTCCCGGGTGTCACCATGCTGGGTTTCAGGATCATGTGCTCCAACTGGACTCTGTGCCGGGCGAGTGCAATAAAGACCTCCCTCAGTACCGTTTTGCTGACATCTGCGCACCGGTCGATGCTGTGGCCGCCGTCGATCAGCACTTCCGGCTCGACAATCGGAACAATTCCCATGGACTGGCAGAGCGCGGCATAGCGTGCCAGCACCTCAGCGTTGGCTTCCACAGCTTGCCGGGAAGGTAGCGTGTCCGAGATATGGAAAACATCCCGCCACTTGGCGAACCGCGCACCCCGGTTCTTGAAGATTTCCAGCCGATCATCCAGACCATCCAGTCCGAAGGTGATTTCATCACCCGGTGCATTGATCAACGGTTTCTTGCCCTTATCCACTTTGATGCCCGGGACAATACGCTGGTTCTCCAGTAATTGCGGGATCGGGATGTCGTCCAGGCTGTTCTGGCCCAGAGTTTCTTCGAACAGTATGACGCCGCTGATGAATTCCCCGAGCCCGGGCGCGGACAGGATCAGGCTTCGATATTCCCGGCGTTTTTCTTCGCTGGATTCAACGCCCACTGCGGTAAACCGTTTGGCAATGGTGGGGTGGCTCTCATCGGCGGCAAGAATTCCCTGACCCGGCTGGATAAGATCCTCAATGGTTGCAGCGAGTTCACCCTGAATGCTCATGTTGGCTCCTCCATATCGGGTTTCGGTTTGACGGCTTGTGGAAGATGGCTCTGTACAGTGTAGACCCTGAATGAATGGCTGAACTTTGACCTGTGCTAAGGCGGAAAAGGTTTGTGTGATTTACGCTGAAAAGGATAACAACACTCACCGAACAGGGATGAGCCATGAAGACGGTTGTGAGCGTCAGCCAGGGATCCTCCGAATACGATTACGATCTGGAAACGGAGTTTCTCGGACAGTCTTTCCGTATTATCCGGCTGGGGGCCGACGGTAATCTCTCCCGGGCGGAATCGATACTTGAATCGGTTCGTGAACAAGCCGATGCGATCGGTTTGAGCATGGTTCATGATCACTATGAGGTTGGGCGGGAAAAACTTCAGCACCCGGACACAGCGAGGCTTGAAGCTTGGGTACCGGATCGGCCGGTAACGACCGGTGCAGGGCTCAGGGGCATCCTGCAGGAATGGGCTGTTCGCCACACGCAGTCTGAGCTAGGGCATTTCTTCGACAATGCCCGGGTGCTATTCATGAACGGCCAGGCCAGTTATCGAATAGCCAAATCATTGTCAGAACATACGGACAATCTCTTTTTTGCCGATCCGTATAACGATTTTGGCGTGCCCCGCATGCTCACGTCCCTGAAGCAGCTCGAGACCTATACCTCGATTACCGCGCCGTTGATGTTTCGGCCCACGGCGGTCAAGGCCGTGGAGACAATAATGCGTAATCCACTTTACCGTCTGGGAGAAGGCCTGGTTAAGGGCTCTCTCCATCAGGCGGTTGAAAGTGCGCACGTCATCGTAGCCGCCATCGGCGATCTTGAACATTTCAGTCAGAAGCAGCTGGATGGCAAAACCGTTATCACCTCCCGGGTGACGGAGACTGCCCTGGACTGGCTGCGCGCCCGCCGGGTGGCGATGGTGGTGGATTACAGCCCCTGGCTGGAGGGCCGGCCCGTGGGGATGAACGTCATGGAAGCCATGATCAGTGCGGCGCTGGCGCGAACACCTGAGCAGTTGGGGCCCGACGACTACCTCGATGTCATCCAGAACCTGGGAATCGAACCCAGGATTCTTTACCCGAACGGTTATCGACGGGTAAACCGGTTTGCCTTTGTTATTCACCCGTTGTCGCAGCAGTATCTGACGAAAACTCCGCCGCTGGACTGGATTGCAAACGTTTCGCCACCCCTGGTGATGAATCTGGTTGAAAAAGCCGTGGCCTATGCGCCGCCGTTCCTTTACTCCAAGGTCTCCGGGATCCACTCGCCAACCGGTGACGAAGTTGAGGGCTGGTTGATCACGGTTGGCGGGACGCCCCGGGAAATCATGGCTCATGGTCCGGAGTTTACCTACAGTCGACTGCTCGCAGCCGCCCGGCTCGCGAAAAAACTCGGTGCTCAGGTGATGGGGCTGGGGGCCTTCACCAAGGTCGTGGGTGATGCCGGAATTACCGTGGCCAAGCGCGCGCCGTTACCGATAACCACGGGTAACAGCTACAGCGCCTCGGGGGCTCTCTGGGCCGCCCATGACGCCGTTAAACGGATTGGCCGGGTGCACATTGGCCCGAGTGGGAAAATGGCGGGTAAAGCGATGGTGGTAGGAGCAACGGGGGCCATTGGCTCTGTTTGCGCCCGGCTGTTGGCCAAGGCCGTGGATGAAATCTATCTGGCTGCGCCTGAGCCAGCCAAGTTGCTGGCATTGAAGGAGAGCATTGAGCAGGAGACGCCGGGAGCCGTGGTACACGTAGCGGGCTCTGCGGATCGGGATGTGGCGGATATGGACATGATTGTTACCGCCACCTCCGGGGCCGGAAAACGGATTCTGGATATCATGAAAGTAAAACCCGGATGCGTAATTACGGATGTGGCGCGCCCGCTGGACATCCCGGCTGAAGATGTGGCGAAGCGTCCGGATGTCCTGGTGATTGAATCCGGCGAGATCCAGCTTCCCGGCGATGTTCATATGAAAGATATTGGCTTACCACGAGGCATTGCGTACGCGTGCCTTGCGGAGACGATCGTACTGGCCCTCGAAGGTCGGTTCGAGAATTTTACCCTGGGCCGGGACATCGAATGGGAAAAAGTCCGTGAAATCTACAAGCTGGGTCTTCGGCACGGTATGAAACTCGCGGCCATCTCGGGCGTGAACGGCGTGTTCAGTGAGGAGGACTTTGAGCGGGTCAGGGCACTTGCGGCAGAACCTGAACTGCCCGCCCGATCAGTCAAATAAAATGCCCGGGTTGAGGAGATGGTCGGGATCCACGGAGCCTTTTGCGCTACGTAGCATCGAAACAAACAGAGGCGATGCCTGCCTGAGATAATGCATTTTGTGGTCCCGTCCGACGGCGTGATGGTGGGTGATGGTCCCGCCTTCCTCGATCAAAGCGTCGGATACCGCGCGCTTGATGGCATCCCAGCGTTTCAGGTCGTCCTTGCCGTTCCCCTGGGCCATGATGGTGTAGTAGGGCGCGGGTCCGTCGGGATAAAGGTGCGTGAAGCGGCAGGTAATAAACCCTTTACCGCACTGGTCCCGGATGGCCGCATTGGCAGTGGTAAGGAGTCGCTGGTGGAACCGGTCAAACCTATCCCAGGTGATTGCCGTTTCCAACGTCTCGACGATCAGGCCCCGGCGAACCAGTTCGTCACGCAGGTAAGGCACGGTGATGAACGCCTGTTTCCAGTTATCGGCGCCCGTGTCACGTTGCTTCGCATCGGGGTTCCCGGTCTGTGGTGACAGGTCAGTACCGCCACACTCAAGAGCCAGTGATATTGCCTGTTTCAGCCTGTCTGTCACCGGAAATGCATTGGATTCAAATCCGAGGATCAGGATGTCCTTGCTGCCATCACCCAGTCCCATGAACATGGCTTCCTGCCTGCCGATGTAGCGCGCATTGCTGGGCTGCAGGCCTGACTGACTTATCTGTCGACAGGCTTCCACGCCCTGGGAGTAGTCGGTGAATCCGATGGTGGTCGCGGCCTTGTACTGTGGAATGGCCTGCAAGCGCACCCAGGCTTCCGTAATGATTCCCAGGGTTCCCTCGGAGCCGAGGATTAGTCGTTCCTCGCTGGGGCCGGCACCACTGCCGGGTAGGCGGCGGGTTTGCATGGTACCTTCGGGAGTGACCAGGCGGATCGATTCAACAAACTCGTCGATGTGAGTGTATTGCGTCGCGTAGTGCCCGCCCGCGCGGGTGGCGATCCATCCCCCGAGTGTCGAGAATTCAAAGCTTTGGGGAAAATGCCTCAGGGTCAGGCCAAAAGGCTTCAGCTGCCGTTCGAGGTCGGGGCCATAGGTGCCGGCCTGGATGCGGGCACATCGAGAAACCTCGTCTACCTCCAGTACCTGGTTGAAGTTCAGCATGTTTACGGAGATCACGCCGTTGCTCTGATCCCTCGGTGGAGGCTCAATTCCACCTACCACACTTGATCCGCCCCCATAGGGAATTACATGAATCCCTTCCTGTTTGGCGAACCGGAACAGCTCGGCCAGTTGCCCGTCGGTGCCAGGAAAGGCAACGTAATCCGGAGGGTTGTCAAACTGCAGGTGTGTCGCTCGCCAGGAATCCCGGAAAGATTTGCCAAAGCAATGGTGAAGACGAATTTCCTTGTCGCTGGTCAGCCATTCGGCGAATGCCGCTGGAAGCACAAATCTTGGCTCAGGAAGCTCAATGGCTTGAGTGTCTGGCAATTCCAGAGGAGGGCTGGCACAGATTCCACTATATTGCTCCAGGAACGTGGTGAAAGCATCGACCATTGGGGTGGGAACCGGGCTGGCCTGGTTTCCCCAACCCCAGTACCTGCGCTTCAGAAAGTCCTCGATTGTTCTCATTGGCGGTGCTGCCCCTCGGCAAAGAATCGGTTGCAGGGCAGTATGGAACAGAACCTCTGAGCGTGCATTCAATGGCGTCCGGCTGGCCTAATTTGGTGACGCCCGAAGGGCCTCCTCCACCGCCTGTTCGGCGTGGATGACCGTGGTGTCGTAAAGCGGAACGGGCGTATCCGATTGCTGAATCAGCAGGCCGATCTCGGTACATCCAAGAATGACGGCTTGGGCGCCCCGTGCGGACAGGGATTCCACGATTTCCATGTAACTTGTCCTGGAGGAGGAACGGATCGTGCCCTGGCATAACTCCTGGTAAATGACCTGGTGAACCCTTTCGCGCTGGACCTCATCCGGTATCAGAACCTCAATGTCCGCCTTTTCCAGGCGTTCCCGGTAAAATTCCTGCTCCATCGTAAACCGGGTGCCGAGGAGGCCGACCCGGGTAACTCCGTCCCGCTGTAAAACCCTGGCTGTTGCATCCGCGATATGGAGAAGCGGCATGTGTATCGACCCTTCGATCTGCGGAGCCACCTTGTGCATGGTGTTCGTGCCAATGACCAGAAAATCCGCGCCTGCGCATTCAAGTGAACCGGCGGCCGCGGAGAGGATCTCTGCCATCCTATCCCAGTTTCCCTGGTGCTGAAGTGCCTCGATCTCTGCGAAATCGACGCTGTATAAAATGACTTTTGCGGAGTGCAGGCCGCCAAGTCGCGCTCTTACTTGTTGATTGATACTTCGGTAATAGCTCTGGGAAGATTCCCAGCTCATACCGCCCAGCAGGCCAATGGTTTTCATCCGATTCGGTTCCCTTTATCGTCCCCCGGCTACATCGATAAATGATCCGGTCACATAGGATGCTTCATCCGATAAAAGCCAGCAAATTGCGTTGGCGACCTCTTCCGAAGTGCCTCCACGTTTCAGGGGAATGCCCGGTGCCAGTCGTTCCACGCGACCAGGTTCGCCGCCCGCGGCGTGAATATCGGTGTGAATGAACCCCGGCCGCACGGCATTCACCCGAATGCCACGGGTGGCCGCTTCCACGGACAACCCCTTGGTCAGGGTATCCACGGCGCCTTTCGAAGCTGCGTAATCAATATATTCAAAAGGCGAGCCGGTTTTCGAGGCCAGGGAGGAGACGTTCACAATGGAGCCACCGTCGGTCATCCGTCGCATGGCCTCCCTGGAACACAGAAAGCAGCCGGTTACATTCGTCGCCATCACTTTGCTGAATCGTTCTACCTCCATATCGGCCAGCGTGGACTGGGTAAACAGGATGCCAACGTTGTTCACCAGCGCGGTTACCGGCCCGTAGGCCTGTTCAGTGGCATCAAAGAGGGCGATCACATCCTGCTCGTTGCTGACATCGCCCCGGCAGGCGAAGGCCTGACCGCCAGCGCCAATGATCTCGGACACCAGAGCCTCGGCCAGTGTCTGGCTGGAAAGGTAGTTGATACAAAGCGCGTAGCCCCGGGCCGACAACTGCCTTGCGGTGGCAGCACCGATGCCGCGGCTGGCACCTGTGACAATCGCGACTTTGACCATGCAGTCCTTTTCCTTCACGGGATAACCCATTGCAATCATTGTAGACGTTTGGTCGCGCACCTGAGCGGCGAAGAAGGTCAGCCGACAAACTGGTCCTTCAGAGCGGGACTAATTGATTAACCGGACACCAATGAAACTGCGGAATCCGAGTTATCGCCACAAACAAAAAAGCCCGGAGTTCTCACTCCGGGCTCTTGATTCAGTCGTCGATCAGGTTCAGCCGCACTTACTGTCGCCGCAGGAGAGACAGGTTGCGCAGCCGTCCATCACGATCACCGCCTTGGTGCTGCACTTGCCGCACATGGTGGCATTGGCCGGGTAATCGCTGGCCTTGTCGTCATTCGTCGCCGTGGTGTGGCTGGCTTCGAACTCGGCACGCTTTTCGGCGAGGATGCGCTTGGTGGTTTCGCTCATTTCCTCACTTTCCAACAGACCGATGGCCTTCAGGTGCTTCTCAATCACCGCGCCAATTTCGGCAACCAGCGAGGGCATGAACACGCCACCTTTCTTGAAGTAGCCGCCATTCGGGTCATAGACCGAGCGAAGCTCTTCCACCAGAAAAGTAACGTCGCCACCCTTGCGGAAAACGGCGGAGATGACGCGGGTGAGGGCGATCACCCACTGGAAGTGTTCCATCGATTTGGAATTGATGAACACTTCATACGGTTGCCGACTTTCGTGGTCGGTACCTTCATTGAGCAGGATGTCGTTGATGGTGATGTACATCGCGTGCTCGGCCACCGGCGGCTTGATTTTGTAGGTGGTGCCCAGCAGGAAATCGGGCCGTTCGATGTATTCGTTCATCTGAACGGGTGTGTTTTCCGGCTTCGGTGCCACTGCTGCTTCCGAGGTGGCTTCCGGGTCGGCTTTCTTTACGCGGTAGCCGACGATTTTGTTGCTGATCTTGACTGTCATGTTCGTTGTCCTGTGTCGGGTTCCCGGATCAATACTTGCCGTAAGTGCCTTCTTTGAGCGCGTCAAACAGGTTGGCAGCGTTGTGGATTTCGCCATCGTACTCGACCTGTTCGTTACCCTTCAGCGTCACCTTGCTGCCGTCGTCCAGAGTGAACTCGTACAACGTGTTCTCCAGATCTTTTTCCTTCACCAGTACACCCTGGAACGCCTCCGGGTTGAAGCGGAACGTGGTGCACCCCTTCAGCCCCTTGTCGTAGGCGTACAGGTAAATACCCTTGAAATCGCGGTAATCAAAGTCTGTAGGAACATTGGCCGTTTTGGAAATCGAGGAATCTACCCATTTCTGGGCGGCTGCCTGGATGTCTACATGCTGTGCCGGTGTCACATCGTCCGATGTGGTGAAGTAGGACGGCAGTTTCTTGTCTTCATCATCGGAGAACGGCATGGCGCCCGGATTGACCAGATGGCGGTAGGCCAGCAGCTCGAATGAGAAGACGTCAACTTTTTCCTTGGTCTTCCGGCCTTCCCGGATAATGTTGCGGGCGTAGTGGTGCGAGAAACTCGGCTCGATGCCGTTGCTGGCGTTATTGGCCAGTGACAGGCTGATGGTGCCGGTTGGCGCAATGGAAGTATGGTGGGTGAAGCGTCCACCTTTCTCCGCCAGCTCTTCTACCAGTTTCGGATCCACGGCGGCAATCTGCTGCATGTACTTGCTGTACTTGGCGTGCAGTACGCGGCCCTTGAGCTTGTCGCCGAGTTTGTAGCCATCTTTGGACAGCTGCGGGCATTTGCCCAGCATCTTCGGGGTGACCTCGAACTCGTCGTCCATGATCGGTGCTACGCCTTTTTCTTCGGCGAGAGCCAGGGACTGACGCCAGCCTTCAACCGCCATTTCGCGAACGACATCCTCGGTAAACTGAACGGATTGTTCAGAACCATAAGGCATGCGCAGCATCGCGAGGGTAGATCCCAGGCCCAGGATACCCATGCCGTGTCGGCGCTTGTAGGTGATTTCATGGCGCTGTTCTTCGAGGGGCAGGCCATTAATCTCCACTACGTTATCGAGCATGCGGGTGAAGATGGCCACGACTTTGCGGTACTTCTCGTAGTTGAAGCTGGCCTTGTCGGTGAACGGGTAATCCACGAACATGGTCAGGTTCACGGAACCCAGCAGACAGCTGCCGTAAGGGGGCAGGGGTTGCTCGCCGCAGGGGTTGGTGGCGCGGATGTCCTCACAGAACCAGTTATTGTTCATCTGGTTGACCTTGTCGATCAGGATGAAGCCCGGCTCTGCGTAGTCATAGGTGCTGGTCATGATGGTGTCCCAGATGAACTGGGCTTTCAGGGTACGGTAGATGCGGCAGGCCACTTTGCCCTCATCGTTAATTACGTAGCCCTTCTGCACCGGGAAGTCACGGTAGACGAACTGGCTTTCATCGCTCAGGTCAAGCTCTTCGTCTTCAACTTCCTTCTGGGTAACAGGGAAAGACAGGTGCCAGTCGTCCCCGTTGCGTACGGCTTCGATGAAGTCTTCGGTGATCAGCAGCGACAGGTTGAACTGGCGCAGGCGACCGTCTTCACGCTTGGCCTGGATGAAGTCAATTACGTCGGGATGGTGCACGTCGAAGGTGGCCATCTGGGCACCGCGGCGACCACCGGCAGAGGACACGGTGAAGCACATTCGGTCGAAGATATCCATGAACGACAGCGGGCCCGAGGTGGTGGCACCGGCGCCGGCGACGTAGGCTCCCTTCGGGCGCAGGGTGGAGAATTCATAACCAATGCCGCAACCGGCTTTGAGGGTCAGACCGGCTTCGTGGTTCTTTTCCAGGATGTCGTTCATGGAGTCTTGAACGGTGCCGGAAACGGTGCAGTTAATGGTGGAGGTTGCCGGCTTGTGCGCTTCGGCTCCAGCATTCGAGGTAATGCGGCCGGCGGGGATTGCGCCGTGCTGCAAAGCCCAGATAAAGTCCTTCATGTGCTTGTTGCGCACGGACTTGTTTTCGACTTCAGACAGGGCCTTGGCTACGCGTTCGTACGTAGCGTTGATGTCCTTGTCGACGGGCTCGCCAGTCTTGGTTTTCAGCTGATATTTGCTGTTCCAGATGTCGAGCGAAGCTTCCTGCATCGGAATTGTAGTAACCACTGCCTGTGCCTTCGCGTTCATTGCCACCCTCGGTATTCCCAGTATGTCTTCTTTTGACAGCGCCATCCCTTATGACAGCGCTGCACCCCTTGAATTTCCTAATGCCCGGTCTTGACTCCCGGCGCGTTGATGACCACTACATGTGGTGGCAGCTTGGGAAGCTTTAACGCACCCGGATATTCCGGTTCTTTCTTTGGATCGTTGTTGTCGGCCTGGCTTGAAGCCGTTTTGGGCTTCGCCTGCCGGCGAGTAACCTTGGAAGTCTTTGACCCTATATATAGGCTTATTTTTCGAAAGTATAACAGGATATAGTGGTATGTGAACAAGAACGCAACTATTGATTGAAGGGATGGCGCAAAGAAAATCAATCGACTGCTGGTTGCAAGTCTGAAAATCTCTGTAAATCGAGAGCTTGCCCGTGACTATTCATGAACACTACATGTTGTGTTCAAAAAATATCCGGATTAGCCCTCATATGGTTGTAAACAGCAACCAATTTGTGACACCTGCACGTACCCCGAGACAACGTGTCGCTAGAGTATGGGGGTGGTGTCGAACAATGCAGTGGCCCACAGGAAGTGATAACTAATATAAAAGGAACGAACGATGAAAGGCCTGAAACCTACCTTGCTAGCGCTGTGCGTTGCAGGTGTCCAACCTGCAGCCATGGCCGAGATCCAGATGCTGGATGATTCCGTGATGGGAAATATCACCGGTCAGGCCGGTGTCACCATCGAACTTGAAACCAAACTGAATATCGATCGCTTCATCTATACTGATGAAGGCTCGTTGGAAATCAATGAGATTTTCGTTGGCGGCGGAGGCCGGAACGACTATTTCCCCGAGCTGGGCTTTAACCTGACTGGTCAGGCTCCCAGTGATCTGCTGGATAATGTCAGGATCAACATCGACATTGCCAATGACGGTGATGCCATCATCAACATTTTGCCCATGGCGTTTGGTGCGGTCGATCTGACTGTCGCAACGGGGGCCTGGAACCTGACGGGAACCGGCGGTTCAACGACCGTTCTGGACAATTTCCGGATGGATGCGCTGATCGGCTCGGGTACCATCAGGGTTGATACCGCGACTGACAAGCTGAACTTCCGAACCGACTTCGCCATCGACGACATGGACTTTGATGTGCCGTTCCTGGCGTTGGGCATTCAGGACTTCCAGCTGACCGGCGCCGATTATGATCTCTCGGCGCCCCAGCCGTTGCGTCTGTTCGCCGGAGTCGAGATGGACATCTACAAGGCGCCGAATTCACAGAATGTCGACAGCCTGGCAATCGATCTCCAGACCTTCGCCGCGGATATCCGCATTGGTGGCGTAATTGTCGGGGGCACGTCCATCGGTTCAATCGCCATGGATAACCTGGCAATTACCAACACCTCGATGCTCATCTACGGCCATTAACGGCGTTTGATGTTGAGCAAGAAAAGGCGGGAAATGCTCCCGCCTTTTCTTTTCTCAGCCCAGTAACAGGCTGTCGTCATCCACCGACAGGCCGCGCTGCTTCTCAAACAGGCCCAGCAGGTCCTTCACTTCCAGCCCTTTCCGTTCTTCGCCGGCTATGTCGAACACCACCTGACCCTGATGGAGCATGACGGTGCGGCTACCGACTTCCAGAGCCTGTTTCATGCTGTGGGTAACCATCAGCGCCGTCAGTTTCTGTTCTTCGATGATCTGGGTAGTCAATTCCAGTACAAATGCCGCAGTTTTCGGGTCGAGCGCGGCAGTATGTTCATCCAGGAGCAGGATGCTCGATGGCGTCAGGCTCGCCATCAGTAGGCTGACGGCCTGGCGTTGGCCGCCGGAAAGTAGCCCCATCTTGTCACCCAGACGGCTTTCCAGACCCAGCTTCAGTGAGGCCAGGCTCTCGCGAAACTGGTCCAGGTACTGCCGCTTGACCGCCGCACTCAGGCCGCGGCGCTGGCCTCGTTTGATGGCCAGTGCCAGGTTTTCCTCAATGGACAGGGCCTCGCAGGTTCCGGCCAGAGGGTCCTGGAATACCCTGGCGACACGGCCCGCGCGTTTGTGGGTCGGTAGTTTGGTGACATCGACGTTGTCGACGATGATCTCACCACTGTCCACCAGAACCTCACCCGAGAGGGCGTTCAGGAAGGTAGACTTGCCGGCACCATTACTGCCAATGACGGTAACGAATTCACCCTGGTTAACCGTCAGGCTCATGCCCCGGAGTGCGGGGTTCTCCAGAGGCGTTCCCTTGCCAAAGGTCAGTCGAAGATCGCTTGCACTGATCATGTCGCCTCCTCAGGCCTTGCTGCGGGTGAACTTGCCGATCACGGAACTGCGAACGCCGGGAAGGACAATTGCCAGGGTCACCAATACCGCGGTGATCAGGTTCAGGTCCTGTGCCTGGAGCCCCAGAACATCGGCGTTCAGGGCGAATGCAATGGCAAGCCGATAAATGATGGCGCCAAATACGCAGGCGAGCAGGGCGCGCACCACGGTCGACGGCGTGATCACGGCCTCGCCCCCGATCAGGGAGGCGAGGCCAATCACGATGACGCCAACACCCATGGTCACGTCGGCTGCACCCTGGCTCTGGGCAAACAGCGCGCCGGCCAGGCCAACAAGGCCGTTGGACAGGGCGACGCCGAGCACGATCATGGCTCCCGTCGCAATGCCCTGGGCTCTTGCCATTCGGGGGTTGGCGCCGGTGGCCCGCATGGCTAGACCGGTTTCAGATTTCATGAAGCGCCACAGCAGGATCAGGGCCACGACGGCGACAACAATGAACAGCAGGACCGGTACCTGATGGTACGCCAGATCCAGATTGTACCAGGGAGTGAGCACCGTCTCTTCGGTGAGCAGCGCGACATTTGGCCGGCCCATGATGCGCAGGTTCACGGAGTAGAGCGCGATCATGGTGAGAATTGAGGCCAGCAGATTGAGAATCTTCAGCTTCACGTTGAGCAGCGCAGTGACCGCGCCTGCGGCCATGCCGGCAAGAACGGCAGCACCGGTCGCAATCCAGGGGTTCCAGCCGCCAATGATCAGCACGGCAGCGACGGCCGCACCCAGCGGGAAGCTGCCGTCAACGGTCAGATCCGGGAAGTCCAGCACCCTGAAAGAGATGTAAATGCCAAAGGCAACCAGGCCGTAGATCAGGCCAGTTTCAATGGCGCCATAAAATGCGATTTCACTGAGCATGGGTAATATTCACTGTGAAAGAAAACGGGCGGGCCCTTGTGGGGTCCGCCCGTCTTGGTCAGGCGTTACTTGTCGCTTTTGACGACTTCTTTGGCGTCTTCGATCAGGTCCTCAGAGAGGGTGATGCCCATGCGCTTGGCTGCGGCCGGGTTCACAAACAGATCCAGAGTGTCCATGGTTTCCACGGGCATGTCGCCGGGATTGGTTCCGCTCAATACCCTGGCAACCATCGCGCCGGTCTGGCGGCCGTGATTGTAGTAGTCGAAACCGAGCGCTGCGACGGCCCCGCGCCCAACGGTGGCGGTGTCCGCTGCAAAAACAGGTATACCGGCGCGCTCACCCACTGAAATAACAGCCTCTGCGGCACTGATTACGGTGTTGTCCGTGGTCAGGTAGATCGCGTCTACTTCCCCCACCAGTGAGCGGGAGGCGCCCAGCACTTCGGAAGTCTTGGTGGCCGCGGCCTTGACCAGCTTCATATCGCGGGCTGCCAGTTGCTCCTCAAGCAGATTGACGAGGGATACGGCATTGGCTTCGCCGGGGTTGTACACCGTGCCGATGCGTTTGGCATCGGGCATGACCCGCTGAAGCATGTCGAGGTGTTTCTTGATGGGCAGCATGTCGCTGACGCCGGAAATGTTCGCACCCGGCGCCTCGAGACTGGATACCAGCTTTGCGCCAACCGGGTCAGTCACGGCTGAGAAAATGACCGGGATGTTTCGGGCAGCGGCCGCAACGGTCTGGGCAGATGGCGTTGCAATGGCTACGATCACGTCGGGGCTTTCGCCGACAAATTTCCGGGCGATCTGAGAGGCAATGGCGGAATTTCCCTGAGCGCTTTCGTGCATGACGGTCAGGTTCTCACCTTCCGTGTAGCCCTGCTCGGCAAGTTCGTCTTTCACGCCCTGGTAAACCGCATCCAGTGCCGGATGTTCGACGATCTGCGTGATAGCAACCGTGCGTACTTCCTGAGCCTGTCCCAGGCCCGCCGCTGCCAGCAGTGTTGCACCAATCAGGGTGCGCAGAGTTCTCTTGGCCATGTGCCTGTCTCCGAGTCAGTGTCTGGTTTTGATGAGTATTCGACGTTCAGAAATACGAAGGGGCGCAAGTTTACCACAGGCCCGGGGGATTCGGGGTAGGATTGTTGGCTGGGACGCGTTCGTCGCCCGGGAAAGTTGAGAAGTGGAATAGTTTTGCTTGTGTCACATTTTGACTGCCGATAGTGTGTTGAAATACCATACGAAAGTCTAATAATAAGACCGAATAATTCGAATAACGAATGCAAGGAAGATTCATGGACACAACTAACAAGCTTCCGCTGGACATGGTTTACCATTGGGAAACCACCAAGGCGAACTCCCTTTACATGACCCAGCCCATCGGCGATGGCAAGGTCGTGGAATACACGTGGGGCAGGGCGGTTGACGAGGCACGGCGCGTGGCTGCCTATCTCAAATCGCTTAACCTGCCGGAAAAAAGCCGGATTGGCCTGATTTCCAAAAACTGTGCGCAATGGATCATGACCGACTGGGCCATCTGGATGGCCGGTCACATTTCCGTCCCGCTCTATCCAACCCTGAATTCAGATACCGTTAATTACATCCTCAATCATGCCGAATGCGACGTCCTGTTCGTGGGTAAACTCGACGACTGGGACATGATGAAAGGCGGTGTGCCGGAGTCTGTCCGATGCATATCCTATCCCCTCAGTCCGCCCAACGATTTCGAAACCTGGGATGACATCGTGGCCAAGTACCCGCCGCTGGAAGGGCAGGTGCAGCGGGATCCTGACGAACTGGCGACCATTGTGTATACCTCCGGGAGTACCGGTCGGCCGAAAGGCGTGATGCTGAGCTTCCGTAACATGGCCTTCGCCGCCGCTGGCGGAACCCAGGTGCTGGGCGTCGGTTCGGAAGAGCGTATGCTGTCGTACCTGCCGCTGGCCCATGTATTCGAGCGTACGTTTGTCGAGCTGGGCTCGCTTTATACCGGCTTCGAGCTGTATTTTGCCGAGTCTCTGGACACCTTTGTCCAGGACCTGCAGCGGGCGCAGCCGACCCTGTTCCTTTCTGTTCCGCGCCTGTGGGTGAAATTCCAGCATGGTGTGCTTCAGAAACTGCCGAAGCAGAAGCTGGAACGGTTGATGAAGATTCCGGTGGTCAACAAGCTGATCAAGAAGAAGATTCTGAAGGGCCTGGGTCTGAGCAAGGTCAAGCTCGCAGGCAGTGGCTCTGCGCCGCTATCGAGCGATGTTCTGGACTGGTATCGCAACCTCGGGCTGGAACTGCTGGAGGGGTACGGCATGTCCGAGAACTTTGCATACTCCCACATGAACAAGCCGGGTCGTTCACGGACCGGTTATGTTGGTGAAGCGCTCCCGGGCGTGGAGGTGAGGATCAGCGAGCAGGGCGAGGTCCTGGTCAAGAGTCCCGCGACCATGATGGGGTATTACAAGGACGAGGAGAAAACCCGCGAGGCCTTTACCGAAGACGGTTTCCTGAAAACTGGCGATAAGGGTGAGATTGACGAGATGGGTCGCCTCAAGCTGACAGGCCGAATCAAGGAGATCTTCAAGACCAGCAAGGGCAAGTACATTGCGCCGGCGCCGATTGAGAATCGCCTCATGTCCCACGACGCCATTGAGATGGTTTGCGTGTCGGGTGCCAACCAGACCCAGCCTCACGCGCTGGTCATGCTCGGCGAGGAAATTCGTCCGAAGACTGCCGATGAAACCTTCCGCAAGGAGCTTGAAGCCAGCTTCAAGAACCTGATCCAGGAGGTAAACAAGACAGTCGATCCTCACGAGCAGCTTGCCTTTATCACGGTAGTGAGCGATGAGTGGTCCATCGAGAACAGCTTCCTGACGCCGACCCTCAAGCTCAAGCGCAATGTGGTGGAAGACGCCTATCAGGAGAAGGTGGATAACTGGTACGCGCAGCGTCAGGCGGTTATCTGGCAGTAAAACTGGCCGTCGATTCGCAGATGATAAACAGGCCCGGCACCGCCGGGCCTGTTGCTGTCTGAAGCCGACATAAGTCGCATAGGGAAACACAAGGGAGAGGCCTAAACTGGAGGGTAATCAGGAGGATGATATGACCCAGTTGGCGCTTTTCCAGAAACGCATCAATGAAGAAATTCCGCTGTCCAAAGCGTTGGGAATCCAGTTGATATCCTGGGACGGTCACGCGCTGCTTCTTAGCGCGCCCCTGGAACAGAATCGCAATCACCAGGGAACCGGCTTCGGGGGCAGTGTCTACTCTGCGGCGGTTACCGCAGCCTGGGGGCTCACAGAGCTGGCGCTGGCGGACCTTGGGCTCAGGGGTGCCGTGGTCGTGCAGAGCGGCACGATTGATTATCTGGAGCCGGTTGAGCAGGACTTCTATGTGATTTGCCGGTTACCCGGGGGCGAGATTCCGGCCAAATTCCGGAAGAGTCTGGCGCGACATGGCAAAGGGCGTCTGGACCTCACCGCCGAGGTGTTTTGCGGCGTTCCCACCACGGAGCCAAACAATCAACCCGTGGCCGTGTTCCAGGGGCGGTTTGTCGTCAAGGACGCCCACTCTCGGGTGAGCCTGTAATCCGGAAGACGGAGTCTGTTCAACCTATCGTCCGGGTGTTGGAGATTGAGCGGCTCATCAGAATAATCGGAACGATCCCCGCCAGAACAATGATCAGTGCCGGTAGGGCGCTGTGATAGAGACGTTCGTCTGAAGCAAACTGGTAGACGTAGGTCGCCAGGGTTTCAAAATTGAACGGCCTCAGAATGAGTGTTGCCGGCAGCTCCTTCATGCAGTCGACGAACACCACCAGCGCGGCGGTCAGCAGGGTTCCGCGCAGCATCGGCAGGTGCACGCGGACCAGGGTTCCACCCGGCGTATGCCCAAGAGAGCGCGATGCCATATCCATGCTCGGCGTGATCTTCTGAAGCGCACTCTCCACGCTGCCTGCGGAAACCGCAAGGAACCGCACCGTATAGGCAAACACCAGGGCAAAGGCGGAGCCGCTGAGAAGCAGACCCGTGCTGAGACCGAAAACCTCCCGCATCAGGCTATCGAACCAGTTGTCGAAACCGGCGAGTGGAACGATAACACCCACGGCCAGGACTGCCCCGGGCATGGCATAGCCAAGGCTTGATAGCCTCATGAGGATCTGCATTCCGCGGGTGTTGTGGAGTCTGCGGCTGTAGGCCAGGGTGATACCGATCAGCAAAGTAGTCAGTGCTGCGGTGCTGGATAGAAAAAGGCTGTTAAAGGTGTTCTGTATAAAATCCGGATTCCAGCTTTCGCCGAAGTACTCCCATGCGTAGAGACCCAGTGTGAATCCGGGGATGAGGAAGCCGAAGGTCACTGGAACGGCACACACCGCCACGCACACCAACTGTCTGGGGAATGACATGCTGAATCTGCGGATCGGGTCCCGGTTGTCCCGGGCTGCAAACTGTTGTTGCCGGCGCCGTGAATAGCGTTCGAGGGTAACGAGGATAACGACGAATATGAGCATCGTGGTCGCAATCTGGGCAGCCCCGCCCAGATTCCCCAGGTTCATCCAGGTGTCAAACAGACCTGCTGTGAGTGTCTGTACGGCAAAAAAGTCGACGGTCCCGAAGTCGTTGAGGGTTTCCATCAGCACCAGCGAGAGGCCAACTGCAACCGCAGGCCGGGCGATGGGCAAAACCACGCGAAAAAAAGTGCTCAGAGCCGAATGGCCGAGGCTGCGGCTGACTGCAAACAGCGAGGGCGACTGCTCCAGAAAAGCGGCTCGGGCAAGCAAATAAACGTAGGGGTAGAGCACCAGCCCGATCATCAGCGTGGCACCTTCCAGGCTGCGGATTTCGGGGAACCAGTAATCGCTGGCATTTTCCCAGCCAAACCATCCCCTCAGAGCTCTTTGCACCGGCCCGGCATAATCAAGAAGGCTGGTGTAGACATAGGCGATCACGTAAGCAGGGACGGCGAACGGGAGCAGCATTGCCCACTCGAAAAAACGCCTGCCCGGAAATTCGCACATGGTGACAGCCCAGGCGGTCGAAAGTCCGATGACCAGTGTCAGCGCGCCTACTCCAAGCATCAGTTGGAGTGTGGTGGTCAGGTACCGGGGAAGTGTCGTCTCGAGCAGGTGAGGCCAGATGTTCTCTTCTGGGAAAAAAGCGAGAAAGACAACGGAGAGTACCGGAAGCACCACTATGGCTGTGGTGAGGGCAGCGGTTACCAGCCACCGCCTTGAGGTTCGTTTCGCCAGCAAGGGCTCGGCAAGCCCTGGGGCAACGCTGGTAACGGCCTCGGTCATAGCGTTCCTGTCGTTGAATCGAAATGAGAAAGGATGCCGATTGTAGACAGCTCATCGCCCGCCTGCAATTGCCCCGGTCATCTTCAACAGACGTTGGCGAGCGAAAGTCGGGCCGAAGGTGGGTGTCACCTCGGCCCTCGGGCATTACTCGCCGTCGTAATCGACGCGGTCAACCAGCTTGACTGCCGCATTCCGGTGATTTGCGATTTCCTGCAGGGACAGTTTGTCCGGATTGATCGCACCCCATTCGGCAACCAGACCGGAAGGATCAACGTCGGGGTTTGCCGGATATTCGGTGTTCGCCTCGGCATAGATGCGCTGCGCCTCGGCCGAGGACAGGAATTCCATCAGTTTGATGGCGTTGTCACGGTTCGGGGCGCTCTTGGTCAGGGAAATGCCGCTGATGTTGATGTGCGTCCCACGACCATCAGCATTGGGGAATACCAGGCGAACCTGCTCTGCAATCGCGCGCTGGTTTTCGTCCTGGAGCATGTTGCCGTAGTAGTAGCTGTTACCAATGGATACGTCGCAAACACCTTCCGCAATGGCCTTGATCTGGTCACGGTCGCCACCCTGGGGCTTGCGGGCCAGGTTGTCCTTGACGCCTTCGAGCCAAGCTTCAGTCTCTGCTTCCCCGTGATGGGCAATCATGGAGGAAATCAGGGCGATGTTGTACGGGTGTTTGCCGCTGCGGGTACAGATGCGGTCGTCCCATTTGTCGTCTGCCAGCTCTTCATAGGTGGTGATTTCACCTTCCTCGACCCGGTCCTTTGACGTAAAGATCAGTCGGCCCCGGGTGGTCAGTGCAAACCATTTGCCTTCGGGATGGCGGAGATTTTCAGGAACGTTCTTGTTTAGCACCTCGCTGTCGACGGTCTGAACCAGGTCGCGCTCCACCAGTTCGTTGATGCGGGAGATGTCGACGGTCATAACGATGTCTGCCGGGCTGTTACGACCCTCCCGTTCCAGTCGCTCAGCCAGGCCTTTCTTGGCGAAAACGACGTTGGTATCGATTCCGGTCTCCTGTTTAAAGGCATTCAGCAAGGGCTTGAGCAAATAGGCCTGCCGGTAGGAGTAAATGTTGACCTCTTCGTCTGCGGATGCACTCATCGGAAGCAGAGCCAGGGCAATCGTTGCGGTTGCGGCCAGTTTCAGTCGCATATCGTTATCCTTTTCACCAAGTTTCGATGTCAGATCCCGTGATGCTAGTCACAGGCATTTAAAAACGCCAACCATTCTCATTTGTATTAAGCGGCGAGTCAATATCACCTTTGGCATATTTGGGTGAAAATGGTGGTATCCTTCGGAAGACTATAAAAACTATGTAAAAAGTAGTGGAAACCGCGTGATGGCAGGGAACGATCGAAGAGAACACATTCGCACCGCGATGAGCGCAAAGGTAAAGGTCATGCACCCGGAATTGGGAGAGTTTGTCTTCTCGACCCGGGACATATCCGATGGAGGCGTGTTCATTGTAGTGGACGCGACTCCCTTCGAACCCGAGCTTGGTGACACCGTGACGGTGCAGGTTCAGGGGTTGCCGGTGCCTGCCCCCGTTCTTGATATGATCGTCGTTCGCAGGACCCGCGATGGATTCGGACTTCAATTTGAGCATAACCAACACTGATATGAAGCGCTTCTTCCTTCTTCTGTTTTTGCCCTTGATTCTGCACGGCTGTGCATCCTACTACTCACATTACGCAATGTTTCCAGCCGAAAATTCAGCGGGGGAACCTCGCCAGATACGAGTTTCCTGGCAAACAGCCGATTACCCGGATTGGTGGTTGGTCAGTGATAAGGCGACTCCGGTACGCGTGGAAACGCAATGCAGCGATCGCGTTTGGCGCTTGCGGGACGACTCCGACCCGGAGGCAACTGGTTGTGGTAGAGGTATCAGAGCCTGCGGTGAGCAGGGCAGGGACGTACGCGCTCCAGAGGGAGCTCCAGTGGCGGGTGAGCACCCTTGCATGACAGTGGATCCGTCAAATCCAGGGGCACGTATCGCGACGGTTGGAGAAAAGCTGCAGCTTCTTGTTTCCTGCAGGCCTGTGTCGCCCACGCAGGGGGAGGGTGACAATTCACGTAATGTGGATTACTTGCGTGCCTCTACGGTGCCTTACACGGTGTATGCCCGGAAGGCGCCCCGGGGCTCGCTTCGGGCAAAAATGCCGGAATTTGACGATTCCGTATGTGACGTGCAGTGACACGTTTTGACGTTTTAGTGTGATCGTTTTCACGTTGCTACACTTTGTTTCCTCCTGAATATTAGCGTTACCATTTGTTGCCCTCAGGTTACTTTGCGCTACCAAACTGTTATGGACTCTTTTCGCGACTCCGGCAGAATGGTATTCATCGATAAGTTTATTTGTAGAGGTGGCTTGTGGGCGTCCAGCAGCGAAAAATTGCAGTGCACGATCTGGAGGTGGGCATGTTTGTGTCCGATCTGGATCGGCCGTGGCACCAGACCCCCTTTCCCATCCAGGGATTCCACATCCGCTCTCAAGATGATGTTCGTGCGCTGACGTCCCACTGCAAGTGGGTGATGATTGATGTTGCCGAAGTTCGAATTTCCGGTGACCTCACCGAAAGCATGAAGCCGACCTTCAATCGTAGCTCCACCAGACGTGGCAACGGTCGGGAAGTTCTGCAACTGCCTCCGATCAACATCCGAGAGCCGGTTTCCTACGAGACGGAAACCACCCTGAAAAAAGAAATTAAGGTTTCGCGTCATCTGCTGGACGATGCAGAGATGGCGCTTCATCGCCTGTTTGAGACTGTGCGTCACGAAAGCGTTGTGGATCTCAAGCCCATTGCCGAGATCACGAGCCGGATGGTCAGCAGTGTTATTCGCCAACCTGACGCCCTGCTGTGGCTGAGCCGGACCCGCCAGCATGACGATTACATTTACCGCCATGCCCTGAATACTTCCGTGTGGGCGCTGGTCTGCGGTCGTCACCTTGGATTGAACGAAGGCCTGCTGAATCATCTCGGGTTGGGTTGTCTGCTTTCCCAGGTCGGTAAATGTGCAATACCGAGAGAATTGCTGAACCGTGAAGGGCAGTTGAGTTCCGAAGAATACAGTCAGTACCGTGAATACGTCTCCAAGGGCGTTGAAATGCTTTCCGACAGCGGGCTCTCCCGAGCGGTCCTGAGTGTGGTGCAAGGGCATCGCGAACGACACAATGGTTCTGGTTTTCCGGAGGGCATCCGGGGTGACCGGATTCCTCTGCTAGCCAAGGTTGCAGGTATTGCGGAGTTCTTCGAGTCGCTGATTGGTCCGAGGGACGCGTCGTCTCCGATGACGCCTGATAAGGCCGTAGCGCTTCTCTATGACATGAGAAACATCGAGTTTCAGGAAGATCTGGTCGAATCCTTTATCCAGGCCATCGGGATATACCCCACTGGAAGCCTGGTTGAGTTGACTGATGGCCAGCGGGGCATTGTCATGTCCCATTCACCCGAGCGTCGTCTATGGCCCCGTGTCATGGTAATGACCGACGCTGATCATCAGCCCCTGAAGTCGGCGAAGGTGATCGATCTTGCGCGGTTCAACGAGTCCCGGGAGGCGGACGAAGCCATTAATGTCCGGGAGTGTCTGCCCCACGGCACGGCAGGTTTGGACCCCACTGGTTACGATGTGACCGGCGGCGAATCCCGCTGGAACCTTTCGCGACTGATCAGCGGATAATCACCCTTAATTGCTTGCGCACCCACCGGTAAGTGTCGCTCGGGCGAAAGCTCATGACCAACTCGGCTTCGCCTCCGGTTTCGCCCGCAACAAAATACTCGACTTCGGCCTCCTGCCAACTGGTGGCGTTGATCATTACATCGGCCGGACGCGTGCTGATGGCATCAATATCGGCAAATTCCGGCGCAGCTCCGATCTTCTTAATGCTCACCGTTTTTATCCCGGTATCACTGGCGGGGTGACTGGCTACGTCTTCGTCAAGGTAGAACCGGTTTGAAACTGCCGTTGTGATGGCTTTCAACTCCCGGGTCAGATAGGTCTGGGCATCGTTTGCGTCTATGTCCTCAAGAGAGCGAACCGCTCCTAGAATGCGATCTCTCTTGGCCTGGAGGTCTTCCCGGTACTCGGTGTCCGGGTCTCTGTCGGCTTCATTGTCGGGGCGTGCCGGTGCCGCGGCAATTTCTGCAGGCGTGGGGGGCTCCTGGCACAGCTCGTCATCCTCCGGGTAGAAGCAGATAGCGGCAAGTAGCTGATTGGCGGGAGACGGCGTCGTGCCGCGTGCGGTGAATTCTGCCTCGCTCACGGTAAAGTCAATGGGCGCCGTGAGTCCGGGGAGGGCTGCATTCAGCTGTTCGATGACACGATCCCGAATTTCTATGCCTTCGCCTTCCCGAACGTTTTCGGTCCAGTTAAGAGCAATCAGGAAGCGTGTAATGTTGTTCAGGGAAATGTCGTCGATCAGTTGCTGCTCCGTGATGGTATGGGTGCTCAGCCCCTCATCATCGAAGGCGGGATTGGCCAGTTCCGCCCGAAGATCCGGGAAGAATTCCAGGGGCGTTACGTATTTCCTTGCCGGGACACCTTCGACTATCGGCAGATCACCCACACGCAGGCTCAGGGTTTCACCGGGGTAGTAGCGGAATTCACCTTGAGCGTTGGTGGTCCCGCTCTGGCTGGCAGTCTGGTAAGTCATGCCGCTAAAACCGTTGTAATTGAGTCGGCCCGCGCTGGTGTCATTGCCGCCGGAGCTGCTGTCATGGAGGCAGCCGGCGGCGGCAAGAGAGGCTATCAGGGTGAGTGACAGTCGGATCGGGTGAACGGATCTCATGGTTTGTCGTACATTCCCTTCGCTTCAGCCGCTCCTTGTTCGAGGATCGGCGGTATGTTTGTAAGTTGTTGTAACCGCATTATAGGGGCGAGAGCCCGCCGTTATCGGGATACCTGTCGCAGTTTCCGGTTTTGTTTCGGGCTTCCGATTCTCCCTTTGAACCTTGAAAAACCGTCAGTTGCCACAATCAATAGCAATCTAAATTTCAGCCCCGGCGAGCCCCCCGGTTAGCCCGGGCTTGCCAAGAATTCAGGATCGTTTATGACCCATGCTCTGGAAATCGAAGGTCTGGTCAAAACCTATGGTGACGGCTTCGAGGCGCTCAAGGGGATAGACCTTCACGTTGCAGAAGGCGATTTTTTCGCGTTGCTGGGCCCCAACGGCGCTGGCAAATCAACGACGTTGGGCATCGTTTGCTCGCTGGTCAACAAGACGGCAGGAAAGGTGAGGGTGTTCGGCAATGACATTGATACCCAGCTTTCCGATGCCAAGCTCAACCTTGGTGTGGTGCCCCAGGAATTCAATTTTAACCAGTTTGAAAAGGTCTTCGACATAGTGACCACCCAGGCTGGTTACTATGGCATTCCTCTTAAACAGGCGTCGGTGTCTGCTGAGAAGTACCTCAAGAAGCTGGGCCTCTGGGACAAGCGTGACACACCCGCAAGGATGCTATCCGGAGGCATGAAGCGGCGGCTGATGATTGCCCGTGCGCTTGTCCATGAGCCCAGACTCCTGATTCTGGACGAACCGACGGCGGGGGTGGATATTGAACTCCGGCGCTCGATGTGGACGTTCCTTGAGGAAATGAACCGTCAGGGCACGACCATTATCCTGACCACCCATTATCTGGAAGAAGCAGAAGCGCTCTGCCGGAATATTGCGATTATCGACCATGGCAAGATACTCAAGAACACCAGCAAACGTGACCTGCTCCAGGAATTGAGCGTGGAGACGTTCGTGCTGGACACCGAGCTGGCGCTGCCAGCGGCACCGGAGCTGGATGGATTTGCCACCCGACTTGATGGTGAGGGTGCCCTGGAGGTGGACGTTGAAAAAGGTCAGGGCCTGAATCAGGTGTTCGTACAGCTCGAGCAGCGTGGTATCAAGGTGGTAAGCATGAGAACCAAGGCCAATCGGCTTGAAGAGCTGTTTATTCGCATGGTGGAAGAGAACGCCGTGGAGTCCCGAAAAGGCCTGGAGGGCGTGGCATGAGGACTCAGGCTCTGATAACCGCGTTTAACACCATCGTGGTTCGTGAGATTCGGCGATTCACCCGGATCTGGGCGCAGACACTGCTTCCGCCCGCGGTCACCATGACGCTCTATTTCATAATTTTCGGGAATCTGATCGGCTCCCGGATTGGCCAGATGGGAGGCTTTGACTACATGGCCTTTATTGTCCCGGGCCTGATCATGATGGCCGTTATCACCAACTCCTACGCCAACGTGGTGTCGTCGTTTTTCTCGATGAAGTTCCAGCGCAGTATCGAGGAATTGCTGGTGTCGCCCGTTCCCAACTGGGTCATCCTCGCGGGATACGTTTGTGGCGGCATGGCGCGAGGTTTGGGAATCGGGCTGATCGTCACATTATTGTCCCTGGCCTTTACGAATCTGTCGATTCACAGTCTGCCCATGATGGTTGTGACTGTGTTCCTGACATCCGCACTGTTCGCCCTGGGCGGGTTCATCAATGCCATGCTGGCAACCAAGTTTGACGACATCTCCATCGTCCCGACGTTCGTGCTGACGCCACTCACTTATCTGGGCGGGGTATTCTACAGCATCGATCTCTTGCCGGATTTCTGGCAAGCGGTGTCCATGGCGAACCCTATCCTGTACATGGTGAACGGTTTCCGGTTTGGCATTCTGGGCGTTTCAGACGTTAATCCGTTCGTGTCTCTTGGTATGATTCTGGTTTTCATTTCCGTGCTCGCACTCATTGCCTTGAAAATGCTGTCACGCGGAAAGGGCATACGGCACTGACTTCAGGACTCCTTATGGCGTTACATGATGCACCGCTGGGCAAAGCCAGCGAGTACCCCGACCACTACGATCCGGCCCTGCTTTTTCCGGTCGCCCGGGATGAAAACCGCCGCAGGCTGGGTTTGAGTGACGGCCGGTGGCCCTGGTTCGGTGAAGACCTGTGGCAGGCCTGGGAGGTTTCCTGGTTGCGCCACAGTGGGGTGCCAGCGGTGGCGTGGGCCGAGATACGATTTCCAGCAGCATCGCCGTCGATTGTGGAGTCCAAGTCTCTCAAGCTGTACCTGAATTCGTTCAATCAGGCCGTTTTCTCGTCAATGGAGCAGGTCGCCGAAACCATGGCCGAGGACTTGTCCAGTGCCTGTGGCGCCGCGGTTCAGGTGGAAATGAAAAGCGTCGATGCATCCGCAGAAGCGGTCGGGCGTCCAGTCGGCCATGAACTGATTGATGACGAGCCGGTTACTGATCCTACCTACGAGTATTCGTCCGAGGTGCTTGCCGCCGGGGTGGAGGTAGTTACAGAGAGTCTGTGTTCGCATTTGCTGAAGAGTAATTGTCCGGTCACTGGCCAACCTGACTGGGCCACGCTCCTGGTGACCTATACGGGACCACGGATTGATCGCGGGGCGCTGCTGAAATACGTGGTGGGATTCCGCCAGAAACAGGATTTTCACGAACATTGCGTGGAGACCGTATTTACCGACCTGATGGCGAGGTGTCAGCCTGAAAAGTTAACGGTCTGCGCACGCTACACGCGACGTGGCGGGCTCGACATCAACCCGTGGCGCAGTACTGAACCGGACTGCACGCCCACTCCCAGGCTGGTTCGTCAGTAGGCAGCCCTGGGCAGAATCGCCTCCGCTTCAGGAGGCGTCCTCTTCCTGCCGGAGGCGATCCGCTGCGTCTTCAAGAGCGGCGAGGATGGACTCACGCTCTTTCTCGGTGATCTTGTCAGAGTCGAGGTACATGGCAAAACCGCTGTGTTCGTGTTCGAGAAAACTGCGGTTGGGGCCCATGTCCCGACGGAAATCAACCACTTCGTAGATGGGCACCGGCTTGCCGAAACCCTTGACGGTGATTTCGCCCTTGTCCCGGCACATGATCTTGTCCTTGATCAGCGAGAAAGTCTCGTAGGACACGAGAATCTCGCCGGCCTCGGCCAGAGACTCCAGTCGGCTGGCAAGGTTCACTTCCTTGCCGATGATTGTATAGTCCATGCGGTTCTCGGCCCCGAAGTTGCCCACGGTTGTGTAGCCGGTGCTGATGCCCATTCGGATTTCCAGCGGGGTTTTAATACCCTGGCTGCGCCATTTCTGGCGCATGATCTTCATGTGTTTGCGCATCTCGATCGCCATCGAGACACAGGCAAACGCGTCCTCGCGCTGGCCCCGGCTGGTGGGGTCGCCGAAGAACACCATGATTGAATCGCCCACAAATTTGTCGATGGTGCCGCCGTATTTCAGCGCGACTTCCGACATCTCGTTGAAGTAGTGATTAAGCAGCTCGGTCAGCGCCTCAGGTTCCATTTCCTCCGACAGCTCGGTGAAGCCCTTGATGTCGGAGAAGAACACCGCCAGTTTCTTGCGTTGGGTTTCAAGGCGCACATCCCGTTCGCCGGTAAAGATCGATTGCCAGACCTGCGGTGACAGATACTTGGAGAGCTTGTGGGAGAGTGCGATGGACTGTTCCCGCTGGTTCTGGATCTGCGTTTTCGCGAGCATGAGGGCTTGAGCCTGCTGATGGGAGTAGTAGGCGGTAACGCAGATGTAGAGACCAGTCGCCGAGACAGACAGGATGCTGGTCAGCAAGGGCGCGCGGAGCGTTTCCGCGGGACCTACGACAGCGACAGACGCGGCGACGGTAGCAGCCATGAAAACGGTTCCCAACAGCCATTGTCGGATACCTCCAACGATCAGGCAGCTGAACATCAGCATCAGCACCACAGAGACCGATGGAATAGCGACCAGACCGATGCAACCGATAAACCCTCCGCCAACCATGCAGTCAAAGATCAGCATCTTTTGACGGATACGGGGCGAATTACGGAGGAAGGTGCGCCGGGTTAGTGCGTGGGCAATGTGGGGCCAGGTGAGTGCGCCGGCCACAAGCCAAAGCAGCCACTGATGGAAGGTACCCTGGAGGACGCCGGCCACAATTATGGCCGCGGTTGTGGTGTACGCCAGTATACGGCCGCTGTAATCCGGCATTGGTGGAATGGCAATGGGGCTGTTGGGGTGATCAACGGACAATGCCTTGCCAGCGCTAGTGCTGGCATTACGCAGATCTGCCGGTGCACTCATCATATTAGAAACGGATCCGGCCAATGAGCATATCTCGGAACATGACCCAGTCGCCCATCAGGCTGTAGACTGGGTATTTAAAGGTTGCCGGCCGGTTCTTTTCGAATTGGAAATGGCCCACCCAGGCGAATCCGTACCCGATGACGGGGAGCAGCAGTAGCCAGGCCAGTTTGCCGGAGGTAATGGCCCAGGCTGCGACAATCAGCACCAGCAGGCTGCCCGCGAAGTGCAGCCGACGGCAGGTGGCATCGCTGTGCTCTTCGAGATAGTAAGGGTAGAATTCTGAAAAGTTGCTAAAAGTTCGTTGGTCACTCATGGTGCTGCTACCAAGTCGTTTATAATTGTTAGGTAGACCGGACTACGACTAAAGGTTAACAGTATTACGTATAACCCACAATTAACTGAATCGACGTAAACGTCCATAGATCCTCCCGTCGACCATCCATCTGATAGCGAGAAGATATGACTGCAGTCAGTGAGTTTCTGCTCAACCGGGCATCAGAACCCAGGCTTGAGTCGCCGGCCCCGGACTCCGACACTCTGGCCCGCGCCTTTGCCTGTGCCGCTCGCGCCCCGGATCATGCCCTGCTGCGCCCCTGGCGCTACCTTATCATACAAGGGGAGGGCCTGAACGCATTGGGTGACCTGTTCGCTTCCACCTGCGCCAACAACAGCGACGAGCAGGAGATCGACAAGTTGCGTCGGGCACCGCTCCGGGCGCCGATGGTCATTGTCGGCATTGCGTCTCCGAAGGTGCACCCCAAGGTTCCGGAAGTCGAACAGATCATGTCGGCGGCAGCCGGGATGAGCTTTCTGGAGCTGGCTCTGCAGGACGCCGGATTCGGTGTGATGTGGCGCACTGGCAGTGTTGCCTATCATACGGCGGTACATGACGGCCTTGGACTAACAGAAGAAGAGTCGATCGTTGGCTTTCTCTATGTCGGAACGGTGTCGTCGGAAAAGCCGCGGGTGCCCCGTCCGGAAATGCACGACTATGTCCAGAACTGGCCTTCCTGAATGCCACGGTTCCCCTTCCCGCGGGCCTTACTACCGGCTCGGGGGAGGGGAAACCGCTTGCCGCTTTTTACCTGTTCCACGGATTCCGCCCCCTTTTTAACACCTTTCGCAATACTCCCGAAGCCCCCACAGAGCGCGATTCAGAGAGATTCAAGAACTTTGGCATTGGCCTTGCTTTAATCCCGTTAGAGAGCAAATCCGGCAAAGAGCGCCGGCATGCGGGTGCAGTTTTGGGAGGCAATATGTCGATTTCGTTTGATAAAGCGCTTGGGATCCACCAGTACGCACTGGAGGCCCGGGTCAAGCGGGCGGAAGTACTGGCGAACAACATGGCAAACGCTGATACCCCGGGATTCAAGGCTCGTGATGTCGACTTCCGGGCGGTGATGCAGCGGGCCCAGCAGGCCGCCTCCGGATTCGAGATGGCGAAAACCGACGCTGGCCACATGGATACATCAAGCGGTGCGTCCGACAGTGAATTGCTGTATCAAACACCACATCAGCCGTCTGTGGACGGAAATACAGTGGACGCACAGCAGGAGCAGACCCGGTTCATGCGCAATGCCATGGATTACCAGGCGAGCTTCCAGTTTCTGAGCAGTAAATTTTCCGGCCTGACCAAGGCCCTCAAGGGCGAATAAGCCGCAGCGACGCGAGTAGCAAAGGAGAGTTTCCATGTCATTGGGCAGCATTTTTGACATCGCCGGTTCCGGCATGACCGCGCAATCCCTGCGGCTGAATACCACGGCATCCAATATCGCCAACGCAGAAACGGCCAGTTCCAGTACTGAGACGACCTATCGGGCCAGAAAGCCGGTGTTTGCCGCCATTCAGCAGTCCCTGCTCAATCCGGCCAGTCAGGGCCTTGCCTTTACCAGCGAGCAGGGTGCCGGGGCAGGGGTTCGCGTTGAGGGCATTGTCGAGAGCCAGGCTGACCTCCAGATGCGGTATCAGCCGGAGCACCCGGCAGCGAATGAAGATGGCTACGTGTTCTATCCGAACGTGAACGTGGTGGAAGAGATGGCCGACATGATGTCCTCTTCCCGCAGTTACCAGATGAACGTGGACATCATGAATACCGCTAAATCCATGATGCAGCGAATCCTGACCCTTGGTCAGCAGTAATCCGGAGAGGAGCACGCAATGAGCGCAATTAATGCAACCGACGCTTCGGATGTTCTGAGCCAGTACCAGCTGAAACAGCAGCGTGGCGCTGAAGGCAACAGCGAATTGGGTCGGAACGAGTTCATGGAACTGATGCTGGCCCAGTTGAAGAATCAAAATCCGCTGGAACCTCAGGATAATGGCGAATTTATATCCCAGCTCGCCCAGTTCAGCTCACTCGAAGAGATGCAGAAATTGTCGAGCACCGTCGACGACGTCGTTGGTCAATTTCGCTCGACCCAGGCCCTTCAGGCATCTGCCATGGTCGGAAAGACCGTTCTGGCGCCGTCCAGCGTCGGCATTCTGGGAGCAGATGGTGAAATCAGGGGCACAATTGCCGTTCCGGCTTCCACGGGCGGGCTCCGGCTGTCGGTGCAGAATCAGGCCGGCGAACTGGTCCGTCAGATTGATCTGGGCAGCAGCCCGGCC
The DNA here is from genome assembly GCF_030238305.1 of Marinobacter albus. Lineage (NCBI taxonomy): Bacteria > Pseudomonadati > Pseudomonadota > Gammaproteobacteria > Pseudomonadales > Marinobacteraceae > Marinobacter > Marinobacter albus. The sequence goes on along the minus strand of NZ_JASSQD010000001.1, from coordinate 2,368,241 downwards.
GGCGTGAAGTCCTTCAGCTGGGATGGTCAGGATGGCAACGGCAATCCATTGCCGCCGGGCCCGTACCGCATTGTCGCGGAGGCTTCGTACCCGGAGGGCACGCAACAGCTGGGCACTATGGTCAGCGCTAATGTGGACAGTGTTTCACTGGGCCAGAACGGTTCGATTACATTGAATCTGGCCGGCATGGGCTCCATCGCCCTGTCGGATGTAAAACAAATCAACTGATACCGGTGTCAGACCAAGAGGTGATTTATGGCATTTAATACAGGGCTTAGTGGTCTTCGGGCGGCATCGGTGGATCTGGATGTCACCGGCAACAACATCGCGAACGCCAGTACGGTTGGCTTCAAGAGCAGCAGTGTTCAATTTGGTGATCTCTACGCCAGCGGCTTTCTGAGTGCAGGCACCAACCCGATTGGCGACGGTGTTCGGGTTCAAGACGTCAAGCAGTCGTTCGGGCAGGGCAATATCAGCTTCACCGACAACGGGCTGGACATGGCCATCAGTGGCGATGGTTTCTTCATCCTCAACAATGGCGGTGAGATCCGCTACTCCCGGGCGGGCCAGTTTGGTATCGACAAGAACGGTTACGTGACCAATAACCAGAACATGCGTGTTCAGGGTTACACCGCAGATGGTGATGGCAACCTGTCGGGCATCCGGAGCGACCTTCAGATTGAGACGGACAACCTGGCGCCCAGACGAACCACCAACCTGACGACGGACCTGAACCTGGATTCTCGAGAGCCGGTGCTGGAAAACCGGGTGCGGGATATCGGACCACTGAGCGTTGCGGGCATCCAGGGCGAGAGTTTCTCGGTTCAGTACACCGATGGCTCGCCAGACTATGCCGTGACAATCGACCCGGCTGCATCGGCGCGTGAGGCTGCCCAAACGCTCAATGGCGTACCGGGTTTCAATGCGTCGGCAACAACCACCGCGCAGCTTAACGGCCTGACCGACGCCTTTATCACGGGTGGCACCTTCTCGTTCAATCTGAACATCAACGGCAGCCCGCTGACCCTCGACACCAGCAGCATTTCTTCCCTGCAGGATCTGGCCGACGCGATCAACAACTCCAGTGAAACCGCGATCTCTGCCTCGGTCGTGGACGATGGCTCCGGCACCGATGTGCTGCGTGTCATTCACAACCAGGGAGAGACGCTCGACTACACCTACAGCGATGGCATCACGACAGTCGGACCGACCCAGGTACTCGGCGACGTGAACGTGACCGCGGACCGAATGGTTGCCAGCGTTGATGATCCGGCAGATGGCAGCTTCGAGACGGCGTTCAATGGCTCGCCGATCCGGATAACTAACGAGTTCAATCCGCTGGATCAGCGCACATACAACCATGCAACGTCCGCGACGATCTACGACAGCCTCGGTAACTCTCACGAGATTACCCAGTTTTTCGTTAAGGAGCCGGCACCGGGCAGCGGCGTGGGTATCAGTGAGTGGTCTGTTTATCTGCAGATTGACGGTGAAATGATTGCCGGTACCGATACCACACCTTACACCGCGCGCTTTGATCAGGATGGCAATCTGCAATCCGTGAATGGCGACCCGGCCGGTGAGATCGTGGTGAGCGACTGGATCCCGAAAGACCAGAACGGCCAGCCCAATGGTGCCGATGGTCCTCCGGGGCCGGGCACCCAGGTGGTCACCCCCATTCCGGAGCCACCGACTTCGTCCGCGTTTGTGGTTAATCTGGGAGGTACCACCCAGTACGGCGCCGCCTTCGGTGTGAACGACCAGCAGCAGAACGGTTATACCACCGGCCGGTTATCGGGACTGGATGTCTCCGATCAGGGGGTTCTCTTTGCCCGCTATACCAATGGCCAATCCAAGGCTCTGGGCCAGGTTGCCCTCGCAGCCTTCAATAACACGAATGGATTGTCGCCGGTTGGGGAAACCACCTGGGTAGAAACCTTTGAATCGGGCCAGCCGATTATCGGTGCTCCGGACACGGGTACTCTCGGTTCCATCACCGCAAGCTCGGTGGAAGAATCGAACGTGGATCTTTCGGCGGAACTGGTCAGTCTGATCATTGCCCAGCGTAATTACCAGGCCAACGCCAAGACAATTGAGACCTCCGATGCGGTCACCCAGACCATCATCAATCTCCGCTAACCGCTAGCGCAATAAACATGGCACAACTCCTGCAGGAATACTGGAAACAGTCAAAATTCCGGCAGGAGTTTTCCCATGGACAAAGCCCTCTACATCGGTATGTCAGGCGCCAAGCAGAATATGCTGGCCCAGCGTGCCCATGCCAACAACCTGGCTAACGTCAGCACTACCGGCTTCAAGAAAGACTTCGCTCAGGCCCGCAGCATGGCCGTCTTCGGGGAACATCATCCTACCCGGGCGTACGCCATGACCGAGCGCCCGGGTAGTGACCTGTCGGCCGGTGCGCTCATGGAAACCGGTCGGAAACTCGACGTGGCAATGGAAGGGGACGGCTGGCTGGCTATCCAGAATGATCGCGGCGAAGAGGTGTTTACCCGTACCGGAAGCCTCCAGATTGATGTGAATGGCCTCATGCGCCTGCCCGGCGGCGAACTCGTTCTGGGTAACGGTGGCCCCGTGGCGTTGCCGCCCTTCGACAATGTCCAGATCGGTGCCGATGGCACCGTTTCGGTGGTGCCGGTAGGTGGCGCCCCGGATGAGCTTGTTGAAGTGGACCGACTGAAACTGGTTAATCCGCCCTCCGATTCCCTGGAGAAGGGGCTTGACGGCTTCATGCGTCGCAAGCCGGACCAGGCCATAGACGGCGTGGAACCGCCGGATGGCAACCTCCGGGTCGCAACCGGCTTCCTGGAAAGCTCCAATGTGAACGCCGTTGAGGAAATGATTTCCAACCTGCAGCTGTCAAGGCAGTACGAGATGCAGGTGAAGGTCATGACCACGGCCAATGAAAATTCCGAAGCGGCGGCACGCCTGTTGCAGAACCTCTGATAACAACTGAATACATTGGCCTGACGGGCTGAAAGCGGCAAAAAATGGCCGCCCAATCAGCCCCCGGCAAGGAGTAAGAGTCATGCATCCAGCACTTTGGGTCAGCAAAACCGGGTTGAGCGCACAGGACACCAACATGTCCACCATTTCCAACAACCTGGCAAACGTGAACACCACTGGCTTCAAACGGGACCGGGCGGTCTTCCAGGATCTGCTGTACCAGATCAATCGCCAACCCGGCGGCCTGAGCTCTCAGAATTCCGAGTTGCCCTCCGGTCTTCAGTTAGGCACCGGTGTTCGGGTCGTCGGAACGGCAAAACAGTTTTCACAGGGCAACCTTCAGGTCACCGAGCAGCCCCTGGACATGGCGGTGAATGGGCGTGGCTTTCTGCAGGTGCAGTTGCCGGACGGACAGGTCGCCTACACTCGGGACGGCCAGTTCCAGCTCAATGCCAACGGCGATGTCGTGAACCCGGACGGCTACGCGCTGGAGCCTGCCATAACGGTCCCGGAGAACGCCACCAACATTACGATCGGCAAGGACGGTACGGTAACCGCCGTGACCGACGACCAGTCTACTCCCGTCAACCTTGGGCAGATCACGTTGGTGGACTTCATAAACCCGCAAGGGCTCCAGGCGATCGGCAACAACCTGTTCAAGGCGACCAATGCCAGCGGCGATCCCGCCGAGGGTGAGCCGGGACTCGCCGGGCTTGGCACCATCGAGCAGGGCTCCATAGAGGCCTCCAACGTGGAAGTGGTGGAAGAGCTGGTGAATATGATCACGACCCAGCGCGCCTACGAGATGAACTCGAAGGTGGTGTCCACCACGGACCAGATGCTGCAGTTCATTACCAACAATATCGGTTAAGCCATGAAACGCATCATTCCAACCCGCATGTTCAAAGGGGCACCGACACTGACCCTGGTCGGTGCGCTGATTGTGCTGCAGGGGTGTACGGCCATGAGCCGGCCCCGGGCAGTGCCGGACGATCCCGAGTTCGCGCCGGTTCGTGCGCAGGCAATGATGCAGCGGGATCCGGAGTCCGGCGCAATTTTCCAGAGCTCCCGGAACTACAATTTCTATGGCGATACCACGGCGCTGAACGTCGGCGACGTGCTGACGATCACGCTTGAGGAATCGACCCGGGCGAGCAAGAACGCCGAAACCAGCATCAGCAAGGAAAACGAGATTCGCCTACCGGAGCCGACCATCTTCGGTAAGAGCAATATCGGGCTGGACACCGCACTGAATCACGAGCGGGACTTCGAGGGCGCGGCAGAAGCCGACCAGAGCAACAGCCTGGCGGGTAACATCACCGTTACCGTTACCGAGGTTCTGCCGAACGGTGTGCTTCGTATCCGCGGTGAAAAGTGGCTGTCCCTGACCAACGGAGACGAATACATCCGCCTGACCGGGCTGGTGCGGCCGGAAGACATCCAGCCGGACAACACGGTTGCGTCAACGCGGATCGCGGACGCGCGAATCGCCTATGGCGGCACCGGCGATTTCGACCAGGCGAACCAGATGGGCTGGCTGGCCCGCTTCTTCAACAGTGAGTGGTGGCCCTTATGAACCTGAAAAAAGTCCTGGCTGCCACGTTGATGCTGTCCCTCTTTGCCGGGCCGGTACTGGCGGATCGCCTGAAGGATCTGGCCCGCATCAAGGGTGTGCGTAACAACCAGCTGGTGGGTTATGGCCTGGTGGTGGGGCTTGATGGTACCGGTGACAAAGCACCCTTCACCAATCAGACCTTCCGGAACATGATGAACCAGTTTGGCGTTACTCTCCCCGAGGGCGTGAATCCCAATCTGGCAAACGTGGCTGCGGTTACCGTCAGTGCGACTCTGCCGCCCTTCGCCAAGCCCGGGCAGGAGCTGGACATTACCGTCTCGTCCATCGGCAACGCCGATAGCCTGCGCGGTGGCACACTGCTGATGACACCGCTGAAAGGCGCCGACGACAATATCTACGCCATCGCCCAGGGTAGCCTTGTGGTTGGTGGTTTTGGTGCCCAGGGACAGGACGGTTCACGTATCACCGTGAATGTTCCCAGCGTGGGCCGTATTCCAAACGGTGCGACCATCGAGCGAGAGGTGGTCTCACCGTTCTCCAAGGGCGATACCATCACGTTCCATCTGCTGCGTCCGGACTTCACCACGGCCCGTCGGGTGGTGGAGGCCGTCAATGGCCACCTTGGTCCGGACATGGCGTATGCCCATGACGCCACGTCCATTTCGGTCCGTGCCCCGAGGGACCCGTCCCAGCGCGTGAGCTTCCTCTCGATCCTCGAGAACATTAACGTCGATCCGGCACAGGATGCGGCCAAGGTTGTTATCAACAGCCGGACCGGCACCATTGTTGTCGGCCAGAACGTTCAGGTCAGCCCGGCCGCAGTAACCCATGGCAACCTGACGGTCACCATTCAGGAGAATCCGAACGTCGTCCAGCCCAATCCGTTTGCCGAGGGCGAAACGGCGCTTGAGCAGGATAGCCAGATTGCCATTACCGAGGAGCCGGCGCGGATGTTCAAGTTCGGACCGGCGGTCACGCTGAACGACATCGTCCAGGCAGTAAACCAGGTCGGGGCGGCACCGGGTGACGTCATGGCGGTGCTCGAAGCGCTCAAACAGGCCGGCGCCCTGCGCGCCGAGCTGATTGTGATCTAGGTGTCGTGATGCAGGACTATCAGGTTAAACAGGCTCAGGTTTATACCGATTTCAGTGGATTGAATGCCCTGAAATCCCAGGCCCGTACCGACAAGCAGGCCGCACTTGAGGAAGTGGCGCGCCAGTTTGAAAGCCTGTTTCTGTCCGAAATGCTGAAATCCATGCGCAAGGCCGGAGACGTCTTTGCCGAGGGGAATTACCTCAATAGCAGCCAATCCGAATTTTACCGGGACATGTTTGACAGCCAGTTGAGCCTGACCATGGCGAAGGGGCAGGGAACCGGACTTGCCGAAGCACTGGTGCGTCAACTGGGTCAGCAGGTTCCGGGTCTGGATAATCGGGGCGGCAAGCTTGCCGGACACAGGGCGAGTCTCGCCGATTACGATCGCAGTCTGCCGGCTCTGTCCACACGCCTGCCGGAGCAGCTCGAGAAGGTTGAGACGGTTGTCCGGAATGCCAAACCGGAATCGGCGACCGATGCCGGGGCGTTGCCCGAGCGGTTCGATTCTCCGGAGCACTTTGTCCGTGAACTCCTCCCGGTGGCCGAGCGCATCGCCCGTGATTCCGGAATCGATCCGAAGCTGATGGTCGCCCAGGCCGCGCTGGAAACCGGGTGGGGGCGACACATGATCAGGGGCGAGAACAGCAGGCCGAGTTTCAACCTGTTTGGCATCAAGGCCGACAGCCGCTGGCAGGGCGATGCGGTAACGATCACCACCACGGAATATCGTGAGGGGCTGCCGCTGAAAGAGCAGGCGGATTTCAGGGCGTACGCGGATTACGAAGCGAGTTTCCGTGACTACGTGTCTTTCCTTGAGTCCAACCCCCGCTACCGGGACGTGCTCTCGGTCGCGGATCAGCCTGATCTGTTTGCAGACAAGCTTCAGGAAGCCGGTTACGCAACCGACCCCAACTACGGTGAAAAGATCCGACGGATTATGAGCCGTGATTCACTGATGACGCTGTCCATGGGCAGTGAAGGGATGAAGGAGTAACTGATATGGCGGGACTTATCGGCATTGGCCTGACCGGCATCCTGAGCCATCAGTCGGCTCTGAATACTACCGGCAACAACATCACCAACGCGAATACGCCGGGCTATAGCCGCCAGGAAGTACTTTTTGAGACCCTGGAAGGCCAGCGAACCGGAGCAGGCACCATTGGCAGCGGCGTCAGTATCTCTGATATCCGTCGTTTGGCGGATGAATACCTGGTCCAGCAGGTCAGGGAGGACAGTACCCTGTTCAGTGAGCAGGAAACCCTGAACTCTGAGCTGACAAGGCTGGACAACCTGCTCGGTGGCGAGTCCACGGGTCTGAGCAATGCACTGAACAACTTTTTTGCCGCCCTTCAGAACGCCGCGGAAGATCCGACTTCGCTCCCGCAACGCCAGTTGGTGCTCAGCGAGGCCCAGCAAATCGTCAATCGGTTCCAGGCACTGAATCAGGAGTTTATTCAGCAGCGGGAATCGGTCAAAACCCAGATGGAACAGGGGGTCAAGGATGCCAACACCCTGCTCAAAAGCATTGCCGAACTGAACCTCGCCATTTCGGAATCACCCGGCATCGCACAGGGCCAGATGCCCAATGAACTGCTCGATAAGCGCGACGAGAAACTCAGGCAGCTTTCGGAGCTGGTAAACATCAAAGTCACCGAGGGTGAGGGCAGTCAGGTCAATGTTTCGCTGACTAATGGCCTGTCTTTGGTGGTCGGCAGCAACGCCGCCCAGTTCGGGACCGAGGAAAGTGCCGAGGACCCGACAAGGCTGTCATTCACGCTCTCCAACGGTGGTCGCACCCTCAATATTGATGAGCAGATCACCGGCGGCAAACTTGGCGGCCTGCGCCGGTTCGATAATGAAGCGCTGAAACCGGCGTTCGACGAGCTGGGGCGAATTGCCATCGCCCTGTCGGCCACGATGAACCATCAGCATGAAATCGGCATGGATCTGGAGGGCGATCTCGGTGGCCTGTTCTTCACCGACATCAACTCGCTGGAGGCCCAGCGCAGCCGGGTCGTCGCCAATGCCAACAATCAGTCTCCCCAGACCGGACGGTTGGCGGTGGAGATCACTGACAGCGCGGCGCTGGCAGCCGGAACCTACACGCTGCAGTTCAGTGGTGATGGTCGCAGTTTTGAATTGATCGACAAGGCCACCGGGGAGACCGTCAATCAGGGCCGCTTGCCGGACCCGGTGCAATCCGAGATCTCCATGCCTGGCTTTAATATCCGCGTCGAAGGGGGCACGTTCAATCCCGGTGACAAGTACCTGATCCTGCCCACCAGGAACGCGGCAGAAAGCATTGGCCTTGAAGTTGCCCGGGAGGAGGATCTGGCCTTCGCGAGTCCGATCCGGGCCGAGGCCGGCGACCAGAACATAGGCACCGGTGCGATTGATCAGGGCACCATGCTCAACGTGCGGAACCCTTTCACCAGTTCGGTGTTGCCGGCGTTTTCCCAGCAAGGCCAGTTGTCGCCCCCGCTGGAAATCCGGTTTCGGGATGACGCCGGAACCCTGGTTTATGACGTCTACGACGCCTCCAGTGGCGCCATTCTGGAAGCGGGCGATGCGAGCGCCGTTCCTCCGGTGAACACTTTTACCCCCGGTGTGTCGAACAAACTCTTCCCGGAGGACCCGTCCGATCCCGGGTACCGGGGTTTCCAGTTTGAGGTCAACGGTGAACCCGCGCCCGGTGACAGCTTCGTGATCGGGTATAACAGCAATGGTGTATCCGACAACCGAAATGCTGAGTTTCTGGCGGCCCTTGGAACCGCCAACACCCTGAACAACGGCAGCCAGAGTTTTGCCGAAGGTTATGCGGGCCTGGTGGAGGATATTGGCGTTAAAACGCGCCAGAGCCAGCTCGACATGGATGCCGGCAAGACTCTCCTGGAGCAGTCGACCAATCAGCGGGAATCCGTGTCTGGCGTCAATCTGGACGAAGAAGCGGGCAGGCTGATCCAGTACCAGGCCGCCTACAACGCGTCCGCACAGGTGATGTCGGTGGCGCAGGATTTGTTCAATACGCTGTTACAGAGTTTCCGGTAATGGAACGGGTAACGGTCTTTAAGGCAGCGTGAGGTGACGTGAGATGATGCGAATTTCATCACAGCAGATTTTTTCCGGCGGGATCAGTCGCCTTCAGGAGCTGAACAGCAGCCTGAACAACACTCAACAGCAGATCTCCACCGGAAAACGGGTCAACCAACCGTCGGATGATCCTGTGGCGGCAGCCAGGATTCTGAAGCTTGATCAGGAGCTGTCGCGGGTAGAAACCTATCAGCGCAACGTAAACCTCGCGGACAACCGGTTGAACCAGGAAGAGAGCGCGCTGGAAAGTTCCATCGATATCATTCAGCGGGTGCGGGAGCTGACCGTCCAGGCGGGCAATGGCTCGCTCTCTGCAAATGACCGTCAGTCCATTTCCTCTGAACTCAAGGAGCGTCTGGATCAGTTGGCCGATGTCGCGAACACCCGCGACCCTTCCGGCGAGTACATTTTCAGTGGTTTTCAGGGCACAAAGCAGGCATTTGTCCAGGCTGCGGATGGCAGCTGGCAGTATCAGGGTGATGAGGGTCAGCGTGTTCTGGAAATTGACGACGGTGTCACGGTGCCGATCAGCGATCACGGTAAGGGGATTTTCGTAACCGTGCCGAAGGCCATCACCGGCGTAGAGGCGGCTGGCAATAGCCCGGGCTCATACATTTCGGGTGTTGAGTTGGCGGACGGCGATGCCCTGCAGAACGCGTTCGGTGGGGCCGTCCCCAATGACATCCAGCTGACGGTCAACGGGGCGGGGGAAGTCATCGCCGAAAACCGGAATACTGTGCCTGCAACCGTGTTGGCAACAACTCCGTCGCCCGCCGTCATCGGTGAGGAATTCGAGGTGGCCGGTATCAGCGTTACGGTGAGCGATGCGGCTCCCGGTGATGAATTCACGCTTGCCATCAGTGACAAACAATCGGTCTTCAAGACCATTGAGAACCTGATTGCCGGCCTGGACTCGCTGGGCAAGGACACGGCCAAGAGCGCCGCCCAGTTTGATACATTAATTGCCGATTCCCTGAACAATCTTGATAACGCGCAGGAAAGTATCGTCCTCAAGCAAACGGAACTCGGTGGGCGGATGAATGCGGTGGAGTCGACCAAGAATTTTCTTGAGGATTCGTCGGTGTACACCAACCAGATCCGGTCAGAGCTGCAGGATGTGGACTACGCTGAGGCCATCAGCAACCTGAGCTTCCAGAGCTTTGTCCTGCAAGCGGCCCAGCAGTCCTTCGCTCAGGTTTCCCGGCTGTCCCTGTTCGACAGACTGTAAATAATTGAACCAGTGGGCGGATCTGTCCGCTGGCGTTATTGATTTCGCGAGCGAGCTCAGTATAATCGCCTCTCTCTTTGATGGCGGCGTGGTGAAATTGGTAGACACGACGGATTCAAAATCCGTTGGGGTAAAACCCGTGGCGGTTCGAGTCCGCCCGCCGCTACCATTCTCCGGGAACCCCCGGACCTCTCGAGCCTGTTGTGCTCCAGTCCCAGTATTGTTGTGCTCTTCGAATGGGTTGCCTCTGCCCCGATTTTTCCTCTGTCAGCACTCTCGTCGTCGGTTTTGGATCGTAAAATCAATTGCGTAGCTTTTGAATTGATCTATCTTTAACAGACGTGTGTTGTAGGGAAAGCAGCGAACACTTGAGAGGGACCGACATGTTGAAAATTGCCTACCTTTTTATTGTCGCGCTTTTGGCGGGGTGCGCCGGTTCAATCACCGAGGTTCAGCGCATAGAAGCCGTCCCCGAAGTCGATAAGACCTACAAGCGGATTCTTGTGTTTGCGGTCACCCAAAAGGAGCGGGTTCGAGCCGCGGTCGAGTCCGAGTTGGTGGCAGAGATGAATAAGAGTGAGTTTGAGGCCAGCCGGTTCCAGGAGCCGAATGCCGCCGTCCCCTGGGAGAACCCCAGCGAACTTCAGAAACTGGTCGCGGAGGATGCGAGAGAGGGTGGGTACGACGGTGTTCTGGTGGTTTCGCTGATCCGGAAGAACCGTGAATCCCGTTACGTGCCTGAGCAGGTGGTTTATCAGCCGATCGTCACTTCAATCGGTCCGCTGGCATCCACCACTTACATGGACACCACGGTGGTGCCACCGTCCTTTGAAGAAACCACAAACTACGTACTGAAATCCACGCTCTTCGATTCGGTTTCCGGCAATCCCGTCTGGCAGCTTTATTCAAACACGGTTAATCCCGATTCCCTCGATGCGGCGGCCAGGGATTTTGGCAAGGTTGTCGTGAAAGCGCTGAGGAAAACCCTGCCCCATGCGGCGGAGCAAAAATGAACGCGATTCTCCCAAGATGGCTATACGTTGCCGTGTCATTGGGTATGACCGGTTGTGCAAGCGATTCGCGTTTATCTCTGGGGGTTTCCGATCCGTGTGAAAGCCTGCAATCAATCATTGCGGATTTTGATAACGGCTTTGCGAGTTATCGGGGGGCGCGCAATGATTTTGACTCGTTCACGCTGTTCAGGGCCAGGGAGGAGTTGGTGAAAGGGCATTGCGAGGTCTGGTTGTGGGCGGGTGGCGACAGTGCGTACGTCTGTTCCGCCAATACGCCCGTGGAGGAGGTTGCCGAGCAAAGGTATCAGAACAGCCTGGCTTTTGTTGAGGAATGTGTGGGAAGTGACTGGCAGAAGGAAACCGTTACCCGGGAACGAGATGGTAACTACCTCGGGCTGGCAACCCGGTTCACTTCCGCCAGCAAGCCCGGGTTGGTGATCTCCGTGCAGAACATCACGCCGCCGGGCTCGTACCGGAATTTGCGCAGCAATTACCTGTATATCGGCACCGCGGGACGCAGTCCGAAACCAGAATAAACGTTCTGGTTGTTCAGGCGAGACGCATTCCGTGGTAAATTCCGCATTCTTTTTCACAACTGCTGTCGCGCCTCGACATTCCTTTCTATGAACGTCTCTGATTTCCACTTTGATTTGCCGGACGAGCTGATCGCCCGGTATCCGCTCAGGGAGCGCACTGCGTCACGCCTGTTATGCTTGGACGGATTGTCCGGTGAGACTGCACACAGGCAGTTCACCGACCTGCCCGAGCTGCTTCAACCGGGTGACCTGCTGGTGTTCAACGACACCCGGGTGATCCCGGCGCGCCTGTTCGGAAAGAAAGAAACCGGCGGGCAGGTCGAAATACTCGTCGAACGGGTCACCGGCGACCACGAGATCATTGCGCATGTGCGCGCTTCCAAGGCGCTGAAGGAAGGCCAGGCGGTGATCCTTGAGGACGGCACCTTCATGCGTATGGTCGGTCGTAACGAGGCACTGTTCCAGCTCGTCTGCGAGACGTCGGAGTCCGTGCTTGAGGTCCTCGAACGCATCGGTCACATGCCGCTGCCGCCGTACGTCGATCGTCCGGACGAATCCACGGATCGTGAACGCTACCAGACCGTCTATGCCCGGGAGGCAGGCGCCGTTGCGGCACCCACGGCCGGCCTGCATTTCGATGACGCGCTGCTTGAAACGATTCGCGCCAAGGGGATTGAGACTGCGTTTGTCACGCTGCATGTGGGTGCAGGTACCTTTCAGCCCGTGCGTGTGGACCGGATTGATGATCATGTGATGCACAGCGAAGTGGTCCAGGTTCCCCAGGCAACTGTGAACGCTGTAGAGCGGACGAGGGCCCGGGGTGGCCGGGTCGTTGCGGTGGGAACAACGTCCGTCCGCTCCCTTGAGTCGGCCAGCCGGGGAGGTCGTCTGCGGGCGTTCCAGGGTGAAACCGATATCTTCATCAGTCCGGGTTACCGGTTCCAGACCGTGGATGTCCTCGTGACCAATTTCCATTTGCCCGAATCGACCCTGATCATGCTGGTCAGTGCCTTTGCCGGTTTCCGTAATGTTATGGATGCCTATGCAGAGGCTGTCGGGGAGCGGTACCGTTTCTTCAGCTATGGCGATGCCATGTTTATCACCTGTCAGGAGCCAAGCCGGGGTATGCTGCTCGGTGCTTCCGACACCACCTACAATTCAACCTCAGATAACACCGGGGAGTCACTTTGAGCCAGTCCTGTTTCATGTCCTTTGAAAAGCTTGGAGAAGATGGCCGGGCGCGTCGTGGCCGGCTTACTTTTCCCCGTGGCACGGTCGAGACTCCAGCGTTTATGCCGGTAGGCACCTATGGCACGGTGAAGGGCATGCTGCCCCGGGACATCCACGAAATCGGCGCCGAAATCATTCTCGGTAACACGTTTCACCTGATGCTGCGTCCCGGGACAGAGGTAATCAAGGCCCACGGTGACCTTCACGATTTTACCCAATGGAACGGTCCCATCCTCACCGATTCCGGTGGTTTCCAGGTGTTCAGTCTTGGCGACATGCGGAAAATTACGGAAGAAGGGGTGACTTTCCGGTCACCGGTTGATGGTTCGCCGGTAAAGCTGTCACCGGAAATTGCCATTCAGGTCCAGCGTGACCTTGGCTCCGACATCGTGATGATCTTCGACGAATGCACGCCTTACCCGGCGACCGAACGCCAGGCCAAGGACTCGATGGAGCTTTCCCTGCGCTGGGCCGAGCGCAGCAAGCTGGCCCATGAGGGGAACCCGGCGGCGTTGTTTGGTATTGTCCAGGGTGGCATGTACGAGGGCCTGCGCGACCAGTCCCTGGAGGGGTTGACCAATATCGGCTTTGACGGTTATGCCATTGGTGGTCTGTCTGTCGGGGAGCCGAAAGAAGACATGATCCGGATTCTGGATCATCTTCCGCCGAAAATGCCAGAGGACAAACCTCGCTACCTGATGGGTGTTGGACGGCCGGAAGACCTGGTCGAAGCGGTTCGTCGGGGCGTGGACATGTTCGATTGCGTCATGCCGACCCGGAACGCCCGGAACGGTTACCTGTTCACCTCCACTGGGATCGTCAAGATCCGCAATGCCCGGCATCGTCACGACACGGCCCCGTTGGACGAGCGCTGTGACTGCTATACCTGTAAGAACTTTTCGAGGAGTTATCTCTATCATTTGGATAAGTGTGGAGAAATGCTCGGATCGCAGTTGAATACGATTCATAACCTGAGGTTCTATCAGAACCTCATGGCTGGATTGCGTGGGGCCATTGAAGCAGGTACATTGTCCGACTTTGTAACCGACTTCTATGCACTGCGCGGCGAAACAGTGCCGCCGCTCGGTGCCGACTGAATTTCTTAAAAACCAACGGAGATACTCAATGAAATCAATCAAATTGCTCGTAGCCGGCCTTCTGGCACTTATGCCTGCACTGGCCATGGCCCAGGACCCGGGAGCGCAGGGTATGGGTGTCATGGGTCAGGTGATTTTCTTCGCCGGCTTCATCCTGATTTTCTATTTCCTGATCTGGCGTCCGCAGTCAAAGCGTGCCAAAGAGCACAAGGCACTGATGTCCGGCCTGAACAAGGGTGATGAAATTGTTACGTCCGGTGGTGTTGCCGGCAAAATCACCAAGGTAACCGACGATTTCATCGTGGTAGAGATCGCCGACAACGTAGAAATCAAGGTGCAGAAAGTAGCCGTTGCCGCTGCTCTGCCGAAAGGCACCTTGAAGGACATCTGAGCCGGAGTCCGTAACCTGACGGACTGATTTTTTCTGGCTGAAACACCATGCCGACCTTCGGGTCGGCTAAAAGGGATCCCATGCTGAACAAGTATCCGCTTTGGAAAAACCTGGTCATCCTGGTCGCGCTCGTGATCGGATTTATCTACGCCTTGCCCAACCTTTTTCCTGACGATTACGCCATCCAGATCACCGGTGCTCGCAGCAGTACCGAGGTCAACTCAACCGTTCTCGATCGCGCGGTCAAAGCGCTGGAATCGGAGGGCATTGAGGTAAAAAGCAGTACGCTTCAGGACCGGGATGCATTGATTCGTCTTACCAGTGGCGAGGATCAGCTTCAGGCCCGTCCGATTGTTCAGTCGGCACTGAGCAACGACTATCTGGTTGCACTGAACATGGCACCTTCGACCCCGGAGTGGCTGAAAAGTCTTGGCGCCGGTCCGATGAAACTGGGCCTCGATTTGCGCGGTGGCGTCCACTTCCTGCTGGAGGTGGATATGGAAACGGCTTTGAACACGCGATTGGAAGCCCTTTCCAGCCAGATCAAGGGTGATCTTCGGGAAGAGCGGATCCGCTATCGCGGCGGTGACGTAGAGGGTCAGCGGCAGATCGTTCTTACCTTCCGCGACGAACAACCCCGTGCCGAGGCATTTGACCTGATCCGTGACCAGTACAACCAGTTTCTGATGGATGAGAGAACCGTGGACGGCGAGCGTCAGATCGTATTGTCGCTGTCAGAGGCCGAGGTGAAATCCATCCAGGAATATGCCCTCGAGCAGAACCTCACCACGATCCGCAACCGCGTCAATGAGCTTGGCGTTGCCGAGCCGCTTGTTCAGCGCCAGGGCGCCGACCGGATTATCGTTGAGTTGCCAGGGGTTCAGGATACAGCCCAGGCCAAGCGAGTGTTGGGCGCGACTGCAAATCTCGAGTTTCGCCTGGAGGCGCGTCAGGACGCATCGGCCAGTGAGGTCGAGGAATTTGGCTTCCGCGACAACCCCCGGCGCACCGCGCGTCTTGAGCGTGACGTCATCACAACCGGTAATAATGTCGCGAACGCCCAGCAGGCGTTTGACGAGAATGGTCAGCCTCAGGTCAACATCACGATGGATTCTGTCGGTGGAGACCAGATGAACCGTGCGACCCGGAACGCGATCGGGCGCCGCATGGCTGTGCTATTCATTGAATTCCGCACGGAAACGGAAAACCGGATGGTCGACGGTGAAATGACGTCTGTCGACAAACGGGTTGTGGAGAAGGGCATCATCAGCCTGGCCACGATCCAGTCAGCACTCGGAAGCAGTTTCCGTATCACCGGCCTGGATTCCATTCCGGAAGCCGCAGAGCTGGCCCTATTGCTGCGCGCAGGCGCGCTGGCCGCACCGATGTATTTTGTGCAGGAACGCACAATTGGGCCGAGCCTCGGCCAGAAAAACATTGATGCCGGCGTGATGTCCGTAGCACTCGGCTTCGGGCTGGTGCTCCTATACATGCTGGTTTACTACCGGGGGTTCGGTCTGGTCGCCAACGTGGCGCTCACCCTCAACCTGATGCTGCTCATTGCCTGCATGTCCATCCTGTCGGCAACGCTCACGCTTCCGGGCATCGCTGGTATCGTACTCACGGTGGGTATGGCGGTCGATGCCAACGTCCTGATATTTGAACGCATACGGGAGGAGCTCAAGGCAGGGGTTCCGCCCCAGTCGGCCATCAGTGCCGGGTATTCCCGGGCCTTCGTGTCCATTTTCGATGCCAATATTACGACCCTGCTCGTCGCGGTAATCCTGTTTGCCATGGGTTCCGGCCCGGTAAAAGGGTTCGCCGTTACCCTGTGTCTGGGTATCCTGACCTCGATGTTCTCCGGCCTTATGGTCAGTCGCAGCATCGTGAATTTTGTATATGGCGGTCGAAAGATCGAGAAGTTGTCGATCGGAGGAAAGCTGGCAAATGTCTGAGCAAGAGAATAAACCATTTGATTTCATGGGGTTCCGGAAGCTCGCTTCCGTTCTCTCGATCACGCTGCTGGTTGCCTCCGTCGTGTTGCTGGCAGTTCGGGGCCTGAACCTGGGTATGGATTTCACCGGCGGCACGTCAGTGGAATTCGAGTATGCCGAGGCGCCGCAACTGGATGAAATTCGTTCCACGCTGAATGAGGCAGGCTACGAGCAGTTCGTAGTACAGAACTTTGGTGCCGACACTACGGTTCTGGTTCGACTCGCCGAGGCTGGTAATGACGAACTGGGGGGCGAGGTGACTGACGCGCTGACCGCTGGAGGCGCAAATCTCGAGCTTATCAGCTCCGAGTTCATCGGCTCTCAGGTTGGCGAGGAGTTGAGGGAAGACAGTGGTCTCGGGCTTCTGCTTGCGCTGGCGGTAGTGCTGATCTACGTCGGTATGCGCTTCCAGTTCAAGTTCGGTATTGCCTCTGTCCTGCCACTGGCGCACGACGTGATCATTGTTCTGGGTGTGTTTGCCCTGTTCCAGTGGACCTTCGATCTGACGGTACTGGCGGCGTTGCTGGCGGTGATCGGTTACTCCCTGAACGACACCATTGTTGTGGCCGACAGGATTCGGGAAAACTTCCGAAAAATGCGGGTGGGTGATTCCTGGCACGTGATCAATACCTCGATCCACCAGACCATCAGCAGAACAATCAATACCTCCGGTACGACTCTCGTCGTTCTGTTTGCGTTGTACCTGTTTGGCGGTGAGGCCATCAATAACTTCGCGCTGGCGTTGATTATCGGTGTGATTGTTGGTACCTACTCCTCCATTTATGTGTCTGCGAACCTGCTGATTGCGTTTGGTGTATCACGGGAAGACCTGATGCTCCCGGCGAAAGAGGGAGCCGCTGATGCAGAAGAAGAGGAACAACCCCCAGAGTGGCTGAACCGGATGTAACTGGATCACCGGAAACAAAAAAACCGCCATTCCCTTGGGAAGGCGGTTTTTTTATGGCTGCTTGCTGGTCGATCAGCGGGGCAGACGCCCCCGGAACGGGTGAAGTGATTTCAGGACTTCCCGGAACAGCTTGGGATTGGCCACTACCAATTGGCGGGCACTGCCAGTTGAGGGGTTGCCGGAGAAGTCGCCGGTCAGGGCGCCTGATTCCATGGCCATCGTTACGCCTAGATCCAGATCTACCATCTCCGGGCGGAAGATGACGGCTGCGTCCAGGTTGCCGGCAGATACGCGGGCAATATCCAGAACCACACAGCCAGAAGTGCGGAACATCGCAGATTCACGGGCAAGGACGGAGGCCATTTCGCCCCACAGTTGAGTGTCTTCGCTTCTGCGCGCCTGATCCAGCAGGTTAGTGGCAATTGCAGCCTTGTTGGCGTGCTTGATGTCGGACGTCCGAACCCGACGGCTATTCAGTGCCGCCCCGTGTCCGCGGCTGGCGGAGTATTCTTCGCCGGTTACCGGGTTGATCACCAGAAGGTTTTCGGTGCGGTTGTTCTTTTTCTGGGCCAGGGCGAGGGCAAACTCCGGGATGCCCCTCAGGAAGTTTTCGCGACCAAGAACCGGGAAAACGTGCCAGCTTCTCTCGCTGGTTCCTGCATTCGCTTCGTTCAGAGGGGCGATGCTATGGTCCTTGTAGGCCTTTTCGAGTTGCTCCGCAAAGTTGTCGTAAATTGACTCCTCGACCCGATCCAGCTGACGGCGGCGTTCTTCGTCGTCCTTACCGGCGGGCTCCTGGCGCTCGAAATGGGCTTTCAGATAATCGGACCCCTGACGCGCGACGCGCAGGGCCATTTTAATAGCTGGTTGCATCTGAGTGTTCATTATCCGGGTGTGTGAAGGCCGGGTATCATAGCAAAAGATCAGGGCGCTTGTATGTTTTTTGACTTAGCAATAGCACGGATACCAAAGGATTACGGCATCTCCGGACGGGCGGGACGCGTTGGTTTTCTGCTATCATGCCCGCCTCAATTAAATCAGTCTGGACCC
This sequence comes from Marinobacter albus, assembly GCF_030238305.1. Classification (NCBI taxonomy): domain Bacteria; kingdom Pseudomonadati; phylum Pseudomonadota; class Gammaproteobacteria; order Pseudomonadales; family Marinobacteraceae; genus Marinobacter; species Marinobacter albus. The sequence continues at coordinate 2,350,067 of NZ_JASSQD010000001.1, read as the reverse complement.
ATACTCAATGCACAAGCCGGCACTTCCCCTGGAGGGCACTGACTCATTTCAGGATCAGATCCGAATCGTTCTGGTCGAGACCTCTCACTCAGGCAACATTGGTGCGGTGGCTCGTGCCATGAAAAATATGGGCCTCGGGAATCTGTGGCTGGTCAACCCGAACTCTTTCCCGGACGAGGCGTCTTACGCCCGTTCCTCGGGCGCTTCTGATGTGCTGGATCGGGCAAACGTTGTTTCGTCCCTGGACGAGGCGCTTGCGGACTGCGTTCTGGTAATGGGAACCAGTGCCCGGGGGCGGAAAGTGCCCTGGCCGGTTATTGCGCCTCCGGAAGCAGCTGTGGCGGCCTCGGAAAATGCGACCAACGGCCCAGTCGCGCTGGTATTTGGTCGGGAGAATCATGGCCTGAGTAACGAGGAACTGCAACGCTGTCATTACCACATTCATATACCGTCCAATCCGGATTACAGCTCTCTGAATCTGGCGATGGCCGTCCAGGTCATGTGCTACGAATTAAGGATGCATTTTCTGCGTAGCCTTGAAGGTGGTGAGGGAAGCCCATACTTAAAACCCATGACGGCGCCTGGCGATCCGGGATGGGATGTTCCTCCCGCACCCGTCAACGACGTGGAAGGCTTTTTTGGCCATCTTGAGCAGGTACTGGTGGATGTGGATTTTCACCGAAGGGAAAATCCACGCCAGCTTATGACGCGCTTGCGGCGACTGTTCCAGCGCGCGAGACTGGACCAGATGGAAATCAATATACTCAGAGGCATACTGACGTCAGTGCAGAAAGCTGCTGGCGCCAAGGCTGACAGTAAAATAACCGAGGCCGATTCGAAGGCGACGGGGCAGGATAATGGCCATGTTTGAGCGTTTAAGGGAAGACATCAACAGCGTTTTTCATCGGGACCCGGCGGCCCGGAACACTTTCGAGGTGCTGACCAACTATCCAGGCCTTCATGCCCTCCTGTTTCACCGGCTTGCTCACAGACTCTGGCGATTCGGTCTCAAGTGGATTGCCCGCACAATTTCCACGATCGCCCGCTGGCTGACCGGAGTCGAAATCCATCCGGGGGCGACCATTGGCAGAAGGTTCTTTATTGATCACGGCATGGGGGTCGTTATTGGTGAGACGACCGTTATCGGAGACGATGTGACCCTGTACCAGGGGGTTACTCTGGGTGGCACGAGCTGGAATAAGGGTAAACGGCACCCGACCATTTGCGACGGAGTGGTCGTGGGTGCCGGCGCCAAGATTCTCGGACCATTTGAAGTGGGAGCGGGCGCCAAGGTCGGTTCCAATTCGGTGGTAACCAAGGCGGTACCGGCCGGGGCCACTGTTGTCGGCATTCCCGGGCGAATCATCGTCAAGCGCCCGAGTGAAGATGATGATGTGCGCCGCAAGGAAATGGAAGAGCGCATGGGCTTCGATGCCTATGGTGTTACGGAAGAGATGCCCGATCCCGTTGCGCGCGCCGTGCGCTCCCTCCTGGACCACATGCACGCAGTGGACGACCGCATTGAGAACATGTGCAAGGCCCTGCGCAAGGTAAACATCGAATACCAGAACGGTGAATTGCCGCCGCTGCAGGAAGAAGATTTTGATTGCGTTCGTGATGAGAGCGAGGAGCCCCGGGGGTGAATACTTGACTGAATTAGTGGGTCAATTCATACTCGCTGCTGTATTTCGAGATTCAATCCCATCACGGGGCTGATGCCATGAAGCTGACCACCAAAGGCCGCTATGCCGTCACGGCAATGCTGGACCTGGCTCTGCACGGAGACCAGGGGCCGGTGAGTCTTGCCGATATTTCAGCCCGTCAGGAAATCTCACTTTCCTACCTGGAACAGCTCTTCTCCCGTCTGCGCCGACAGAATCTGGTGGTCAGTATTCGTGGTCCCGGCGGTGGTTATCGTCTGAGCCGCGAGGCCGGGCAGGTGTTCATAGCGGAAGTTGTGGATGCCGTTAGCGAGTCTCTGGACACCACGAGATGTGGCAACAAAGGGGACTGTCAGAAAGGCGAGAAGTGTCTGACCCACCACCTTTGGTCTGATCTGAGTGACCAGATTCATCAGTTCCTGAGTGAAATCAGCCTCGGCGACCTGATGAAGAAGCATGAAATCCGCCAGGTTGCGGACCGGCAGAACCGCCGTCAGTCTGACAACGGCTCTGAAACGATTAATACCGAACGCCTGTCTGACCAGGCGCCGGCCTGAAATAATACTCCTTGATACCATGAAAAAGCCCGTATATCTGGATTATGCGGCGACGACGCCCGTTGATCCGTCTGTCGCCGAAGAAATGGTTAAATACCTGACGCCCGATGGGATCTTTGGGAACCCGGCATCACGATCACACGCCTTTGGCTGGAGGGCGGAGGCTGCCGTTGAGGCGGCGCGTCGTGAAGTTGCCCAACTGATCCACGCTGATCCCAGAGAGATTGTCTGGACCTCCGGCGCCACTGAGTCGGACAATCTTGCCATCAAGGGTGCGGTTGCCGGACGAACTGACGTCCACATCGTGACCTCATCCATCGAGCACAAAGCCGTGCTGGATACCTGTAAATGGCTTGAACAGCATGGCGCGGACGTGACCTGGCTGACACCGGACCGGGATGGTCGAATTCATCCGGATCAGGTGACCGATGCCTTACGGGACAATACGGTTCTGGTCAGTCTCATGCTGGTCAACAACGAGCTGGGATGTGTGACCGATGTTGCCGCCATTGGTCGCGAACTTCGTGAGCGAGGTGTGCTCTTTCACGTCGATGCAGCCCAGGCAGTCGGCAAAATGCCAGTCGATGTTACGGCAATGCCGGTCGATCTGATGTCGTTGTCCGGGCACAAAGTCTACGGTCCAAAGGGTGTCGGGGCGCTTTATGTGAGACGTTCACCGGATGTGCGTATCGAAGCTCAGATTCATGGCGGTGGACACGAGCGAGGCATGCGCTCCGGGACTTTGCCGACGCATCAGATAGTGGGCATGGGTAAGGCATTCTCCATTGCCCAGGAGTACCTTGAGTCGGATGTGGAAGAGCTGGAACGCCTGCGGACCTCTTTCCTTGGCGGCCTCGAAGGTCTGGATGGTGTCAGTCTGAACGGTAGCGCCGAGTTTCGCGTGCCAGGCATCGTGAATCTTTCCTTTGACGGAGTCGAGGCGGAGTCCCTGATGCTGGGTCTAAGGGATCTGGCCGTCTCGTCGGGATCAGCCTGTGCTTCGGCCACGATCGAACCATCGTTTGTCCTGCGTGGAATTGGTTTGAGCGACGAGCAGGCCCACAGGGCGCTGCGTTTTTCTTTCGGCCGGTTTACCACGGCCGAGGAAGTGGCTTTTGCCAGTTCGCAAATAGTTGATGTTGTTAGCCGACTGCGTGCAGTGCGGTAGGCAGTTGCCCTTGGACTGCGTATAATCGCAGGCCGGAATTTTAACCTGAACCCTAGTGGAGAAACACCATGGCGAATGAGCGCACGCTCTCAATTATCAAGCCCGACGCAGTTGCCAAGAACGTGATCGGCGAAATTTACAGCCGTTTTGAAAAGGCTGGATTGAACATCGTCGCTGCCAAGATGATGCACCTGACCCAGCAACAGGCTGAAGGTTTTTATGCCGAACACAAAGAACGCCCCTTCTTCAATGACCTGGTGGCGTTCATGACTTCCGGTCCCGTGGTTGTTCAGGTATTGGAAGGCGAGGGCGCAATCCTCAAGAACCGTGATCTGATGGGTGCAACTAACCCGAAGGAAGCAGACGCGGGCACCATTCGCGCGGACTTTGCCTCCTCTATCGACGCAAATGCCGTTCACGGCTCTGACTCTGCGGCGTCAGCTGAGCGTGAAATCGCGTACTTTTTCAATGACAACGAGATCTGCCCGCGCGGTTGATCCTGTTGATCGGGGGCGGTCGTTGTTGGCCTGCCCCCGAATTGGTTATCTGATCGAGGTTATAAAATGACAGCGGCCGCTGAAAAAACCAATCTTCTGGGGATGCCGAAAGCCAAGCTTGAGGCTTTCTTCGAGACCCTGGGGGAAAAGCGTTTTCGTGCCACTCAGGTTTTGCAGTGGATTCATCAGCGTGGGGCTGATGACTTCGATCAAATGACCAATATGAGCAAGGCGCTCCGGGAAAAACTCAAGCAGGTTGCTGAAATTCGTGGCCCTGAAGTGGTCTATGACGAGACGTCCAAGGACGGTACCCGCAAGTGGGTAATGCGCATGGACAACGGCAACAGTGTTGAGACAGTACTGATTCCCGATGGCGAGCGTGGAACGCTCTGTGTCTCCTCGCAGATCGGGTGCAGCCTGGACTGTACGTTCTGCTCGACCGGTAAACGGGGCTTCAACCGTAATCTGACCGCAGCCGAGGTAATCGGCCAGGTGTGGGTTGCGCGCAAGGCCTTCATGCCATTTGAGCCGGGCCCGGATCGTCCCATTACCAATGTGGTCATGATGGGGATGGGTGAGCCCCTCCTGAATTTTGACAACGTTGTCGATGCCATGAATCTCATGATGGAGGATCTGGCTTACGGCATCTCGAAGCGCAGGGTCACCCTGAGCACATCCGGGGTCGTTCCGGCACTTGATCGTCTGGCGGAAGTTACCGATGTTTCACTGGCTATTTCCCTGCATGCCCCGAATGATGAACTCCGTAACAAGTTGGTACCGCTCAATAAAAAGTATCCGATTTCGGAGCTGCTTGCGGCCACCAAGCGATACTTCGCCCGGTTACCAGACAAGCGCAAGGCCACCATCGAATACACCGTGATTGAGGGAATGAACGATCAACCGGAACACGCCCGTGAACTTGCGGTGCTGCTTCGGGATCTTCCCTGCAAGATCAATCTGATACCCTTCAATCCTTTTCCGGAAAGCGATTTCCGTCGGCCGAGCATGAATGCAACCCGCCGGTTCCAGGCGGTTCTTAATGAAGCCGGATACATAGCTACCATCAGAACGACCCGTGGCGATGACATCGATGCGGCATGCGGCCAGTTGGTGGGCAGGGTTGAGGATCGTACCCGTCGAAGCAAACGATACATCGAGGTCCAGCAGGTTAATCCCTGATAAGGCACCGACAACGAGTTGAAGCGAGGAATGCGAAACTGTGACCTATAGATCGACGAGCTGGCGTTTTTCTGTCGCGGCGCTGATGTTAGCCGCGTTGTTTGTCACAGGTTGCGTCACGACCACCGACAGTCGCTTCTCCCGTGAGGCGGACCGCCAGGAAGCGGTGGAGGATTACGTTCAGCTGGCCACTGCCTATATTGGTCAGGGTAACCTCGACCGCGCCCGTCATCATCTTGACCGTGCACTCGATCTGGACGCCGACAGCCCTGCAGCGAAGGCCGCAATGGGCCTCGTATACAACGCCGAGGGCGAAGCCGAGCTTGCCGAGTCCAGTTTTAAACAGGCCATCGCGACAGATCAGGGGTACACCCGTGCCCGCGTTTACTATGGCGCGTTTCTTTACGGACAGGGTCGTATCGAGGAGGCACGGGACCAGTTTCGGGCAGCGTCACGGGACACCGAATACAAGGAGAGGGGCTCAGTCTTTTTCAACCTGGGGATGACCCAGGAACGCCTGGACGAACTCGATAATGCAGCGAACTCATATCGCCGCGCTGTGGAGTTGTCCAGGGGCGACGCCCGCTCCTTGCTAGCGCTATCGCGCGTGTTGGCAGATCAGGGAGATTACGATGCAGCCGCGCGCTATTATACCCGACTTGCCTCAATGATGCAGAGAAACGACCGTCTTCGTCACTCACCTGAAAGTTTGTTGACGGGCATCCGGATCGCCCGTCATCTGGATAACCGCAACCAGGAAGCCAGCCTGGCACTGCAGCTTAAGAATAATTTCCCGGAGTCAGTCGAATACCAACAATATAAGGTGCTGATTTCTAATGACTAGTGAAGAAACCTCCCAGCCAACGAGCAGTGATCCTGTAGGGCAGCAACTGCAGCGTGCACGTGAACAGAGAGGCCTGAGTGCCGACGACGTTGCCAAGGCCCAGCATCTGAGGCCGGCTGTTATTCAGGCAATCGAGGCAGGGGACTACAAGAAGATTGACAGTGAACTCTTCCTGAAAGGGTACGTCAGGGCTTATGCCAAGCAAGTCGGGCTGGAAGCCAGCGACGTAATAGCCGATCTTGACCGGGAACTCGAGCCAATGCGCCAGGAGCGTGAGCAGGAGTTCGAGGCCCATCCACTGGTCGATATTGAGCGGCGGCGCCGGAGAAAACGTCGAGTTGCCAAACTGGCTCTGTTGTTGTGTGTTGCGGGGCTTGCCGGCTATCTGGTTTTCGCCTTCGTATTGCCGCAGCCTGAAACCGTGTCACCATCCGGAGTAGCGGAAAAGGCCGGTCAGGAAGAGCCTGCAGACAATGGATCCGGGAACGGGACGGAGTCAGCTGCTCCCGAGATTGATGGTGCCGCCGGCATGGAGACAGAGGAGACGGCAGAGCCTGCTTCCGAGCCCGAGCCGGAGAATGCGACGGATGATTCGAACGGCGCGGCGCAGGTTACGGACGAGGTGGCTGGGACCCAGGCCACCGAACCGCTCGAGCCAATGGCCGAGGATTCAGTGACCAGTGACCGGACGGTGGACCCGATTGAGTCCGCCCCCGTGGTCACCCAAACGACGGACCCCCTACTGGAGGATCCGGCTGAGCCGGTGGTAGTGACCGATACCGGAAGGTTGCAGATTACCTTCACCGGTGATTGCTGGGTACAGGTCAGCGATGCTGCCGGAAATCGCCTGGTCAATTCATTGCAGCGGAGTGGCGACCAGATTGATGTGTCCGGTGAGGTGCCGCTCAGGGTCGTAATCGGCGCAGTCGATGCCGTTGGCTCGATCAGTTTCCAGGGCGAGCCGGTGGACATGGGCGGTTATCCTGTCGTAAATAATCGGTCAGAATTTACCCTGACGATCTGAAACTTGAAACCAATTGAAATCGGTCAGTAACGCATGAAACACGAGTCCCCAATCGTTAGACGCAAATCCCGCCAGATCATGGTGGGCAACGTACCTGTTGGTGGCGATGCGCCGATTGCGGTTCAAAGCATGACCAACACCAACACCTGTGATGTGGATGCCACCGTCGGACAGATTCGGGCGCTCCAGGACGCTGGCGCCGATATCGTTCGAGTGTCGGTCCCGAGCATGGATGCCGCGGAAGCCTTCGGAAAAATCCGGGATCAGGTTTCCGTTCCCCTGGTCGCGGATATTCATTTCGACCACAAAATTGCGCTACGAGTGGCAGAACTCGGGGTTGACTGCCTTCGGATCAATCCCGGGAATATTGGCCGGGAAGATCGGGTCAGTGCGGTCATCAGTGCCGCCCGCGACCGGAATATTCCGATCCGGATTGGTGTGAATGCCGGTTCCCTGGAAAAGGAACTCCAGCGGAAATACGGAGAGCCAACACCGGATGCGCTGGTCGAGTCCGCGATGCGTCACATCGACATTCTTGACCGCCATGATTTCCAGGACTTCAAGGTAAGCCTGAAGGCTTCGGAAGTGTTCATGACCGTTGCGGCCTACCGTAAGATAGCGGCCCAGATTGAGCAGCCATTACATCTGGGCATCACTGAGGCCGGCGGCTTCCGTTCCGGAACCGTGAAGTCGTCCATTGGTCTGGGGATGCTGCTCATGGACGGTATCGGCGACACCATTCGTGTTTCCCTGGCGGCTGACCCGGTCCAGGAAATCAAGGTTGGTTATGACATCCTGAAAAGTCTTCGCCTGCGCAGCCGCGGCATTAACTTCATCGCGTGTCCGAGCTGCTCCCGCCAGAACTTCGATGTCATCCAGACCATGAATGACCTCGAGGCTCGCCTGGAAGATGTGAATACGGCGATGGATGTTGCCATCATTGGTTGCATAGTGAACGGGCCGGGTGAGGCCAAAGAAGCGGATATTGGTCTGACCGGTGGAAGCCCGAAGAACCTGTTCTATATGGCAGGGAAACCGAACCAGAAGCTTGATAACGCGACGCTGACCGACGACCTCGAACGCCTGATTCGCGATGAAGTTGCTCGGCGCAAGGAAGAGGAAGACGCCATCATCGCCCGCTCGGGCAGCTGATCCCGTCTGATTTTCCGACATCATTACTCCGAAATACGTTTAAGGGTTTAACTTGGCTAAGATTCAGGCAATTCGCGGGATGAACGATATCCTGCCCGAACAGACGCCCGTCTGGCAGTTTGTTGAAGACACCGTACGAAAGGTGCTCTCCCAATACGGGTACCAGGAAATCCGGATGCCTATCGTCGAGCAGACCGAACTGTTCAAGCGCTCCATCGGCGAGGTTACGGACATCGTCGAAAAGGAAATGTATACCTTCGACGACCGTAACGGCGACAGCCTGACCCTGAGACCCGAGGGGACGGCCGGATGTGTTCGTGCTGCAGAAGAGCACGGTCTGCTGTTCAATCAGACCCGCCGTTTATGGTACACCGGCCCGATGTTTCGCCATGAGCGTCCGCAGAAGGGCCGTTATCGCCAGTTTCACCAGATAGGCGTGGAATGTTTTGGCATGGCGGGGCCGGATATTGATGCGGAGCTGCTGGTCCTTACCGCCCGGCTCTGGAAAGAGCTGGGCCTTGCCGGGCATACCCGTCTGGAGATCAATTCCATTGGCACGTCGGAAGCCCGCAAGGTCTACCGTCAGGCTCTGGTTGAGTACCTTAATCAGTACAAGTCTGATCTGGATGCGGACAGCCAGCGCCGGTTGCAGAGCAATCCGCTGCGCATCCTCGATAGCAAGGATCCGTCGACCCGGGAGATTCTGGCTGGCGCCCCGAAACTTGACAGCTATCTGGACGAGGAATCCCGCGCTCACTTCGACAGGTTGCGTAAACTGCTGGATGCCGCTGGTATTGCCTATACGGTGAACCCGGCGCTGGTACGCGGCCTTGATTACTATGGCAAAACCGTGTTCGAGTGGATCACCGACAGCCTGGGCGCCCAGGGTACTGTCTGTGCCGGCGGGCGTTACGATGGACTGGTGGAGCAGCTCGGCGGCAAGCCAACCCGGGCCGTTGGCTTTGCCATGGGGCTGGAGCGGCTTATTCTGCTGCTCGAGACCCTGGATCTCGTTCCGGCGCATGTAAACAGCGATGCTGACGTCTACGTAACGGCGATGGGTGAGGGCGCCATGGCACCCGCATTGGCTCTGGCGGAGGAGCTGCGTGTCGCGTTGCCGGAAGCCGTGGTGGTGTCCCATTGCGGCGGCGGCAGTTTTAAAAGCCAGATGAAAAAGGCCGATAAGAGCGGAGCCCGCTACGCCGTTATTCTCGGTGAGAATGAGGTGGCAAACGGCACCGCCGGCCTCAAACCCCTGCGCTCAGATGAGCCTCAGCGAGAGCTCACCTGGAAGGAGCTTGCACCGGCACTGGCTGAAGCGCTTAAGAACTGAATCTAACTTTAACAAAAGCAAAGCATCCGACTACAGGAGTCAACATGGCTGAACTGCGCACCGAGGAAGAACAGGTCCAGGCGATTAAGGACTGGTGGAAGAAAAATGGCAGCTCTCTGCTAATCGGTATCGGTGCTGCCCTGGCCATCGTTTTTGGCTGGCAGGCCTGGCAAAACCACCAAGCGCAGCAGCGCACCGAAGCCGCGAACCAGTTCGCCAACCTCCTGAATGCCTTCAGTGAACAGGCAGATGAAAACAGCGGAGACACCGTTGCCTTTGTGGCGAAAACACTGCGGGAAGATTATGCCGGCAGTGCCTACGCAGTGTACGGTAACCTGATCCTGGCCAAGCAGCAGTTAATGGATGACGATGCGGCGGCGGCGATTGACTCCCTCTCTTGGGCGCTGGAGCAGAGCGGGGAGCACGAGGCTTTGGCGCTGGTCGTTCGAAGCCGCCTGGCGCGCGCTCAGTTCGATGCCAAAAAATACGAGGACGCGCTCGCCACCATCGACTCTGCATCAAATTCGGATGCTTTCGATGCAATTCTTTCGGAGCTTCGGGGAGATATCCTGTTGGCCCAGGGCGATAAAGAGGGCGCACGTGAAGCTTATCTGACAGCGCGAGAGCAAAGTCAGCAGGGTCGAAGCGGCGTCTTGCAGCTCAAGTTGTCTGATCTCGGTGTCGGGGAGGACGCCTGATGCGACGCCATCGCAACAGATTTGTGCGTGCCGGACTTGTGAGCGGCTTGCTCGCGGTCATGGGGCTCGCCGGTTGCAGTTCCACTGACACCTTTGAACAACCCGCTCCGTTGCCGGAAATTGAAAGCTCGGTAGAGTTCAAGCAGGTCTGGAGCATGTCTGTGGGAGACGGTCATGACGAAGACTTCCTCTACCTCGCGCCTCTGAATGCCGGTGATCTTCTCTATGCGGCCTCCGCGGATGGTGAGGTTTATGCGGTCCAGTCTGAAAATGGCAAGGTGATCTGGCAGACCGAACTCAGTGATCGGATCTTCGCCGGCGTCGGCGGAGACGGTCAACGGCTTTACCTTGCGACACGAGAGGCCGATTTGTTGGCACTGTCGCGGGAAGACGGCACAGAACTGTGGCGTGCGGCCTTGCCAACTGAAGTCCTGGCTGCCCCCCAGTCCAATGGCCAACTGGTGGTTGCGCAGACCACCGATGGGCGGGTGCTGGGATTTGACGCCGAGAGCGGTGAGAAACTCTGGCAATACGACGGCGTCGTTCCGGTCCTCTCGATTCGCGCTGCGGCTGCGCCTCTGGTGGGGGGAGACGTGGTCCTTGCATCCTTCGCCAATGGTAAGCTCATTGCGCTGAGTGCAGAGGCCGGCCAGCCGCTGTGGCAATACGAAGTAGGGCAGCCCCAGGGACGAACGGAACTGGAGCGTCTGGTCGATATTACCGGCCAGCCTCTGGTCCTCGATTCTGCAGTGCTGGTTGTGGGTTACCAGGGCAAGCTGGCGCTGGTGGACATCCGCACCGGGCAGGAGATCTGGAGCCGCAAGGCGTCCAGCCTGTATTCGCCGATGATTGGCGATGGTGAAATCTATCTGGCATCCGCCAACGGCGATATCGTGGCGTTGCGAGGCTCTGACCGCAGGGAACTCTGGGTTCAGGATCGGTTATCCTGGCGGCAGCTGACCCAGCCCATGGTGGTGGAAGATTACCTTGTTACTGCCGATTTCGAGGGTTACCTGCACATCCTCTCCCGGGAAGATGGCAGCTTCCAGGGGCAGTTCGAATTCGATGATGAGGGTATACGCGTACCGGCACAGCGGCTGAGCAATGGTAACCTGCTCGTCTTCGGTAACAGCGGAGACATGGCGGTTCTCAGGATCCGGCCCATCGAATGAATACCTTTCAGCCCGGTACAGATGCCGGGCTGTTTTCCTTTTTGCATAGCGATTTATTATGACCCCAGTAATTGCCCTTGTCGGCCGCCCGAATGTTGGCAAGTCAACCCTGTTTAACCAGATGACCCGGTCCCGGGACGCCCTGGTCGCGGATTTTCCGGGACTGACCCGTGACCGGAAGTATGGCGAGGGCAACTACGAGGGCCAGCGGTTTATTGTTATCGATACCGGTGGTTTGACCGGCGACGAACAGGGGCTGGATGCAGAGATGGCCAGACAGTCTCTGCAGGCGGTGGAAGAAGCCGACATTGTGCTGTTCCTGGTGGATGGCCGCTCCGGCCTGACGGCGGGTGATGAATCCATAGCGAATCACCTCCGGCGCTCGGGCAAACAGGCTCACCTGGTGGTTAACAAAACAGACGGCCAGGACCCCGACATCGCGGCAGCGGATTTCTACAGCCTTGGCTTCGACTCCACCTTTCTGATTGCGGCCTCCCACAATCGGGGGATCCGTTCCATGCTCGAACTGCTGCTGCCGTCAGAGGAAGAGCGAGAGGAGGCGGATCGGGCGGATCGGTACCCCGGCATCCGGATTGGCGTCGTAGGTCGTCCTAATGTGGGTAAATCGACCCTGGTCAATCGCATGCTGGGCGAGGACCGGGTCGTGGTGTATGACATGCCGGGTACTACCCGGGACAGCGTCTACATTCCCTATGAGCGACAGGGGCACGAATATACCCTGATTGACACCGCCGGCGTCCGTAGGCGGAAAAATGTTCGGGAAACGGTCGAGAAATTTTCGATCATCAAAACCCTGCAGGCCATAGACGATGCGCATGTTGTTATCCTGGTCATAGATGCCCGGGAAGGGTTGGTGGACCAGGACCTTCACCTCATCGGTTTTGTTCTGGACGCCGGCCGCTCGCTGGTCATCGCTGTCAATAAATGGGATGGGATGGATCCGGAAGACCGTGCCCGGGTCAAGGAGCAGGTCCAGCGCCGCCTGGACTTTCTGGATTACGCCGACAAACACTACATTTCAGCGCTTCATGGCTCCGGGGTCGGGGTTATGTACGACTCTGTGCAGGCCTGTTTCGAGTCCGCCATGGCCAAATGGCCGACCAACCGACTGACGGCAATTCTTCAGGACGCCGTGGCCCAGCATCAACCACCCATGGTTCACGGGCGCAGAATCAAGCTTCGTTTTGCGCACCAGGGCGGCTCAAATCCGCCGGTCATCGTTGTGCATGGTAACCAGGTTGATGCCCTGCCAGGGGCTTACAAACGCTATCTGGAAAATACCTTTCGCAAGGTTCTCAACGTAACGGGCTCCCCCATCCGGTTCGAGTTCAAATCGGGCGAGAACCCGTTCGCGGGCAAGGTCGACAGGCTTACGCCCCGGCAGAAGGTCAAGAAAGATAACGACCTCAAGAAGGGGCGGCGGATCAAGAAAACCCGCCAGAAGAGCCTCAAGCGGTAATTCAGGGCCGGATTACCCGGCCCTGTTCATTTCGATTTCACAGCGGCGACCTGCTGTGCCTGGACTGCGGTCAGTGCGATGGTGAATACGATATCCTCCACCAGGGCACCGCGGGACAAATCGTTAACGGGTTTCCTGAGGCCCTGAAGCATGGGGCCAATGCTGACGACATTGGCGCTGCGCTGAACCGCTTTGTAAGTCGTGTTGCCAGTATTCAGGTCCGGAAATACAAAGACCGTCGCTTTTCCCGCCACCTCGCTGTCCGGGGCCTTGCTTTTGGCAACGCTCTCGATGGCAGCGGCATCGTATTGCAGTGGCCCGTCGATGAGCAGGTCCGGGCGGCGCTCCCGGGCAATACGGGTCGCTTCGCGTACCTTGTCGACATCCTGTCCGGTTCCGGACTCGCCTGTACTGTAGCTGATCATGGCCACCACCGGTTCGATGCCGAAGGCTTCCGCCGATTCCGCACTCTGAATGGCAATATCCGCCAGCTCCTCGGCATTGGGATCGGGGTTGATGGCGCAGTCGCCATAGACGACAACCTGGTCCGGCAACAGCATAAAGAAGACCGAAGACACCACCCGGGCGTGTTCATGGGTCTTGATCAGCTGCAGGGCAGGTCTGACGGTGTTGGCGGTGGTATGGATCGCACCGGAGACCAGGCCGTCAGCCTCGTCCTGGGCCACCATCATCGTACCGAGCACCACGTTGTCCTCGAGCATGGCTTCGGCCATGTCTGGAGCCAGTCCCTTATGCTTGCGGAGCTCCACCATGGGGGCGACATACGCACTGCGTACCTCGGCCGGGTCAATGATCTCCATGTCCTCTGGCAGTGTTAAGCCGTGGGACACTGCGACGTTGCGAATCTCGGAGGCTTCGCCAATCAGGACGCAACGGGCCAGCCCGCGTTGGTGGCATATGATCGCCGCCTGAATGGTGCGCGGTTCGCTGCCTTCCGGCAGAACGATTCGTTTGTTGGCAGCGCGAGCGCGTTCGGACAAATGATGGCGGAATGCCGGGGGTGATAGCCGGCTCTGACGCTGGACCTTCAGGTGATTCTGGAGCCAGTCGGTATCGATTCGAGTGGCGACCATCTCCATGGCTTTCTCGATGCGGTCCGGGTCGTCGACCGGGATGGCTGCCGAGAGATTCGCCAGCATATGTGCGGTTTCATAGGTGTTGTTAACCGAACCCAGAACCGGCAATCCGGTGTCCAGAGCCCGCCGGCACAGTTCGATAACTCGCGAGTCCGGCATAAGACCGCCCGTCAACATGAGGCCTGCCAGCGGGACACCATTCAGGGCCGCAACGGCCGTGGTAACAACAATGTCCTCGCGGTCTCCGGGGGTGACTAGAAGTGTCCCTGGTCTGAGTGTCTCAGTCATGTTTCGGATTGTCCTGGCGCAGACCGAGACGTTCTGGACACGACGGCTCTGCATCTGCCCCTCGTTGAGGACCTGGATGTCCAGTTCGCGCGCTATATCAGATACCCGGGGCGCCAACAGTTCGGGCTGCCAGGGAATCTCCGCCAGAAGCCGGAAGCGATTCTCACTGAACACCTTGCACTCCTTACGGTAGTCCGCCATCCCGGTCGTCGGCGTGGATGAACGTTGCAGCGAAAGCCCCGACTGCTCGGGCTCGCCTACCTTGTTGAGGATTACCGCGATGACGTCTGGGTCGGAGGGGGCGGCAAAGAGTCTTGCCGAAAAGTCGAGTTCTTCGTCCAGCGCCTCGGCATCGCTATCCTCTGGTGTGCTCACCAGGATCACCTCGGAGCCCAGATTTCGTGCAACCTCGACGTTCAGCCGGGCAATGTAGGCTTCGCTGCGGTCCGGGACCAGGCCCTCAATGACTACGACATCAAAGTCTCTGGCGACTTTCTGGTATTCACCCACGATGGTTTCCATCAATTGGTCAGATTTGCCCCGGTTGATCAGGTGCTGGGCCTGTTTCAGATTGATGGGTTCCGGTGGTTCGAGATTGCTGCGAGCCCTGACAAATTCAACCGAGGTGTCCTTGCCGTCGTTATGGATGGATTCCCCGTGGTGGACTGATTGATGGAAAGGTTTGTAAAAACCAACACTGACGCCGACCCGTTCCAGGGCGCGGAGCAAGCCCAGACAGACAGAGGTTAGGCCCGAGTTCATGGTGGTTGGTGCGATAAAGAGACTTTTTGCCATATCAGATTCCTGATCGGTGGGGCGTCACACCGGTTGAGACTTTTCAGCGAGGCGAAGTGCTTCTCGGGCGATCACCAACTCTTCGTTGGTGGGGATGACCAGTACCGGGAAGCGGGAATCCGCACTGTCGATCCGACCGTCGCTGTAAAGGCCGTTGGATTGATTCAGTTCCGGGTCGAGCTCGAATCCCAGAAGCCGAAGGTGGCTCAACGTCTGTTGCCTTACCTGCGAGCTGTTTTCGCCAATACCACCGGTAAATACCAAGGCATCAAGCGCTGTCAATGAGGCCATCATGGCGCCTATGTATTTGGCTAGCCGGAAACAGAAAACGTCGATCGCCAGTTCCGAGGGCTTGTGTCCGTGCTCGGCAAGTTCGCAAAGGGATCTCATGTCGTTTGATTGACCTGACAACCCGAGCAGACCGCTCTGTTTATTCAGGACCTCGTGAAGTTCGGCCGCAGAGACGCCTTTTCCTGCCAGGTAATCAAACAATCCGGGATCGACGTCCCCGCTACGCGTGCCCATGACGAGGCCCTCCAGCGGCGTCAGACCCATACTGGTATCAACACTGATGCCGTCCCGGATGGCGCTGATACTGCAGCCATTGCCAAGGTGTGCAGAGATGATTGATGTGGTCGCGGGAGTAAGTCCCAGGAGTCGAGCGGCTTCCCGGGACATAAAATAGTGACTGGTGCCATGGAAACCGTATCGGCGAACCGCCCAGTCACGGTAGTAGGCTTCCGGCAAAGCATAGAGGAAAGCCCGGGGCGGCAGGGTTTGATGAAACGCGGTATCGAAGACGGCGACCTGGGGAACGTTCGGATAAAGGGTGCGCGTCGCTGCGATACCAGCCAGGTTAACCGGGTTGTGCAGGGGGGCCAGGCCTGCGCATTCCCCGATGGCCGCAATGGCGTCGTCATCCAGTAGTGCCGCTCCTCGAAAGGTTTCGCCACCGTGAACGACACGGTGACCAATTGCCGCCGGATCCTGAGCCAGAATTCCTCGATCCCTCAGAGCGTCAATCAATGCCCGCAGAGCGGTTTCATGTGAGGCGCCTGCCGGCAACGAGATTGGCTCGTCGGCATGGGCGATGTTTACGAAGGCATCGTCCGTGTTCAGTCGTTCGGCCAGAGCTGAAACCAGCTTGTTGTGGAGGCGGTCGAACACCGCAAGCTTCAGTGAGGAACTGCCGCAATTGACGACGAGTATATTGGCTTCCATGGTTCCGGTGGTCCTGCTGTTCAGATCTGTACGCGCTGGTTGGTTTTGAGCCAGCTTTCAAAGTCACGCGCGGGCAGGGGGCGACTGTAGAAGTAGCCTTGGGAAAAGTCACAGCCTTCCTGTTTAAGGAAGTGCGTTTGGGCTTCTTCCTCGACACCTTCGGCTATCACGCGCAGCCCGAGGCTGTGGGCCATGTTTATAATAGCGCGAACCAGCGAGGCATCCTCGGGTTCCTTCATGACATCCTGCACGAAGGATTTGTCGATTTTCAGGGTGTCAAAAGGGTAACTCTTCAGGTAACTGAGCGCCGAATAACCGGTGCCGAAATCATCCACAGACAGACGAATGCCGGCCCGGTCAAGCTGGCGTAGTATTTCAGCGGTCTCAATGGAGTTGTCGAGGATCAGGCGCTCGGTTATTTCCAGCTCGAGCTGGTTGGCGGCAAGCCCACTGTTGGACAAGGCCCTCATGACAATATCGGTGAAGCCCGGATCCCGGAATTGGCGGGGCGAAACGTTGACGGAAATTCCCACATCCCGGCCTGTGATTTCCTTCCAGGAAACAGCCGTTTTACACGCCTCTTCCAAAACCCATTCGCCGATGGGAATGATAAGCCCGGTTTCCTCAGCCAATGGAATGAACCGGTCAGGCATGACCGTGCCCATGGTTGGATTGTTCCAGCGCAGCAGGGCTTCGACAGAACACAAATTACCGGAATCTGTGTGGACAATGGGCTGGAAGTTCAGTTCGAACTCGTTAAGCTCCAGGGCCCGTCTCATGCGAGATTCCATTTGCAGCCGTTCGTGGGATACCTCGGTCATTTCGGGGGCAAAATGGGCGTATGAACTCTTGCCCTTGTGCTTGGCCTGATACATGGCCGCGTCCGCGTGCTGGAGGAGGGTCCCGCTGTTGTCGGAGTCAGTTGGGAAGATGGCGATGCCGATACTGGTGGTGACGAACACCTCCTGGCCATTCAGGATGTAAGGAGGCGAGAAAGTTTTCAGGATTCGATCGGCGACCTGATAGGAGGCATCAGCCCCGTTCAGACCGGGCAGGATAACCAGGAACTCGTCGCCACCCAACCGGGCAACCGTGCTGGTACCCCGCAGACAGCTTGAAATCCGGCGCGCGGCCTCAACCAGCAGATTGTCGCCGGCATCGTGGCCCAGGGTGTCGTTGATGTGCTTGAAATTGTCCAGATCCAGGAACATTACCCCCACCAGGGTATTCTCACGTCGTGCCTGGGCCAACGCGAGCTTGAGTCGGTCCAGGGCAAGCATTCGATTGGGGAGGCCCGTCAGGATGTCGTAGTTCGCCTGACGCAAAAGTTGTTGCTCATAGCGTTTACGGATACTGATGTCCTCACCCAGAATCAGGTAGCCGGTGGCCTGGCCGGAGGCATCCTTGATGGGAGTGACAATCAACTGCTCCCAGAACCGCTCGCCGTTTTTCCTGACACTGTTTACTTCCCCCTGCCAAACGCCGACGCGCTGCACCTGGAGCCGGATCGATTGCCACAGGTGCCGACTCTCGCGGTTCTCGACATTTCCCTCGCCCAGTGACCCGGGGTGATTGCCGAGGATCGACTTGGCGTCATAGCCGGTCAGTTGCGTGAATTTCTGGTTGGCGAATTCGATTCGCCACTGGCGATCACAGATCAGCACCGAGGAGGGGCTCTGTTCAATCGCCTTGGAAAACTTGTGGATCTCAGCGGCGTCCCGCTCCTGGCGCTCGAGATCGTCATTCAGCCGTTCCCGCATCTGATTGATGGCCTCAGTTACCCGTCCGAGCTCGTCGTTCCGGTTTGACGGAGTGTCCGGGCGATCTAGGACCAGGGGGCGTGAGAGGTTGGTCAGCGAAAAATCACGGGCGTAATCCGCCATTGAAGACAAGTGTCGCGTAACGAAGTGCTGGAAAATCAGGATAATCAGGATCGATACAAAAAAGGTCTTCAGAAACTGGGTCGCCAGAATGATGCCGACCTTCCGTTCCATCTCTTCATAGACCCGACCGAGGTCCGCTGTCACAGTGAGCTCGCCCAGCTTGAACATTTCGTCGCCCTGATGGACCAGGCTGAAGCTGTGGGATCTGGTTTGCGCACCACGGTCTATATCGCCCATCACCAGCTCTGAGTCCGGTTCTATCTTTAGCCTCAGGTGCACGATGTCCGGGAGGCTGAGTATTCCTTCCATCTGTGTTTGCAGCAGTTTCTGGTCCAGGGCCCAGAGGCTTCTGGCCAGGCTGGAGGCGTAGCCTGACTCAACAACCTTCATGCGGTTATCGATCTGGGAAAGGTCTTTGCGGTAGTCGGAGTATATCTGGATGCCCGAGGCGATCAGGGTAAAAACTGAGCTGAACAGAATTATCCACGCTAGCAGCCTGAAGGATAGGGGGGAGCCTTTTCGGAAACGTTGGAGCCGCGTCGACAGTTTTGGCATGCCGTGAACTTCTGCCACCCAGTCTGGTTTAGGGGAACGGAGGTATGTTTACCTTTCCGACTATAGCAGCAGTTCCTCTCCGTTGCTCTGCAAATACAGGAAAAATCGAGAGAAATGTGTCCGGGTTCAGTATTTTAAAACGGCTCGACGAAACCTTTCGGTTGATGTGGATCAATACCCCTGATTCCAAGCGGGCGTAATCTGAACCTAGTCAAGTAACTGATTAGTTGGAGAACGCAAAATGTATATGGATGCTGTCGTTATCGCGGGTATTGTTGCGGTGCTGCTGGTTCTGGGTTTTTTCGTAGGTGTTGGGCTCTTCGTGATGAAGGACCAGAAAGCACATGGCCGAGGGCCAGAAGAAAAGGGAAAGCAGGGTGGTAAACCGGTCTGACGGTAGACGGAAAAGCCTTCCTGCCAAGGAGAAGAAATGGCGTCCCCTAGGGGGTTCGAACCCCTGTTGCCGCCGTGAAAGGGCGGAGTCCTAGGCCACTAGACGAAGGGGACGCAACGTTTTCAAAACCTTGCCTCGTCGAGGTGGCGCGTATATTAAGTAAGCCTCCCGATAGTGTCAACGCCTTTTTTTAGAAAATTTCGAGGTGAAATGTCCTGTCCGGATTATTGCACGCAATTTGACAGGGCCGGTTCAAGTTCCGGGTAGCGGAATTGAAAACCCTGTCCGGTCAGCTTGGCCGGGATCGCCTGTTGGCCTGTCAGTAAGAGGCGGGCCATTTCGCCCAGAGCCACGCGTAAAACCGGGGCTGGGGCGGGGAAGAGCGTCGGTCGATGTAGAACCCTACCAAGACACCGGGTAAATTCGGCGTTAGTAACCGGCTCCGGACTGACAACATTATAAGGCCCGGCGGCCTCCTCGTTTTCAAGCATCCAGATCAAAGCGCCGACAACATCCTGTCGGTGTACCCAGGGCATGAATTGTTGCCCGCTTCCCAGCCTGCCACCAAGGCCAAGCCGGAAAGGCGGAACCATTCGGGCGAGGAAGCCGCCGCCCGGTCCTGCCACGACACCGGTTCTGGATAAACAGATCCGGACCTTCTGGCCATTCAAGGCCAGTGCGGCGTTTTCCCAGTCCCGACACAGCCGATGGGTGAATTCGTCATGGGGAGACGTTTCTTCGGTAACCACCGAAGCCCCCTGATCCCCGTAAAAACCCACAGCCGAACCCGAGACCAGGACATCGGGTAGCGTTTCCCAGCTGCGGATTACGTCCACAAGAACTTCCGTAACGCCAATCCGGCTGTCCCTCAATTGCCGTTTTCGCTGTTCTGACCATCGCTTATCCGCAATCCCCTCGCCAGCGAGATTGATCACGGCATCGAAGCCCGGGTGCGACCGGAGCTGATTGAGATCCCGCGTTGCTTCAACGCGACCGCAGGTGGCCAATACATCTTCCGGGGTCTGGCGGCTGAACACGGTCAGTTCGTAACCGCGCCCGAGCAGCTCCTGACACAGAACCCTGCCTATGAAGCCTGTGCCTCCGGTAATCAGAATGCGTTTATTCATCGGTCTCGTCCTCCTTGCTGGTTGCCGCTGGTGCTGGTGGGCGCTCCCTGGGTGTCACCCGCCTCACTCGTCTGTTTCGGCCAACTGGTGCAGAACCACGCCTTTGATGGCTTCACCCAGCTGCGGGTTCTCACCAACCGGTGGAGCCAGTTCAATACGGACCTGATACCTTTCCTCAAGAGTTTTGATCATGGCCGGCACGTCTTTGCGAAGGTGCCGGCCGGCCGCGAGAAAGAGCGGCACGATAGTGAAGCGGTATGCACCCTCTGCCACACCCTCTGCCACAATGTCATCCAGCGAGGGTTCGGCCAGTTCCATGTAGGCGATGCGTGAGTCTGATACCGCTTCCAGGGTCGGCGTGGCAAGATGTTCAAAGGTCTCACACCAGCGCTTGTCACTGCTTCCGTGTGCTAACAGAATAATGCGGTTGCTCATCAGCTCTCCTGAGTCATCGTGGTTAAGCGGCCTGTCGTACACCTTCACCGCTCACCCGCGAGCGGCGTGCACAGACCTTTAAAATAGCAGGGTACCGGGTAATGTTCGATTGGAAAGAGATTCTGGATTTCTGGTTTGGAGAACTTGATGGCGAGGGGCTGCCCGACCGCGATCATCGTAACCGGTGGTTCAGGTCTGATCGAAGATTCGACCAGGAAATTCGAAGGCGGTTTCTATCCATGGTCCTGTTTGCCTCGGAGCAGGGTCTCGATCACTGGCGGCGTGAACCGGGTGGAATTCTGGCTGAGATAATTCTGCTCGATCAGTTCTCCCGGAATATTTTCAGGGGCGCGGCCATGGCGTTTGACCAGGACGTCCAGGCGCGGAAATTGTGCAGGCAGGCGATGAGAAAAGGGCAGGATGTCGCCCTTGCTCCGGTTCAGAGAGCCTTTCTGTACATGCCTCTGCAGCATTCTGAGCGCCTTGAGGATCAGCGGACGTCTGTGGAGTGCTATGAACAGCTGGCGGCGTCAGAGTCGGGCATCCTGGGTGATTTCCTGGAAAGCTTTGCACAGTCGGCTCGGGACCACCACGACATTATCAAGCGTTTCGCGCGTTTTCCTCACCGAAATAAGGCCTTGGGCCGAAACTCCACGGATGAAGAAGAAGCGTATCTTGCTGGCGGGCGCAGATTTGGCCAATGAGCCAGCCCTTCGACTAATCAAAAAGTGCAGAACCTATCAATGTTTGGCCCCTTTGCTTCGGTCATACTTGGTGATAAACCGGGAAAAGGGATTGATGGAACAGCAAATGGCAGAGGAACAGTCGAGCCTTGCAGGAGTTTGTGATATCGGGTCAGGTCAGAATGTCAGTGAGCAGTCTCCGGGCTATCGGGGGCGTCGGGTTACCCGGGCAAAAAGCGAAGTACGCAGGCGGGAAATCCTTGAGGCGACGTTGAGGATTGCGGCCCGGGATGGTATCCGTGGCATCAAGCATCGCTCCGTTGCGAAGGAGGCCAATGTCCCCCTGGCAGCGACCACGTATTATTTCCGGGACATCGGTGAGCTCATCAGCGATGCCTTTCTGTTCTTTGCGGAAAAGGCCAGCGGTGACCTTCAGGCCTTTTACGATACGATCAATCTGGTTCTTGATAGCCTGCCGCCCGAGCAGCTGTTACGAACAAGTCCGGATCGCTGGCACCTTGCTCGGCGTCTCTCGGCCATTGCGTCGGCCTACCTTGAAAGTCAGTTTTCGGAAGGCCGTGAGCGTATTCTCGCCGAACAGGTTTTTCTGCTTGAGGCCCTTCGGGATGAGCGACTTGCAAAGCTCGCGCGCAGCTATCGGCAGGCATGGATGGCCGGGCTGGAGCGCCTGCTTGCGCGGCTGGATTCGCCCCTGCCTCAACGAGATGCCGCCCTGATCGTCAACGTAGCCCTGGGTATGGGATACGACATCCTTCTTGGTCTACCGGAGGGTGAAGAGGATTCGCTTCAAAAGGCCGTCGACAGGATCGTCGATCTGGCCTTGGGTGTCGGGGTCTGACGCCTTTGCTCCCGCGTCTTACTTGAGGAAACTGCTGCTCTTTTTGGGACGATGTCTACGCCCTGTTCTTGCGATGGCACTTTGCGCCGGTCTTTCATTCGCCTCACATGCCGGTTCTCTGGACCATGGTCTTCTGGGACGTTTAGCCGCGGCCGCGCCCATGCTGGACGGAATAGTGCTTCAAACGGCCTTGAGTGCCTCCCGTTGTGCTGTGTCGGCAGGCGTCGCGATGCCCGATCGACTGGCTATCATTATCCATGGTGCTGAATACGTGAATGAAACCTGGCTGAGCAGGTACGGCAGAATTGGCCGGAGCCATGGGTGTCCGGCCGCTGATAATCAGGTAATCGAGCGGGTAGTCGATAGCCTCAAAGGCGGGCAATTGGTGTTCAAGTACTATCCCGACAAGGTGTGGCTTTAAAGCTCTGAATTCCTGAACTGTTCCGATGGTAAAGTCGCGGGGCAGGCAGAGGATGCCGGAAATCAGGGCTGACCCAACGGTCCATCAGGGCAATACTGGTTACCTTATAAACAGTTAGTTGGCGAGACGAAAAGAACAATAAAAAAGTTGGGAAAAAGAGGTTGACGGCCGCCGCCTGATCCGTAGAATACGCCTCCGTTGTCGGTATCAACCGTTCAGCATTGCGGGAATAGCTCAGTTGGTAGAGCACAACCTTGCCAAGGTTGGGGTCGCGAGTTCGAATCTCGTTTCCCGCTCCAGATTTCAAAACCCGGTTTCGAAAGAAACCGGGTTTTTTCGTTTCTGGTACTCTCAAACTCGGCGTGGCCCGGCCTGCTCAGGTATAATCGGCAGCTCTATCTCTGAGCTGCGACAGAACCGGAGGCGTACCTACATGAATGTCCATTCGCTGTGGATTTATCCGGTCAAGTCCCTTGCAGGGATTGCAGTTGGGGAATTCGCGCTGGACGATTTTGGTCCGGTCGGGGACCGAAGATGGATGATCATCGATGATGATCGGCATTTCGTGACTCAGCGCAATCATCCCGAACTCGCACGAATTCGAGTCTACCTTGTTCAGGGGAACGTCGAAGTGGAGATCCCGGAGCAGGGCAGGTATGCGCTGAGGGTCTCGGAGGAAACCCTGAGAGCGCTGGTCTGGCGGGACTGGACTCAGGCGCTGGTCGGACAGGCAGAAGCCAGTGAAGCACTCAGTCGCTTTTGTGGCAAATCCCTGAGATTTGTTTACATGCCTGACGAATCTTTTCGGAGGGTCGATGCCGCCCGTTTACAGGACTTGCGTCGTGTCAGTTTCGCCGACGGCTTTCCGCTGTTGATTACCAATCTCGCCTCCCTAGAAGAACTGAACGGCCGTCTAGATGAGCCGGTTGAGATGCGACGGTTCCGGCCAAACATTGTCGTTGAAGGTGCCGGGCCCTGGGCTGAAGATCATTGGCGCGCCCTGAACGTGGGTGATAACGCGTTCGATCTCGTCAAGCCTTGTTCACGCTGTGTAATGACGACCGTTGATCCGGATGCGGGCACCAAGGATGCGTCTGTTCAGCCGCTACGAACCCTGTCGAGATACAGGCGCACCGAAGACGGCGTCATCTTTGGAATGAACGCAATTCATGAGTCGATAGGCCGCATCAGGGTGGGCGATCCGGTCAAAATCACCAAAACGGAGTAAAACCGAACGTGCCATTGTTAACGTTGGATTCAGTGTCCCTGGCCTATGGCATGCAGCCATTGCTTGATCAGGCATCGCTTGTTGTTGAAGCCGGTGAGCGGGTGTGTCTGCTGGGACGGAACGGGGAGGGCAAGTCGACCCTGCTGAAGATCGTCAGTGGCGAGGTTGTTCCTGACGGCGGCGTGGTGCGCCTGGAGGACGGAGCGGTACTGGCCGTTCTTCCCCAGAACCTTCCGACTGAGGACGCGCGAACAGCTTATGACGTCGTTGCCGGTGCCTTCCCTGAAACCGGGGATCTGCTGGCAGAGTTCCACCGTCTGTCGCAGCAGGGCGATGAAGCCAGCCTCGACCGGATGATGAAGGTACAGGAGCGATTGGAGTCGCTGGATGGATGGCGCCTGGATCAGAAAGTTACCACCATTCTGGCTCAGTACGGCATTGACCCGGAGCGCCGGCTCGATACGCTCTCCGGCGGCTGGCAACGTCGCGTGCTGTTGGCTCGGGCGCTGGTCGGTGATCCCGATATCCTTCTGTTGGATGAGCCCACCAACCATCTTGATGTCCCGGCAATTGCCTGGCTTGAGGAGGCCCTTGGGCAGTTTCGAGGCGCCATGCTGTTCGTCAGCCACGACCGGGCATTCATCCGCCGCATGGCTACCCGCATCGTTGAGCTGGACCGGGGGCGGCTTGTCAGCTTTGCGGCAACCTACGACAAGTACCTTCAGTTGAAGGAAAAGGCACTCGAAGAGGAGGAAAGGCAGAATGCTCTCTTCGATAAGCGGCTGAAACAGGAAGAGGCCTGGATCCGCCAGGGCATCAAGGCCCGGAGGACCCGTAACATGGGGCGTGTTCGGGCCCTCAAGGCAATGCGTGAGGAGCATCGCCAGCGCAGGGTTCGCGGCGGTACAGCCAGCTTCGCTGTTGAGGATGCGGCGCGATCAGGCAAGCTGGTGGTCGAAACCCGGGATGCAGGGTTCGGCTACGCAGATCGCGCCGACATTATCCGGGGGCTGAACCTCACGGTGTTCCGTGGCGACAAGATCGGACTGGTTGGTGAAAACGGAACCGGAAAAACCACGCTCGTGCGCCTGCTGCTCGGGGATCTGGAGCCAACGGAAGGTTCGGTGCGCCTCGGAACCAACCTCGAGGTGGCATACTTCGACCAGCTTCGAGGCGAATTGGACCTGTCTAAAAATGCCCTCGATAATCTGTCGGAGGGCCGCGAGTTCATAGAGATCAATGGCCAGAGCAAGCACGTTCTGGGTTATCTACAGGAATTCCTGTTTACCCCTGAGCGCGCACGCTCGCCGGTGAGGGTTTTCTCCGGTGGCGAGAGGGCGCGGCTCCTGTTGGCCAAGCTGTTCAGCAAGCCCGCGAACATCCTGGTTCTGGATGAGCCGACCAACGATCTCGATGTGGAAACCCTGGAGTTGCTGGAAGAGCAGTTGGCGGAGTTCAAGGGAACGGTCATTGTCATCAGTCATGACCGCGAATTCCTGGACAATGTGGTGACGGAAACCGTATTTCTGGATGGCACCGGCCAAGTTCGGGAGTACGTTGGTGGCTACAGTGACTGGCGCCGACAGGGTGGCCGATTTCCGTCCGAGGCCAGTGGCAATCGGCCGGACAAACAGGATAAACAGTCCGGGTCTGGGGGTAAGGCCGCGAAGTCGACCGCCAAGCCTGAGGGGCAATCGACAAAAACCAAATCGGCAAAACTCAGTTACAAGCTAAAACTTGAACTGGATGAATTGCCTGGAAAAATTGAGGCATTGGAACAGGAAATTGCCAGGCTGCAGAGTACAATTGCGGATTCGGACTTTTATTCAGGCCCACCGAACGAAGTCTCGGCCACTCTTGAAGAGTTGACGGACACGGAAGCCCGTCTGGAGCAGGTGATTGAGCGGTGGATGGAGCTGGAGGAACAGGCGAGTCAATGAATGTAAATTACAGTTTCAGGTTTCAGGGCGGCCGTAACGTTGAATTCAAAGTGACCGACCAGCCGGCTACGGCGTCGGGAAAGCAGCCCTCTTGGGTCAAGCTGGAGCACTGCCAGTGTTCTAACTGTCCTTTGAAGGCCAGTGAAACGGAGCATTGTCCCGCGGCGACGGAAATTCTACCGGTTGTGGAGGCGTTTCAGGCTGACGATGCCTATCAGAAAGTTGAGGTAACCGTTGAGGACGAGCGTCGCAGCTACGTAAAACAGACCGCTCTGGAGGAGGCACTCAGATCGCTCCTGGGGCTCAAAATGGCAACCAGTGGCTGCCCGGTCCTGGCCGAGCTGAAGCCGATGGCGGTCCACCACCTGCCGTTTGCCAACAGCGACGAATTTATCATGCGCAGCGTATCCCATTACCTGTTGCAGCAATATTTCGCCAAGCGCAACCACCAGGAGCCAGATTGGGAGCTCAAAGGGTTGGTTGAGCGAAACCAGCGCCTTCAATTGGTCAATCAGGCCTTGTGGCAGAGAATTCACTCGGTCTGCAAAGGCGACAGCAATCTGAAGGCACTGCTGAACTTCTTCTCGATGGCGTCGAGTGTGAGTTTTTCGCTGGAGAGTCAGCTACGAAAACTTGAAGCCAAGATGGGTGGGGAAGTGCAGTAGCGATTACGGCTTTGATCGATAACGAGCTGGAGCCCGGGACGTTTCTCCCGGGCTCTGGCAGGAATTAGTTGATTCGTACCGCAAGAACGTCGCATTCAGTGCCGTGCAAAACCCCGTTAGCGGTCGATCCCAGCAGAAGTTGAAAGCCCTTTCGGCCGTGACTCCCAACAATCACCAGGTCCACCTGTTGTTCCTTCGCGAGTCGGTGAATTTCGGATTCCGGCCGGCCTACGGTGACGATTTGGTTGCTCTTGGGGATGCCATGTTGGTCGCCATAGCTTGCGAGCTGCTCGTGCGCCGCTTTATCAAGCTGGTCCTGGAGTTCCGTCAGATCCATAGGGATGTCGCCGCCGTACGCGTAACCGACCGGCTCCACCACGTGAATAAGCATCAATTCGGCACCATGGGCCTCACATACGGCCTTGGCTTTGTTCAACACCTGTGGAGCTTCTTCGGTCAGATCAATGGCAACAAGCATTTTCTTGTAGGCGGACATCGCATCACTCCTTTTCGTGCGCGGGCATAAGTTCAGAATAGTACGTCGAATCTATTCCGAAAAGTGTAGCGGGTAACTGATGCGCATCAATATATGGGGGAGAAAATTGAATTCTGACGGGCAATTACGCCCGCCAGAGGAGCAGAAAGGCTACGGTCAAGCGTTGCTTTGCAGCAATTCAATCGTGGTGGAAAGGCCTTTGAGAATACCCTTGGAGTATCGATCGATTACGAACCCGACGTTCTTCTCGTTGTAGTTTATGTAGGACCCGCGAATAAACTCCCACTTCGAGGACACGTCATTCATCACGTCCTTTAGTTCCGCCCCTGAATCTCCGCGCATGACGGTCGCAAGCAGTTGATCAAACTCGCGGGCCTGCTCGTCCAACGGCTTTTCGGTGGCGGAGCCCTGAAAGGTCTGGGATACCGACGAGTTTGTCCGAACCGAATATTTCGCCATCATCTGGGCCATCTTGACGGCGGCTGAGCGGGCTGCTTCGATACGTGGACTGGTTTCGGTCTGCCCGCTTTCCTGGGCAACCTGGTAGAGGTCCGTGGCCATGTTGTTCATGGTCAATGCCTGGTTGGCCATGTCGGAAACGAGTCGGAGGTCCGGGTATCCGGTTTTGCGCACGTCATTGATGTTGCTGCGCATCAGGCTCTTGAACTTGTCAAATTCCTGGTTCAACCCTTCGATCTGCTCGGCCGACAACACACCGGTGGTACTCTCGATGATCGTGTTCATGGCGTCGTTGGCAGAATTAATGCCGACAACGATTTCGTTCAACGTCTCGGTGTCTCCGTTTGCGCTGAACCGGTAGTAGGCGTCAAGGGCCATATAATTGTTGACGCGGAATTCGTGCAAGTCCGAGAGAAATCCGCCGGCAGTTTCCTGGGCGCGGACTCCCAGTGAGGTAATTGCGAGCAGAATCAGGGCGGTTACCAGGGAGCGAACCCGCAGGCGAGAGTCTTTCATCGGATGAGTCTCCGTAATGCTGTTTTATTATTGTGGACCAAAGTCGTAGATCGAAGTTAAAGTAAGTTTGCTGGCCAATCAAGCGGTTTTGGCCGCCTTGCGGGCGACGACTGTAAACAAGTATGAAATTTCATAGATAGGGTTCCTGAATCCTCTTGGCCGTGTTTCCTACACGCGTAAACTAACAGAAAAGTGTAAGCGTGTACCCGGGTCTGCCCGTGTCGCAGAGACTTTTCTGCCTCTCCAACAAGAAACAAATTGACAAACGTCCGTTTTTTTTTCATCGTGTGCCCTCACGATTCAAACGACTGTATGAATTTTGGATCGAATGATCGGGCAGTGACCGAAATCTCGCTGCACAAACAGCCATTACGATCGCCGGGTTGAGGGACGGTCGGGTGGCTGGAAGCAGTTCCAAACACAGACTGGAGATCAGTTGATGATTTACGAAGGTAAAGCCATCACGGTTAAAGAGATCGAAGGCGGGATCGCTCAGTTGAACTTTGACTTGCAGGGCGAGTCAGTAAACAAGTTCAACCGTCTCACTATCGAAGAGCTGGGTGCCGCTACTGACGCAATCAAAGCGCAGAAGAACCTCAAGGGACTGGTAATCACCAGCTCTAAGGACAGCTTTATTGTTGGCGCCGACATTACCGAATTCACCGAGCTGTTTGCCGGCTCGGAAGAGGATCTGGTAGCCAACAACCTGAAGGCCAACGAAGTTTTCAATCAGGTCGAAGACCTTCCGTTCCCGACCGTGACGGCCATTAACGGCATGGCACTGGGCGGCGGTTTTGAAATGTGCCTGGCCACCGATTACCGCGTCATGGACAAGAAGGCGAAAGTTGGACTGCCGGAAGTCAAGCTGGGCATTTTCCCTGGCTTTGGTGGTACCGTCCGTCTGTCCCGTCTGGTTGGCGTTGATAATGCGGTTGAATGGATCAGCGGTGGCACCGAAAACCGCGCTGACGCGGCCCTCAAAGTTGGCGCAGTTGACGCGGTTGTTGAATCCGACAAGCTGGTCGACGCTGCCGTTGCGATCATTAATCAGTGCAACGAAGGCAAGCTCGACAACCAGGCCCGTCGGGACGAAAAGAAAGGCAAGATCAAGCTGAACGCTATGGAAAGTATGATGGCGTTCGAGATCTCCAAGGCGTTTGTCGCTGGCAAGGCCGGTAAGAACTACCCGGCTCCGGTTGAGGCCATCAAGGTCATGCAGAAGCATGCGGGCCTGACTCGCGACAAGGCCATCGAGGTCGAAGCCAAAGGCTTTGCCAAGATGGCCAAGACCAACGTGGCTGCATGCCTGGTTGGCCTGTTCCTGAATGATCAGGAACTCAAGAAGAAAGCCAAGGCGTGGGAAAAAGAAGCCAATGATGTCAACCTGGCGGCAGTACTGGGTGCAGGCATCATGGGCGGCGGCGTCGCTTTCCAGTCGGCGCTCAAGGGCACCCCGATCATCATGAAGGACATCAACCAGGACGGCATCAAGCTTGGCCTGGAAGAGGCCAAGAAGCTTCTCGCCAAGCGAGTATCCAAGGGTAAGATGGATGCCAGCAAGATGGCGGACGTGCTGAACAGCATCACGCCAACTCTGAACTATGGCGACTTCAAGAACGTTGACCTGGTGGTTGAGGCCGTTGTCGAGAACCCGAAGGTAAAGGATGCGGTTCTGCGCGAGACCGAAGATGCGGTTCGCGAGGACGCGATCCTGACCTCCAACACCTCCACCATTTCCATCGACCTGCTGGCCAAGAACCTGAAGCGTCCGGAAAACTTCTGTGGCATGCACTTCTTTAACCCGGTGCATATGATGCCGCTGGTTGAGGTTATTCGCGGCAAGAAGACCAGTGATCGTGCCATTGCGACCACCGTCGCCTATGCCAAGGCCATGGGCAAGACTCCGATCGTCGTCAACGACTGCCCGGGCTTCCTGGTAAACCGTGTACTGTTCCCGTACTTCGGTGGTTTTGCCGGCCTGGTTCGTGACGGTGCCGACTTCCAGAAAGTCGACAGGGTTATGGAAAAGTTTGGCTGGCCGATGGGGCCGGCATACCTGCTGGACGTGGTCGGCATGGACACTGCCAAGCATGCTAACGAAGTAATGGCTGAAGGCTTCCCGGATCGCATGAAGGACGAGAACAAGTCCGCAATTGATGTGATGTACGAGAACGAGCGTTATGGCCAGAAGAACGACAAGGGTTTCTACAAGTACGAAACCGACAAGAAAGGCAAGCCCAAGAAGGTTGTAGACGAAGAAACCTACAAGCTGATTGAGCCTGTGGTTCAGGGTCAGAAGGACTTTGATGAGGAAGACATCATTGCCCGGATGATGATTCCGCTGTGCCTGGAAACCGTGCGCTGCCTGGAAGACGGCATCGTTGAGGATCCGGCGGACGCGGATATGGGCCTGATCTTCGGTATCGGCTTCCCGCCGTTCCGTGGTGGTGCCCTGCGCTATATCGACGACATGGGTGTAGACAAGTTCGTCGAGCTGGCAGACAAGTATGCAGACCTCGGTCCTCTGTACCACCCGACCGACAAGCTGCGTGAAATGGCCAAGACTGGCAAAAAGTTCTTTGGCTAACCCTGAACGAGATTTCCGAACGGAGAAAGATCTATGAGCCTTAATCCGAGAGACGTTGTCGTCGTCGATTGCGTGCGGACTCCGATGGGTCGTGCCAAGAATGGTTGCTTCCGGAACGTGCGCGCAGAGACCCTGTCGGCTGCGCTGATTGAAGCACTGTTCGAGCGCAACCCGAAGCTCGACCCGAAAGAAGTTGAAGATGTGATCTGGGGCTGTGTGAACCAGACCAAGGAGCAGGGCTTTAACGTGGCCCGGCAGATTTCCCTGCTGACCCGTATCCCTCACGAGTCTGCAGCCCAGACCGTTAACCGTCTGTGTGGTTCCGCCATGTCGGCCATCCATACCGCGGCCCAGGCAATTCAGACCGGCAACGGTGACATGTTCCTGGTGGGTGGCGTCGAGCACATGGGGCACGTACCTATGACCGAAGGCTTTGACCACAACCCGGCAGCATCAAAGTACTCTGCCAAGGCATCCAACATGATGGGCCTGACTGCAGAAATGCTGGCCAAGATGCATGGCATTACCCGTGAGCAGCAGGACGAATTTGGCGCCCGTTCTCATCGCCTGGCCCACGAAGCGACTGTTGAAGGCCGCTTCAAGAACGAAATCGTCCCCATCGAGGGCCACGACGAAAATGGCTTCAAGGTGCTGATCGAACAGGACGAAACCATTCGCCCGGAAACCACCGTTGAGTCCCTGGGTCAGTTGCGTCCGGCCTTCGATCCGAAGAACGGTACCGTAACTGCGGGTACTTCGTCCCAGCTGACTGACGGCGCCGCTGCGATGGTGCTGATGTCGGCAGAGCGTGCCGAGGCCCTCGGGCTCAAGCCAATCGCGAAGATTCGCAGCATGGCGGTTGCCGGTTGTGATCCCGCGATCATGGGTTACGGCCCGGTACCGGCGACGAAGAAGGCGCTGAAGCGCGCAGGCCTGAAAGTCGAAGACATCGACTTCTGGGAACTGAACGAAGCGTTCGCTGGCCAGTCGCTTCCGGTTCTGAAGGACCTGAAACTGCTGGGTGTGATGGAAGAGAAAGTGAACCTGAACGGCGGCGCTATTGCCCTGGGCCATCCACTGGGCTGTTCTGGCGCACGTATTTCCACAACCCTGCTGAACGTAATGCAGGCCAAAGGCGGTAAGCTTGGTGTTTCCACCATGTGTATCGGTCTTGGTCAGGGTATTGCGACCGTATGGGAGCGTCTCTGATTCTCTGAGGAGGATTGGTAACGCACTCGCAGAAGGCCCGGCAGCACGCCGGGCCTTTCTGTTTCCGGTGGGCTTACGGCAGTTCCGGTTTTATAAAAAAGCAGGGCAGAAACCAAAGAATGGGTTGTCTTGCTATTCTTGACCCTGTAAAACAGTGAGCCTATACAAAATGGCGGCATGTGTTTGTTTTCTAGCCGACTGATTTTACAGCGAGTTTACGGTTTGCTGATTTATTGACCGATTTATCGCCAAGGATACAGATCTCCGATATGGGTAAAAGTCTCGTAATTGTCGAGTCACCAGCGAAAGCGAAGACCATCAACAAATACCTGGGCTCCGATTTCATCGTAAAGTCCAGTGTAGGGCACATCCGTGATCTTCCAGTCAGTGGCAGCGGGTCCCAGTCCGATCCCAAAGAACGTGCCAGACAGGCGGCACTCACCCGCAAGATGAATCCGGAAGAAAAAGCCGCCCATAAAAAACGCAAGGCCAGAGAGCAACTGGTGGCGCGAATGGGGGTCGATCCCGACAAGAACTGGGACGCCCGATACGAGATACTCCCCGGTAAGGAAAAGGTCGTCAGCGAACTCAAGCGCTTGGCGAAATCCGCCGATCACATCTATCTCGCGACGGATTTGGACCGCGAAGGGGAGGCGATTGCCTGGCACCTCCAGCAAACGATTGGAGGCGAACCGGAGAAGTACCGTCGGGTGGTCTTCAACGAGATTACCAAGCGCGCCATCCAGGAAGCGTTCAATGATCCGGGCTCGCTGGATAACAATCGGGTGAATGCTCAGCAGGCGCGTCGATTCCTTGATCGCGTTGTCGGCTATATGGTCTCGCCGTTGCTCTGGGCCAAAATTGCCCGAGGCCTGTCGGCCGGCCGGGTTCAGTCAGTCGCAGTGCGTCTGATCGTTGAGCGGGAACGCGAGATCCGGAAGTTTGTACCGGAAGAATTCTGGCAGCTGCACGCGAGCCTCGCATCAAAGCAGGCTGAGCAGCCGGTACGGTTCGAAGTTACCCGGCATGCCGACAAACCCTATCGGCCGGTTAACGAAAAGCAGAGCAACGAGCACGTTGAGCGCCTCAAAGGTGGCACCTTCAAGGTTGCCAAGCGCGAGGACAAGCCGACCAAATCAAGGCCTTCCGCACCCTTTATTACCTCTACGCTCCAGCAGGCAGCGAGCAACCGTATGGGGTTCAGCGTCAAAAAGACCATGATGCTGGCGCAGCGCCTGTACGAAGCCGGTTTCATTACCTACATGCGTACGGATTCCACGAATCTGAGCCAGGACGCCGTTGCCGGTTGCCGGGATTACATCAAAAAGCAGTTCGGGGAGCGTTATCTGCCCGAGAAGCCACGGGTGTATGGCAGCAAGGAGGGCGCTCAGGAGGCCCACGAGGCCATCCGCCCGACAGAAGTTAGTCGCCGCCCCTCTGACATTGGGGGGCTTGAGAAAGACGCTGAGAAGCTCTATGACCTGATATGGCGGCAGTTCATTGCCTGCCAGATGTCCGATGCAGAGTTCCTGAGCACCTCGATTGTGGTGGCCAATGGCGATTACGAGCTGCGCACGCGTGGCCGGATCATCAAGTTCGATGGTTTCCTGAAGGCAGCCCCGCAGGCGGCCAAGAAAGACGAAGACGTGGCTTTGCCCGACATTCAGGTCGACGAAGTGCTGGAGATGAAGCAGCTGGATCCCAGTCAGCATTTCACCAAGCCGGCACCGCGCTACACTGAGGCAAGCTTGGTCAAGGAGCTTGAAAAACAGGGTATTGGCCGGCCGTCGACCTATGCGTCGATCATTTCCACCATTCAGGACCGTGGCTATGTGAGGCTCCAGAACCGACGTTTCTACGCCGAGAAAATGGGTGAGATCGTCACGGAGCGCTTGTCCGAGTCGTTTCCGAATCTTATGGATTTTGATTTCACGGCCAGAATGGAAGATGAACTGGACGAAATTGCCGAGGGCGATGTTGAGTGGAAAAAAGTCCTCAATGATTTCTACGGTCGATTCCGCCAGCAGCTCGAAACAGCCGAAGGTTCCGAGGGCGATGGCATGCGTGCCAATACGCCAACGGAAACGGACATTCCGTGCCCAAGCTGCGGTCGAAACATGCAGATTCGGGTGGCCAGTACCGGCGTTTTCCTGGGGTGCTCGGGGTATTCGTTGCCGCCGAAGGAGCGATGCAAGACTACAATCAATCTGGTCTCGGGAGATGAAGTCGTCAGTGCTGACGACGACGTCGAAGGCGAGGGTGAAACCCGGCTGTTGCGGAAGAAGCGTCGTTGCCCCAAGTGTGGGACGGCAATGGACAGCTATCTGATTGATGAGAAGCGGAAACTGCATGTCTGCGGTAATAATCCGGACTGTTCGGGCTACGAAGTGGAGCAGGGCACGTTCCGTATCAAGGGCTATGATGGTCCCACGCTTGAGTGTGATAAGTGCGGTTCCGAGATGCAGCTCAAAACCGGGCGTTTCGGCAAGTATTTCGGATGCATCAACACTGAGTGCAAGAATACCCGCAAGTTGCTCAAGAATGGCGAGCCGGCACCGCCCAAAATGGATCCGGTCCCGATGCCTGAGTTGCAGTGCCAGAAAGTCGACGACACGTACGTGTTGCGTGATGGGGCGTCCGGTCTGTTCCTGGCGGCCAGCAAATTCCCGAAGAACCGGGAGACTCGCCCGCCGCTGGTAAAAGAGATAAAGCCGCACCGGAAGGAAATCGATCCGAAATATGATTTTCTTATGGATGCGCCGGAGGCGGATCCGGAGGGCAATCCGACGGTTATTCGCTACAGCCGCAAAACCAAAGAGCAGTACGTCATGTCGGAAAAGGATGGCAAGGCGACAGGGTGGTCGGCATGGTACGTTAACGGCAAGTGGCAGCCCAAAGAGAAATAGGGTGCAATTGTCGGGAAAAGGGGGCATTTGCCCCCTTTTTTGTCGATATTAGCGGAATTTTCGCAGTCTTTGAATCAGCGACGACGTGTCCCAGCGGCGTCCGCCCATTTCCTGAACATCGCCGTAAAACTGGTCAACAAGGGCTGTGACGGGCAATGAGGCGTTGACCTTTCGGGCTTCTTCCAGGCAGATGCCGAGATCCTTGCGCATCCAGTCGACCGCAAAGCCATGATTAAACTCTCCGTCGATCATCGTGCCTGAGCGGTTTTCCATCTGCCAGGATTGTGCCGCTCCTTTTGAAATTACATCCACCACTTTGCGGACATCCAGCTTTGCCTGCTCGGCAAAATGCAGCGCTTCTGAGAGGCCCTGAACCAGCCCGGCAATAGCAATCTGATTGACCATCTTGGTTTTCTGGCCGCTGCCCGCAGGGCCCAGCAGATTGACGGCACGGGCGTAATGATCGATCAGCGGCAGGGCCTTTTCGAAATCGGTCTCGGTGCCACCGCACATTACCGTCAGCTTGCCGTTCTCCGCACCCTGTTGGCCGCCGGATACCGGGGCATCAATGAACCCTTGCTTCCTGTGTCCGGCAGCCTCCGCCAGTCGTTCCGCAATGCCGGCCGATGCAGTGGTGTGATCAACCAGGATGGCACCCTGCGGCGCGTTGGCAATGATGCCCCCATCCCCTTCAAAGACCTCAATCAGATCCTTGTCAGCGCCCACGCAGGTCATGACAAAATCTGCGTCTTCCACTGCTTCGGCAATTGTCTTGTAGGCTGTACCGGGGTATTCCTGTGCCCATTGCTCGGCCTTGGCATGTGTCCGGTTCCAGACTTTGACAGTGATGCCGGCTCTGGCGAGGTGCCCGGCCATCGGGTAACCCATTACCCCAAGGCCAATAAAAGTTGCA
Source organism: Marinobacter albus (assembly GCF_030238305.1). Classification (NCBI taxonomy): domain Bacteria; kingdom Pseudomonadati; phylum Pseudomonadota; class Gammaproteobacteria; order Pseudomonadales; family Marinobacteraceae; genus Marinobacter; species Marinobacter albus. The sequence continues at coordinate 2,314,625 of NZ_JASSQD010000001.1, read as the reverse complement.
GTGGTTGTCATAGTGGACTCCTGAAGTCGTGATTCGGTTATTGTGATTCGAAGTTATCACAGCCGCGCTGTCTGCTCGGGTAGAACTTTAGTGTAGGGGGTACCACGAAAAAAGGCCGCTGAATTCAGCGGCCTTTTTGAGATTGCTCTGTCGATCGTGCACCGGGCTTACTTCTTCGGGTAGTCCCGTGCGTCGGAGCCGGTGTAAAGCTGGCGCGGACGGCCAATGCGGTAATTGCCGCTAACCATCTCGTTCCAGTGGGAGAACCAGCCGATGGTGCGAGACAGGGCGAAGATTACGGTGAACATGGAGGTCGGGATTCCAATGGCTTTAAGAATCAGGCCGGAATAGAAGTCCACGTTCGGGTACAGTTTGCGCTGCACGAAGTACTCGTCTTCGAGGGCAATCTTCTCAAGACGCTGGGCGATCCTCAGAAGCGGATCGTTTTCCAGGCCTAGCTCGGTCAGAACCTCGTGAGCCGTCTCGGCCATCACCTTGGCGCGCGGGTCGAAGTTCTTGTAAACCCTGTGGCCGAAGCCCATCAGGCGGAACGGATCGTCCTTGTCCTTGGCCTTGGCAATGAACTTTTCAATGTTGGATTCGTCGCCAATCTCCGCGAGCATATCCAGAACCGCTTCGTTTGCACCGCCGTGTGCCGGGCCCCAGAGTGCGGCAATGCCGGATGCAATGCATGCGTACGGATTGGCGCCGGTAGAGCCGGCCAGGCGAACTGTGGACGTCGATGCGTTCTGCTCGTGGTCAGCGTGAAGGATGAAGATCTTGTCCATGGCCTTGGCCAGGATCGGGTTTGGCTTGTATTCCTCGCAGGGCACGCCAAACATCATCTGAAGGAAGTTTTCAGAGTACGACAGATCATTCCGTGGATACATAAACGGCTGGCCAATGCTGTACTTGTAGCACCAGGCTGCGATCGTCGGCATCTTGGCAATCAGGCGATGTGCAGTAATGTCCCTTTGATGCTCGCTGGTGACGTCCATCTGATCGTGGTAGAAGGCGGACAGGGCACCGACCACGCCGCACATTATGGCCATGGGGTGTGCGTCACGACGGAAACCTTGAAAGAAGTTCCGCATCTGGTCGTGCAGCATCGTGTGGTTCTTGATGGTGTCGTGGAACTGCTTGTTTTCTTCGGGAGTCGGCAGCTCGCCTTTCAGCAGCAGGTAACAGACTTCAAGGTAGTCGGAGTGCTCGGCAAGCTGTTCAATCGGGTAGCCGCGGTGCAGGAGAACGCCGTTTGCACCATCAATGTAGGTAATGGCCGATTCGCAGGCTGCTGTGGATACGAACCCTGGGTCGTACGTAAAAACGCCTTCCTGGACCAGGCCTCGTACGTCGATAACGTCAGGGCCGACGGTGCCGGAATATACAGGTAACTCAATGGACTTATCACCCACCGAGAGCGTGGCTTTCCTGTCGGTCATGGTGCTCTCCTATATGTCAGCTTGTCAGCTTTATCTGCATTTATAGATGCGCTAGAAGGCGCGTATTATCGCAAAACTGGCGGCAAAATATAGGGCGTTGGCTTTTTTTGTCAATGGAAGAGTCCGGAAAACCCAGTTTTTGAGGGTCTCTGTAAATCAGTGATATCCCGAATAACCGTGAAGACAGGCCGGAATAGCTGTTGTCAATAGTCCTTATAGATGTCCCAAGCCCCTGAATTCCGTGGGTCGAGCCACGTTGCGCGTTTGTAATTGCCGGGGGTACTCCTTATAATCCGTAGCCCGGAATCGGGGATATACCTTTCTCCTGTGCCACCTGTGTGCAGGGTTTCGAGCGTATAGTCCTTCCTCCTGAGCCAATCGTGTGCCGGTCTCGTATCAGCACGCTGATCCTTACATACCAACTATCCGCAGCCGGTGTTCCGGTATCGCGGAATCAAGAGAGAGTGTGAGAGCGCTGTGAATAGCAAACGACCAGTAAATCTCGATCTCGGCAAGTTTCATTTTCCGCTGCCAGCCATCACGTCCATTCTGCATCGCATCAGTGGCATCATCATTTTTGTTGGTGTTGCGTTCATGCTTTACGGACTTCAGCTTTCCCTGTCCGGGGAAGCGGGCTTCAGCCGTGTGAATGAACTGCTGGACAGCTTCTTTGCCAAGCTGATTATCTGGGGCATCTTGTCTGCTCTGTTGTACCACCTGGTTGCAGGTATCAAGCACCTGCTCATGGATATGGGCATTGGTGAAGAGCTGGAAAGCGGCCGCCTCGCCGCAAAGATCACGATTGTGGTTTCCGTCATTCTCATCGTTCTGGCAGGAGTCTGGGTATGGGCAGCGTAAACAGCGTCACGAATCTGGGTCGCAGCGGTGTTTTTGACTGGCTGATCCAGCGGGTAACCGCCTACGTACTTGCTTTGTATACAATATTTCTACTCGGGTTCATGTTGACCACTGATGTCGACTATGAAACCTGGTCTGCTCTGTTTGGTCAGACCTGGTTCCGCATTTTCACCCTGATGGCGCTTCTTTCAATTGGTGCGCACGCCTGGGTGGGTCTCTGGACGGTGACCACTGACTACATCAAGGCCATGGGGCCCAGGTTTATCGTGCAGGCGGCGTGTGGTGTGACCATGTTCGTCTATGTCGTCTGGGGTATTCAGATTCTTTGGGGGCTTTAATCGATGGCTAACATCAAGACCATGTCTTATGACGCGATTGTTATCGGTGGTGGCGGTGCCGGTATGCGTGCCGCCCTGCAGTTGACCGAATCCGGCGTCAATACTGCTTGTATCACGAAAGTTTTTCCGACTCGTTCCCACACTGTCTCTGCGCAGGGTGGCATCACCTGTGCGATCGCCAGTGCGGATCCGAACGATGATTGGCGCTGGCACATGTACGACACCGTCAAGGGGTCTGACTACATTGGTGACCAGGACGCGATCGAGTACATGTGTTCCGTTGGCCCGCAAGCGGTGTTTGAGCTCGAGCACATGGGGCTGCCGTTCTCCCGCACCGAGCAGGGCCGCATCTACCAGCGCCCGTTTGGTGGTCAGTCCAAGGGGCCGGACAATCCGACGCAGGCGGCCCGTACCTGCGCTGCTGCTGACCGCACCGGTCACGCACTGCTGCACACCCTTTACCAGGCAAACCTCAAGGGAGGTACCACCTTCCTGAATGAATGGTATGCCGTCGATCTGGTCAAAAACAGCAAGGACGAAGTTGTTGGCGTCGTGGCCATCGAAATTGAGACCGGCGAAGTGGCCTATATCAAGTGCAAGGCCACCGTCCTCGCCACTGGAGGTGCTGGTCGCATTTATTCATCCACAACCAACGCCCTGATCAACACCGGTGATGGCATCGGTATGGCCCTGCGTGCCGGGTTCCCGATGCAGGACATGGAAATGTGGCAGTTCCATCCCACCGGTATCCACGGCGCTGGTACGCTGGTTACAGAAGGCTGTCGGGGTGAGGGCGGTTACCTCATCAACGCCGAGGGCGAGCGTTTCATGGAGCGCTACGCGCCCAACGCCAAAGATCTCGCCGGCCGTGATGTTGTGGCTCGCTCCATGGTTATCGAGATTCTGGAAGGTCGTGGTTGCGGTCCCGACAAGGATCACGTTCTGCTGAAGCTGGATCACCTTGGCGAAGAAACTCTGAACCTGCGTCTGCCGGGCATCTGTGAGCTGTCGCGCACCTTTGCGCACGTGGATCCGGTAAAAGAGCCGATTCCCGTGGTTCCGACCTGCCACTACATGATGGGCGGGATTCCGACCAACGTCGGTGGTCAGGCGCTGACCCAGGACGAGAGTGGAAATGACAAGCCGATCCCGGGTCTGTTTGCCTGTGGTGAGGCGGCCTGCGTGTCCGTTCACGGTGCCAACCGTCTGGGCGGTAACTCGCTCCTCGACCTGGTTGTCTTCGGCCGCGCGGCCGGCCTGCACATCGAAGAGCAGCTGCGGGGCGGTTTCGAAGTGGACGATGCCAGCGAAGAGGATATCAAGCGTGCCATGGCGCGTCTGGATCGTCTGAACAGTGCCTCTGAGGGCGAGAGTGTGGCCGAGGTCCGGAAGGATCTTCAGAGCTGCATGCAGCTCTACTTCGGTGTATTCCGGGATGGCGACAGCATGGAAGAAGGTCTCAAGAAGCTGGAGGCCATTGGAGAGCGCGTTCGCAACACCAAGTTGGCCGACACCAGCAGCGCCTTCAACACCGCACGTATTGAGGCGCTCGAATTGGATAACCTGTACGAGGTTGCTCTGGCTACCGCGATTTCCGCGTATGAGCGCAAGGAAAGCCGCGGTGCCCACGCCCGTAACGACTTCACCGAGCGTGATGACGAAAACTGGCTCAAGCACTCTCTCTATTTCCCGCTGGACAAGCGTGTTGGCAAGCGTGCTGTAAACTTCGCGCCCAAGACCGTTGACACCTTCCAGCCGAAGATCCGGACTTACTAAGGGGGACGCAGACAATGTTGGTAAGCCTTTATCGTTATAACCCGGAAACCGATAACGCCCCTTACATGCAGGACGTTGATGTTGAGCTTCCGGAAGGCAAGGATCTGATGGTCCTGGACGTCCTGAACCTGATGAAGGAGAAGGATCCGTCCGTTGCCTACCGTCGGTCCTGCCGTGAGGGTGTTTGTGGCTCTGACGGCATGAACATGAACGGCAAAAATGGCCTGGCCTGTATTACGCCGGTGTCCCAAGTGGTCAAGGGTGACAAGCTGGTCCTGCGTCCGCTGCCGGGTTTGCCGGTTATTCGGGATCTGGTTGTGGATTTGAGTCTGTTCTACCAGCAGTATGAGAAAGTCATGCCTTACCTGGTGAACAACAAGCCCGCACCGGCGATCGAGCGGCTGCAATCACCTGAAGACCGGGAAAAGCTGGATGGCCTGTACGAGTGTATTCTCTGTGCCTGCTGTTCGACGTCCTGCCCGTCTTTCTGGTGGAATCCGGACAAGTTTATCGGTCCTGCCGGCCTGCTGCAGGCCTATCGCTTCCTTGCTGACAGCCGGGATACCGCCCAGGCCGAGCGTCTGGCAAACCTGGATGACCCGTTCAGCGTATTCCGCTGCCGGGGTATAATGAACTGCGTAAGCGTCTGTCCAAAAGGCCTGAACCCCACAAGGGCGATCGGCCACATTCGGAATCTCCTGCTGCAACGGGCTACATAAACAGCAGGTTTGAGCGAAAACGCTATACTGTTCTGACCAGGTTATGCACCTCGAAGGCCCTGCAACGGCGCAGGGCCTTCAACCAAAGGCTTATATTCAAAAGTCTTACCCGGGTGCACACTACGCATGCCGTGACGAGAGCTTAGAAGGTTGTCTCATGGTTTGCTGAGTAAACAACCACCGGGGAAAGGAAAACATCCACGTCGGGTGTGGTGGCCATAGTCGATCCCGTAAAAACCCGTATTGACTGAGAATTACCCCTGGCCGACCATATCGGGCTCCCCCGCACCAGCCCAAGGTGAGCTATTCAAAATGCACGAAAGCATCATGGAGCAGTTATGGCAGACTTCCCACCTGCAGGGTGGAAATCTTGCCTATGTTGAACAGCTTTTTGAAACCTACCTGACAGACCCCAATGCCGTCCCCGAAGAGTGGCGGAGCTATTTCGACAAGCTTCCCAGTGTAGACGGCTATCATGGTCGTGATGTTGACCATTCTTCCATCCGCCAACAGTTTGAACATATCTCCCGTAATCAGCGTTTTCTGGCCAGTGGTGGGGTTCCCGCCAGTGTGACGACTGACGCCGACAAGAAGCAGATTCGTGTTCTTCAGTTGATCAACGCTTACCGTTTCCGTGGTCACCAGGAAGCGAAGCTGGATCCGCTTGGTGTCTGGCAACGTCCACAGGTAGAAGATCTGGATCCCGCGTTTCATGAGCTTTCGGATTCAGACAATGATCTCGAGTTCCAGACCGGGTCCCTGAATTTTGGCTCCGAGGCGATGAAGCTCGGAGACATCGTTGACGGTTTGCGCCGCACCTATTGCGAGAGCATCGGTGCTGAGTACATGCACGTCGTCGATACTCGAATCAAGCGGTGGTTTCAGCAACGTATGGAGCCCGTCCGCTCCCGCCCGGACTATGAGGCGAAAACCCGCAAGCATATCCTTGAGCGTCTGACTGCTGCAGAAGGTCTGGAGAAGTACCTGGGTTCGCGCTATCCGGGCGTCAAGCGTTTTGGTCTCGAGGGTGCTGAGAGTCTGATCCCCTGTCTGGATGAGCTGATTCAGCGTGCCGGCTATTATGGCGCCAAGGAAATCGTTCTGGGTATGGCGCACCGTGGTCGCCTCAACGTGCTGGTGAATACGCTCGGCAAGAACCCCAAAGAACTGTTTGACGAATTTGAAGGCAAGAAGCTGGCCGATTCCGGGTCCGGTGACGTGAAATATCATCAGGGTTTCTCTTCGAACGTGATGACGCCGGGCGGTGAAGTGCACCTGGCCATGGCATTCAACCCGTCGCACCTCGAAATCGTGTCGCCGGTGGTTGAGGGGTCGGTTCGTGCCCGTCAGACCCGCCGGAATGACAACGATGGTACCCAAGTCGTGCCGATCATCATGCACGGTGACGCAGCGTTCGCCGGGCAGGGTGTGGTGATGGAAACCTTCCAGATGTCCCAGACCCGGGGCTACGGTGTAGGCGGCACCATCCATATCGTCATCAATAACCAGGTTGGTTTCACCACCAGCAAACAGGAAGACGCTCGCTCCACCGAGTATTGCACCGACGTGGCCAAGATGGTCCAGGCGCCGATCCTGCACGTTAACGCCGACGATCCGGACGCGGTGATGTTCGCCACCCAGATGGCGATGGACTATCGCAACGAATTCAAGAACGACGTGGTTATTGACCTGGTGTGCTACCGCCGCCGCGGCCACAACGAGGCGGATGAGCCGGCAGCAACCCAGCCGGTGATGTACGAAAAAATCCGCAAGCTCAAGACCACCCGAAACCTGTATGCCGAGCAACTGGTTGCCGCCGGTGTGATCACCGAGGAAGAAGGCAAGCAGATGGAAAACGATTACCGTGACGCGCTGGATGACGGCGAGCACGTGGTCAAATCCCTGGTCAAGGAGCCGAACAAGGAGCTCTACGTTGACTGGACGCCGTACCTGGGTCACGAGTGGACAGCCAAGTGTAAGTCCAGCGTCAGCCTGAAAACGATCCAGAGGCTCGGCAAGAAGCTGACCTCTGTTCCGGAAGGGTTCAGCATTCAGCGGCAGGTTTCCAAGATCGTCTCTGATCGAGAGAAGATGACGGCCGGGGCTCTGCCGATCAACTGGGGCTACGGTGAAGTCATGGCGTACGCCACTTTGCTGGACGAAGGCCATCCGATCCGGATTACCGGACAGGACGTAGGGCGGGGTACGTTCTCCCATCGCCACGCGGTGCTGCATAACCAGAAGGGCGGCTCGACGCACATTGCTCTTGAGGAACTGTCCGACGACCAGCCGAAATTTGAAATCTACGATTCGCTGCTGTCCGAAGAAGCGGTAATGGCGTTCGAGTACGGGTATGCCACCACGGCTCCGAGCGGCCTCATTGTCTGGGAAGCCCAGTTCGGTGATTTCGCCAACGGTGCCCAGGTCGTTATCGATCAGTTCCTGACCAGTGGCGAACATAAGTGGGGTCGTCTGTGTGGTCTGACTCTGCTGCTGCCTCACGGCTACGAAGGGCAGGGACCGGAGCACAGTTCGGCCCGTCTGGAGCGTTTCCTGCAATTGTGCGCCGAGCACAATATTCAGGTGTGCGTACCCACGACGCCGTCCCAGGTTTTCCATATGCTGCGTCGTCAGGTGAAGCGCCCGCTGCGCAAGCCACTGGTGGCGATCACTCCGAAGAGTCTGCTGCGTCACAAAGAGGCGACGTCCGATCTTGATGACCTGACCTCGGGCACATTCCAGACGGTACTGCCGGAGAAGGAACCTTCCGATCCCAAGAAGGTCACCCGCCTGATCATGTGCAGTGGCAAGGTGTACTTCGACCTGCTGGAGAAGAAGAAAACGGATGAGCGAGAGGATGTGGCCATTCTGCGCATCGAGCAGCTGTATCCGTTCCCCGGGGACGATCTGGACGCACTTATCGGCCAGTACACCAAACTCAAAAATGTGGTGTGGTGCCAGGAAGAGCCCATGAACCAGGGTGCCTGGTATCCAAGCCAGCATCACATGAGAAATGCGCTTCAGCGCCTGAATCCAAAACTGTACCTCCAGTATGCTGGTCGCGATGCCTCGGCTGCTCCCGCTTGTGGACACATGTCTGTCCACATCGAAGAGCAGAAGAAGCTGGTAAACGACGCGTTTGAAATCTGACGAGCTACCGAACTAAGGATCCGTAATGTCAACTGAGATTAAAGCCCCCGTTTTCCCGGAGTCGGTCGCAGAAGGTACCGTTGCGACCTGGCACAAGCAGCCGGGCGAAGCCTGTTCACGTGATGAACTGATTGTCGATATTGAAACCGATAAGGTTGTACTGGAAGTTGTTGCCCCGGCAGACGGCGTGATCGAGGAGATCGTCAAGGGCGAAGGCGATACAGTCGAGAGCGGTGAAGTCATCGGCAAATTCAAGGAAGGGGCTGCGGGCGAGTCCAAGCCTGCCGAGACCAAAAAGGAAGAAGCACCAGCAGCCGAAGCCCCGAAAGCTGAAGCAGCGGCGTCCGGTGATGCCATCCTGAGCCCCGCGGCACGCAAGCTGGCTGAGGAAAACAATATCGATCCCAATGCCATCAAGGGCACCGGGAAAGACGGTCGGGTCACCAAGGAAGACGTGCAGAACCACGTCGACAACAAGCCGTCTGGCGGTTCTGCTGCACCGCAGCCGGCTGCGCAGATGCCCGAAGTAAACGTGGCCTCTGGTGAGCGTCCTGAGAAGCGCGTACCGATGACTCGTCTGCGTGCAAGCATTGCCAAGCGTCTGGTGAATGCCCAGCAAAGCGCTGCCATGCTGACCACCTTTAACGAGGTGAACATGGCGCCGATCATGGAGTTGCGCAAGCAGTATAAGGAAAGCTTCGAAAAGCGCCATGGCATCAAGCTTGGCTTCATGTCCTTCTTTACCAAGGCCGCAACCGAGGCTCTTAAGCGTTTCCCGGCCGTGAACGCCTCTATCGACGGCAACGATATGGTCTACCACGGATACCAGGATATCGGTGTCGCAGTATCCACGGACCGAGGGCTGGTGGTTCCGGTTCTCCGCGACTCCGACGCCATGGGACTCGCAGATATCGAGAAGAAGATTGTTGAGTACGGCACCAAGGCGAAAGAGGGCAAGCTGGGCATTGAAGAGATGACCGGCGGTACCTTCACGATCACCAATGGCGGTATTTTTGGCTCCCTGATTTCAACGCCTATCCTGAATCCGCCGCAGACGGCGATTCTGGGCATGCACAAGATCCAGGAACGCCCGATGGCGGTCAATGGCAAGGTGGAAATCTTGCCGATGATGTATCTGGCGCTGTCCTATGACCACCGGATGATCGATGGTAAGGAAGCGGTGCAGTTCCTTGTAGCTATTAAGGAAATGCTTGAGGACCCGGCGCGTATTCTGCTGGACGTCTGAGCTGACACTTAACGAATCAGAAAACGGGATCAAATATGTCTGATAAGTACGACGTAATTGTCATTGGCGCGGGCCCGGGTGGTTATGTGGCCGCCATCAAGGCCGCTCAGCTGGGCCTGAAAACAGCTTGTGTTGAATCATGGACATCGACCGATGGCAAGAGCCAGGTGCTTGGTGGCACCTGTCTGAACGTGGGCTGTATTCCCTCGAAGGCGCTGCTGGAGATTTCTCACAAGTTTGAGGAGACCACCCACGATTACGAGATGCAGGGCATCATCGCCAAGGATGTCAAAATGGACATCGCGAAGATGATGGAGCGCAAGAGCGGCATCGTTAAGCAGCTTACCGGCGGTATTGCCGGTCTGTTCAAGGCCAATGGCGTTACGTCCATCCACGGTCACGGCAAACTGCTGGCCAACCGCAAGGTTGAGGTTACCGACAAGGATGGCAAGGCCACGACTTATGAGGCTGAGAACGTCATCCTGGCATCCGGCTCCAAGCCGATCCAGATTCCGCCTGCGCCGTTCGACGGCGAGTACATCGTCGACTCCGAGGGCGCGCTGGAATTTACCGAAGTGCCGAAGCGCCTGGGTGTGATTGGTGCTGGCGTGATCGGCTTGGAACTGGGCAGTGTCTGGGCGCGCCTGGGTTCCGAGGTAACGGTCCTGGAAGCCCAGGACACCTTCCTGCCTGCCGTTGATCAGCAGGTCGCCAAGGACGCGATGAAGCAGTTCAAGAAGCAGGGGCTGGACATCGTCATGGGTGCCCGGATGACGGGTGCCGAGGTCAAGCGTAAGCTGGTAAACGTGACCTACGAAGATTCCAAGGGGAAGCACGAGGCCAAGTTTGACAAGTTGATTGTCGCGGTTGGTCGTCGTCCCTACACCGACAACCTGCTGTCCGAGGACGCGGGCGTTCAGATGGATGAGCGTGGTTTCATCTTTGTCGATGACAACTGCAAGACCGAAGCGCCGGGCGTCTGGGCGGTCGGTGACGTTGTTCGTGGCCCGATGCTGGCACACAAGGCCTCTGAAGAGGGCGTGATGGTTGCGGAGCGTATTGCCGGGCACAAGCCTCAGGTCAATTACGATTGCATTCCGAACGTCATCTACACTGCGCCGGAAGTGGCTTGGGTAGGCATGACCGAAGAACAGCTCAAGGCCGAAGGTGAGGACTACAACGTCGGCACCTTCCCGTTTGCTGCGAACGGTCGGGCCATGGCTGCCAACTCGGCTTCTGGACTGGTCAAGATCATCGCTGATGCGAAAACAGACCGTATTCTCGGTTTTCATGTGGTCGGTCCCCAGGCGTCAGAGATTGTCGCTCAGGGCGTGATTGCCATGGAGTTTGGCTCCAGCGCCGAAGATCTGGCCTTGACCTGCTTTGCGCATCCGACTCTGTCCGAGTCCGTGCACGAAGCGGCCCTGGCCGTTGCCGGTGGCGCGATTCACGTCGCCAACCGCCGCAAAAAGAAGTAACGCAAGCCAGGAAACAGGGGCGCCAATGACGGCGCCCCACTGCCATAAAACGGCTGGTTTCCGGTTGCGCTCAAGGCGGGTTGAGGTGATCCCCGATCCGCCAAATCGAATTCGCAACAGCAGCTCCCGACAGGGACTTGCGCGGGTTCATTTCCGTATGTGGTTATCCTCCATCAATAAGCGGGACATTAACTATGAATTTGCATGAATATCAGGGCAAACAGCTTTTCGCTGAGTATGGCCTGCCAGTATCCGAGGGCGTTGCCTGTGATACCCCTCAAGAGGCCGTAGCGGCCGCTACCGAAATCGGCGGTGACGCATGGGTAGTCAAAGCACAGGTTCACGCGGGTGGACGTGGTAAGGCTGGCGGCGTAAAGCTGGTCAAAAGCAAAGACGAGATTCGTGAGTTTGCCGAGAAGTGGCTGGGCAAGAACCTGGTAACCTACCAGACCGACGAGCACGGCCAGCCGGTCAGCAAGATTCTGGTTGAATCCCTCACTGACATCGACCAGGAGCTTTACCTGGGCGCCGTTGTCGATCGTGGCACCCGTCGCATCGTGTTCATGGCTTCCACTGAAGGTGGGGTCGAGATTGAGCAGGTTGCCGAAGAAACGCCGGAAAAGATCCTCAAGGCCGAAATCGATCCGCTGGTTGGCGCACAGCCGTACCAGGGCCGTGAGCTGGCATTCAAACTGGGGCTCGAAGGCAAGCAGATCGGTCAGTTCACCAAGATCTTCCTGGGTCTGGCGAAGCTTTTCGAGGAGCGCGACCTGGCTCTGCTCGAGATCAACCCGCTGGTTATCACCCCGGCCGGTGATTTGCACTGCCTCGACGCCAAGATCGGCGTAGACGGCAATGCGCTGTACCGTCAGAAGAAAATCCATGAAATGCACGATCCGTCCCAGGAAGATTCCCGGGAAGCCGAAGCCGCCAGGTGGGAACTCAACTACGTGGCACTGGAAGGTAACATCGGCTGCATGGTCAACGGTGCGGGCCTTGCCATGGGTACCATGGACATCATCAAGCTGTCCGGCGGCCAGCCTGCCAACTTCCTGGACGTTGGCGGCGGTGCGACCAAAGAGCGCGTATCCGAAGCGTTCAAGATCATCCTGTCTGACGACAACGTACAGGCCGTTCTGGTTAATATCTTCGGCGGCATCGTTCGCTGCGACATGATCGCAGAGGGCATCATCGGTGCGGTCAAGGAAGTGGGTGTCAAAGTGCCGGTTGTTGTTCGTCTTGAAGGCAACAACGCCGAGAAGGGCACGCAGGTACTCCAGGAAAGTGGCCTGAACATCATCGCGGCTACCAGCCTGGCTAACGCCGCAGAGCAAGTCGTTAAAGCCGCAGGGGGTAAATAATGAGCATCCTGATCAACAAAGACACCAAGGTTATCTGCCAGGGCTTTACCGGCGCACAGGGTACCTTCCACTCCGAGCAGGCGATTGAATACGGCACCAAGATGGTTGGCGGCGTAAGCCCGGGCAAGGGCGGTACCGAGCATTTGGGCTTGCCCGTGTTCAACACGGTCCGTGAGGCGGTCGAGAAGACCGGCGCAGAAGCTACCGTTATCTATGTACCGGCTCCGTTCTGTAAGGATGCGATCATCGAAGCTGCTGACGCTGGCATCCAGCTGATTGTCTGCATCACCGAGGGCATCCCGACCATCGACATGCTGTACGCCAAAGAATACGTTGATCGTAAAGGCGTTCGTATGATCGGTCCGAACTGTCCGGGTGTGATCACTCCGGGTGAGTGCAAGATCGGCATCATGCCCGGTCACATTCACAAGCCGGGCAAAGTGGGCATCGTGTCCCGTTCCGGTACGCTGACTTACGAAGCGGTCAAGCAGACCACAGACTTCGGTTATGGTCAGTCCACCTGCATCGGTATCGGTGGCGACCCGATCCCGGGCTCCAACTTCATCGATATCCTGAAGCTGTTGCAGGACGATCCGCAGACCGAAGCTATCGTCATGATCGGTGAGATCGGCGGTACCGCGGAAGAGGAAGCGGCCGCTTTCATCAAGGAGAACGTAACGAAGCCGGTGGTTTCCTACATCGCCGGTGTAACTGCGCCTCCAGGCAAGCGTATGGGTCACGCCGGCGCCATCATCTCTGGTGGTAAGGGCACGGCCGACGAGAAGTTTGCCGCCCTGAACGATGCCGGTGTTAAAACCGTGCGCAGCCTGGCCGAAATCGGCAAGGCTTTGAAGGAAGCAACTGGCTGGTAAGTCGGTCTTCTTTCAGGAAACCCCCGTTTCTGCCCTGCAGAGCGGGGGTTTTTTATTTATAATGCCGGGTCGCCTGAACTATGATGGCGGTTCCCATTCAAAATAAGGAGTTCGTGCTTTGAGTTCTGTAGATTCCCAGCAAAGGGTTCTGTCCGGCATGCGTCCGACCGGCAAGCTTCACCTTGGTCACTACCACGGTGTGCTGAAAAACTGGGTGAAACTCCAGCACGAGTTCGAGTGCTTTTTCTTCGTCGCCGATTGGCACGCGCTCACCACTGATTACGACGATCCCTCCGGGATTGAGCAGAGCGTCTGGGATATGGTGATCGACTGGCTTGCTGCCGGCGTCAATCCCGGGTCATCGACCATGTTTATCCAGTCCCAGGTGCCCGAGCATGCCGAGCTCCACCTGTTGCTGTCGATGATTACGCCGCTGGGCTGGCTGGAGCGGGTGCCCACCTTCAAGGACCAGCAGGAGAAGCTCCGCGAAAAAGACCTCGCGACCTACGGTTTTCTGGGTTATCCGTTGCTGCAGAGCGCCGATATCCTGGTGTATCGCGCCGGTAAGGTGCCGGTTGGCGCCGATCAGGTGTCCCACGTAGAGATCACTCGGGAAATTGCCCGTCGCTTCAACCACCTCTACGGTCGTGAGCCCGGCTTCGAAGAGCAGGCCGAAGGCGCCATCGTGAAGATGGGCAAGAAGAACGCGAAGCTCTACCGGACCCTCAAGAAGCGATATCAGGAGGAGGGCGATCTTGAGGCTCTCGAGACGGCCCGGGCGCTGCTGAAAGAGCAGCAAAACATCTCTCTGGGTGACCGCGAGCGCCTGTATGGTTACATCGAGGGTGGCGGTAAGGTCATTCTGCCGGAACCCCAGCCGCTGCTCACGCCCGAGTCCAAGATGCCGGGTCTGGATGGCCAGAAGATGTCCAAGTCCTACAACAACTACATAGGTCTGCGTGAAGAACCGGACAGCGTGGCCCAGAAAATCCGGACCATGCAGACGGATCCACAGCGGGTGCGCCGGACCGATCCCGGTGATCCCGACAAGTGTCCGGTCTGGGACATGCACAAGATCTACTCCGACGCCGATACCCAGGATTGGGTGCAGCACGGCTGTCGGAGTGCCGGGATTGGCTGCCTTGACTGTAAAAAGCCTCTTATTGATGCCATCGTCGAGGAACAGCGGCCCCTGCATGAGCGTGCTCGTGAGTATGAGGGCAATCCCGACCTGGTCCATTCAATCCTGCAGGAAGGGCGGGAACATGCGCGTGACGCGGCCCGGGATACCCTGGAGGAAGTGCGCGCTGCGATGGGGCTGCATTACCGCTAGTCTGGCTCAGAGAGTGTGGATGTGAGGCCAGCGATCGGTTTCCGAGGAGAAGCGTATGACGGATGAGTCGACCGGCACGGCCGTGCCAGGTACAGAGGAGGGAGCCGCAGACTCGGCGGCCCTCGCCCGCGTCTCGGGGAAACCGGTTGTTGATCTGCCGAAGGATCTTTACATCCCACCCGATGCGCTGGCGGTGTTCCTCGAAGCCTTCGAGGGGCCCCTGGATCTGTTGCTTTACCTCATCCGCCGCCAGAATATGAACATTCTGGACATTGATGTCAGTGAAATTACCCGTCAGTACATGGATTACATCGGGGCGGTTGAAGCCATGCGCTTTGAACTCGCCGCTGAATACCTGGTGATGGCAGCGACGCTGGCCGAGATCAAATCGCGCATGCTGTTGCCGCGCCAGGAGAGTGACGACGAGGAGGAAATTGATCCGCGGGCTGAATTGATTCGCCGGTTGCAGCAGTACGAACGGTTCAAGAAAGCTGCCGAAGATATCGACGAGATTCCCCGCCTGGAGCGGGACAACTTTTTGGCCTCCGTGGCGTTGCCCAAGCTGCCTTCCAGTCAGCCACACCCGGATGTGGATCTCCGGGAGATGCTGCTGGCGCTGCAGGGGGTCTTGCAGCGCGCGGACCTGTTCACGAGCCACCACGTGGAGCGGGAGAGGTTGTCCACCCGTGAGCGGATGTCGGCCATCCTGTCAGTGCTTCAGGACGATCATTTCGTATCGTTCGAAAGTCTGTTCACGCCGGAGGAGGGCAAGCTGGGCGTGGTGGTGACCTTCCTGGCAGCCCTGGAGCTGGTCAAGGAGCAGTTGATAGAGGTGGTGCAGGCGGAAGTTCTGGGGCCGATTCATGTTCGGGCCCGGGCGGTCAGTTGATTGTGGCCTCCGGCCGGTAACGACAGCAGTGGGGGAAGCGGATAACCGTTATGAATGAAGAGCATCTTTTACGTATTCAGGCCATCACCGAAGCGGCGCTGCTGACTGCCGGAAAGCCGCTTTCCCTCGAACAGCTGCGCGAACTGTTTGCCGAGGACGAGCGTCCGGCCCGGCAGGTTATGGAACATGTGATGATGCTTCTCGAGTCCGCCTGCGAGGGCAGGGGCTTCGAGCTGAAAAAAGTTGCCAGTGGCTATCGCCTCCAGGTTAGGGAGGAATACGCCCCCTGGGTCGGCCGGCTGTTCGAGGAAAAACCGCAGCGCTACTCCCGCGCCCTGTTAGAGACCCTGGCGCTCATTGCGTACCGGCAACCAATCACGCGCGGCGAGATCGAGGACATTCGGGGTGTCACGGTAAGCAGCAATATCATCCGAACACTTCTTGAGCGAGAGTGGGTGCGCGTTGTGGGGCATCGGGATGTGCCGGGCCGCCCGGCCATGTACGCCACAACCAAACAGTTTCTGGACTATTTCAACCTCGTTGGACTGGACCAGTTGCCGCCACTGTCGGAAGTGCGGGATCTGGAAGAGATCGGCCGTGAGATTGAAAAGAATATGCAGGCGGAAATTGAATTCGAGTCCCCGGCTTCCGGCGACTCGGATGAGCAGACACTTCACTGAAACCATCAAGGTCTCAGGCAGTTACTAAGGATTTATCAATGGGTTCAGAACGCCCGAAAAAGGCGGCCAGACCGGTCGTGGAGAAAGCCAGCGAAGGTGGTCCGGAGCGCATACAGAAACTCCTGGCCCGCGTGGGAGCCGGTTCCCGGCGTGAAATAGAAGGCTGGATGGAAGCGGGGCGCCTTACGGTTAATGGGCACGCGGTCTCGCCTGGACAAAAGGCGACGCCTGAAGACCGGTTTGAGCTGGATGGAAAGCGGCTGGATGTCTCCGGTGCAGCCGAGGTTGTTCGCCGGGTGTTGATATACAACAAGCCTGAAGGCGAGGTGACGACGCGTAAGGATCCGGAGGGTCGGCCAACGGTTTTCGACCGCCTGCCTCGTCTGAAGGACCATCGCTGGATTTCCATAGGCCGGCTGGATATCAACACCACCGGACTCGTTATGTTCACCACCGACGGTGAACTGGCCAACCGGCTGATGCATCCATCCCGCCAGATCGACCGGGAGTACGCGGTTCGTATTTTCGGGGAAGTCGATGACGCCATGCTTGAGCGCCTGATGGAGGGTGTTCTCCTTGAAGACGGCATGGCGAAATTCACGGACATCAGTCCCGCGGGTGGTAGCGGCATGAACCGCTGGTTTCACGTGACTCTTCTTGAAGGGCGTAATCGGGAGGTTCGCCGACTTTGGGAGTCCCAGGGCGTGCGGGTCAGTCGCCTGAAGCGCGTGCGTTACGGCCCGATTTTTCTGCCCAGTCGGTTGACCCTGGGTAAGTGGGAAGAGCTTGACCAGAAAGCTGTCGATATCCTCAGCCGGACTGTGGATCTGGCCCCGGTCGAGATTCCCCAGAAGACACCAAACGAGAAGGCTGCGCAGGATCGTCAGCGCAGGAAAAGCCCCGGCCGGAGCCAGAAACGCAGTGGTAGCCGCTGGCAGGTCAGCGATTCTGGCCCGCCGAAAGCATCCGGAAAGGATGCCGCTGGCAAGAAGAGAGGGCCGCGAAAGTAGTTTCTAACGGATGGCAGCGAAGACTCGCGTGCAATTTCGACCCTGACGTTTCGCCTGATAGAGCGCGTCATCTGCCCGGGCCAGCCATTGCCCGGGCGCTTCCCCCTTGAGGTGCATGGCAACGCCACAGCTTGTAGTTACGGAAAGCTTCGCATCCCCGCAATCAACAACAATCCCGGTGATTGCTTCCCTGATCCTCTCTGCCACATCTTTCGCACCTTGCTCTCCGGTATGGGGGAGCAGGACCGCAAACTCCTCCCCGCCGAAACGGTAGACGCTGTCAGAGGTTCGAACTGACCGTTCGAGACACTCCGCGGCCATCTGCAACAGGTGATCGCCCACCACGTGGCCATGGTTGTCGTTGACCGACTTGAAGTGATCCAGATCGCAGAGGACGAGCGAGTACTCGTCACTGTGCCTGTCGGACAGCTGGCTTGAACGGAGCAGGGCTTCGTCCAGCGCCCGCTTATTGGGGATTCCGGTCAGCGCGTCAGTCAGGGAGGCTTTTTCGATGGTGATGTACTGGCAGGCATTGCGCAGAGGGCAGATTGCGGTGCCCAGAATGGTTTCGACGCCCTCCAGTTCCTCGTCAGCGAACTTCTTCCGGCGATACAGGGTGAGCACGCCGTAGGAAACGCCCTCCAGATTCAGCCGGTATTCGCACCGGTGCTGCCCGCCCAGGCCAGTGGCGAAGACGAAGTCCTCACGGGCAATTCGGTGCCGGTAGTGGAGAGAATCGAAAGGCACGATATCTGCCAGTTCCTCTGCCAGAATGCCAAGCTGGGTCTCGAGCGAGAGTGTTGTAGACAGACGGCGGGCGAGTCTTGTGAGAACATCCGAAGGATTGTGCCAATCCTCCCGGGCCTGCCGTAGCGCGGCAAGTATACGGGCCTGCGAGACAGGTCGTTGAAGGGAAGGAATGTGTTTCACTAAGCTCACTCTGTCGTTAAGATTTAGGGCGTTACCGTGCACCCCACGCAATTAAGCACTAAACGTGCCGTCCTATAAAAAGATATAAAAAAAACAATTGCCTCCCGTTTTGGTCTGTAGATAACGTGAAAACAAAGGCCGGGCGAGCGTGCTCTCTGTCAATTTAGCGGCAGGCATTTGCCGCCCACTTGCGATAGCGTGCGCAAATGTCGGGAAAGGGATTGGGCTGACGGATGCCTGTGGTAAACTCTTGCGCTTGTACCTACGCCGTCTGCAGAAGTGAGCGACCCGATTTATGAGGTTTCAGGCCCCGGAAAGTCTGTCTGAACAAATTGCCCAGCACCTTGGCCAGCGGATCGTTACCCGGGATCTGAAGCCTGGTGAACGAATTCAGGAACTCAAGGTGGCCGGCGAGCTCAATGTCAGCCGTGGCTCTGTTCGTGAAGCGCTGCTGATTCTTGAGCGGCGGCACCTGATTGAGATATTTCCCCGGCGCGGCGCTGTTGTCTCCAAGCTGACACCAGAAAGCGTCAACAGCCTCTACGACATCTACATTGATCTGCTATGCATGCTCGGACGAAAGGTCCTTGAGCGATGGTCAGGTGCCGATCTCGGGGGTGTCATGGGCCAGGTGAAGGAGCTCCAGGCCGTCATTGATGCGCTCAATTCCACCGGCGCAGATGCCGCCGAAAAGGTAATTGATGCAGGCTTCGGAGTCATGCGCTATGCCTACGGTCTGGTCGATAACCCGTTTCTGGAAGAAACTCTCGAAAATTTCCGGCCGGCCATCAGTCGGACCTATTTCGTTGCTCTCGAAAATTTCCGGGATGAAATTGCTGAAACCGCGACGTTTTTCAGGCAACTTGCCGACGCTGCAGTCAGTGACGATTCGGCTCGACTGCAATCGGTGATCCAGGCGTTTGGCGAGCATCAGCGGCAACAGGTTTTGACCATTCTCAGGGAGGAGGCGAGCGCCTGATATGCGCCTGAAGTCCATCAAATTATCCGGTTTCAAATCGTTCGTTGATCCGACAACCGTGCCGTTCCCTTCCAACATGACTGCGGTCGTCGGTCCCAACGGTTGTGGCAAATCCAATATCATTGACGCCGTTCGCTGGGTTATGGGCGAAAGCTCCGCAAAATACCTGCGCGGCGAATCCATGACTGACGTTATTTTCAACGGGTCCAGCGCTCGGAAACCGGTCGGTCAGGCCTCGATCGAGCTGGTTTTCGATAACAGCGACGGATCCGCGCCCGGCGAATTTGTTCGTTTTAACGAGATCTCCGTGCGCCGTAGGGTCTCCCGAGAAGGGCAGTCGGAGTATTTCCTGAACGGGTCCAAGTGCCGCCGTCGGGATATCACGGATCTTTTCCTCGGCACCGGTCTCGGGCCCCGCAGCTACGCCATCATTGAGCAGGGCATGATTTCCCGGCTGATCGAGGCAAAGCCGGAAGAGCTTCGGATTTACATTGAAGAAGCGGCCGGTATTTCAAAGTACAAGGAGCGCCGCCGGGAAACCGAAAACCGGATCCGCCGTACCCAGGAGAACCTCGAACGCCTTACGGACCTTCGCGATGAGCTGGGCCGGCAACTTCAGCACCTTGAGCGCCAGGCAGCCGCCGCTGAGAAATATAAGGCGTACAAGCATGAGGAACGTCAGAAGAAAGCGGAACTCACGGTTCTGCGCTGGCAATCGCTCGATAATGACCTGCAAACGTGGCGGGCCAGAATCCGGGACACAGAGCTGGAGCTTGAAAAACGGCTGACCGAGCGGGTGAATCTCGAGACCTCGCTGGAGTCCCTGCGAGAGAATCACCTTGACCGGACCGAGCATTTCAATAAGGCCCAGGCCCGTTACTACGAAGCGGGCGCGGACATTGCCCGAATAGAACAGAGCCTGGAGCACCAGCGCGAGCGAAGTCGCCAGACTGCCGCCGAGCTTGATCAGGCCATGGCCAATCAACGCGAACTGGCCCGGGAACTTGAGCAGGACGAGGACAAGCTGTCCGGGATCCAGGAAGAGCTCAACATGATGGAACCGGAGCAGGAAGCGCTGGCATTGCGATCGGAGGAATCCGGCGAAAAACTGCAAATGGCGGAAGAGGCCATGAGTGAGTGGCAGCAGAAATGGGAAGATTTCAGCAGCCGGTCTTCGGATGCGCGGCGTCAGGCCGAGTTGTCCCAATCCCGCATCCGGTCGCTGGAAGATGCTATCGAACAGCTTCGGGGCCGCTATCGAAAGCTGGAGGATGAACAGGCGTTGCTGGATGGCCAGATGGACCGGGCTGAACTTGAGGAACTGCAGGAACAGCAGGAAACCCTGGAGTTGCAGAGGGAGGAAGCGTCGGAGCGTATTGCGAGCATCCAGGAAGACTTGTACGAAGCGAGACAGGAGCAGCGTGAGGCGGAACAGGCTGCAGGTGAGGAGCGCCAGCGGGTTCAAAGCCTTCGGGCATCACTGGAGTCGCAGCAGGCCCTGCTGGATGAACAGCTTGGCGGTCAGGACGATGCGCTACAGAGCTGGTTGTCCGAACATGGGTTGACGGATACACCTCGTGTCGCCAGCCAGTTACGCATTGAGAACGGCTGGGAATTTGCCGTGGAGCAGGTGATTGGACGATTCACACACGGTCTGTCGTTGCCGGGAATCGATCATCTTTCAGGGGCCATGGGTTCTGCACCGAAAGGTCTGGCCCTGGTTGATGCCGGCGGTGAACCGGTCAGCGTCTCCACGAGCAGTGGCCTGGCAGCCAAGGTATCTGGCGTTCCGGCCGTGGCGGCTCTCATGGCGGGTATCCGTGCGGTTGAGACTCTCTCGGATGCGCTGGGCATGCGCTCAGAACTGGAGGAGTGCGAAAGCGTTATCACGCCGGACGGGGTCTGGGTGTCCCGTGACTGGGTGCTGATGCCTGATTCCGATGCTGGTCAGGTTGGTGTTATCGAACGCCAGAAAAAGGTGAGTGAATTGGACTCGCAGCTTGCCCGGGCTGAAGAGTCCCTGGCCCTGGCCAGCGAACGGCTGGACGGTCTCCAGGAGCGGGTTGAACGGGCCGAGTCGGCCCGCGATGATGCTCAGGCAAGTCTCAGTGATGCCGAGCGGGAGCTGAGCGGGTTGTCTTCGAGAATCAGCGGGCTCAGGGCGCGGGCGGAACAGATTAATGCCCGCTTGCAGAGTATTCGTGAAGATCTGTCGGACGTTTCTCTCAACCTCGAGAGCCAGGAAGAGAGCTTGCGGGAAGCCCGGGAAGAGTGGCAGCAGGCGCTGGCCTCCACCGAAGACAGCGATGAGGAGAAGGAACAGCTGCTGGAACAGCGGGACGGCCTGCGGGAAAACCTTGATCGCCTCAGGCACGATGCCCGCCATGATCGGGATCATGCCCACCAGTTACAGCTCCAGTTGCAGTCCTTGAACAGTCAGCGGGATGGTCTAAAACAGACTATCGAGCGCATGCAGTTGCAGAAAGAAAGGATTGAGGAGCGCCTGGAGATTCTGCGGGAATCCCGGGAAAGTGCGGAAGAACCCATCGAAGACCTCCAGATGCAGCTCGAAGGTCTGTTGGACCGGCGCCTGGCGGAGGAGGACAAGCTCGGCGCGGCCCGGGACGCGCTCGAAGAGATTGATCGCGAGGTGCGGGAGAAAGAGCAGGGCCGCAGCCGGATTGACCACGAGATACAGGAAGTACGGTCAAAACTGGAAAAGCTCAAAATGGAGTCCCAGGCGCTGGAAATTCGATCTGGCAATCACATCGAGCAGCTCCAGGAGCTGGACGTTAAGCTCCAGGAAGTCCTGGAGCAGTTGCCGGAAGGTGCAAACGAAAAGGACTGGGCGGACGAGCTGGAAAAAATAGGCAGCCGGATTCAGAGGCTTGGCGCTATAAACCTGGCCGCGATTGAGGAATACCAGGTTCAGAGTGAACGAAAAACTTACCTGGACAGTCAGAATGACGACCTGATGGAAGCGCTGGAGACCCTGGACAATGCGATCCGCAAGATTGACCGGGAAACCCGTCAGCGCTTCAAGGAAACCTTCGACCAGGTTAACGGAGGCCTACAGGCCCTCTTTCCGAAGGTATTCGGAGGCGGTAATGCTTACCTTGAGCTGACCGGAGAGGATTTGCTGGAAACGGGTGTTGCGATCATGGCCCGTCCGCCGGGCAAGAAAAACAGCACGATCCATCTGCTTTCCGGTGGAGAGAAGGCGTTGACCGCCATTGCCCTGGTCTTTTCCATTTTCCAGCTCAATCCCGCCCCGTTCTGTATGCTGGACGAGGTAGATGCGCCGCTGGATGACGCCAACGTTGGGCGTTATGCCAACATGGTCAAGGAAATGTCGAAACAGGTTCAATTCATCTACATTACCCACAACAAGATCGCCATGGAATTGGCCGATCAACTTATGGGGGTTACTATGCACGAGCCGGGCTGTTCCCGCCTCGTATCGGTAGATGTGGAGGAGGCTGCAGCGCTGGCGGAGGCCTGAGTATTTGTGCTGCGCATAAAAGCATCAAGGATGACAATAACGCCATCTGGCCCGGCTGCGCGTTGTATTCATTACGGGCTTTTCTTAGAGTAACACTGTTACCCGATCCGCAAACAGGACAGCAGGACTATGTCACTTAGGGAATGGTTAATCGCCATCGGTACCCTCGTTATCATTGGTATTGTCATTGACGGGATCCGCCGTGTCCGTCGTGCCCGTAAGGAATCCATGGCTATCTCATCCGGTATGGGGGCGGATGAACTTAAGGAATCGCCACTGGATGACCACTACAACCCGGAGCTGCCGAATGGCGGAGCCCGGACAATCTCCCGTGACACTCTGGTAGAGCGGGGGTACGTAAAGCGGGAAAGGTCCGACCGTTTCGGAACGCCGAAACCCAAGCCGACGCGCCCGGTTACGGCAGCCAACCACAGCCCGAAGCAGCCGGAAGGGCCTGCTGAGCCGGCGCCAGAATCGGAGGAGGCACCCTGGGAATCGGGTTTCTCGGCCCACGATGACGCGTACCCTGAGCCCGACTCCGGCTGGACGGCGTCCGATGAGGATCAGGGGGCCGGTGACGGTATTCTTGGAGAGCGCCGGACGGTTTCTGCCAGTGATATTCCGGATACCTATCAGGACACGGTCGAGGTGCCTGATGATCCTGCTGAGAGCGCGGTGCCGCCAACAGTAACCACTGAAGTTGAGGAAGACACGGCGCGCCGTGATCCTTTCGAACCTAAGGGGGGGCAGCCACTTGCCGGCGCGAACCGGCCGGAGGCTCGAGAAGTGGTTGTGATCAACGTACTTGCCCGCACTGGTGAGGATTTCAGCGGAGTAGCCCTGAAGAAGTTGTTTGAAGCCTGCGGCCTTCAGTACGGTGATATGGATATTTATCACCGACATGAAGCGGCAGATACCACCAGTCCCGTTCAGTTCAGTGTTGCCAATGCTGTTGAACCGGGGACGTTCAAGCCGGCAGATATGCCCCGATTGACGACGCCGGGTATCAGCTTCTTCATGAGTCTGCCGGGCCCGTCGAATGCGCTTCAGGCCTTTGAGTTCATGCTCGAAACCGCCCAATGTGTGGTACGAAACCTGGGGGGTGAACTGAAAGACGAGCGTCGCAGTGTGATGACCCCGCAAACCATTGAGCATTGCCGTCAACGTATCCGGGAATTTGACCGCAAACAGCGGTCGCAGCGGGTGTGACGCCAGAGCGAGAAATCGACGAACGATGCCCGGATTGTTCCGGGCATTTTTTTGACAGGTGAGAGCGCATATCCATGAGCAAAGCCACGCCCGAGATTGTTCAGCGTGTCGAAGAACTCCGGTCTTTGATTGAGGATCACAACTACCACTATTACGTGCTCGATGATCCCCGTATCCCCGACGCGGAATATGACCGGCTGTTTCGGGAACTCCAGGCACTGGAAACCAATTATCCGGGACTGGCCTCCGACGACTCACCAACCCGGCGGGTTGGCAGCAGCGTTGAAACCAGTTTCGACGAAGTGGTTCACCGGATTCCGATGCTGTCGCTGGATAATGCATTCAGTGAAGAGGAGCTGCGTGACTTTGACCGTCGGGTTCGCGAACGCTTGGGAACCGATGAGGACATCCAGTATGTCTGCGAACCCAAGCTGGATGGACTGGCGGTCAGCCTGCATTACGAGTATGGGGCTCTGCGGACGGCGGCCACCCGCGGCGACGGCTATGCCGGGGAAGATATAACAGCCAATATCCGGACCATTCCTTCCGTGCCGCTCAAACTCCGTGGCGATGACATACCAGAGCTGGTTGAAGTGAGAGGCGAAGTGTATATGCCTAAAGCTGGTTTCGAGGAGCTTAATCGGCGGTTGTCCGAGCGGGGCGAAAAAACGTTCGTGAATCCTCGAAATGCGGCCGCGGGAAGCCTGCGTCAGAAAAAATCCACGGTTACTGCCAAGCGCCCGCTGGAGATGTGCGCCTACAGTGTGGCTGTGACGGACGAAACCTTGTTGCCCGACAATCACTGGGCGGGCCTGCAGCAGGTCAAAAGCTGGGGATTCCGCATCAATCCGGAAATGCGCATGGCCTCAGGGGTTGAGGAGTGTCTGGCGGCCTACCGGGAGCTGATGGAAAAACGGGACTCTCTGCCCTACGAAATCGACGGTATTGTCTTCAAGGTCAATAGCCTGGAACAGCAGAACAGGCTGGGGTTTGTGTCGCGGGCACCCCGTTGGGCGATCGCGCATAAGTTTCCTGCCCAGGAAGAGCTGACCGTCATTGAGGACGTGGAGTTTCAGGTCGGGCGGACCGGGGCGGTCACCCCTGTCGCACGTCTGAAGCCGGTTTTCGTTGGTGGGGTTACCGTAAGCAATGCCACCTTGCACAATATGGATGAAATCCGACGGCTGGATGCCCGTATCGGCGATACCGTATTCATCCGTCGGGCAGGCGATGTCATTCCCCAGGTGGTGAAGGTGGTCCCGGAGAAGCGACCGGCCGACGCTCGGGAAGTAGAGTTGCCGGAACACTGTCCGGTGTGTAATTCCGATGTCATTCAGATTGACGGTGAAGCCGTTGCCCGATGCTCCGGGGGACTTTACTGCCCGGCTCAGCGAAAGGAGGCGATCCGCCATTACGCGTCCAGAAAGGCGCTGGACATTGAAGGCCTCGGGGATAAATGGATCGACATTCTGGTTGGTCACGAGCTTGTGGAGACGGTCGCGGACCTGTACCGGTTGAAAAAGCAGGACCTGACAGGTCTCGAGCGAATGGGCGACAAATCAGCGAGTAACCTGATTGCCGCGATTGATAAGTCCCGTACGCCAGTGCTCTGGCGTTTTCTCTATGCACTGGGTATACGGGAGGTCGGCGAGGCGACCGCGAAATCCCTGGCCTCCCATTTCGGTAGTCTGGAGGCCATTGCTGCCGCAGACGAGGATTCCCTGCAACAGGTGCCAGATGTAGGGCCGATTGTTGCCGGCCACATCCGAAGTTTCTTCAATCAGCCCCATAATCAGGAGACGCTGGCCGCGCTGAAGGACGCAGGGGTCGTGTGGCAGCAGGAAGAGGTGACGGAAGGCGACAAGCCGTTGGAGGGGCAGACCTGGGTGCTGACCGGGACTCTCTCGGAAATGACCAGGGACGAAGCCAGGGAAAAGCTGGAAAGTCTTGGTGCCAAGGTGGCCGGCAGCGTGTCCAAAAAGACAGCCTGCGTGGTGGCTGGCGAGGCAGCGGGCTCCAAGCTTGCAAAAGCGGAACAGCTCGACGTCCCGATTCTTGATGAGCCCGGCTTGTTGGCTCTCCTTAAGGATCACGGGCTGGAAAACTAGTCAGTCCTGATAACGTTCATTCCGTGGTCGGGCGGGGAGGGACTCCCGTTGGCAGATGAATCTGAGAACTCGCGCAGATCGCAGCTACTCTAAATTGGCTACCATGGCGTTGTTCTGTAACGGTGTGTAATCCGGCTTTTGTGCGAAAGCCCAGGCACTGCCATAACAACAACGTTTCAACGGACTTTTTCATGCGCGCCGATTTTACCTCACGCATTGTTTCCGCCAACCGCCTTAGCCTTGTGATGCTGATTGCCCTCGGACTAGTCGCGTGCAAAACCGAGAAGCCCGCCGACCAGCCTACAATCCTGGGCATTCCTCCATCTACCGCGTATCTGGGGGTGGAGTACTACTACAATTTCGGTGCCTACGGCGGCGAAACAATTCTCGATTATTCCCTGACTAACGCACCTTCCTGGCTCGCCCTGGAAGATACCAGCAACAAGGCGCGCCAGGGGATTATCATGCGTGGTGTGCCAGGGCTTACCGGTGGTAATCGCGGCGATCTGGACCTCGGCAAGGAGCAGGACATTAATCTGGTCACAACGGACGGCCGGATGTCGGGCGTCCAGCCCTTCGATATTGAGGTGAAGTACAACCCCTTGTCCCTGGAAGTGGAGACGTTCACCGAAGGCGAAAGCCCTGAAATCGCTGAAACTGCCCGCGAAAGCTGCGTTCAGCCTGATCTCGAGCCTTCCGGTGAGCATAGCTACACCATCAACCAGTACGATGAAGACGGGAATGTGACGGGTACCACTGAAGTGACCAGTCCAACTCGCCCGGTGGTCGCGAAGGTCATACTCGATCGTCCCTCGGTGACACGGGTCAGTGTGGCTTTCGAACTGAGCTCTGAATACGACCCGACCAAGTGTGATTCGGGCTTCGATGATCCCCATCAGCGTTGCGATTACAGTGAGGCCAACGTCGGCGATGCCAATGTCGGCCAGGATATTGTTGCTCTGGGCAGCAATAGTAGCTCCAGGCTTGGGGGCCTTGAGTATCTGACATTCCGGGAGGATGGACTTGGCGGGCTGCTGACGTTCGACCCCGGCGTTACCGAATGCTATATCCGGCTGGAAGTGATCGACGATACTTTCCCTGAGCCTTCGGAGGTTGCGCGGCTGACCCTCACGGAAGTGCGCAGCGGACTGGCCGGTCTGGGGGAGAATAACGAGGGCACCGAAATCAACCTGGTGATCGACGATGATGAACCGGTCCTGACCCTGGAAACCGTTGCTGGAGGCGCTCGTGACGCCCTGAATATCAACGGTGAGCGCGAATATGTCGGCGTGTTGTCAGGGGATCGTGAAGGGACCTTTAACGCCCGACTCAAGCATACGAAGGACTCTACTGCACGACTGGGTTCGGAATTCGTGATTGAGCAGGAACAGTCAGAGGGTGTCTGGGTTGAAAACGATGAACTGGTTTTTCCGGAGGCGGTGAATGAGCTTCGTTTCCGCATTCGGGTTTTGACGGACACCTACTCAAACACCGGGCTGAATGATCGATTTATTTTGCTCGGGGTTGATGAGAAGTACCAGGCCGGCCGTGAAAACTACGCTCGTGCTGTGGATGAGGGTCTGCTCAGGGTGAGTCTCAACGAGCTGACGTCGGCACTGGTATGGAACGACTCTGATGGTTTCGTAGCAACAGACTTTGCCATTGCCCATTCCGGCAGAATTTTTGTAACGGGTTTTGACCGCCTCAATAACGATCGGGTACTGGTGAAGATTTACGATCAGAAAGGCAACTTGTTGCAGGATATTGGTATTTCAGACGCAGGAGACGTGCTCGACTCCCCGCAGCCGGTGATCGGTACTGCGTTGCGTAAGGTGTCCGAAGGAGCCAGCAAGGTAGACCGTTTCGAGTTTGTGGTGGCTTACAGCACCGATGTAGCGAATACCGACGCCAAGGGCGGGGACGATGTGGTTGTCTCGCGCTATTGGTTTGATGCGGCGACCGACGGTGGCGCATACGTTAACAGCTGGACCATCAGGACCGGCACCAGTGGCGATGACATTGTCCGCGCGGTTGGCATCAATGCCGAGGGTGGCTATGTATCGGTCGCTGGCGAAACCGATGGCACCTGGCCTGATCAGAACCGGGCGGGGGCAGTGGACAGCTTCCTGCAGCGGATCGATACCCAACCGGACGGTGCTGACGAGATCCCGGTACTGGCCTGGACTCGACAGATCGGTTCGTCCGCCAATGATTCTGTGGCCGGCGGAAGCTCGGTTTCCATCGCGCCATTGCTTTTTGGTTCAGCTGCGGGAGCCGTGAACGGTGAGGCAGTGATTGGCGGGGTTGACGCTTTCTTCTTCAGCGCGTCCGGTGCTGAGAGCGCCGTGTCCGTCAAACAGGTAGGAACCGAGGCGAACGAGCCCGTGTCTGACGGACTGTTCGAGAACAATCTGCTCTGGTTGGTGGGAACCGGCAGCGGGGCTTACTCGGTGACGGAGGGCGATGACGGCGATAGCTTTCTCGCTCGAAACCCGCTGAACAGCAGGGCCGGCTTCGTTTTTGCCTATTCGTCTGGAGGGGTACTCAATCGCGCATTCACCGTGAACGATTCGGATGATCTGTCCGGAGATCGTTTCGAGGCGGTCTTTATTTTTGACGGGGATATCGTGGTGGGCGGCGCCACCGATGGAGAATTCAGCGCAGGTAACACGCCGGGAACCGGAGAGCAGGCGATTCTCGCTCGGGTGTCACTGACAGAGGAGGGCGAAAGCGCCGAGGAAACGCCGTTCAGGAATGAGTGGCACTATCAACTGCCCGAAGATGACACCGAAGTGCTGGTATTGGCCAATTATCGTGACGACGAAATCGTTGCTTTGGCGCGGCGTGGTGCCGCTCGGTTGTTGCTCGTTTTCAGTCCAGAAGGGGTTTTACTGTCTGCCCTGAATTAAACAGCACCCTCGTGACGACTGGTGCTGGCATACAGTTTCAGATAATCGGTGCTGGTAACGATGCCCGAGGGCTCGCCACCGGCATCGACTACCAGGGCAGCACTCAGTTGATGGGCCAACATCAGCCGGGCCAACTGGTGGGCATCGGTTTCAGGCGATGCCGTGAGGAAAGCCGGCAACTCAACATAGACCATGCTCTGGTTCAGCCCCTCCGCCGGATTGGTGTGCAGCCAACTCAGTAGCCAACGCAAATCCACAAGTCCCGCTACATGGTCCTCGGCAGTGATCACCAGATGGTGGACACCGTGTTCCTCCATGCTCGTCAGGGCATCGGATATTGTCGATGAGGCCGGCAGGGAATAGAGGGCGCGGGAACAGATCGTGGATACTGGCAAATATGCCCGCTGGCTTCTTGGCTCACCGGCGGCTGCGCCATACTCTTCCAGGGCGCGATGGCGACCGGAATTGGCGGCCTGCTGGAACTCAGCATCCGTTACGTCGCTATGACTGGGGCTGATGGAAGGGCTTTCCGACAGCTCGGTGACGTCGCCCACTCGGCGACCCCGGAAAACCTCCGGTAATCGGGTACCGACAGGACGCCCAGGTTCGCTGACGAAGATTGACATGGCTCTGGTTCCCCGCGATGGCAACAGGTATTACCTGATTATCGGCCGCATTTCAGATTTCTTGAGTTTACTACGATCCCGAATCGTTCTCGTAGGTCCTGTGCATGCGCCGGCTCGCTACCCGGCGTGCGAGGTTCCTTGACAGGCATCGGGGTTGCCCTGAAAGCCAGTCGGCAAGGTATTCAGCCAGCAGCGGAGCGTAGGTAAGTCCCTTGCTTCCCAGGCCGGTAAACAGGTACATCCCACGGACAGGGTTGCCGTCCTTGTCCTGCAACTGGTCCGCAACGGGCTGATAATCGTGGGTGGTACACCGGAATCCGACCCGTCCTTCAATTGGCTCTCCGGTATTGGACTGATCGATCAGGATATCCGGCAGCATGGTCTCGAGTTCGGAGAGGTTCTGCTCGTTGCTTGCCGCTGTGGGGGCCGGGTTCATGTCTCGAAGATCAAAGGTTGCGCCAGTCACTGCGACGCCCTCATGAACAGGATTAAGGTACCTTGGGCCGCAGATGACTGCCTTCGGCGTCCGTACCTGTTTTTCCTCCAGATGGCTCACCTGGCCACGAATACTCTTGAAACGGAACTCCCCCGGGATTGGAAGAAGCTCCGGGGTTACATGCCCAGCACACACCACAACCCGATCAGCGATTAGATCGGCTGCCGTGGCTGACGAGAGACGCCACTGGCCCTGGGAGGGGGTGAGCGCTGTGACCTTGAAATCGAAGATCCTTTTTATGCCCGGGTGCTGGGCGAGAGACTTGCAGAGTTCGGAGGGCTCAAGCCAACCGCTGCGGGGAAACCAGAGTCCTCCGGATTGGGTGGGGACTCCGGTCAGTTGAGTGGCTTGTTCCTGGGTGACGGGGTACAGAACTTCCCCGGGGTAGTCATTCCTTGTCAGAAATCTTTGCTGGCGGTCAGCTTCCTGTTCGTTCCAGGCGAGCTGGAGCAGGCCGGTCGGATGCCAGTAATCCTCCGTGTAGGCACGGTAGATACGTTGACTGAACATCAGGGCAGACAGGGCCAGTTCGGTCTGGTCGTTGAACTCCACTCCGAGCTTGACGTAGGTGGCTCCCTGTCGGTTCCCTGAGGCGCCGGAACCGGCCTCAGGTGATGAGTCGACCAGGGTCACGGGTACGCCGCGTTCCGCCAGGTTACGCGCCAACAGGCAGCCGGCGATGCCTGACCCAACAATGGCAACCGAGCCCGGTGTGGCTGTGTCTCCGACTTCCGTCCCGGCCGGCAGTTTGCCGATCAGCATGTCCCGTTTTCGTCCGTATCCCCGGGTTTTCTGCATCTCGAACCCGGTTGATGCCAATGCTCTCCGAATACGGCCAACAGAGGTAAACGTCGCCAACGTGGTTCCCGGTTTGCTGTGGGCGCGGATTGCAGTCATTGCCTGATCGAGCCACATTTCAGGATTCATGGAAGGGGCGAATCCGTCCAGGAACCAGGCGTCAGCCTGGAAGGTCAGCGCCTGCCAGGCTTCAAGGATGTCGCCGAAATACAGGGTCAGGCGGACGCGCCCGGCATCGAACAGGATCCTGTGCACCCCCCGGATCAGTGGCGGGTAGTGGTCGATTAGTTGTGAGGCGAGGGCGGAGAGCTCCGGCCAGAGATCAAGGGCTTTGGAAAGGTCTTCCCGTGTCAACGGAAAGCGTTCCACAGAGATAAAATGAAGCGATGCGGCATGCTCCGGGCCATGGTCGCGCCAGGCCTGCCAGGCGGCAAGGAAATTGAGGCCCGTACCGAAACCGGATTCAGCGATGACAAAATTCCCGCCTGCCGGAACCGTGCTGAACCTTTCTGGCAAACCGTTGTTGTCCAGAAAGACGTAGCGACTCTCCGCCAGCCCGTTGTCACGGCTGAAATAGACATCTCCAAACCTGACCGACTCCGGGACCCCTTCGTGCCAACGCACCGTTGCCGCCTCGATCCTCGGCGAAAGAACATCCGCAGTCATGGCTTTACCGGGGTTGCTCCAGTATCGAGACACTCTCGATCACCACGGGCTCCACGGGTACATCCGCCATCCCCTTGGAATACCCGGTTTCTACCCCGCCGATGGCGTCCACAACCCCCATGCCCTCGGTCACTTTGCCGAATACGGCATATCCGGCACCGCGAACGCCGGCATTCAGGAAGCCGTTGTCGACCAGGTTGATGAAAAACTGTGAGGTAGCGCTATCCGGTGCACTGGTCCTGGCCATGGCAACGGTGCCCCGAAGGTTCTTCAGGGTCGGACTGGCCTCATTCGGTATGGGATCGCTCGTGGATTTCCGGGAAAGTTTCGCGGTAAAGCCGCCCCCCTGAACCATGAACCCGGGAATCACGCGGTGAAAAACAGTGTTGTTGTAGAAGCCGCTTTCAGCGTACTCCAAAAAGTTCTCAACCGTTTTTGGCGCCACGTCCGGGCGCAGTTGCAGAACGAAAGGCCCTTTATTGGTAACAATCTTTACCTTGGGGAGCTGTTCCACGTTTTCCTGGCCCGTGCTCTGACCGTGGCTCTGGAGTGGCAGCAGGGCGGCCAAAGACAGAATCAGTGCAGGGATCACAGACCGGGACGGTTTTACGGAATTTGGCATTTTAACGGTTCTCTCCTCGTTAGCTGCAGAGACGTTTCCTGCAATAATTCATGGTATCTGCTTTCTGGAGCAGGATCTTAGCAGAATGCGGCGTTTTTTTCGGCGATTGCACAGGCGCAGTTTTTAGCAAGTGGGCTACGCTCAATGGGTGTCGGTTTTACGATCATTTCATACCGGGCCGAGTTGTACGGTTTTCACTATGGGAAAGGAGAATCGAGTGAGAATCCGTCAGGGATTTGAAGAAAAGTCGCGTCTTGGGCGGCTATTGATCAGTCGCGGTTATTTGTCCGAGGAACAGCTCGAAGACGGTCTCCGGGTGCAGCGGGAAACCGGTCAGAGACTGGGGGAAGTGTTCATCCAGTCGGGCTGGCTCACCGAAAAGGAATTGCATCGGGTACTGAAGCACCAGTCGCGCTACCGCAATGCGGCGGCACTGGTCACCGTTGTCACCTTGCCGTTTCAGCCATTGGTCAGTTTTGCCGCGAGCAGCAGCACCAGTGCCGCACAGAGTTCCGCGGCGATGGGTGAGGTCTATGAGCGCGGCGCGATGAGGCCCCTGGTGGATTCGGAACTCGACCGGGTTCTCGGCCAGGGGGATCCTTCGCTTCTGGACCGGATTGAACAAGTCTCGAGGATGGCCGAAACCTCGTCGGAGAGTGATGGCAGCATCTCAGCCGATGTCATTGAGGGCCTGAAGCTGACCGCCAATATTTTTGTGCCGGTACTGAATTTCCTGGACTCGGACCTGACCATTTCCGGAGTTCACTACCGGGACGGGGAACCGCGCTACGCTGTGCGCGGGGATGGAGCGCTGACGCTGGCATTTCCGGAACGTATCGAGGTAATAAGAATGGATAACATCCGGGTCAGTGGCAGTCGAGGCCCGTCAATGGGTAATGTCAGCATTCACGATATCCGTTTCGATCCCGACTCGCGGATGACCATATACACGCGATAAAAAAAACGCCCGGACTTCCGGGCGTTTTTCATTGGGAATATCGTCTGGTGTCACGCGCTGGCCAGGATGGTTCGGCTTGAGACCGTCGTATGCTCGCCTTTTTGACCGTACAGTTTCTGCTGGCCGGTGGCGCCCCGGAAGATATCGGTGAGGCGCGAGAGTCGCTTCTGAAGGTGGGCCATTACCCGCCCATTGTGTTGGTTCAAAGCCTGACATTTGCGCATGCTGGTGTCTGCCTGCTTCCACAGGTCATACAGCTCGGTAAGTCCGGCACTGCGCAGGAAGCGGGACGGTTCGCCGCTGTCCGGTTTGTAGCCCATGGCCACCAGGCAATGGATTTTCTGCCGGGCACGTCCCCGAACCTGTTCCAGAAGCTGGTTTTTCTCAGATGTGAGACCTTGCAAGGCCCGCACATCGGAGGAGGAGAGGCAGGCTTTCTCTTTCTGTAAAAGCTCTGCCAGTTCCTGCAGTTGATGAACATCCTGCGAGAGCAGGTCTTTTAGATCATCGATTGTGGCCATGTTCTACTCACCCGAATATGCTTTTATCCATATCAAGCATTTTCTGGGCCAGCTTTTCAGCATCGATTTTGTACGTTCCGTTTTCCAGGGCTGACCGGATTTCGGCGATACGGTCATCATCCATCTCGGGATAATCACCCAGTTTCTGCTCGAGCTGTTTCAGGTCTTTGGCCTGACTGCTGAGACTGACGTTGTCGCCGCGAGCTCCCTGGGTCTGGGTTTTCGCCTGTTCGCTGGGCTCCGGCTGGGTGTTCTGGCTGCCGGTGGATTTATCGGCTGTGGTCCTTTGGGTGTTGACCTGGCCTCGGCCAATTCCATTAAAGTCAACTGACATATCGTTACCTGCTTACCTGTGGTGTCACGCCGGAGCATGACTTACTCGAGTGTGTATCTATGTAACGGCCGCGCCAAACAGTTCTTTAACGAAATTTTTCAAAATTTCATTACGCCTTGTCCATCTTTCGGCTGCATCTCCGGATAATCCGACGGCAGCAAATTGCCGCACGGCAGATCATTGCCTTGCAAGGCTTCTACATCGGAATCTCGACTCGTCCGGGAGCAACAACATTGGCTCTTATGGTGCGTGCAGTCCGAAGGTTCTCGACCAGAACCTGTTCACCGATGGAAGCATTGGCCAGGGCCTTACCTCTGGAGGTGACCGAGAATCCGCCACTGCTGGCGGTAATCATAACATGGTCACCCCGCTCCACTGCGTCCGGGGCAGCGAGCAGATCCGGCGTAATGACAGATCCTCTATTGACCGGACGCCGCACCTCCATACCCGTTACGTCATCGGCGCTGCGCATAACGCCTCGGCGGCTGGCGTTAACAACCACCGACTGCGTTGTCAGCATATCGCTGGTGACTCGTTCTCCCCGTGCCAGGGGGCGGGCGGCAATCAGTGCGGGCCCATTAATGGAGACGGAAGCGGTGACAAACATACGCCAGGGTTTGCTGCCCTCGCAGGCAACCTGAAGGGAAGGGTGCGTACTCTTCCAGGGATCACCGGTGAATTCGACGGCAAGAGGGGCTTCGCAGCTCGCCAGCGACAGGCGGTCGTCCACCGTTCCGGCTTCGAAGGTTACTTCGTAGCCTTCCTCGGCCTGCTGCGTCGAAAAAGCCTCAAGGAAGCGGCTGGCCGCTTTTTCGATCTGGTCGGCGGTCGTCTTTGCGCTGGCGTCAGTGATCCCGGTCAGGAGCAGGAAGAGGGCGAAAATGGTGATGCGCATACGTGTCACTTTGTCCTATGCTGTCAAAAACCGTCCAAACCTCCCCCTCCAGAACTAAGGATTCGGGGCGGACAGCCGTTAAACAGGCTGGTTAAGGAAGCAACGACAAGATTTTGTCGTCTCCTTGATATAGAGAAAATGGCAGCAAAATGCATGCCGGCGGCAGTCCGGTGGGCCGGGAGAGAGAACATGGCAGGTGTATTGGACAGTGTGAACCAGCGGACCCAGCTGGTGGGGCAGAACCGGCTTGAGCTGCTGCTGTTCCGTCTGCGCGGCCGGCAGATGTATGGCATCAACGTGTTCAAGGTGAAAGAGGTCCTCCAGTGTCCGAAGCTCTCTTCCATTCCTAACAGTCGCACGGTCGTTCAGGGGGTCGCCCACATACGAGGTGAAACCATCCCGATCATCGATTTGAGTATGGCGATTGGGCTGCCAGGCATCCCGCAGGAAACCGTGCCAACGAGTTTTGTCATCATCACCGAGTACAATCGCAAGACCCAGGGCTTTCTGGTGACAGGTGTGGACCGGATCATGAACATGAACTGGGAAGACATTCTTCCGCCGCCCAAGGGTGCTGGCAAGGATGTCTATCTGACCGCTGTCACTAAAATAGAAGATAAACTTGTAGAAATCATCGATGTAGAGAAGATTCTTGCAGAAGTTTCTCCTCTGAGGGAAGATGTCACGGACGCCGTGCTGAGCAAGACTTCCGAGCGCGTCGCCGGGCATTTGCCGGTCCTTGTCGTGGACGATTCGGCTGTCGCCCGCCGCCAGATTGAGCGCTGTTTGACGGCGATCGGAATGACCGTTGTCATCAGGAACGATGGCAAACAGGCGCTTGAGTATCTCAAGAAGGTTACGGAAGATGGTTCAAATGCGTGTGACCATCTGGCGCTGGTGATTTCAGACGTCGAAATGCCGGAAATGGACGGGTATACACTGGTGTCCCGATGCAAGGATGATCCCGCACTCCGGGATCTGTTCATCATGCTTCATACGTCGTTGAGCGGAGTGTTCAACAGGGCAATGGTTCAGAAAGTTGGCGCGGACGACTTCATGGCCAAGTTCAGTCCGGATGAGTTGGCAGAGCGGGTCATGGAGATAATCGATCAGGCCTGATGTCACTGCGCACAGAATCACTCAGAACAGAGATCCAATGAAAGCGGATATAACGCCACAGGAATACGAAGCCTTCAAGACATTCCTGCAGGATGCCTGTGGTATTTTGCTGGGTGAGAATAAGCAGTACCTGGTGAAGAGCCGCCTTCGTCGCATCCTGGAAGAGAACGAACTCGAATCCCTCGGTAAACTCCTCGAACGCCTCAAACGCCCGGGCCGTGCGAACCTGCGTGAGGTTGTCATCGATGCTATGACGACCAACGAGACACTGTGGTTCAGGGATAACCATCCCTTCCGAATTCTCCAGGAAAAACTTCTGCCGGAGTTTGCCGAGCGTAAGACAACACAGCCGCTGCGCATCTGGTCTGCAGCCTGCTCTACCGGCCAGGAGCCCTACTCGGCAGGGATGATCGTGGAGGAGTTTCGACGCCAGCGACCCGGAAGGCTCCGGGACGTAAAAATAACCGCCACCGATATCTCCAGGAGCGTTCTGGAGGTGGCACGCCGCGGCGAGTACGAGATGATTGCCATCGGCCGGGGTCTCTCGCCGGAACGCCAGCGACAGTTCTTCACGCCGTCACCGAATGGCGGCTGGCAGATCAAACCCCAGTTGAGGGCCATGGTGGAGTTCAGGGAGTTGAATCTCCTGGAGCGCTATATGCTCGGCAAGTTCGACATTGTCATGTGCCGGAATGTCCTGATCTATTTTTCCGCCGACCTCAAGAAGGATATTCTGACTCGAATTCACGCGGCTCTGAATCCCGGTGGTTACCTGATCCTCGGTGCGTCCGAATCGCTCAATGGCCTGCCTGACCTGTATGAAATGGTGCAGTGCCACCCGGGCATTATCTACAGGAAAAAATAAAACTATGCCCCTCAATGTATGGGTCCTGGTTGCGGCGCAGGCGCTGGCCATGTGTACGGCGCCGTTCATTGTATTCATCGGCAGTATTCAGGGGCGCCTGCTCGCTTCGGCACCGGAATTTGCGACCCTGCCGGTTGGACTGGTCGTGGTGGGAACGGTTCTCGCCATTAAACCGGCGACCTGGTTAATGGAGAAAACCGGGCGCAAGCAGGTGATGCTGCTTGGTGCTGTCATGGGGATCCTTGCCGCCGTTCTCGGCGCTGTATCCAGTTGGCAGGGAAGCTTCCTGCTTCTCTGCATTGCCTCGGTAGTCGGAGGCACCGGACTGGCGGTTGTGCACCAGTACAGGTTTGCAGCCATGGAGTCGGTGCCGGCTGGTATGGCTGGGTCTGCGGCTGCCCGGGTTCTGCTGGGAGGTCTGGTGGCGGCGTGGCTTGGGCCGGAGGTGGCGGCCATCGGCAGCGGTACCGGGGAAGTTTATCCATTTCTGAGCAGTTGGGTGGCGCTCGGAGTGGTTCAGGCCGCGGCACTGATCATCCTTGCGTTGGGCTACAGGGCCAGAGGTGAGCTGGTCAGAAGCTCACAGTCCGGTGGCGGTCGGCCGCTGTCTGAAATTCTGAAAAACCCATTGGTGTGGGCTGCAATCAGCGCAGCCGCGGTGGGCTATGCCGTCATGAGTTTCATTATGACCGCAACGCCATTAAGCATGACCGAAATCGCGGGCCACGATCTGGACGACGCCAAACGTGTGATTCAACTGCATATCATGGCCATGTATCTGCCTTCCCTGATCAGTGGCTGGCTGACCCGGATGGTTGGTATTCCGATCCTGATGGCTGCTGGACTGGTCGCCTATCTGGGGTGTGTCGTGCTGGCGGCCAATGGCGTCAGCTTCCATCATTACCTCGGCGCGCTGCTTTTGCTGGGCGTCGGCTGGAACTTCCTGTTTGTTGGCGGTACCTCGCTGCTTCCGGAAGGCTACCACGACACTGAACGATTCCGGGTTCAGGGGCTTAACGATATGATGGTTTTTGGCTCCCAGGCGACCGCGGCCCTTACCGCCGGGGCCGTGCTGAGCTGGCTGGGGTGGGGCGGTCTGGTACTGGTTGCCATCCCGTTCCTGATGCTCCACGGAATACTGATGGCGGTCTGGCTGGTTCGATCACCGTCCTCGGCCCAGGAAGCCCATAGGAGAAACTGATGTTTATCGACTTTGAAGGAATGAACTCCGCGGATGTCTATCATGCTCTGACCCAGACGGTTATTCCGCGACCGGTAGCCTGGGTTCTCAGTGAAAACCCGGATGGCGACTACAACCTGGCGCCGTTTTCATTCTTTACCCCTATTACCAGCAATCCGCCGCTGCTGATGTTGTCCGTCGGTCGAAAACCGACCGACAACGCCTTCAAGGACACCCGGGTCAACATTGAGCAGCGAAAAGATTTTGTAGTCCACATTGCCCATCGGGAACTGGCCACGGCGATGACTGAAACCTCCCGGACCCTGCCGCACGGTGAGTCAGAATTGGCTCGGCTCGGGCTGGAGCTCGTGCCGTTCGAAGGATCGCGATTGCCCCGGCTGAAGGATTGTCACGTTGCGTTCGCCTGTGAATTGTATGAAATCAAGGAGATTGGTGCGGCGCCCCAGAGCCTGGTCTTCGGTCTCGTGAAAGGGGCCTACGTCTCGGATCAGGCCATTGCGTACGATGACCAGAACCGGCTCAGGATTGATGCCGCCACCATTGATCCAATCGGCCGATTGGGTGGCAGTGAATACGTGACCTTCGGTGATATAGTGAAGGTGCCGCGCCCTTCCTGAAAGCACAGCGA
Source organism: Marinobacter albus (assembly GCF_030238305.1). Classification (NCBI taxonomy): domain Bacteria; kingdom Pseudomonadati; phylum Pseudomonadota; class Gammaproteobacteria; order Pseudomonadales; family Marinobacteraceae; genus Marinobacter; species Marinobacter albus. The sequence goes on along the minus strand of NZ_JASSQD010000001.1, from coordinate 2,276,107 downwards.
TGGTGGCTTCCGTGGATCAACTCAATCTCAGACACCTTTACTATTTCTGGATGATCAGCCGGGAAGGGTCGATTGCCAGGGCCAGTGAGGTATTGGAGCTTGCCCCCCAGACCCTGAGCGGCCAGCTGGCTACGTTTGAATCCTCGCTTGGAGGCCTTCTGTTCCAGCGGGAACGGCGCAAACTTATCCTGACAGACCTGGGGCGCACGGTCCTTGGTTATGCCGAAGAGATTTTTACGCTCGCCGGGGAACTCAATGAAACCCTCCGCCTTGCGCCTTCCGATCGCCCCCTTACCCTTTCTGCCGGAGTCTCGGCATCCATTCACAAATTGATAGCCTATTACCTCCTGCAACCGGCGATGGTTCTTCCCCGGCAGATTCAGTTGAACTGCCAGACTGGCGGCCCCGAGGATTTGCTGCTGCGGCTGAAACGTAAGGAGCTGGATATCGTGCTAATCGACCGCATGCCGAGTGTAAATGAGCGGGGAAGTTTTGCTGTGCATGCGCTGGCAGGGTCCACCATAAGCCTTTTTGCCTCGCCAGTGCTGGCCAGGAGGCTGCGAAAAGGCTTTCCAGCCTCTCTCAACGGTGAGCCATTATTGGCTAACGCCACCGACGCTCCCTATTTCGAAAAGCTCATGAACTGGTTCTCGCTGCAGGGGGTTCGGATGAACCTGGTGGCAAGAATCGATGACAGCGCACTGATCAAGGTTTTTGGTCGCCAGGGATTGGGCGTGTTCGCGGCGCCGACGGCCATCAGTGAAGAAGTTTGCCGGCAATATGAGGTTGAGCAGATAGCATCCATTGATGATGTGAAAGATGAACTCTTCGCGATTACGCGTGGCAAGAATCCCGCTCATGATGGCGTGCGTGCCATCTGCCAGGGGGATGTGAGCTTCCAGCCCATCCAGAGAACCTCGAAATAATCGAGGTAATCGGCTTAAAAAAGCTTATTTTGTCGAGCTCTCAATCTGTCCATTATAAAACTGTTGGATGCGATTGCAGAGGAGCACTTGCCATGAAGACTATCCATAAATTTCGATTGGAGCAGGGGAAAGCGCCCACCACCCTCCTGCTTCGCGAGGGGTTCCGGGTTGTTCGGTGTGAATATCTTGTTCCCGACAAATCCGTTTATCTCTGGGTGGAACAGCCGTTGAGCGTTGGTGCTCGCAACCTTGAGCGGCAATTCCGGGTGGTATTTTCCGGTGAGCCGGTTCCCGATGACTACGTCTATCTGGATACCGCGCTGGACCCGTTTGGCCCTGAGGCTTACCACGTGTTTGAACTGCCCGTAGTCGAACGCGAACTCGGAATCAGCGGTGCCGATGTCCTGCCCGGCAGCAACTGGCGTCAAACAGCGTTGTCGTGATGATCTGATGGGCCCTTCGGGGCCCTTTTTTTGCTCTTCTTTTTATCTGGCGCCGTATGTTTCCCGCAAGAGTTGGGAAAGAACCTGTTATTGTTGCGGATGCAAGGCGGGAGGCGAGCAACGGATCATGATGCGTGCGATGGTGGTGTGTGTAAGCATTTTTCTGGCGTCCTGTACGGGAGTGCCGGAGGGAATCCAGCCTGTCACCGGGCTGGACGTGGATCGTTACCTTGGGACCTGGTATGAGGTCGCTCGCCTGGACCACTCGTTTGAAGAAGGCCTGAGCAGGGTGACCGCTGAGTACTCGTTAATGGACGATGGCAGCATCGAGGTAACGAACCGGGGATACAATACTGAAAAGGGAGAATGGAGCGTCGCTGATGGTCGGGCCGTTTTCGTCGGTGATCGAGACACCGGGCATCTGAAGGTGTCGTTTTTCGGCCCGTTTTATAGTTCCTACGTGGTGTTCGAGCTGGACCAATCCGGGTACAACTATGCCTATATTACGGGCTATAACCGTGAGTACCTGTGGTTCCTGTCGCGTACACCCGACGTCACTGACGAGGCAATGAGAGCTTTTCGGGAGCGGGCAAAAGCCGAGGGATTCAACCTGGAAGGGCTGATCGTCGTCGACCAGAGCCCTGTGACCGATCAATAAGCCTGCGGGTCATATCGGGAGATGGCCGGTTTTCACCCAAATGATGGTTTCCTGCTCGACAAACGGATGATGCGCGCTCATGTGGGGACTGCGAATCCAGGTTCCCGGCGGGTAACGACCGTGTTCGTCACAGAACTCTCCGGACAGGACAAAGATTTCTTCACCTCCGAAATGCCGGTGTGGCTGGAAACGTTCGTGAGCGGGCCATTTCACAAGCGCAACATGCTCGTGCTCGAAATCGTGGAGGGGCATGACTTCCAGGCCGCCAATACCGGGAAGCCAGGGTGTCGCATGAGTGTCAATGCGAACCGTATCCAGATCCCGAGGATCGAATTGATGCAGCTTTACCAGCAGTGTACATCCCTCTTTGCTGAATGGCGCATGACCGCTGCCCGGTGGGTTTCGTAGGTAGGTTCCCGCCGGATAGTCTCCCGTTTCGTCCGAAAAAACGCCGTCGAGAACCAGAATTTCTTCCCCTAGAGGATGCTCGTGTCGCTTGAACGAGGCGCCGGGTTCATAACGGACGATACTGGTGGCGTGACCTCGCTCAGCCTCCTCCCTGGCCAGAGGCTTTCTCAGGACACCGCCGGCAGGGCTCGGAAGCCAGTCCTCATTATCGGAACGGATAACTACCCGTTGTGAAAAATCCATGTTCAGCATGGGTTACCTCAACAGTTGATGTGCCTCGCATCGAGAGACAAAGGCGATCAGGAGATGGAATAGGGCAGTTGGAATCCTACTTGATCAGATTCTGAATATCGCGAAACCTGGGGTGCTTGCAGTCTCTCATCCACTCGAACGCCGCCATCTCCACAGTAACGATTCTTGCCCCGCTCTGGTGGAGTCGGTCCAGAGCAACATCCCTGTCAAATTCATTGCGGGACCCGGTAGCATCGGCCACCACCCAAACTTTGAACCCGGCGTCCAAAAGACTGAGGGCCGTCTGCATCATGCAGACGTGGGTTTCGCAGCCACCAATCACGACCTGCTGTCGTCCTTCGGGAAGGCGATCTATCAGGCCATCGGGGCAGGCGTCAAAGTGATGCTTGGGAATGACCTGATGGCAAAGTTCCCGAACCGCTTCCACATTGTGGCCAAGCTTATCCGGCAGCTGTTCCGTCGCCAGGATCGGGACATCCAGTAACCCGGCTATGGTCGCCAGTGTGAGGCACCGATCCACGACTTCCTCGCCCTGACTGATCGCGGGCATCAGCTTTTCCTGGAGATCGATTAACACCAGAGTGCATTGATCGGCTTTCATCAACATGCGGTTGCTCCTGTGGCCCTGCCGGAAACCCACCTTCTTCCTTTTTCCATACGTTTGGAACGCAATCGCGTATTTGTTCCTGTGGCAACAAATTGCGTTTCATTATCGGCTTTTTTAACAATAGCGTTCAAACGGTTCAGCCAATCAACGAAATCCCGGACTGCTGGAAAAAAATGGAGGATTTGGCGAAAGGGAGTTGCCAAACGCGAGAAAAACCATTAGAGTTTGCGCCCTCAAATGAGCGACGAGATTGCTGATTTGAAACAGTTTATTGGAGAGGTGGCCGAGTGGCTGAAGGCGCACGCCTGGAAAGTGTGTATACGTTAATAGCGTATCGAGGGTTCGAATCCCTCCCTCTCCGCCAATTATCTTCCGACGATGTCTTGCGCCGCAAGGCCTGCTGAGGAGATACGATAGCTGAGGTTTGTGTCCGTCTGGTGGAACAATCAGGTGGAACAATTATGTACCTTCAGCGTAGCAGTTTCGGGGTGTATTACACCCGCATCCCCCTTCCGAAATTCGCCCGTGATCGCGGGTTCCTCCACGCCTTACGCGTATCGCTGTTAACCAAGTCCCGAAAAATCGCTGTTCAGCGCAATCCCTTGGTCAGCGGTTGTGTGTTGAGCTTTCTGCAACAGCCAGAGACGTTTCGTTCCCGCGAAAACTTTGACCGTGATTTAAGGGACCTTCGACGGGGGCTGCGCGGCTCAGGCCGCTTTAACCCTGCATTCATGGGAATGTAGGAAGAGGGCATGAAAGGGAGAAAAACCCAACACCGTAAGGTTGGCGTTGGGTTTTTGTCGGAGCCGGGCTAACTATCTTCAGTAATTCGATGTTTCCAATAATGGCACCGGCTCATCAAGCACCAACGGTAGGGCTACATATACTCCGAGTCACATCTGCTCGTGCATTCCTGGAATTCCATATTGCAGGCTGAATCCGATTTTTCACATGCCATCAATTGATCCTGACAGCTTGAATAACAGCGATCATGTTCGGAACCATAAGCCAACAAATGAGCGGATCGGTGATCCTTGTTCAGTCCAAGTGTGGTGCGCCAATCTCGATCACCGGAAACGCATAGACCATTCGCTTTGCTTTGGGCAGGGTCGCACCGATCATCGTTATCACTTGCATACACGTTGAATGCTGAGAGAGATAAAGCAAGAAACATCAGGATCATTTTCATCATGATATCGTTCCTCTTGGTTTAACCCTCATTATATCTGCCAGAAGTCGGGCTATCTCCTTGGCAACCGCGTTATCAAAAAGGATAGTTGAAAAGAAAGTGAACAAGTAAACAAAAGCGGACCTTTTCTCACCCACAAAAAGCCCTCCAGGAATCGATCAAACCCCGGCGAAGTTAACTGTGCATAAATGCAGCTATAAGTGAAATCTGTGGACACCTTTAAAACGCGGCCTCGTTAAACCCGAAAACGCCGGGCGACAATCTATACTGATGAGTAAGTCGTGTTACCACCTCTTGCTTGATAGGGGAAAAAACCATGAAAAAAATAGTCCTTCAAGTCGTCACATGTCTGGGCGTTCTTTCATGTTTTGGATCGGTAAACGCGGCGGAGTCAAGAACCCCTCTCGTTCCGCTTCCTTCTATCGACGATTTTACAGATGGCGATGGTTGGGGTGTTGGGCTTGGGCTGGGCGTTGAATATGAGTCTGCTTATGAGGGTTCGGACGAATTCGAACCTGAGATCGATCCGGCTGGGGGTGTTCAGTGGCGAACTGGCGAACACATTTTTTTCTGGGCAGGTGAAGCAATTGGGTGGCGAACACTGGCCAAGGATGCCTGGTTGTTTCAAACCTCTTTAGGCTACGAAGAAGGCCGTGAAGAGGGCGATTCAGAAGATGGCAGACTGGATGGGTTAGGCGAATCGAGTTCTGGGGTGACATTGCTGTTGGAAGTGCGTCATGCCCTTACAGAAGATTGGCGCTACTTTTTAGATGGCCGTGTATTAACAGGAGAAATCGGTACGCTCGGGATTTTCGGCGCAGGAACTTGTTTGGGTTGCCAACCTAACGGCACTGGCTGGGAAGTTGGCGCTGTTGTCACTTTCCACGATGGAAAGCTGGCCAACCGGGACTTTGGTGTGAACACACAACAATCCATAGATTCAGGTCTTCCAGAAACCGATGTTGATAGCGGGTATAGATCAACTGGTTTCAATGTTAACTATCGAAATTACTTGAACGAGAGCTGGCAGGTCTTCGGTGAAGCTCTTTACGAGGTCTATGGGAGTGACGTTTCAGATAGCCCAATATCTCGGAATGATTATGAAGCGGAGATCGGTGTTGGCTTCATTTATGTGTTTTGATGTTCCTCAATAGAGAATTGGGGCAGTTTTCGTCCAGACGCTTTCAACTATAAAACCACCTTAGTGGAGTTGCACACTAGGACAGACCGAAGTTCGTTGGACGACCACAGAAAATGCTAAACCCCTGAAGCCAGGGATCACGAGGTTAGGGCGCGAATTCCACACGAAGTGCTTAACAAACTTAAAGTAAATTCCAGAATAACGGGCCGATTTCAGTTTCCAAACAAAGTACTAAATTGGTCGTCCGGCTCAGGAGTGACCCTACCTAGGCAGAGAGCGGTTCAGCGCTTGGGGGCAGGTCAGCAGGCCCCTTTAAACACTATCCATTTCCTTTGCGCTGAGAGGCCCTTGCTTTTCTTAAGCGCGTTAGCGAACCGACTGGCCACCTCACTTCGAGTAAGTTAGACCCTCATACTGAATTTGATATGCAGTGGTATTTCAGTCTTCTTCTCAGCAATCTCGTCGAAAAGGAAAAGAACTATGAACATTTACAAAACCATGTTGGCCGCCTTGTTTGTGGGTGGTCTCACGATCACCCTGTCTGCTTGCGAACAGCAGGGGCCTTTAGAGGAAGCTGGCGAAGAAATTGATGATTCGGTCGAGGATACGGGCGACGCCATCGAAGATAAAACAGACGGCTAGTAATCTTGGGGTTGTCGGAAGATCCTGGGAAGGCTCAGATTTACGAGACTCGCAGAATCGCTGAGCCCTCAGACTTCATGAACATCCCTGGTCAAAAAGCGGTGACTTAAGGTTTGACCGAGATAGACCGAGAGCTGATCCAAGACGTTGCTCAAGGCGGCGGTGCGGACCGCATCCTGGAGGGTATAATCGCTATGGCTCATGCGATAGACGGACAGGTAGTTGGGGGCGGCGTTGAAATGGACGAGCAGTTGCAGTTTCTCTCCCGTATCGGGTGTAACTATGCTCAGGGCTTCCTGTTATCCAAACCACTTCGACAGGACTATTTCGAGGCATTGCTAATCCGCGATGCACCTTATTAAAGGCAAGGAAGATATCGTGACTCTCTCCGGCTCTAATCCCGATGCCAGCGCTTCTGTGGCAGCGTTTGACAAGGCCCTGGAACAGCTTGCGCTGACCCACCAAAGCAACCCTCTGGCGCCGAATACCGAGGTACTGGAATCGGCACTTCAGGTCATGGCCGCTCCCGGAGGACTTGACGCGTTGTACGATCGAGTGCCGGCGATGGAGGCCAAGGGCGTGTTTGCCAATAGTGACTGGAACCAGCCTGCCATTCTGCGGCCAGCGCTGGCTGTGCGAACGTTACGCCAGGGAGCCCCTGCCTATACGGTCATCGAAGCCCTGAGTGAGCTCCGCCTGCTGGCCGTGGCCATGGGTGATTATCTGCATCCCGGAATCTCGGCGGAACAGGCCAGAAACTTCCTGGCTCAGGTGACGGCCCTGAACCTGGACCTGTTGTCAGGTCAGATGAGCGAAGCGGATCGGGAGCGTCCGCAAGGGCTCGGGCACATCGTCAATTCGCTTTATCAGTTTCTGCTTAACAGGCTGGGCTATGAGAGCATTCTCGACAGCCTGGTGGATGAAGTACGGCGTCTGCTGGCTCAACGCCCGATTCAGACAGACAGCATCAAACAGATGGTCAGCCAGATTGCCAAATGCCTGTTCGATCCGGCAATCGAGACCTCGGGCATGCACAAAGCGGCGCGTCTGGTCAGCGCTTTATTCGGGCCAACTCCGGGCTGCCGTGACGATCCGGGCCTCGCGGTCTACGGCGAACGCCTGGAAGCCATGGACGATGCTGCACTGTTTGAAGAGGCGAAAGGCTTTGCCAGTGGGATGCAGGAAACCGGCATGGTTTCCCCCTATCATCCGATGCTGTTACGGCAGCTGCGGGAGCACCGGGATGACCTGTTACCCCTGGCATTGGGCCTGAGTATCACCGGCAACGATGTGCTCCAATGCTACCGTCAGATTGTTCATGAACTGATTGATGAGGTTATTCATCCGGAAACCTGCCAGGCTGTCTACGGCCTGGCCATGTTTCTTGAACGCGGGTCCCTGTTTACCCCGCCCGTGGCTGCGGGTTTATGGCGGCAACTTGAACTGAAGCTGTGCAAGACCGCTGCGGACAAACTGAGCACTGTTTTCGGTGATGCGCACCCGCCGCGGGTGTATCTGCTGGCCGGTGTGCTGAGCCTTCTGGGGCAGCCGTTAGGCGTTGGCCAGGGTAACAATCCGACCTGCCAGTCAGTCATTGGCCTTTCGATGTGGTCCTTCAACGATGCTGACTTCCTGTTGCAACTGCTCGCCTGGGCTGCCCGTGATGACGATGTGGTTATGCGGTTCGAAGGCCAGACCATTAATTCTCAGCGCCTGGAAGCTGGCCTCGCGAAGGAACCCCCAACCGATGTCGATCCGGTTTCATTGATTTTGATACCCCACCTTGACCGCGTATATGGCGAGATGGGGCGACTGTGCGGCGTGCGTGACGACGATTTGCATCGCTGGATCAATCCGGAAATGTATGGCTGGTGGGTAGGACACGGCTTTCTCAGTGTTACCAGTCGGGAGACCGGAAAAATTCATGATTATGAGGGTTTTATCCGCCACTTTTATGCCTGCTATCACCCTTACTACAACGGCAACATACCCGTCATACACCCGCAGCCGGCGGGTATAGCTGTGACCGATAGTGGAGGGCGCCTCGTTGGACGTCACGCCATAACCATTATTCGCGTCAATCTCGATCGCGATGGCCTGATGCGGCTTTATTTTTTCAATCCCAACAACGACAGCGGCCAGGACTGGGGCCAGGGCATTAACTGCTCAACACAGAGTAATGGTGAGCGCTATGGCGAAGCGTCGCTCCCATTCGCTGAGTTTGCTTCCCGTTTGTGTGTGTTCCATTACGACACGAGGGAAGTGGGGGACGTGTCGTTGGTTCCCGAGACAGACATTGTCCGGGCCACAGAGCTCGGCCGCACCAGCTGGGCTGCGGGTTATGAGTGAGGTAGGCGACGAGGAAGCCCATATTATTCGCTATGTATATCTGTGGTGATCTCTAAATGATCCGCGAGCTGGAAATTCCCTGCCTCAAGATTTAATTTTAAGGCAGGGAGGGTCGCGCAATGCGTCAGAACGATATCCAGAAAATGAACAGCAGTTTGCCCGAACACAGTGCTGATATCCGGGTAGGCCGGGAGCTGATTCAAGCCACCAAACCTTACGTTGAAGAGTCTTATGTTCAAAGTTGGTGGCAAGTCGGCCCTACTTTCGGGTTAATGATCGCGGCCCTGATAGCTGCCGGAGCGCTTCCGTGGTGGCCGCTTCAGCTTGTGTGTTCCCTGCTGGGCGCACTCTTGATGGTACGTGCCTTTATCACCTTCCATGATTACCTTCACGGTGCCATTCTCAAAGACTCACGCGTTGCTTACTGGCTTTTTCATACCTATGGCGCTTTTGTCCTCACTCCAACCCGCTCCTGGAGTGCTAGCCATAATTATCATCATGGCCATGTGGGGCAGATCTCAGGCGCCAGTGTGGGAGCGTTTCCGCTTTTGACCACCCGTATCTGGCGGGCTTCAACACGGTGGCAGCGCTTAGCCTATCGCGTTCAGCGTCACCCTTTGGTGGTGGTGCTGAGTTATCCGATCGTTTTCGGCCTCAACATCACACTCATACCGTTAATTCGGTCCCCAGCCCAACACCTTGACTCCCTCATTGCGCTGATCACTCACTTCGGGCTGATTGGACTGCTTTGGTGGTTGGGTGGCTTCGGCCTGGCATTTTTTGTCATCCTGCTCCCTATGCTTGTTGCCTCTGCGTTAGGGTGCTACCTGTTTTTTGCCCAGCACAGTTTCCGGCGTATGCAGATTGCTTCGCCCGAAGCCTGGACCTATTACCGGGGGGCCATGGAGTCTTCAAGTTTCATGCGGATGAATCGGGTCATGCAGTGGTTTACCGGTAACATTGGCTTTCACCATATCCACCATCTCAACGTCCGAATTCCTTTTTATCGCCTTCCCGAGGTGATGGCGGCGATTCCGGAGCTACAATCGCCGTTGACCACGACCCTCGCGCCGAGGGATATAGCAGACTGCTTCCGTTATGCCCTTTGGGACGAAGACAAGCAGCGCATGGTTTCTTATCAGGAGGCTAGCTAACAGGAGCTGCCTAGTCGGTGAGCCCTGAAATCCGCTGCGTGGACTCCATCGCGAAGTTACCAAGTCAGGCATCGGATAAACATCCTGCACTTCACTGCCGCTTTCTCACCGTTCAGGACAGACGTTATCAGCCAATCTGAATGTCCGCTTTGTGACCGAACCTTCTTTCCCCACGGGCTCAAGCGACGTTTGGTGTGCAACCGAACAGACAGACTTCTGTCAGGCCTTCAAAGTTGATAACAGTGCACTGCTATTGCAGTGGCCAGATCGATGGATCCAGGGTCAGGTCTTGCCTTTTGCTTCCAATAGCAGGGGCAAAAGGCAAGACCTGACCCCGGGTAATCGATTAGGTTCGGGAGGGCGTCATGATCGGTTTAACTCAGGTATCGCAGGGCAATTATTTACCGACTGAGGGGATGAAGGGGCTTTTGCGGCGGTGGTTTTATCTGAAATTCGTTCAGAAAAAGAGCACCGTTGAACTAATGGCCGCAGCCTGCGATCTTCGAAATAAAAGCGCGTTGAGCATTGTGGCGCTGCTGGACGTCGACGAGCAAATGATATCTCAAGTGGTGGGCAAGAAAAGGCTCATTTTTGTTCAGAACTGCCATGCGTACCTAAAGGGCTCAGTAAACCCTGGGGGGTTGGATTCCGGCTTTTCAAACGACTGATATCTAAAACTGCCTTTTTTTGTAGCCTGGCACCTATGACATGGAGATCACGGTGATGCCTCCTTCACCACCGTGATCTTTATTTTGTTACGCCGATAGCGGTTTAACCGACGGAAAATCAATATCAGTCGCTAGTGACACCTCTCCGGGTGTGCATGACATGCTCATCGCTTCCTGTGATCTCAGTCGGTATAAGGGGCTGGGAGTTGTTGGTTATCACGATATCCGTACCGATAACCTGAGGATGGCGCTCGCAGCAGTTGATGAGACTGCTACTCATCTCCCATCGCCTCTGAACCTATGGATGAATGTAGGACTCAGTGATGATGGTGCTATTGAGTTTCTCGCACCGGTTTCTAAGCCGGGCGATGTAATGGAGTTTGAGGCATTAGAAGATCTGATCGTTGCAATGTCTGCCTGCCCGCAGGACATGACACCGGTTAACGGTGACGATAGGGAGATCTATGACCTTAATTTCAGGGTTTACTGAGTCACTGGATGAGTCGCAGAGCAGCTCGCTTGGAACAGCGTTACTTGCCCACTATTTCGAGAGGGGGGGACCGGCATGGTGCTGGCGGTGCCGCTGACCGAGTTTTTCGTGGCTATCTGGGGTGAAATTAAGGCCAGCCTGACCCGCGCACTCGATAACGAGTACCACGAAACGTAGCAACGAGTGATGAGCGATCATGGATTCAGCACAATATTTAACTTATGCGCGGTGTTGTTGTTCATGGAACTTGGCAGCATCCAATAAACCGCCGTTAAACAAGAGATCAGTAAATTACCCGCCTAACTCCAGACAAAGTCCAAAACAAACTTAAAGTAGATCCGAGGATGGGGCGCTGATTCAGAATTCCACACAGAGTACTAAATTCGTCGTCCGATTCTGAGGTGAAAACAATCTTGCTGAAAACAAGGAAGCAAGAGAATGGGGTGGGCCTCCATTTGCAGGGGAGCTATTAAACAAAGGCGCGCATGCTGGCATGCGTTATTGCCAAACCTGAATGTTCGCTTTGCGACCAGGGCATACTCCGGGCCCAGCTAAACAAAAGCGAACATTGGTAAGCCGTTGTAAAACCGCCGGTGGGTAACTCCCTCCGAAAAACCGGCCCCATTCAGCATTGCGCTACCAGACGCCAATGGCGTTAGCGGCTGGCCAAAGGATTACCGGAAAAGGGTCGAAATTAACCGTAACCATCCGGTAAAGCCGTGTTCACGTGCTCCGGGGGTGCGATGTGGACAAACTTAAAATACGGTCCGAAATTAGTCGACCACTACATGGGTGGACTGGATAATAAACCATTGCCTAAATCAAAGCGGATAAGAGCTGCTGGCAGGTCGTGCCCAAAAACAACCGTGACCCCACTTTTCCGGGCCTTCTGGGAATTTCAAGCCGGGGGAAGTCCTCAGTGGGGACTGATATTCTGATTAATCCGGAACAGGTTTTCCGGATCATACTTCTGCTTCACCTCTACCAGCCGCTCGTAAGACTCCCCGTAGGCGAACTCAACCCGGTCGGTATCGTCCTCTGAAAGGAAGTTGATATAGGCGCCGCTGCTGGCATGGGGTTTGGTGGCATCAAAGAATGCGCGGGCCCACTGGCGGCAACGTTCGTCTTCCGCGGGTGTTTCCCAGCGTGCGTGCACATTCATTACATAATTTGCGTCGCGGCTGGAATAGGCCATGGCATCAGGCGCCACCCGGCCGGTCTGGCCACCAATGGAAGCAATAAATATCTCGCAATGGGGCGATGGCAGCTTGTCCCCGTACTCCAGCGCAACCTTTACCACATCGTCGGTCAGCTTTACAAAGTTGTGGGACTTCCAGTAATTGCGCGCACCCTCGGTCAACAGTGGATCAAAGGCCTGCTGCCAATTGACAAAAGGCTGAACACCTACATGCTCGCCATGCAGGTCGCCGAATGAGCGCAGGGGCGCAATCAGTTTTTCGCCAGCCTCCGGATCTCCAACATAGCAGATCGCCAGGGCGACAATCGGCTGGCCGTGGACCGACTCGGGCAGAAAAGGCAAGGGCGGCGCATGACGAATAACCAGCCACACATTGAGCTCATCAGGCATGGTTTCAGTAAAGCGCGCAAACTGCGTCACCACCGCCCTGGCCTGATCAAACGGAAATACCATCAGCCCACTCAACAAATCCGGCCCTACGGGGTGCAGCTCAAACTCGAACCGGGTAACAATACCGAAGTTACCCCCACCACCGCGGGTGCCCCAAAAAAGATCGGAATTCTCGTTGGCACTGGCGCGTGTCTGGCGGCCATCGGCTGTCACCATGTCAACGGACATCAGGTTATCGACGGTCATGCCGTATTTGCGACTGAGCCAGCCAAACCCGCCCCCAAGGGTCAGCCCTGCGACACCGGTTGTGGAATTGATGCCCAGCGGTGTCGCCAGGCCATGCATCTGGGCAGCCGCATCAAAATCGGCGAGTGTACAGCCAGGTCCGACAAACGCACGACGTTTTTCAACATCAATCTCGATGTCCTTCATTTGCGACAGATCAATCATCAGGCCATCGTCGCAAACGGCATTGCCCGCAATGTTGTGCCCGCCTCCCTTGACCGAGATCAGCAGTGACTGATCACGTCCGAAGTTGACCGCAGACACCACATCTTCCACCGAGCTGCACTTGGCAATCAGCGCCGGTTTTCGGTCAATCATGGCGTTCCAGATTTGACGAGCCTCGTTGTAACCGGCGTCGGTCGGCTCAAAGACAGGGCCAGCAAACTGCTCTTTGAAGGTATCAACCGTTCCTTGCTGTAAACTGGTCATAACCATCTCCCTGCCCCAACGGGGCTTGACTCTTTATCCTGCGCCCTTCCAGCCGGAATACCAGTGCATTATTAGACCGTTTCGGGACTACAGCAGAACGATTAGTCATTTTTGGTCAGGCGGCTTTGGTCCGGACGAGTTTCACTAGGTTGCCCACCGCCGCCATCCCGGAGCGCTTGATGCGTTCGTGGGCATCGGCGACGCTCGGCAGATCGCGGTAGAGCTTGATTCCGCAGAGCGGGTTCAGCCTTGTATTCTTGGCCCAGTTTGCCAGATCCGGGTAGGCCGCCCGGGCACGTTCGTTTGCAAGGCCACTCAGGAACGCCGACAGATAATCTGTATTCACGTCCCAGTATGCGATCGGTGGGCACAGGCGATTTTTCTTGTCATCACTGTCCAGAGTTGCCTCGACAACGCCCAGCATCGCGAACTGGTAGCACGCGAACCCCCACAGGAATGGCTGAACGGTTACCAGGCCAGGCTCAAAAATCGGACGAAGAGGCGGGCGCGAAAGCCCTTTCGATGCGCAGTGGACATGCATGGTCCCCTCGCTTGTGGGCACGCTGCCCTCTTCAAGGATGATCTGGTCCCGTTCTATTCGCCGCACATGCCCAAGGCGGATGACGTCCTTGATCTGACGCAGAAGCTCCAGTTCTGCTTCGCTGATCACCGCACCCCGGAACATGGTTGGAACAATGTCGGGGTCAATGCGAAGAAAGAATTTGTCAATTTCCAGCCTCGATACCAGATCCTCAATCGAGGTCGCCTGTGCCATGGCTTCGAGCTGCACAGCCATACCCTGATAAAAATCCGGAAGCAGATCATTGGGCTGGTGAAAGCGGCGGTTCAACCACCATGACTCGCGCGGTCTGATCCACTGAATTGCAGAAGCGGAAACGCCCTGTTCCAGCAGCCAGACACAGGCATCCAGAGCGGTCTTGCCCGCACCGATGATAACGAAGCGTTCCGGGCGGTCCGTGATACTGGCAATTCCACCTGCAGGGACACAGTGAACGCCGTCGGCCACTTCAAACGGCGGCGCACTGGCACCGGGAACGGCGCCTTCGGTATAGGTGGTGTCGACCACCTTACGCCGGACATTCGCCGTCCAGGATTTTTGCCCCAGCCGGGAGGTAAAGTGGCCATCACCCAGATAGTCACAGTTCGGAAAATAACGAACACGGCCACCAGGGAGGAAGTGGCGTTGCATCACGTGGCTGTAATAGGCCCGGATTTCGTCGACACCGGCGAGCTCGTAGAAGCCGGCATTCGTGCCCGTGCCATCGATGGCATTTTGACCAAGCGGTACCGAACTGACCCCATAAAGGGAAGAAGGCTGGTGCAGGCGGACGTAGGGATAAGCATCAACCCAGTGCCCACCAGGCGCGTGGCGTCGATCAACGATGGTGACAGATGCGTCGGAATGGGTGAGCAGCGAGTCCGCAAAAGCCATGCCCGCAGCCCCGGCACCCACGATGAGATAGTCCGTTTCAAGTTCTTCGTTCATCATGAACTCCCAAGAACGACGCAACCTTTTTCATCGCTTCACGGCTCGATGGCTTCGCTGGTTAGTTTGCGGTCACGTTACTCATTCAGTTTAGCTCGGGTTTCAATCTTTCATTCCGACTTGTTGTAATATTGATGTCGAATAGCCTTCCGTGACGACCGTCGTAAAGGCCTGATTCACAGCCTTGAAGAGGTTGATCCCCGATTGCGTATTAACCTGAAAACCGAAGGGTTCGAACTAATTGAAGCGGAGAATGGTTAGGTGGGACTCGGGTCTTAATGTCCGCTTTGCGACCTTAGGATTGACTACGCTTGGAAAGCGGCCAGATTATGGGCCCAATAGTATTTCAGCGTCTTGGGTTCGGCGCGGGCGCCGAACCAGATGTTACGAAGTTTAGTTGGACCTCAGGAGTCATTTTGCAAGGACGAAGACATTCCGTATCGCTACCCAATGCATCAGCTGCCTGACTTCGCAAGAGTAATCACTATTTGATGCTGTGAGGTCTTTCTTGAATTGTAGATAGTTATTTATCGCTTCACGACCGGTCGGGTTTTTCATTCTTCTGATGCTGGCAACTCTTTCCTTATCTTTATCAGACAGAACGGAGAGAGGAGATTCCAAATCCTTTTCATTTTCGAAAACACAACTCCCAGCAGATGAAACGTGGCCAATTACCTCTTTTTGAGAATTTACATGCAGATAGAGGCTTTCGCCTTTCAGAACCGGGCCCGACGCATAGATAACTAAGTTTTTATCTGTGTCACCGGTCTCACGCAGATCAACCAAGTAGAAGCGCTCCAAAGTACCTTCGCCCATGTCCACATCGATTTTCCGGACCAAGTAATCGTTATCATTGCATCCGTAAACGATTTCGCCGTTTGACCTCGCTATGCGAGCAAGCGTTGGTTTGCATCCATCGAGCCCGCCTGCGAACGAGCCGTAATCCATCTCCGTCTCAATGCCGCTTCGCGAACTGTAATCTTTCAGACGTACATAGACACGGCGTTTTTCACCGACATTCATTTCATAGGCAAGGTCAGATTTGTGGGCGGGTATGCGTACAGTGAAGTCCGAAACAAACGATTTTGACCCCGAACACTTGAATATCGCCAGGAAGTCATCTGATAGGGGAATCTCAGCGACTTCTTGAACGACGCCCGTTAGCGGTATCAGCTTGTCGTCATAGGCCTCCCATTCACGCTTTTTCTGGATTGCGGTGAGATCATCCTCAGCAAACATGGCATTGAGTTTTTTGCAGCTGGTTACCGGAGCCAATTCCAAACTTCTGCTCTTTAGAAAGTCCACACCATTTTCTATCCATCGATACTTCTGAAAGTAGTCCGCGACGGCTTCAGTAGCATGGACGTTTGTTGAAGCCAGGCTCAATATCGCAAAAAACAGCATAATCAACCGCATGGGAGCTCCGATTTCTTAATTTTCTTAACTCTACACCACCGGCCAGAGACTAATCCAACCGCTAGTCAGGCGAGAAAACCTATTACTGTCTGAAGTTCCATCGCTGAGCGGGAGCCGGGAGCCGCAGAGGGAGCCGGTTCATTGGCCGCCACAACCCGTTCTCTGCTGTATTGGTCATGACACCATAAATTGGCCGAATTTTGCTCAGGTCGATGCAGCATGTGGCGGACCGGATATAGAGTTTTCTAAACAAAAGCGAACATTCGAGTCAGGGCTTTCCTCCATAGTCTCCAAGCTCATCAGAGCCATTTCATCCAGTATGATTGGCGGAGCAAATTGCAGACGCTGAATGATTAAATGGCAGAGATGATCATGCTCGGCTAAGCTATTGTTTTATCGGTTTATGTGCAGCGCGATTGATGGTTCAAAGTCAGTAATCATGACGTAGTCAAATTTCTGCAATGATAAAGCGCGCTGCCTAATTACTGTCATGCGTTAAGGAGGAGCAAGTGTATAAACTAGTAATCCCTATGCTCATACTTACACTTGGCTTCCCAGCTGTATCATCAGGACAAGAGCTGGATAGGCAGCAAGTAATTCTCGGCCTACTCGGAGGCGAATTTGATTACAAAAGCCGAGAAGCGCGGATGTATGGCCTAGAGCTATTCGAAGGCATGGTTGGCCAACTCGAGCAGTCCGTTAAAGCTCCAACCCCTTCTGAGAGTGACTGGGTAAAATCTGAAGTTCAAAAAATTGGGAATCTTGATACCAACGCTATGGTAAAAGCGCTGGGAGATCTGAATAGCAATCCTATCTATATTCAGCGCAGGATCGAGACTTTTGTTTCGGAGTCCGAGTACATCTTTTCCCAAATCCGTTCGTCTGAAAGTGATCTCAGGGAAGCGTATTGGTGGGTGCAGTTGTCACAAACCATGTTGCGACTTCAAGAGTCAGAGCCGTGGCCCCAAATTTTGGTGAGAGCGGGTAAGTCTTATGCACCAATTTCAAGGCTGAGCGGGACTTTGAGCTCAGTAAGGGACTTGCCTGGAAAAGCCAATCTAATCGCTCTCTCAATATTGGCGGAGAGGAGCAACTGATGAACTTAGTGCCGGATGTGCATAACCAGTCCAGGCGCGGCGACGCCCACTAAATTGCGCCTTCGGCTCCATCCCGTGGGCGCGCATGCTGCAAGCGTTAAGAGTTTGCCACAGAGGGAGCTGTGATGGGGATGCCAGACTTCTTATCGTTCGGAGATCTCGTCGTTCCGTTTTACCTATTTGCTTTGATCGGGCACTTCTCATCTAGGTGGTATAACCTTCGAAAGAAGAGAGAATGGGAACGTTCTGCTGGTGAAAGTGTTCCTCTATATTTGGCCTCTCTGATTTTCGTTTCGGCCATTTTCGGGGCGACTGGGTCAGCGGTAGCAATCATGTGTGTATTCGGATTTTTCATGGGGGCCGCAACGGGCCTATTATCTGCAACAGACGAATGGCTAGAAAAGGTTAGAAGTCAACGCGACGAATCTATTCAAGCGCTTAAAACTGAACAGAGCAAGAAATCACGTGAATAGTGCTCTTAACAAGGGGCTGTTGTCGGACGGTTTTTTCGTCGCTTCGCTTCTTTAAAACCGCCGCAAAGCCCAGCGTTGAATTGCAAGGAAGCATCGTGAAAAACCTTGAAGCAGAAGATCTCCCTGAGAGAATGCGAGCCGCCGTCAGCGAGGCTTGGCTAATCTTTTCCCGCAAGGTCGGGGGCGGGCTGATCCCTGTGAACAAGGAAGCCTCAATGCAACTGCAGTATGCGTATATCTTGCAGCAGCTAGCCCCTCTGATCATATTTCACGAAGATGAGGCGACCCGGGTAGAGCTTGAGGCAGGGGTAAACGTTGACGGTACGAATCGGGAGATTGATCTTTTGTTCACAGGCCAAGGGCCAGGTGGCGTTCACAAGATCGCTATCGAGATGAAATGCTACCGGACGAAAGCGGCGTCCGGTGGGAATCGCGGTGCGACCGACATCTTCATGAAAGATCTGTATTTCGATATTTTCCTCCTAGAAAGATATGTTGCCTCAGGTATTGCTACGCAAGGAGTCTCTCTTGTCATGAATGACATGGCCCGCCTTGTAAACCCCAAAAACAAGAGCTCCAAGTGTTGGGCTTACGATACGTCGCAAGGGGCACAATTTGGCCCTCACACGTTTGACACTCCAATTGGTGGGAAAGCGGTCAGTTTCCGGTTGGAAAGGCACTACCAACTAGCCTGGCAACAGTATGGAGGCTTCTGGTTCTTAGAGGTCGAGGGGCAAAGTGCCAATGCAATCTAACAAGCAGCCGCATTAAGTGGCCTTCGGCCACCGGACGGCTTTCAGCCGCCGCTGTGCTTCATCGTTAGCTCTTGGAGAGAGCATGGATTTTAAAGTTGTTGTGGATACACTTGCCTCGTTGGCTGCGTTCATCGCAATCCTGTCTGTCTTGATTGGTTGGTATAGCAGCGCGCGAAAGCCTCTTACCATTCCTAGGGTGGTGGTGCAAAAGAAGGACTCGGGCCTAACATTTATCCTTGTGACGAAAAACAGAAAGGCGTATCCCGTTGAAACGAAGAGAATAGACTGCTACTCAAGGAAGTTTTTTGAGGTGGAGCAACGAATTGGCGGGAAGCCCCAGTATGCTGAGCGGCTATCCAGCCGATATGCTGTTTTTTCGTTGAAACATCAATTCGAAGTTCCAGCGAAAGGGAATGTCGACATTCGTCTTGAGGTAACTGGAGAGGTTGAGATTCCCAGCCGTATGATTTTTTCAGTTGATACCACTCACGGATACCATGAACTTTGGTGTTCTGATATTACAGTCGTTGATATAGGCAAGACCGAAGTTTACTCGGTTGATTTCAAAAAAGAATACAATTCCAAGATCCTCGCGAAGGTAGTCTACTATTGGAAGCGTGTCTCGGAGCTAACTAGGCGCTCCAGCCGACGGCTTCGCCGCGCCTGAACTTGTCTTAAGGCGGCAAAGGAGAGTTTGATTTGTTTGAAAAGTTCAGAAGGAAATCTGCCGCGGCCAGACTGCAAGAGGAGCAACTGTATGAGCAAGTCCTCCAAGAGTTGTCTAGAGGTGAAAAGCGGGCCGGACTCTGGGCAAAAGCACTAGCGAATTGCGATGGGTCGGAACAGAAAGCTGAGTCCCTCTATATTCGTTACCGAGTTCAATCAATCAAAGATGAAATTGAAATAATGGAAGGGATTTCTGAGGAGGCAGAGAGGAAATCTGCTCTCGATAAAAGAAATGAACCTCCACACTCTTTCACCTATAAAGGCGTCACAATCAAGCACAATTTTATAACCTACTGGATCGAGGGGAGATCTTTTGCCTCTGCTCAAGACGCAAAAGATTTCGTCGACCGTCAGGCCTAACAAGGCCGTCAAGGTTGTTCTGGGCCGATGGCCCTCCACCGGACGCGCTTGTCAGGGTGCCGCTTATGGCTGGCGTTAGGCTTCTAGGAGAGTTCTGTGATATTTCCCGGAGAAAATGAAAGAAGAATAGTAATAGCAATTCTGTCTTTCTGCGTTGGCGTATCTCTTGGTCTAGTTGCCAAAATTACAGACATTCAACTTAAAGACTATCTGCCTTCTTTGGTAACGCTAGTTGCAGCTTTTGCAGGTGCTTGGGCAGCATATTTGCTCCAAAGACGAAAAGAATTGGAGCAAAGAGTTGAGGAGAGAGTTGATGCAGGAAATAAAGCTATCTTCGCTTTAATGCGTTGCCACAACAGGTTTATTAGTATTCAGCGTCAGGCAATAGACCCGTTCAGAGATCATCCCGCTAGCTTTGTCGCAATCAGACCAATAATTGGCGAAATGGTCTGTGGTTTGGAATTAGATTATGCATCTCTGTCTTTCCTGTTTAAATCAAAAAATGCAAACATGCTCAATGAGTTATCTTCAACTCAAGCAGAAGTAGAATCAACTATTAATTTAATCAACCAAAGGTCAGAAATTCATTTTAATTATGTGCAGCCTGTAGCGGACAAGGCAGGCTTTCAAAATGGTCAAGATGTCACCCTCAATCAGATCAATGCTGCACTTGGCCATCGCCTATCGGAGACTATGAAAGATCTTACAGATCAGCTTATCGAATTTGTAGATTTGATTGTTTCAGATACAGAGAAAGTAATAGCAGAACTACACGAGTTACTGAAATCTGAGTTCAAAGGTCATGCAATTGTCAAAATGGAAAAACCTATCAAAACAAAGCAGCAAGTGCCTTCGGCCGGGACGCGCTAACACACGCCCCTGTTTGAGGCGTTATTGCAAAAACTGAATGTCCGCTTTGCGACCTAAACGGTCAAATGGAATTGTCGGGTGACCCTGGGGCTACGTTCTATTGTCATTGCCACACGCGTTGTATAGATCCTAGCTCCGAACCCTTCGTGGTTGAGACCGGGTACCTGAGGCCGCTGTCGGCCTTTTTTTAACGTTCCCCAAAATCGGTGCATTAATGACCAATGCGCTTTGTCATTTTACAGCTTTCAGGGGGACTCCTTGAGGGGTGGAGGACTCAGTCCCTCACGTAGAATCAACGAACCCTTTATCCTGATGAATTCAAAGGCCAAGGCAGTGGTATTTCCCAGTGCTCAGATTCATCCCAACTGGCCCACCAATAAGAAACCCCAGCATTCGCTGGGTTTTTTTATGGCTCGAATTTAGTCTCTATAATTGATAGAGATCACTTCTCGAGCAGTCTATGATCCGGGATGTTTAAAAGTTAGGAATAACTATATATAAAATAATTATATCTAACTGAATGAAAAGGAGCACTCATGTTCCCGCGTCCCTTCTGGTCACCTCTCTGGGCAGGCATTGCTCTGGGGCTCGCCCTTTTTCTGACTTTTGTCCTCACCGGCCATGGCTTGGGTGCCAGTGGCTTTTTCACTCGTCTTACTGCGGAAGCCGGTCAATGGCTGGCTCCAGAACTGACGGCGGCCAACCG
Organism: Marinobacter albus; assembly: GCF_030238305.1. Classification (NCBI taxonomy): domain Bacteria; kingdom Pseudomonadati; phylum Pseudomonadota; class Gammaproteobacteria; order Pseudomonadales; family Marinobacteraceae; genus Marinobacter; species Marinobacter albus. Next base: position 2,254,968 of record NZ_JASSQD010000001.1, on the reverse strand, counting down.
TTATCTCGGCGATTACGTCCGTGGTGAACCCTTGCAGGCCTGGATCACCTGGGAAGTGCTCGGTGCCTTCGTCGGTGCGTTGGTAGGAGCGCTGTCCGGTCGCCGGTTCAGACCGCAGATTGAACGGGGGCCGTCATCCGGGGTGGGGAGCCGGCTTGTCCTGGCTCTGGTCGGCGGCGTTCTGACCGGGCTGGGTGCCCGACTGGCAAGAGGATGCACCAGTGGCCTCGGGCTATCCGGCGGCGCCGCACTGGCAGTCGGTGGTTTTGTATTCCTGATCTGTTTCTTTGCTGCGGGGTTCCTGTTCAGCTTCATTGTAAGGAGGTATTGGCAATGATCTGGCCTCTCTATGATTCCGGTATTGCGGCCGGTTTACTCGCCGGCTTTCTGTTCGGTTTTGTGCTTGAGAATGCAGGTTTTGGAAGCCCCCGGAAGCTCACCGGGCAGTTTCGCCTTGAAGACTGGTCGGTGTTCAAGGTCATGTTCACCGCCGTTATCGTGGCGGCCCTGCTGTTGTGGCTTTCAAAGCAAATGGGGCTGATGGGTAATGGCAGCTATTACGTGCCCTCGCCATTCTATGTCGCGATGGCCGTGGGTGGATTGCTGATTGGTGCAGGATTCGCCATCGGTGGCTACTGCCCGGGCACCTCGGTGGCGGGACTCGCGGGCGGACGCATTGACGCCTTCGTGTTCATGATTGGGATGCTGTTGGGCACTGCGTTGTTCGCTGCCTGGTTCGGACCCCTGGAGCAGCTATACCTCGCCACACCCGGACCTGAAGGGCAAACCCTGATGGATCTGACCGGCGTTCCGGAGTGGCTGATCATTCTTGCTCTGGCGGCCTTGGCCTGGGGTGGTTTCAGACTGGGTAGCACGCTCGAGCGCAAACTTGGCGGGCCGTACCAGGCGTCCGATCTATACCGGGAAAGCAATAAACAGAACTGAAGGAGCACTGCCATGACCATTTATCGTTTCAAGCGCGCCGCATTGCCAATGGCTATTACCATCGCATTGGGTATGGGGGTTACCGGGTGCTCCGATTCCCAGAATCCACCAGCAACCCAGGCCCAGACAAGCAGTCAAACGGCAGCCGCCAACCCCTGTGCTGCCGCGAACCCCTGCGCTGCGGCCAACCCTTGCGCAGCATCGAATCCGTCGGCAAACCCGTGTGCGGCTGGTTCCGGGTCAGACAGTGGCGCCGGGGGAGCCATGCCGGCTGCCGTTCCGCGTAGCGCCACACAAAACCCTGACCGCGCTTTGCCGTATGCCATTGAAAACGACTGGGCCAAGGTGCCGTTTGGCAGCGAAATGCCTCCGGTTGTGAAGAACTACAATCGTCCGTCGCCATTCATTGCTGCCGGAGGGTATGTCGAGAAGGGAGCGATGACTGAACTGAAGGCACAGGGTTTCAAGACGGTGGTCAGTCTGCTCACGGAAGAGGAGGGCGTGGCCGAGGAGGAAACCGAGGCACACGCGGCTGGCCTGAATTTCCATGGCCTTGGGGTTTCGACCACCGCGCCCACCTGGGACCAGGTGAAAGCATTCTCGAAGATCGCCTCATCGCCGACAAACTATCCCATCCTGGTGCACTGCGCGAGCAGCAATAGGGTAGGTGCCATGTGGGCCCTGTACCGGTTCCATATGGGTGTGCCGGCGGAAATTGCCATTGAGGAGGGGCGAGCGGCCGGTCTGAAGACCAGCAGGGAAGGCGCTGTCCGGGAACTGATGGGGCTCTGATGGAGATTCAGCCCGACCTCTCGGCGATAGCGGATGAAGAACTCGAAAATCTGCTGGACTCGGCCAGCCGGGTCCGGGAGTGCTATCGCGTGCTGGAGAAAGGCGGGCTGAATATCGTTGGTGAAATCCTGAAGGGGCAAGGCACCTTCTATGAGATGGAGCATTACCCCAAGGGCGATGTCTTTGACCGGGATACCCGATGCCAGTATTACTACCACGCCCATCGCCCTGACAGCCCTGAGCATGGGCATTTCCATACCTTTCTGCGGGTGCCAGACGAGGTTCACGGTGAGGATCGGACGATGCACCTCGTTGCCATTTCCATGGATGCCTGGGGTTATCCGATCGGTCTGTTCACCACCAATCGTTGGGTGACCGACGAGAAGTGGCATACTGCAGACCAGGTCATCCCTCATCTGGGAGAGTTCGAGATTGACCATGCCTCGCCAAGCTGGCCCGTAAACATCTGGATAACCCATTTCATTCGTCTTTACCGGTACCATGTGGCTGGCTTGCTCGAAGCCCGTGACCAATTGATCCAGAGCTCAGGGATTCCGCTACGAGAGATCCTTGAAAACCGGGACTTCGAGGTGTTAAGTCATTGTTCCGTTGACCTGAATGCCTGGCAGGACACTCTGGTTCGGGAATGCCGGCATCGGAATCTTCAGTAAAACCTGATCGGAGACTGTTTTGGCCATTCGTATTGATTGTTTTTCCGGAAACGGGATCTCTCCTTACATGGATGATCTTGCTCGCCTCAGGATCCGGGTATTCCGAAGCTTCCCCTATCTCTATGACGGGGATATGGACTATGAGCGCAGATATCTGGACACCTATGCCTCATCGCAGGACAGCCTTTTCGTGCTTGCTAGAGACGGAAAGCAAATTGTTGGTGCGGCCACCGGAATTCCCATGGCCGACGAAACCGAAGAGTTCAAGCGCCCTTTTGTTGAGCAGGGATACGATCCAGACCGCATCTTCTACTTCGGCGAATCGGTGCTGTATCCAGAGTACCGGGGCCAGGGGATTGGTGTGGCTTTCTTTGATTACCGTGAGGCCTATGCCCGAGAACAGGGCCAGTTTACCCATTGCTGCTTTTGCGCTGTCGAGCGGCCGGAGGATCATCCGCTGCGCCCCCTGGATTACCAGCCACTTGACCGGTTTTGGCGGAATCGGGGCTATCGCAGGCTACCGGAGCTGAACACCCGCTATTCCTGGAAAGATGTGAATGAGTCCGAGGAGACGGAAAAGCCCATGACTTTCTGGATACGGGAACTTTGAAACCTCAGTATCTCACCCCGAAATTGTGGAATTCCCCATTGGCCCGCTGCTCCTCAACCTCGATATCCGTTACTTTGGCCGCAGGCGGCCCTTCCAGGCACCATTGATGCAGTTGCCGGAGTTCCTCGGGGCTTCCTTCGGCGATGACTTCAACGCGCCCGTCCGGCAGGTTTCGAGCATAGCCGCAGAGACCCAGGCGCCTGGCTTCCTCTTCGGTGGAGGCCCGGTAATACACCCCTTGAACTTTGCCTGAAATCGTCATTTTCCAGCGTTTCTTGTCCATATCGGTCCTGCACTCCGTTACATGTTAGCCTGAGGTCAATCTAACTCCCCGGCCGGAAGCGATTCAAGGAAGGGTAGCGCCATGTTTGCCAAACACAATACCACCGGATTCGCCGACGCCCTGATTTGTGAGGCGGAGGGGCTTGAGAGCCTCCGGGCCGCGTTGGAACAGGCAGGGGTGACGGGTATCCGGATCCCGGAAGTCCTACACGTCAATAACGATCTGCTTGAAATGACGGCCATACAGTCGAAGCCCGCTACTGATGAGGCCCTCTCGATGCTCGGTGAAGGGCTCGCCCTGATGCACAAGCTGAAGCAGGATCAGTACGGCTGGAGCCGAGATAATTACATCGGACTCTCTCCTCAACCCAATCGGTGGTCGGATTCCTGGGGGGAGTTTTTTGTCAACGACCGGCTGGGTTATCAGGTGGGCAGGATCAGAGTTCCGGAGATTCGGGCTGAATTCGAGGGAATACTCGAACGCTACGGGAAGGGACTGACCGGCTGGCTGGATCGTTCCTGCGAGCACCCGAGCCTGCTGCACGGCGATCTCTGGAGTGGTAACGCCCTGTTTGATGCGAGCTCGCCCTGGCTGATTGACCCTGCAGTCTATTGCGGGGACAGGGAAGCGGACCTGGCGATGACCGAAATGTTCGGTGGCTTCGGGCAGCCGTTTTACGAGGCCTACGACCGCATGTATGCCCGCACACCGGAGTATCCCCGCAAGCGGGATATCTACAACCTCTACCATTACCTCAACCACTACAACCTGTTTGGCGGCGGTTATCTCGGTGGCTGCCAGCGTGGATTCGACGCCGTACGCGACGTTTGCTCTCAGATGACCCCGTAACTGCGTAACAGAAAGACCCCAATCGTGACAGTGACGCTCGCCATCAATGTGGTCAGCGCAATGATGTTGGCCGCCAGGCGGTCATTGCCCCCGAGCGCCTTGACCATCACGAAGCTTGCCGCCGCGGTAGGACTGGCGAAGAACAGGAACATAAGCCCCAGCTCCGGGCCCCGAAAGCCGGCAAGCCAGGCTGCCGACGTGCACAGGGCGGGCAAGACCACCATTTTCAGCGTGCTGGAACTGAACGCCGTTCTGCTGTCACTGCGGATTGCGCTCAAGGATACGGTGGCGCCAATACAAAGAAGCGCGAGGGGCAGTGTAAGGGAAGCAAAGTAATCGCCTGATGTCATAACCCACGTCGGTAACCGGACGTCGAGCCAGGCGAAGGGGATGGCCACCACCACAGAGAGGATCAATGGATTGCGAACAATGTCGTGAAAGATCTTCTGCCAGCTGGCGGATTGCCCCGGTTGGTAGGCAATCAACACGGTTACCGACAGGGCGTTGTAGGAGATGATCACAAGCCCCAGGAGTATGCCGCCTGCCGATAACCCGAAGTCACCGTACAGGTTGGCGGCCAGTGCCAGCCCCACAATTCCGCAGTTGCCGCGAAAGGCGCCCTGGACATACACACCCCGGTCCTCCCGGTCGACTCGCCAGAGCGACCAGAGCCAGGCAATTCCAAAGCTGGCGAAAGTCGCAAGCAGGAAAAATGCGAGCAGCCCGGGGTTCAGGGCGGTATCCAGATCCGCCCGGATAATACTCAGGAATACCAGTGTTGGAAGTGTTGCTTTGAAGACCAGGGCAGACGCTGTATGGATGAAGGCACTGTCTATCCAGCCAATGCGGCGAAGTCCCAGCCCGATAAAAACCATGGCGAAAACGGGGAGGGTGGTCTCCAGGGTTTGCAGGAAAATCGCAGTCAGAGTCATGCCGGGTTCTGATCCAGTAGTCGGCGAATGGAATGCGGAACGAGTCACGCATCAAGAGCGAGATATTGTAAGTGGTTGGTAGGTAGTAAACTATCATCACAAAAGGGGCAGCCTGAACGAAAGGTAATGAAATCGCTTTCGCCCCAGCACCCGGGCTGGGATATAGTGATGGCCGGATGCTGCAAAATTAGAGGATCAGGATGGAAGCCATAAATCCCACCCACGAGCAACTTCAGAAAGTGCTTGCGGATACCCCCAAAGACCAACCCGTGGTCATGCTAAACCTCCTGAGGTTCCGGGATCGAGCCAACTACACTGACGAGTCACCTGAACGGTCAGGCTGGGAAGCTTACACACTCTATATGCAAGAGGCCGCTGCCTGCGTAAAGGCTGTTGGTGCGGAAGTGATCTGGTCCGGGCACAGCGTCGGTTCGTTGATTGCGCCGCCTGATGAATCCTGGGATCAGGTTCTTCTGGTTCGCTACCCGTCGATTGATGCGTTTATGGCGATGATTGAAAGTCCCGATTATAAGGGGGTCGTGAAGCATCGTACCGCCGCCGTTCAGGATTCCCGGTTGGTAGCCAATCTGGAGGATCGGGCTTAGGCCCCCAGTATCCCGGTTTGCTTCAACATCATGTAGCTGGCGGTACCTGCGGCGATGGACAGCAGAGCATTGCCTCGCCACAGGTGCAGGCAGACCACCAGAAGTCCGGGAACCAGGGCGTCTAGGCCCGGCACGGATCCGGTCCAGCTCGCCGAGCGCTGGAGGAATATCACCGCCAGCAGAGCCATTACTGAGGCCGGTAGGTAGCGCCCTAGATGCTGGACGAGTGGATGGTCAGTGTGGCGTTCAAAAAACAGGAACGGAATCACCCGCGTCGCGAACGTTGCGACGGCCGCGACAGCTATGAACGCGGCAATGTACGTCGTTTCATCCATGACTGACCTCCCCATCTTTACGTCTGGCTTCCGACCTCCGGTAATGTAAGAGCAATACCATGGTGACAATGCCGATTGCGCCGATCAGTTGGTGCGCCGGCGGTATGACCACCATTGCGGTGCCCGCCGCCGCAGCGCCGGTCCAGATTGGGAAGCTGTCTCCGAGCGCCTTGAACTGCTCCAGAGTCAGGACGATGAACAGGGCAACAAGAGCGAATTCGATCCCGGTGCTGTCAAATACCACATTGTCTGCAAGGACCGCACCGAGGGTACAGCCGATCACCCAGTAACTCTGATTGAAAGCGGTAATGCGAAAATCCACCGTTTGCTCGTATGCCCTGTCGGGCCCACGAGGCCGGCTGGTCAGAAGTGAATAGGTTTCATCGGTCAGTCCAAAGATCAGGTAAAGCTTGCGCCAGCCCGCGCCCCGGAATTGCCCAAGAAGAGACAGGCCGTAAAACAGATGCCTGGCGTTCAGGACGAACATGGCCACGAAAACCTCCACGAGTCCCGCACCGGCGGCCAGCAGACTGACGGCCAGAATCTGCCCGGCGCCGGCGAAAATCAGGATCCCCATCAACGGGGCAATCCACCAGGCGTAGTCCAGCTGGGTGGCGAAAAGCACCCCGAACGCCATGCCCAAGGGAAGATAGCCAAACAGGATGGGCAGTGTGAGCCTGAAAACGGAATGATTCATTAGCGTCCAACCTTTCGTGAGTCGGGGATGATAGGCAATCGAGGCCGGTTTTTGAAGCGATCCCGGGTCGGACGTAGGTCTGCAATGTTGGATGAAAGCGCTGATTTCCTGGGCACAAACATTGAGAATACCCGGTCCGCCAGCGAGGCCCTGCGGAGGGATGATCTGACCATGCGTCAGTTAACTGCCCACTTTAAAACCGGCAATGATGCCGCTTAGCACCTGGGAAGGCCGATTTCGGAACAAAAGGCTTCTCTCGCCCGACCATAGTCCTTACCATGTCCGACAAGACAGGAGGACCCATGACCGACGACGCAGCCTTTCAGCCCCAACCGGACCCCCGACAGGAAAAATTCATTGTTGACAGTGAATTACTGACGGAAGACCAGATTGACGGGCTGGTTGATGAGTACTGCACCCGGTACCATGGGCTCAACGATACTGAGCACCCCCTGGCTGAACGAAGCCGGGTGCGGATCGCAGTCAAACGAGGCGACCTGGTCGTCTGGTTTGACCCGGTGGAGAATACCGCTGGGCTGGGTGCGCCATCTTGAGGTATTGTCTAAGGAGAAGTTAGGGTTAATCCTGTCCGGATGCTAAGGTACCCGGTACACTCCCTCAGTTTTCCCGTAGTCCGTGTACGAGGTGAATTTTGATCAGGGTATTGGTTGTCGATGACCACGAGCTGGTGCGTTCCGGGATTACCCGGATGCTGGCGGATAACCCCGACTTGGAAGTCATAGGGCAGGCGTCCTCCGGCGAGGATGCCATTGATTTTGTCCGCCGGGAACAACCAGACATTGTCCTGATGGACATTCGGATGCCCGGAATCGGCGGTCTGGAAGCCACCCGCCGCATCCTCAGGATCGATGATTCCGTGCGCGTGATTGTCGTGACGGCCTGCGCTGACGATCCCTATCCGACCCGGGTTATGCAGAGCGGGGCGACGGCTTACATCACCAAGGGCGCCGACATAAAAGAGATGGTGCGCGCTATTCGCATGGCCCACTCCGGTCAGCGCTACATAAGCCCTGAAATCGCTCAGAAAATGGCGCTCAAGCAGTTGAGTGGTGACCGGGAAGACGACGGTGAGCTGTCCCTCTTTGAGCGGCTCTCCGAGCGTGAAATGCAGATTGCGATGATGGTTGTGGACTGCCAGAAAGTTCAGGACATTTCGGACAAGCTGTGCCTGAGCCCGAAAACGGTGAACAGCTACCGGTACCGCATTTTCGAGAAGCTGGAAATTTCCAGCGATGTTGAGTTGGCCCTGATGGCCGTCCGGCTCGGGTTGCTTGATGCCGACAAGGTCTGAGCCCGCCAGTTATCCAGCGGAGTTCGACAGCAAGAACTTCCTGAAGCAGCTCACAGAACGGCCCGGCGTCTATCGTATGTACGATGAAGACGGTTCGGTGCTGTACGTGGGCAAGGCGCGAAACCTGAAAAAGCGGGTGAGCAGTTATTTCCGCAAGACCGGCTTGGCGCCGAAAACCGAAGCCCTGGTGGCCAAAATCTCGTCCATAGAGGTCACCATCACCGGAAGCGAAACCGAAGCACTTCTGCTTGAACAGAACCTGATCAAGTCCCTTCGGCCACCGTATAACATCCTGCTTCGGGACGATAAATCCTACCCCTATATTTACCTCTCGTCTCATAGCGACTACCCGTCGCTGACCTTTCGGCGAGGGCGAACGAAAAAGGGTGGCGGAACCTGGTTCGGGCCCTTCCCAAGCTCCGGAGCAGTCAAGGAAAGCCTTAACGTACTACAAAAGGTTTTCCGCATAAGATCCTGTAGTGAAAGCTATTTCAGAAACAGAACCCGCCCTTGCCTGCAGTATCAGATCAATCGTTGCACAGCGCCCTGTGTCGAGTACATCAGTCCGGAGGACTACCAGGAGGATATTCGGCACGCCACAATGTTCCTGGAAGGCAAGAACCCTGCAATTCTTCATGATCTGATGAACGCCATGGAGGCAGCCTCGAAGAACCTTGAGTTCGAAAAGGCCGCAGCGTACCGGGACCAGATCAATCACCTGCGCCATGTTCAGGAGCAGCAGTCCGTTGATGGTGAAGGCGGGGACGCCGATGTGATTGCCATTGCCCAGGATGCCGGTATCGTGTGCATTGTGGTGATTATCGTGCGCGGTGGCCGGGTGCTCGGCACCAAGGACTATTTCCCCCGCTATTCCATAGAACAAACCGAAGGAGAGTTGTTAAGCGCGTTTCTTGGCCAGTATTATTTTGGCGGCAACACCCGTCGGGAAATTCCCCGGGACATCCTGGTCCCGGTCGACGTTGACGGGCAGGAGCTGTTGGCGGAAGCGCTGTCAGAGGCGGCCAGCCGGGAAACGCGGATTCGTGGCAACGTCAGAGGTGAACGCCGGCGCTGGCTGGAACTGGCCATGACTAACGCCCGCCAGACCCTTTTGACTCATCTGGCGAGTAAGGAGACGGTTTACCGTCGGTTGCTGGCGCTGCGCGACTTGCTGGAGCTGGCTGAAACGCCGTCCCGTATGGAATGTTTCGACATCAGCCACAGCCATGGGGAAAATACCGTCGCATCCTGCGTGGTTTTCGACGAAAATGGCCCCTTGAAAAGTGACTATCGCCTGTACAACATCGAAAATATTACCGCAGGGGATGATTACGCGGCCATGCGACAGGTTTTGAGCCGTCGCTACAAGCGCATGGTAGCCGGGGAGGGCAAACGTCCCGATCTGGTTTTTATTGACGGTGGTAAGGGCCAGTTGAATATTGCCCGGGAAGTGTTTGACGAGCTCGGGATTTCGGATATACCGCTGATCGGTGTTGCCAAGGGCGTTACCCGAAGAGCGGGCATGGAACAGTTGATCGATGCCATGACCGGCGATGTCTTCCGGGTGCCTGCCGACTCGCCGGCACTGCATCTGATCCAGCATATTCGTGACGAATCGCACCGGTTCGCGATTACCGGCCACCGGGCCCGTCGGGATAAAAAGCGGCGTCAGTCGACCCTCGAAGGCATCGAGGGCGTCGGCCCCAAACGACGGCGTGATCTGATCCGGTATTTTGGTGGGATACAGGAACTCCGCAAAGCCAGTGTGGATGAGATGACCAAGGTTCAAGGCATCAGCAAGTCATTGGCGGAAAACATCTACGCAGCGTTGCATGACGATTAAGGACAGCATGAATTTACCCAACATTCTCACTCTTTCCCGCATTATCATGATCCCGGTTTTTGTGATCATTTTTTACATGCCTGTGGAATGGAGTTATCTGGTAAGTGCCTGCATTTTTGCCCTGGCGGCACTCACGGACTGGCTCGATGGCTATCTGGCCCGGAAACTTGATCAAAGCACTCCATTTGGGGCGTTTCTCGACCCGGTGGCCGATAAGCTGATGGTGGCTGTGGCCCTGGCGGTCTTGATTGAGGAGCATGCAGCGATTCTGCTTACTATCCCCGCGACCGTTATTATCGGGCGGGAGATCGTGATCTCGGCGCTTCGGGAGTGGATGGCCGAAATGGGGAGTCGTGCCAGCGTGGCGGTGTCCTACATTGGCAAGATCAAGACCACGGCCCAGATGGCTGCCATTGTTGGCCTGTTGGCCTTTCCTCCGGGCGTCGTGTGGTCAGATGTTGCCATCGCGCTGCTGTATGTCGCCGCTGGCTTGACGCTCTGGTCCATGGGGCTTTACCTGAAAGCGGCTTGGTCGGACCTGTTTCCTGCTTCCTGACTTGCCGCTCCATTACACCGGGTTGCCCACTCAGTGATGGTTTGAGAGAGCCGTTCACCGGCCTGGCTGAACGCCTTGACCACCGCTTCGATGTCGGATCCTTCCGCCGGTTGTTCAATCCGGAAACTGTCGGAACACAGGGTGGCACGGGATCGGTTATCGATAACCTGACCATGCAGCTCAATCACCGCGGTCACCGTCTCGGCATTATTTTCGGTGTGAAACGCAGACAATTCGATGACCAGAGTCCAGTCGGCATCGGCCGGATTGGTGTCACTGATGACGTTTTCAAAGCCGCCGCTGGCCCGAATGGTCTTTACCAGCAAGTCACGTACGATGACCGGGACGGTATCCCGCCAACGGACTCCGTCGTAGACCTGAAACTCCCAGGGCGTGGGCTTGGCCAGAATGCGGTTGCTGCTCAACGGGTCCGAGGCATAGGGTGTATCCACGCGAAACGAGTAAGGGCGTGTTTCCGGCGCCCGAAAGGTCGGATCGGGCACAGCGAAATCCATGACCCGGGGAGGCTCCGGGGTGGGGAATACGGTGCATCCGGCTAATGCGGTCAGCAGCAGCGTGGTCATCGTCAACGAAGGCAGAAATCCGGTCACTGTGACAGCTCCTTCATGGTTTCACCGCCCCAGAGGGTGCGAGTGGGGTCTTCCCCGAGCCGGCGCGTGAACTGATTGAGGTTTCGCAGTGTGCTGCGCAGTTCCCGCAACGCCGGCGCCAACTCGCCCATGCCCTGAAGACCTGAGTCCATCGCACCCTCGTTCTCCCGGGTCAGCCTGTCAATGCGGGAGGAGGTCGCCTGAAGGGTTTGCAGTGCCTCATCCAGTGAAGTCAGCGCGGCGCGGCCCTCATTCTGTAGTATGGCGTTGGCATTGTCCGACACCATGGCTACTTTGACAGCAGCTTCGCCCGCCCGTTTGCCAGCGGAGTCGAGTCGTTCAAGTAGCGCGTCCAGGTAATCCCTCTGGGCAAGCAAGGCATCCGTTGCTTCCCGGGTGTTTGCAAGAATGATCGTAAGATTCTCGGTGTTTTGATCAGAAAACATTCGGTTGGCGTTGGCCAGCAGCGAATCGGCTTTTTGCAGCAGGTCCTCGCCGTTGGCCAGCAAGCTATCGAACGCAGAGGGCTTGGCCATGATCAGCGGAGGGTTTTGTCGGTCACCTTTGAGTGCGGGACTGTCCGGGCTGCCGCCACTGAACTGGATGCTCATGCTCCCGGTAATGTTTGCCAGCACCAGGCCTGCCCGGGTGTTTTCCCGTATCGGAATCTGCTGATCGACACGAATCAGCACGCGGACGTGGCTGGGGTCCTGGGGATCCAGTTTCATTTCAACAACATCACCTATCTGGACACCGCTGTAGAGCACAGGATTACCCTCGGAAAGTCCGCTCACCGGGTGGTCAAAACCGATTTCGTAGTAGGCCCAGTCCCGATCGGCTGTGGACTTGCCAAGCCAGAGGGCAAAACCAAGCGCTGCGGCAAACGCCGTAACCGTAAACAAGCCAATAATCACGTGGTGGGCCTTTGGCTCCATGGTGTTTACTCCTGGGACCTGGGTGAGTGGGCCTCGAACGCGTTTTGTGCGGCGCGTCCCCTGGGGCCATTAAAATAGTCCTGTATCCATGGGTCATCGGTGGCGGCAACCCGTTCCAGCCGATCCGCCACCAGGACTTTTTTCTGCGCCAGCACCGCAATCCGATCGCAAGTTGCATACAGGGTGTCGAGATCGTGAGTCACCAGAAAGACTGTGAGTCCAAGGGCATCCCGAAGGGTCACAATGAGCCGGTCGAATGCGGCCGCGCCAATCGGATCAAGACCCGCAGTGGGTTCATCCAGAAACAGAACTTCCGGGTCCAGGGCTAGGGCCCGTGCCAGTGCTGCACGTTTGACCATGCCGCCGGACAGTTCCGCTGGATATTTAAGGGCCGCCTCGGGCGGCAATCCCGTGAGTGCCAGTTTCATGCGGGCCAGGCGTTCCGCCTCCGGACGGCTCAGCCCGGCATGCTCGATCAGGGGAACGGCTATGTTTTCCTGAAGGTTCAGCGACGTGAAGAGCGCGCCACCCTGGAACAGAACGCCGAGTCGTTGTTCGACCAGGGAACGTTGCCTGGGCGGTAATTGTTCAAGGTCTTTATCGAACACCCGAATATGGCCGGACGAGGGGGGATTAAGCCCCACGATGCTTCGCAACAGAACCGTCTTACCGGTTCCGGATCCACCGACCACGCCGAGAATCTCGCCGTTCATCAGGTCGAGGTCCAGGTCCTTGTGAATGACGTGAGTTCCAAACTGGTTACACAGACCTCGCACCTGGATAACGGTTTCGCCCACGGAGTCAGGGTGCGGTTCAAGCTGGTGATGTTTCATAAACGCTTACCACCCCATCTCCATGAAGAACATCGCGGCGATCGAATCAAACAGAATCACCATGAAAATGGACTGAACCACACTTGAGGTGGTGTGCTCGCCAACCGATTGTGCGCTACCGCTGACTTTGAATCCCTCAAGGCAGCCGATGATAGCGATCAGGAATGCGAAAATCGGGGCCTTTGAGAGCCCAACAAGGAAGTGACGGAGTTCTGTGTCCCGTTCGACAATGGCCAGGAACTGTGCAGGATAAATGTCGAGTGACAGGGCACAGACAGCAGCGCCTCCAGCGATACCTGCGATCATGCCAACAAAGGTGAGGATCGGGAGGCTCACCATCATTGCGAGCACCCGGGGCAGCACCAGAATTTCAATGGGATTGAGGCCCAATGTCCGGATGGCATCAAGCTCTTCGTTGACCTTCATGGCGCCGATGTGGGCGGTAAAGGCGCTCGCGGTCCTGCCGGCCAGAAGGATCGCGGCCAGTAACACTCCGAATTCCCGCAGGAATGAAAAGGTGACGAGGTTAACGGTGTAGATGGTCGCACCAAAACTCTCGAGTACAGTAGCACCGAGGAACGCGACGACTGCGCCCACCAGGAAGGTAAGCAGCGCTACGATCGGTAATGCGTTGAGCCCGGTTTCCTGGATGGCAGCCACAAAAGGTGTGACGCGCCAGCGCCAGGGTCGTGGCAGTACCCAGAACAGGGTCGCCAATGTCTGGCCAATGAAACCGTTGAGGGTCTTGAGGAGCTGAAAGATTCCGTCGGTCTTCTCGCCGGTTTCGGCCAGGAAACGGGTCAACCTGGAAACCCGAGCGAGCTCTGGCTCGGGACGATTCGCCATGGCCGAACAGACAGCACACAGCAGCGCCGACTTTTCAGGGGCAACAGCGCCTTCACGGGAAGCCAGGTCATGAAGGCGTTCGGCGCCAAGCAGGGAAACCAGTTGAGACGCCCCGGCGGTATCCAGTCGTCCGAGGCCGGACAGGTTGAACGATTTGATGCGGGAGAGGTTCGTTAACGTGGAAGAGACGACCCCTTTAAGGTGCTCATAATCCGACAGCGTCCAGTCGCCACGAATGACGAGGGAAGTGCCGTCCACGACAGCTTCACCGGGGGTTGAAGCACTCGCCGCGAACACAGGGTTTTCCTCACTGGCGGGGCTGGTCACGTTAATTGACAATCCATTGTTTGTTTTACCGTCTATTCACAAGCTTAGAGACTCCTGCGAGTATCTGCCAGTGAGGGCTATGTAACATGTCGAACAAATAATGGCCAGAAATCGATATAAAACATAAAGTTGAAAAAATAGGTTGACGAAAACGGCCGAATCCGTAGAATACGCCCTCGTTGACCAAGCGGGAATAGCTCAGTTGGTAGAGCACAACCTTGCCAAGGTTGGGGTCGCGAGTTCGAATCTCGTTTCCCGCTCCAACTCAACACAGTCTCTCACAGCCCACCTGAGAGCATGAAAGTCCGAAGATTCCTGATGGACTTTTACCGGCGCGGTGGCAGAGTGGTTATGCAGCGGACTGCAACTCCGTGTACGCCGGTTCGATTCCGACCCGCGCCTCCATTATTTCTCCATGTAGTTACTCCACCCAAGCATTCCTTCACTGGCTTGCGTCTGTCGACGTTTGGTCGGTCCTGACCTGTTTCCCTGAAACTCTGACGACTTTGTTTGTCGCATCGCATCTGTAAAGTGTTCGCGGGTAGTCTAGAATGGCGCGAAAATTCCCAGATCTCTCAGGAAGATAAAATGCCAAAGTTTTTGCATACGGCAGACTGGCAAATGGGCCGGGCGTTTACCCGTTTCGAAACGGAAGACGGTGCGGCCCTGGTCGAGGCCCGGTTCGAGGCCATTGAAACGCTTGCACGGCTGGCCAATGAGCATCACTGCGATGCGGTTCTGGTAGCCGGTGACGTTTTTGATGCACAAACGGTGTCCGACCGCACCATTCGGCGGGTATTCAACGCCACAAAGGGATTTGTCGGACCCTGGGTCATGATTCCGGGTAACCACGACGCCGCACTCGCGGAGAGCGTCTGGACGAGAGCCCAGCGCCTGGGTGCGGTACCGGAGAATGTACATTTCGCGTTGCAGCCCGGCGTTATCAATCTGGAAGCTCAGGGCCTCAGCATCCTCTGCGCGCCGCTGACCCAGCGCCACACGTATGGTGACCTCACCGAGCCCTTCAGCGGATACGAAACGCCGGAAGGTTTTCCCAGAATCGGCCTGGCCCATGGTAGTGTCCAGGGCCTGTTGCCGGACGAGATCGATTCCACCAACCCCATCGCGCCGAACCGCGCAGAAGCCAGCAGGCTCGACTACCTCGCCCTGGGCGACTGGCACGGCACCAAACAGATTGATGAACGCACCTGGTACAGCGGGACGCCCGAGCCGGAACGGTTTCGCAACAACGAAGCGGGCAATGCCCTGATCGTTGATGTGTCCGAGCCAGGGGCAACCCCAACAGTGACTCAACTACCAACCGGGCGGTATCAATGGCACCAATGGCGGGAAACTCTCGCAGTTCAGTCCGATCTTGAACAGTTGCTGGAACGTTTGAACACCTTGCCCGAATCTGCTGTTGTTGATCTGCGCCTTGAAGGCTCGGTGACCCTGGCCGGCGAAGAAACCCTGTTGAAGGCGTTGTCGGTTGCGGAAGCACGATTCCGCAGCCTTCGCTGCGAGCGAAGTGGGCTCCAGCTTGCCCCGACGGACGAAGACATCGCGGCTCTGAAAGCGGATGGCTACGTGGGCGAAGTGGTTGAGAGCCTGCGCGAGCGCCAGGAAGGCGTGCAGGATGACACCGCCCGGGATGCGCTGGCCATCCTGGCGGGTTTACTGCGGGAGCGTGAACAGGAGGCGGGGCAATGAAGCTGCAGCGAATGCGCATTGAACAGCTGCGCCAGTTCCGCAAACCCTTTGTTCTGGACAACCTGCAGCCCGGCCTCAACCTGATTCACGGCCCCAACGAGTCCGGTAAAAGCACGCTGGTACGTGCCATCCGAGCGGCGTTTTTCGAGCGTTATCGTTCAACGGCCGTTGACGATCTGCGCCCGTGGGGCGACTCCGCCGCGGCACCCACCATTGAGCTGGACTTTGAGCACGACAACCGCGTTTGGCGGCTCACTAAAAGCTTTCTGCAGCGTAAACGGTGCGACCTGGTTGTTGGCACCGAGTCCTACAGTGAAGACGATGCGGAAGAAAAACTGGCTGAACTGCTGGGCTACCAGTACCCGAAACGTGGCGCCAGCAAAGCCGAGCACTGGGGCATACCGGGACTATTGTGGGTCGAGCAGGGCACCGGGCAGGACATTGAGCAGGCCATAGAACACGCCGGAGATCATCTGAAGTCCGCCCTGAATTCCATGGTCGGAGAAGTGGCCAGTTCCGGGGGCGATGACCTGATCGAGACGGTTCGCAGCCAGCGGGACATCCTGCTGACCGGAACCGGCAAGCCCCGTGGAGATTATCTGAAACTGGAAAAAGACCGCGCCCAGTACCAACTTGAAATCGAAGAGCTGAAGGAGCGAGTTCATAAATACCAGGAACAGGTCGACCGGCTTGGCAAACTGACCCAGGACTTTGAGCAGGCGGAAGCCGAGCGGCCCTGGGAAGACGCTCAACGCCATCTGGAGGAAGCCCGGGCGCGCTATCAAAAGGTCGAGCGCCTGGAGCAGGAGCAAAACCAGGAGAAGGCTACGTTTGCCCAGCAGCAGCAAAACCACCGTCTGTTGCAGCAGAACAAAGAGCATCTGGAAGGGCTCAGTCGCCAATTGGAGAGCCGAAAGGCAGAGCTGGATCGCGCTGAGCACGACCTCTCCGTGGCTCAAGCACAAACGCCGGCCGTCACAGGCCGTTTAACCGAAGCCAGAACCGCCTACGAGCAAGCGGAAAAGCAACGGAAACTGGCGGGCCTGCTGCAAACCCGGCAGCGGCTGGAGCAGGATCTGAGGCGGCTCGAACAGCAACAACAAGTGATCAGCCAGAACCTCGCCAAAGCCACGGAATACCAGCGGCAGCTGGAGCAAGCCAGGCTGCAGGCCAGGGAAAACCGGATCGATCCAGAGTTGGTCAAAAAACTGCGAGCGACCGGGAGTCAGCTCAACGAAGAAACCATTCGTTCACAGACCATCGCCACTCGATTGAGCTGGCGACTGGATGCTGACGCTTCACTGACGCTGAACAACGAACCGCTGGTCGGGCAAGGCGAACAACAGCTTCTGGAAGAATCGACACTGGTTATTCCCGGCGTGGGTACCCTGGGCATAACACCCGGCGGGGAAGAACTGGCCAGCACGCGCCGGAAGCTCAAAGCGCTGGAGGAGAACCTCGCGGAACAGCTGAAGACCCTTGGCGTGGAATCGTTAAAACAGGCAGAGGATCGTCTCTCCGCGTTCGAAAGTGCCGAAAGAGCCGTAAAGCACGCTGAAGATCTGTTCAAAACCGTGGCCCCGGCAGGTATCGAGCAACTTGTCTTTGAACAAAGCGAGGCCGAAAGCGAACTGGAAAAAGCCAGAAAACAACTCGATTCCACGCCGAAACCGGACTCAAACGAAACAGTTCCCACTCTGGAGGAAGCCGAGGCCGTGTTTACCCAGGCCAGCGCCGCCCTGGACAAAGCGGAATCCGACGAGCGAGCGCACCAGTCCAGGCTGTCGGCCCTGAAGCAAGCCCGGGACAATGCGAAAAGGGAATGGCAGCGGCTGGCGGATGAAGAAAAGAATCCGGAACGCCAGCAGCAACTTCGCCAGATAACCACCGATCTGGCCAACCTCGAAAAGCAGCAGGCCGAACTGGAAGCCAGCCTTGAGCGTCGCGAACGGGAAATTCGCGATGCCCGCCCGGACTTTCTCCGACAGGACATCGAACGCTACCAGAACGCGGTCAACCAGCTGCGCCAGACCCAGGAAAACCGTGGGCGAGAACTGCGCGATATCAAAGTCAGGCTGGAAGCCTGGGGCGCGGAAGGGCTGGAAGAACAGCTCAACGAGAAAGAGGCGGAACTCGACCAATGCAATCGTCGCTACGAGGAACTGCACCGCCGTGCCCAGGCGCTGGACCTGCTGCTTAATTTGCTCACGGAAAAACGCCAGGCACTGACACGCCGCCTTCAGGCGCCCCTGCAAAAGCACCTCAATCACTACCTCTCTGTGCTTTTCCCGGAAGCGTCGCTGGAAGTGGATGAACAGCTACGGCCGGGCACCTTTAGCCGGGGCACAGAGCTTGGGCTGATTACCGAACTGAGCTTTGGCGCCCGGGAACAGATGGGCCTGATCAGCCGTCTGGCCTATGCCGATCTGCTGCGGGAAGCGGGAAGGCCAACGCTGGTCATCCTCGACGACACTCTGGTGCATAGTGACAGCGACAGACTAGAAGACATGAAGCGCATCCTGTTTGATGCGGCCAGCCGGCATCAGATATTGCTGTTTACCTGTCATCCGGAGAAGTGGCAGGACCTGGGGGTGCCGCCTGTGGATATTGATGCATCGAAGGAGCGGGGTAGTCAGTTGCCTCAATGAAGCAAGTCAGAATTTGTCCGTTACCTATGGGAGAGCTCCGCGGCAAGAAGCCGGATTGCAAGGTTGCTGTTGCAAAAAAAAACAGTGCTTTGCAAAAGGGGGCGGATTTAGAAGCCATGTTAATAAAATCTTCTTCAAGCTGGCAGAAGCCATAGACGCTTCATTAACACTTCCAAAGGCTCTGTGAAGCCGTTTTTTACTGAAGACTTTGTGTTGATCAGTGGGTCCAGCTCTCTTCATTATCTGTTGCGAGTGTTGTCTCAGGTAGATATTCCATGCATGGTTATATTCAAAAAAATTTGGCCAATATTTGAAAAATGTACTATCGTATGTACTATTAAAAAATGGTAGCGGAGGTTTTAAGCTATGCCTCAAAATAGGGATAGAGAGAAGTTTGTACGGTTGGCCGAAGCTAGGGTTACGAAGGCATTAAAGGACATTAAATTGATTGGTAATCTTTCCAACAGGAGCAACTATTCGTACACAGAGGAGGACGCGAAGAAAATCTACCAAGCGCTTAAGAAAGCTGTTGAAGATATGAAGTCAAAATTCGACAGTAAAGGCGCCGATGAGGACGAAATATTTAAGCTTTGATATTGAACAGAATCATAATAATGATGCTGGAGGGCGGTCATGGAAGCTAGTTGGAAGTTTGAGCGGAAGCGTCGGAGTCAGAAATCCAGAGACCCGATGCAGGCAAGTTTTTTTACAAACGCTAGCATTGATGAGGATGCGCAGGCATTGATAAGAGAGCTTATTCAGAACTCGCTTGATGCGAAAGCAAATCCAGCATCGCAGGAACCTGTGAGGGTCCGATTGAGTATTGGTAAGCATGAACCTGAGAGCGGGGTCATGCGCCGCTACATTCCTGAAAAGGCTTGGAAGCATTTTTCTGCCGAGGATAATGGTTTGGAAGCTCCTCCCTGTCCATCTGACCCATGCCGGTTTCTGGTATATGAAGACTTTAATACTTGTGGGCTTATTGGTGATGAGAAAGTCAATGACGAGCAACCAGGAAACTCTTTCTACTACTTCATGCGCGCTGAGGGGCAATCTGGAAAGCAGGATGGCGTAAGGGGACGTCACGGCATAGGGAAATATGTGGTCCCGAAGGCCAGCGGCATCCGAACCTTTATAGCTGTTACCGTTCGAAGCACTGATCAAAGGTGTCTTATTGCCGGTCAGAGTGTCCTCAAATCGCATCATGTGGATGGTGTGGCTTATACGCCAGACGCGTGGTGGGGCGTATTCGACGAGGATGAGGGTGGTGATGACTACTTTCCAATGCCTGTTGAAAGCGAAGCCCTATTTAACCAGATCGTTGAAAACTTTGGTCTTGCCAGAGACCGGAAGAAGACAGGCCTTTCACTGATCATGCCTTACGTTCAGGAAGATATTTCCGTAAAGACCCTTTCAAAATATGTCGTGAATGAGTATTTCTGGCCAATCTTGAATGGCCAGCTGTTGGTGGAGGTTGCAGAGGTATGACTGAGCACATTATTGACGCCGACTCTATTCATCATAACCTCGGTTCTTTGCTGCCCGCTGCACGCATCCCGGAGATGGAGCCGTTAGTGAGGCTTGCTTCTGATGTAGTTGGTTGTAAGAGCGTCCACAAGATCGTATTAAGGCTACCGGAAACTCCTTTAAAGCCTTCTTGGGACAAGGACTATATGACTCCTGAGCTGGCTTCTCAGTGCCAGGAGAAACTTCAGGAGCCAGGTGTCATCTTGCATCTGAAATGTCCGCTCTACATTAAAAGCAAGAAAAAAGGTGCTGTGCCGGTTGAGTCCTATTTCGATATGTATCTCACCAGAGATCTTTCAGATCAGTCGCGCAAGCCACGTTTTATTCGCGAGGGCATCACTATACCCGAGGACCGCGTGCCGAAGGTGAGGGGGTTTATAAGTCTCGTGGTTATAGAGGGTGGGCCGCTAGCCACTCTTCTCGGAGATTCCGAAAACCCGGCTCATACGGAATGGGAAAAGAATGCTACGAAGTTTAAAGGTAAATACCAGTGGGGCCCGACCACGATAGATTTCGTCAGACTTAGTGTTAGCAAGGCTCTACAGCTCATGAGTCAGGGTGATGAGGAAGAGGACTTCACTGTGCTTTCTGACATCTTTTACCTAGAGCAGCCAGAGAGTGAAGAAGACGTCCCTGACCAGCGGCTCAAAAAGAAGAAAAAAAACACTGGTGGCCAGCCGGAACCAACGCCCCCCAACCCCCCTGAACCGAGGCCCAGGCACTATAGGCTTTCCAAGGTTGATGAAGGCTTTGTTCTGAGGGGGCCAAGAGAGCCCTTAGCCTCGCCACGCTCTTATGAGGTTGCCGTAGCATACGACTTTGTGGGCGCATCAAAAGCGAGTGCTTTGAAAAAGTACCACAAAAACGACTTCGCACTTGATAAGGCTAAGTATGTAGATGAGCCGCAGGCGGAGAATGTCGAAAACCTCGAGTTGGGTGGTAACACGATTAAGTTCTCGGCACGTGATAACGAATTTGAAGTGAAAATTACAGGGTTTGATCCTGACCGCGACATTATTGTTGACGTGCGATCGGAGGCGCTGGAAACAGATGAAACGATTTAACTATACCGGCCGCAAAAAAATCCTCCGTGAGGACATCAGCATCAGGCTGCGTGGTGATTTTCACGAGAAGCCCGTTGTTGATGTTTCGGTCGACCTTGCTGATTATCATCTTTCACCTGAAAGCACGGTTTTTCTTGAGGGGCAGTCGAAGACTCGTTTCTCCCGGGAGGAACTCGGTAAGGTCTCTCCGAGCGTCAGAAAGAATTCGATCACGCTTGAGGAGTTTGACGACGCTGAAGGTTTGTCATTCCGGATCAAAGTGGTTGACGAGAGTGTCGGTCTCTTGGAAGCCATCGCCGAGAACGTCAGGCCGCATGACAAAGACGACAAGCCGGATCAGAACCACAAGAGCATTCTGCCAGTTGCAAGTGCTGATCTGTCGGGCTATGGAGTCCTCTGGAGGGTCAATTACGATGACCAGAACGCAACTCTACAAGTCGAACAGGAGTTGGGCAGCAAAGATCAGGTAGTTCGGTCGCTCTTGTTTCGGGGGTTCATTCTCCCAGCTGCGATGCGTCAGATTCTGGCCAAAATTGTTTCTTCAGAATGGGATCCGGAGCTTAGCGATCCGGATGAACTTTCAACCCGTTGGCTTCTGTTCGCGAGACAGTTGGGGGCAGGCGTGCCTGATGAAGATGCAGATGATCATGAGGGATGGCTAGATGATGCGGTAAGACTAATCAGCAGCCGGATCAGTGTCCGAAATCAGATTATTGGGGAGTTTGACTCAGGGGTGTGGAAATGAAGATATGTCGTTTAACTGCACAGGGAATTGAGCGCTTCATCCGGTATCTCGATAGCCTGAAAACCGAGCATCCTCAGGAATTTCCGCAAGAGCTTCTGGTCCCTTCGGAATATGCTACTGAGATTGGTGGTGACACAGGTTGGCTTGATGCTTTGGATCTTTCTGATCGATTGAAAACCGCGAAGGGACTTGACGAGGTTGTCCATAACCTCGGTTTGCAGTCAGCAGAACGTGATAAGGGGTTCTGGACTTGGTGCTCGGCGTACCTTTTCAACAGGTTGTGCAAGCGTAGTAGCGGACGTTATAACCCCGGCGAGCTGGCGATCTGGGTAGCTGAGCCCGACAACTGGAAACGCTATTACCGTCATTACCTTGCGTCAATTTGGCAGGTCTATGCAGCACACAAAGATATGGAGGATGAGCTGGTAGTTCTGCTCAATGGTCCTGTGAATGTTCCCGGAGAGCTATGGGCGCAGGTTGCAGCAAACCAGAAGCTCATTACTAACCGCTCCATGATAGGAGCTATTTTTCATTTGTTCTGGGATAAGCAAAATAATGGACGAAAGCGGGGGGCTGGTGGTGCCGGCGCTCGCCGTCTGAGTCAAGTACTAAAACAATTTGAGCGCACTTATGATTTCTATGCGATGGATCCCGACGATTTGGTGCGCCTTCTCCCTCGCGAGTTTGACAGGTTTAAGGAGATTGATGCCTAACGTGAATTGATTTGTGATTGGTCTCAAGTCTTCCGGGCGCTCGGAGGAACGTCCGGAAGGCAAGTCTTTTACGAAGCGCCCTTTGTTGTAAGCAATTAAAGGAAGTCATTAACGTTTTAAGGGCATGGTGAATCAAAATGTGAGCATAGCGAGACTTGTCTAATTAGCAATCTCGTTTTTTTACTATGTCTAAGAATTGCTCAAGATCCAAAAGCCAACTCTTTTGTTCATCCGTGTAAGTCACATGAATTGATCTGGGAACTACCAGTTGCAGTTTCGAATCGATCATCTCATTGGTCTGGTTACTAGAAATTTTGGGCTGTAGAGTGAATAGATGTTTTTTTTCGATCCTTCCCGCTTCGGCTAGAACCTGTCGCCAACGATCTTTGCATGTAGTTTTGACTCCAAGCATAGTAAGTTGTTCTGCGGGAAAGTCTTTGTTTCTGTAGTCTTCTACTGACGGGAAAAGAAAGTCCGGCTTCTTGTTTTTCTCTGTTTTCTTCTCTCGGGAGAACCGAACGCCTTTTTCAGAAAAGGTTTGCTCTAGATGGTTTTCGAGGGCGCTTCCTGCCCGTGATGATCGTCGTTGCCGAATTGACTGTGAAAAAGAAAGGAAGTCCTCTGCATCAGTGAATCCTTTCGCGAGTCGCTCCTCGATAATCGCACCCTCCAGCTGACGAAACATGGCTTCTTCCGTTTCCCACCAGGTTACGACGGCTGTGTCAGCGCTGTCGAATTCTCTAAGCTCGCCGCCAAGTTGTCTGGCCAATTGTGAAAATTTTCTGGTGCTGGGAAAAGTCAGAGGGCCAAAGTGGCTCTCGATAGTGCTCAAATAATTCACCCCAAAGTTGGCTTTTATCTCTATACCTAATTCTTCGAGAATGAACCGCTTTATCGGACCGATTTCTTCTTCATCATCCGTAAAATCAAGCGACTTGAAACGATTACCAAAGTCTTGCCCGAAGAGTTCAAATAGCTCTAACTCTGATTGTGAACCTTGCGGTGCAGTAACGAAAATCAGTTCGTTATTGGGTTTCATGACTATTGCCAACGCATCCCCAATTTCCGCCTTCGTTATCGCAGGGTTATCTTGATAATAAAGCCGGTATTCGACTCCTTTACCTTGTGCGGTGCGGTCTCTGAACCACCATGAGCATGTGCCCTCGACGCTTTCGATATGCTCCTCATCATCGTCGAGGCGCACGAATGTTGTGGGAATGTCTGAACGGGCGTCAGGGCCCATGAAAGCCTTCATGCTTGTAGCGTTGATTTCGTGGCCGTTTGAACGTGAAGGATCACATTCAACTGCTGTAAGTCGTTTGACTGCAGCGCCGGATAGATAATCGTTCAGAGATCCAAAATCTGACATTCGGTTTTACTTCCTGCTATCGACATTTTTTGATGATGCTTTTTGAACTATCCAATCCTGAGATCTCTGCTTCTGCGTCCGAGCCTCTGATCCATTCAGATGCATATTGGATAAGCGTGTGTTCGTCGAGTCGGAGTTTCCCCTTTATTGAACACTCCCATAACTCAAGAACTCTCCAGCCAAGTTCGTGTAACCTCGCGACGTTACGTGAATCCCGATGTCTGTTCGAGGAGATCTTTTCTTTCCAAAATTCGGATCGTGTTGAGGGAATGCGGAACAACGGGCATCCTAGGTGCCCGTGCCAGAAACAACCGTGTACAAAGATAACAGCGCGGTACTTTGGTAAAACTATATCAGGCTTTCCCGGAAGGTCTTTCCGGTGGAGTCTGTATCGGAAGCCTCTTTTGAAGAGCTCTTTCCTCAACCAGACTTCGGGCTTTGTATTCTTTCCCTTAATAGCCGCCATATTGCGGCTTCGGGTCTTTTTGTCGTGAACATCGGCCATGATCAGGCGGCTTTGGATTCCCGCTTTTCAATTTTTAATTTTGCTTCCAGAATTCTCGGTTTCATCATTTTTGCCACAGCCCGAAAAACCGGCACTGCTACAGAGTTTCCGAATTGCTTGTATGCCTGGGTATCCGACACAGGTACTTTGAAGTTTGACTCATCGGGTTCGTCAAAGCCCATAAGCCGTGCGCACTCTTTAGGTGTTAGCCGTCTTGGCCGGTTTCCCTGGTTGATCATATCGTCGAAGCCCGCCTCCATATCCCATCCGCGGTCGACAAGGATTTCTGATCCGTCCTTGTAGTAACGTGCGGATAGTGTCCGGGCCACATCATTGGGTCCAGTAAGCCCGAACCCAAATCCGTTGCCTTTAGCTTTATGTTTTGCGGCGTAGTCGTACAGGTACTGCCAGAGCTTTGGAGTTAGAATATACCGGTCATCAACTTCCTTTTCCGGCTCCAAGATCTCGCCGAATGTGGTTACGTTTTCCGGAAAGTGCTTTCGTATGTCTTTTAGAGTAAAGCCGTTATGTACATCAAGATCCCGGCGGAAACCTACCAGCACAATTCGCTCACGGTGCTGTGGAACGAAATGTTTCGCATCGATAATTTTCGGGTCCTGCGGGCCATCATAATTGACATCTGAGACCTCATACCCAAGTTCATCCAGCGCTTCGAGGATAATCTTGAAAGTTTTACCCTTGTCATGACTTTTGAGGTTTTTCACGTTCTCCAGCAGGAAAGCTGCAGGACGTTTTGCTTGGATAATTCTGGCAACATCAAAGAAAAGGGTTCCCTGAGTATTGCACTCAAAGCCGTGAGCACGCCCTAATGAATTCTTCTTCGAGACACCGGCGATAGAGAAGGGTTGGCAGGGAAACCCGGCGAGTAAGACATCGTGATCTGGAATGAGGTTGTCAATGTGAGCGTAAGCTTCTTCTTCAGAAACATCTTCTCTGTCAGAAAGAGTGACCTCACGGATGTCTTCGTTGAAAATGTGTTCTGGATCGCTGTAATGATTAGCCTTGTAGGTTCTTACAGCGTATTTGTTCCATTCACTGGTAAAAACGCATTTTCCACCAATCTCGTCAAACCCGCGTCGTATTCCACCAATGCCAGCGAACAGATCTATGAACCGGAATTCATGGCCCTGCTCTTGAAAGGGTTTCGGTAACAGGGATTTGAGGTGTTCAAATTCGCCATGACTAAGTTTTCTGTCAGCTTTTCCTTTCACCCAGCGGTTGATACTCTCTCTGCACCAGGAGTCGAACCCCAAGTCATTCAGAGTTTGGGCAATGAACCCCTGATCGTAGATTTCGAGCAGTTCCTTGATAAGCTTGAGGCCCTCTTCGTCTTTCACGACGCACTCCCTCTCTGGGTCAAATGTGTGACGAAAACTCACTGGTAAGTTCCATTATAGGTGTTCGCAAGCCCGTGGACTAGATCTTCGGTAAAGAATACCTTAAAAATAACTGTAAATATATACAGCTATCTGGGATGGAGCCGGGACAGATTATTCTGAGTTTTCGGTTAGCTTCAACTCACCCACACGGCACTGAGGTAGGTCCAGCCCACTTTTAGGTGTGTCTTCAGTAACGGAACAGAACCCAAACGCCGCGTTCATTTGTGAATATGTTCGGGACTGGATTCATGCCAGAGATTCACGCCAGTGCTCTTTCCTTGATAATCTAATTGACAATTCAGGAGCGCTTTGTGTTGATGCCTATGTCCCTTGTTGGAATAGATATTCTTGACTGACGTTTATAGCCAGAGGGCTAAAGTTTTTTACGACCAGTACCAGTCGTTAACCTTTGAACAGGTTCACCAAGACTGGCTCTCCTTCCTTGGCGATAAATCAGGCCTCGCTCTGGATGTAGGCGCAGGCAGCGGTCGCGATTCCGGTGCCCTTGCGGCGCGGGGCTGGGATGTTGTCGCGGTTGAGCCCGCAGCCGGCTTAAGAGACTTGGGGCAGGGCGCTACTCGCAGTCAGAGCATTCACTGGCTAGACGATCAATTGCCTGATCTAGGTAAGATCCGGAAGCTGAGCTATCGCTTCGATCTGATTCTTGTTTCCGCTGTCTGGATGCATATCCCACCATCTGATCGTGAACGTGCTTTTCGAATCCTGACTGAGCTTTTGGCGCCCGGTGGAATGCTGGTAGTTACACTCCGGCATGGGCCAGGTGATGGCGAACGGCTTTTTTACGATGTCAGCAGGGAAGAACTGGAGAGTTTCGCCAAGCGCCGGGCACTGATCCCGCTTCCGTTGCCTGCTGGGCGCAAGAAGGATGAGCTTCAGAGGGACGAGGTTTCCTGGGAGACGCTGGCTTTTCGGTTGGCGGACGATGGTACAGGCGCATTGCCGACTGTCCGTCACATCATTGTTAATGATAATAAGTCATCGACTTACAAGCTGGGTTTGTTGCGAACGCTTGTCCGGATTGCTGACGGCGCGCCCGGCTTGGCGCTTAAACGTACCGATGACTGGGTTGATATCCCGCTTGGTGCTGTCGGGCTGTTCTGGATTATGCTCTATCACCCTCTGGTTCTCCGGCATCAGCTGAGGCAAGCGCCCGGTAGTCGTGGCTATGGCTTTGCCACGGACGATTTCTTCAAGCTGCAGAATTTCACGCCTCTGGATTTCAGAGTGGGTATGTCGCTGTCGGCGGATGTTGCCCCGGTGGTGCTTCGCGCTATCCGGGATGCTTGCTCGACCATTCTCAAGAACCCCGCACATTTTACGACCTGGCCCGGCAGTAACCGTCCGATCTTCGAGGGCGGTTCGGCCAGGATGACCATCAAGAAGGCACCAGTGCGCTTGGATAAAGCGACGCTTTCCCGGTTCGGTACCTTCCGTGTTCCTTCATTTCTCTGGGATGCATTTAGTCGCTATGCGTGCTGGATTGAGCCTGCGATTGTTAATGAATGGATTGATTTGATGGGAAGCTGGGATCTGCGTTACTCCATGGATGTCTATCACCGTGGCTTGCAGTGGGTTGAAGGTCGGCGCGATACGTCAGCTGTCCGTCAAATGATTAACCAACAGCTCGAGACTGGCAGGGTGGAGTGTGTGTGGACAGCCCAAAATCTCAACGCGAAGCGGTTTGACGTCGACCACTGTTTTCCGTGGTCACGATGGAACAACAATGATCTCTGGAACCTGATGCCAGCGACTCATACGGCGAATGCCTCCAAGTCCGAAAAGCTGCCCGGAGACCTGCTGCTCAAGAAGGCGCACCCTCGAGTAGTGAATTGGTGGGAGCAAGCTATTGTGGGCACATCTCGTGAGGAGCAGTTCTTCTCGGAGGCTGAAGCCTCGCTGCCATTGCTGGGGCAGGAGCGAAGCTTAGAGGGCGTCTTTGAGGGGATGCTTCAGCAGCGATTGAGGCTGAAAACCAATCTTCAGCTGGCAGAGTGGTTAGGCCTGTAGGCCGGATCGGCAATATCGGCTTAAAGTTAAAACTGAAATGAAACCTTATGAATAAACAGCAGGAATTCACCGTGCCCCAATCGCCCCTCGCCCAACCCCTGAAACTCCCCTGCGGAGCAGTCCTGCCTAACCGTATTGCCAAGGCCGCCATGACCGAGGGGCTGGCAGACGATCAGCTACACGCCACCCACCGCCATGAAACCCTTTATCGGCGCTGGTCCGATGGCGGGGCGGGGTTGCTGATTACCGGCAACGTGATGATTGATCACCGGGTGCTGGAGCGGCCGGGTAACGTGGCGATTGATCCGGCGCCCGATTTAACAAAAGGGAAGGGCGAGCCCGAGGGTATGGCGCAATTGCGTGCCTGGGCCGAGGCGGGCACCTGCAACGGCAACCATTTGTGGATGCAGATTTCCCATGCCGGTCGGCAGTCGCCGCGTTATGTTACCTCGCGCCCGATGGGGCCTTCGGCGGTGCAGCTATCGCTGATGGGTAACTATGCCCGTCCACGGGCACTCACGGAGCCGGAGATTCTCGACTTTATCCAGCGCTTTGCCAACGTTGCCCGGATTGCCAAAGAGGCGGGCTTCACCGGCGTTCAGGTGCATGGGGCTCATGGGTATTTGTTGTCGTCTTTTCTGTCGCCGGTCACCAACCAGCGCACCGATCGCTGGGGTGGGTCGCTGGAAAATCGCGCCCGTTTTCTGCTCGAAGTGGTGCGGGCGACTCGCGAAGCTGTGGGGCCGGAGTTTCCGGTGGCGGTGAAGCTCAATTCCGACGATTTCCGCAAGGGCGGCTTTTCGCTCGATGAGTCCGTGAGCGTGGTGCGCTGGCTCAATGAGGAGGGTATTGATCTGCTGGAGGTGTCCGGGGGCACCTACGAACAGCCTCGGTTGCTCGGGTACAGTGGCGATGCCGAAACCGCGAGCGACGGGCCGGCCGTGCGGGAAAGCACTCGCAAACGGGAGGCTTATTTCCTGGATTACGCCCAGACGATTCGTGAGGTGTGCGATTGCCCTCTGATGGTCACCGGTGGATTCCGGACGCGCACGTTGATGGAAGAGGTGGTTGCCAGCGGTGAGACCGACATGATTGGCCTTGGCCGGCCGCTCTGCACGGATCCGGATACACCCAGGGATCTGCTTGATGGGCGCATCGAAAAGACGGTTTGCCATGAAGATCACGTCAAGCTTGCCCAGCGGGGATTTTTCTCCCCGGCCAGTCCGCTGATGCCATTCAAAATCATAAATGTACTGGGCGGCCAGGCCTGGTATTACCAGCAGATTTTCCGGTTGGCCGATGACAAAGAGGCTGACCCGGATCTGGGTCTCCTCAAGGCTGTCGGGGCTTACGTGAAGGATGAACTGAGCCGGGCCCGGCGGGTGAAGAAGGCCCGGCTTATCGCAAGATGATTCTCTGGATCGACCGGGGAATAAACCGGGTGATAAATTCGGCAGCGTAGGTCTGTGGGGTAACCAGATATCTGGGTTTGGGTCGTGTCGCCTCTGCGGCCCTGTAGATCTTTTTGGCGACGTCCGACGCACTGGCGGTAAAAGGCTTGATGCTGGCGCCTGGCGCGAGCGCGGCTTCCATCGCTTTGTACTTTTCCCGGTGCACGGCGCTTGCCCGGCCAAGCAGGGGCTGCAAAGCCGCGAGTGCATGTTCTCTGAAGCGTGTCTTCACCGGCCCCGGGAGCACCAGCGAAACACTTTCCAGGCTTTTGCTGCCCTGTTCATCAAACCAGAAGCTTTCATGGGCCGTGTTCATTGCGGATTTGGCGGCACAGTAAGCGCCTTTCATTTTCTGGGGCGCTATGGAGAGCACGGAGCTGACTGCGATGACCCGCAAGGGTATGCCGTGTTGTTCGCAGAGTTCCAGGCAGACGGCAGCCAGCTTGATGGGGCCGAACACATGGGTGCTGAATTGCTTGCTCCACATGGATTGGGGCAGGTCGCGAAGCGCCCCAAACTGCCCGTACCCGGAGTTGTTGACCAGAATAACCCGTTCGGCGCCCGCGATTTCGCTGTCGAGCGCGCCCGCAAGGCCCTCAATCTGATCAAAGGACTCAAGATCCAGTGTCATTTCCAGAGCCGCGGAGTCCACGCCTGTTGGCTGCCGTGAGAGAGCGATCACCCTGTAGCCTTTCCGGGCAAAAAGGTCGCAGGCCTCACGGCCAATGCCGGCGCTGGCGCCGGTTATCAGGGCCAGTTTTGTCATCGCAGTATTCGCATCCGAATTTCATCCATTCAACGTGTCTTAAAGAGAGACAACCGCACCGTTCGATTCTGCCGATTTGAAAAGCGCCGACATGACCCGGTGACAGGCCAGGCTGCGCTTCGGCCACGTGTCCTCCAGCTCACCCGTCAGGATAATGTCCGAGAACTTCTCGACGAGCTTCACCACGTGGTCGCACGGCTCCACCTCCTGCACCGTGTCCTTGCCCTCCACGTCTCCCAGGATGTACCTCGAGCTTCCGGTGAATCGTTCTCCGTAGGCGGCGAAGTTGCCGCTTCTGCCTTGTCCGCCAACCAGATCGTCGATGCGGATAAGGCCGGCGTCGCCAACCGTTTCTACCTGCGAGCGGTGCGCGAGTTCGCAACCTGCGTCAAAGGTTGCCATACGGCCGTTGGAGAACCACAGGGTGCCACCGCAGGCGACGATGGTGTCGATGGAGTTCTTTGAGACGAAGTTCATCTGGACGCGCTCGGGCAGTTCGTACCCGTAGCTCCACAGTGTGGCACTGATCGGGTACCACCCCTGATCACCAAAGCACCCCATGGGTTCGCGGGACTTATCGGTGCGGCCGTTGCCGCCTTCATACCATTCCCTGGAGGGTGCCTTGAAGGTGAACGCGCTGGTCACACGCCTGACATCGCCGATGTCGCCGTTTGCAATACGCTTCTCGATCTCTTGCGTGCGGGTGCTGTGCAGCCACATGGTTCCGTCCATGAACTGGACGCCGTTTTCTTTGCAGACTTCAATGGCGTCGTCGATGCCGTCAGCCAGGGGTTTTTCGGCGTAAACGTGCTTGCCGGCGCGGGCTGCTTTCTTGATCCATTCATTACGAAGCGCTGTCGGGACAGGAAGATATACGGCGTCGATACTGTCATCAGCCAGAAGCTCATCGTAGGAACCGAAAGCCTGCGGCACGTTGTGCTCGTCTGCCCACGCCTGGGCGCGGTCGAGAGCGCGGCTTGCAACGGCGGCGACCTCAGCGTTTTTCGCATCATGCATTCCCGCCACCACCTTGGTAGCAATTTCGGCGGTACCAATGATTCCCCAGCGGATTTTTCGATTTTCCATACTCAGTCTCCAATCCAGTTTTCCTGGTCCACGATCCGTTTGAGCTTATACCCCAGAAACCGATACTGCCCCCAGTGTTGAAAGGCATTCTGGGCATTGTTTGGGTCGAGATTTCTGTCACGCAGATACGCGCTCACTTCCGAGTCGACCGGGAGGGTCTGAAAATCTCTCAGAAGCATCATGGTGTGTGCTGCGGCATAGGGCCCGATGCCCTTTAGCGATGTTAAATACTGGTAGTCAACGATGCTTTCGCGAGCAGTACCATCAAGGTTGATGGCTTTATCGTCCAGCAATTGACTCGTTACCGTGTCGACCGTCCTGGCTCTGAACCCGAGCTTGCACTCTTCTGCCAATCGCTCAGGGCCGATAGTCCGGACTTCCATGGGCTCGGGAAATAGGCCGTCTCTCAGAGTAACCAATGAGGCGACCATTGTTTTCGTCTGTTTCCACGTCGTGTTGATGGTGCAAACCGTTTTAATGAGATCCTCAAAGAAGGTGTCGCCGCGCAGGAATCGCCCGCCACCGGACCGGATGAAGCGGGCAATGTCAGGGTCGTTTCTGTCACAAAGCGCGAGAAACTCTGAGGGGTCCCAGTCCAGCTGCAGCCAGCGGGCGACGCGTTCGGAAACAGCGTCGGTGTTTGATGAGGAGGTTTCGATAAGAAGTTGATCTTCGGAGGGCTGGTGGACGCGCGCCCATTCCGCTTTGGCGCCAATTCTTACCGTTCGTTCAAGATTCCCACCGTCCCAGTGCCAGGGCGCAAGCTGGCACCAACCATGGCTTTCCACCGTCATGCGCAGGTTGAACGGCCGCTGTAGAGTTAGGGAAAAGGTATTTGTGGTCGTCACCGGTTTGAGCTCCATCAGAACAGAACCCAATCCTGCATCCTGAGCCGAAATTCACCAACCTGCCGGCCGGATACGAAGAGGCTTACTGAAGCCAGGTGCTCAAGATTCAGTGGTTCCGCATCGGTCAATGTCTTGCCGCGCCAGGTAGGTATGAATTCACTGAACGGAAGCCGGACGCGGCTCCAGTCTTCCGTTTCCGGTGTAAACGCGTGCTGGTACACAATACTGCGCCGGTCCGTGCTGTTGCGAAGCCCGATCTTGTAGGTTTTGCCGTCGCCCAGGGCAAGAAGCTCAATACCGGTGTAGTGAGCTGCATTGAAAGGTTCGGGCAGGTCCGCTTTCACGGAGGCAAATCCGCCGCCGTTATCCAGTCGCACAGTACCGTGAAAGATGCCAACGCCGCCTTCAGCGCAAACAACGGCGCCGTCAGACTGCCCGCCCATTACGCGGTCACCGAGGGGCTGCCAGGTTAACTGGCTTACCTTCTGGTTGAATGAAGCAAGAGTGGGAGATTGCCTGGCATTCCCCTGGATCTTTCCGTTCTGCATGGGGTTACCTTAGATAGCTAAAAGAATGTAGGCAGTAATTAGCGCCGCTATAAAAAAGTCGTGAGGGTAACTTCCAGAACCATTCGGCCAACACTACCGAAAAACCTGCTCCAGAGTAACAGCGGTACGCCCTTGAACGACTACCTCCAGAAAATCCTGCGTGGCCAGCCCATCTTTGATGGAATACACGGCAATTCCATTTCTCTATCCGATGAAAATGTCACCAATTTTCAGAAGGGTGCATGTTTTAGGCCGTCATTGATCATTCCTTCTTCTGTTCAATCTTTCCCAAAAAAATTCGATCACCCCTTGAATAAATCGAGCGCTCGTTCTATTTTTGGGTTCCGGAGGTCGAGATATGAACAATTCCAATAATACGAACCCTCGCAATTCGAACTGGTCTCTGCGTGTTGATGGCAAGACCGCCCTGGTCACCGGAGCGGCCGGAGGCCTTGGCCAAAGCTTTACCCGGTGTCTGCTTGAGGCGGGAGCCACGGTTATTGCCAGTGGCCGCCGCCGCGAGGCACTGGAGTCTCTCAAGAGCGAATTCCCTGAGCATGCCAATCGGATCCATGTGGTCACCATGGATGTTACCGATGAGGCGAGTGTCACCGAAGCGTTCGATACCATGGCGGATGGCGTCGGCATTCCGGATGTCGTGGTTTCCAATGCAGGTGTTGCCACCAGCAAGAAAGCCCTGGATGTGACCGGCTCAGATTGGGACCGGGTGGTCGACACCAACCTCAAGGGCTGCTGGCTGGTCTGCAACGAGGCCGCCCGCCGCCTGTCCGCCATGAAAAAGGGCGGCAGCCTCATCATGATTTCCTCTATTCTCGGTCATCGCGTGGCCGGCAATGTGGCGCCCTACGCGGCCGCCAAGGCCGGTGTTGAGCAGCTGACCCGCTCGTTTGCACTGGAGTGGGCCCGCTACGGTATTCGCGTGAATGCGTTGGCACCGGGCTACATTGAGACCGATCTGAACCGCGACTTTTTCACCAGTGAGCCCGGACAGAAGATGATCCGTCGCATTCCCCAGCGCCGCCTGGGGCAGGCAGAGGATCTGTGCGGCCCGTTGCTGCTGCTGGCTTCAGACTATTCCGATTACATGACCGGCAGCACCCTCGTGGTGGACGGCGGTCATCTTCAATCCTCGCTGTAAGGAGCAGGCCGTGGACTTTAATCTTAATCCGAGGAACGAGTCGTACCGGGAACGCATCCGGGACTTTGTCGAACAGGAACTGTTGCCGCTGGAGCAGAACCCGGAGGCCTACGATGAGCATGAGAACATTGCGCCCGAGCATCTTGAGCAGATGCGGGCCAAGGCCAGAGAGCAGGGCCTCTGGTGCCTGCAGATCCCCGAGCATCTCGGCGGTCAGGGTCTGGATATTTCGGGTATGGCAGCCTGTTACGAAGAGATGAACCGGTCGATCTTTGGGCCGGTGGTGTTCAATTCTGCGGCACCGGATGACGGCAACATGATGGTGCTTGCCAAGGTGGGTACCGAAGCCCAGCAGGAGCGTTGGCTCAAGCCCATCGTCGAGGGCAGGGTGCGGTCGTCATTCGCCATGACCGAGCCACCTCCCGGCTGCGGCTCGGACCCGGGCATGATGCAGACCACCGCCACCCGCAAGGGTGACCGCTGGGTCATTCATGGCCACAAGCATTACATCACCGGGGCGGGTGAAGCCGCCCATTTCATCTTGATTGCCCGTACATCCGACGATACCCGTAAGGGGCTCAGTGCCTTCATGTTCCATAAAGACGATCCGGGCTGGGAGGTTGTCCGTCGCATTCCGATCATGGGTCCGGAAGAACACGGTGGACATTGTGAAATCCGCTTTGATGGCCTGGAGATCCCGGATGAGAACCGGCTGATGGAGGTGGGCGATGGCCTCAAGGTCACCCAAATCCGCCTGGGCACGGCGCGCCTGACTCACTGCATGCGGTGGTTGGGATTGGCCCGTCGCTCCCTGGAGATTGCCACCGAGTATGTTGAGAAGCGCGAATCCTTTGGCCAGACCCTGGCGCAGCGTGAGGGTGTCCAGTGGTTGCTCGGAGAGGCTGCCATGGAGATCCAGATCGGTCGGCTGCTGACCATGCACGCCGCCTGGAAGCTGGACCAGGGCGACTTCGCCCGCAAGGAGGTGTCCATGGCCAAAGTCGCGGTGGCCGACACCCTGCATAAGTCGGTGGACACCGCGATCCAGCTGTGTGGCGCACGGGGCTATTCCAAGGACACCCCGCTGGAGTGGATTTACCGTTATGCCCGCCAGGCCCGCCTGGTGGATGGCGCCTCGGAAGTGCACAAGATGGTGTTTTCGAAGCTGTTGCTGGCCGAGCGTACCGACTTCTGGCACTGGGGAGTGAAGGCCTGATGTCCGGGCTTGCAGACACTTTCAGCAATTTCATTTCCCGGCAGACCGGTGCCCGGAGTGTCCGGGTCGTCGAGTTTGACCGGCTCTCGGGAGGTGCGATCCAGGACAACTTCGGTCTGACCCTGGAGCTGGAAGGGGGCGACCGGCCGGGCCGGCAGGCTTTCGTAATCCGGCAGGATGCCCCATCCGGCGTAGCGGAAAGTCTTTCCCGTCCGGAGGAATTCCGGGTTTTGCAGGCGGCGTTCGAGGCCGGGGTGACGGCCCCGGAGCCGCTCTGGCTTTGCGAAGATACCGAAGTCAGCGGCCGAGTGTTCTACGTCATGACCCGGGCGTCGGGCAGCGCCTCACCCCGCAAACTGGTCAAAGGCGACTTGACCGAGGATCAGCGCAGGCACCTTGTACGCCGGTTTGGTGCGGAGTTGGCCAGGCTACACGCGGTGCGGCCACCGGTGGCATCGCTGGACTTCCTGGCGATGCCCGAACCGGAAAACCCGGCCCTGAGCCGGGTAGCCCTGTATCGCCGCTACCTGGAGGAAATCGGTGAGCCCCATCCGGTGCTGGAATGGGCCCTGAACTGGCTCGAGGACCATGCTCCGGAGCCGGGCCCGACGGTGCTGTGCCACTGTGATTTCCGGACCGGTAACTACATGGTGGATGGAGGCGAGCTGACTGCTGTTCTGGACTGGGAGTTCGCGGCCTGGAGCGATCCCTGTGAGGATCTGGGCTGGCTCTGCAGCCGCAGCTGGCGCTTCGGCGGGGATGCCCGGGTAGTTGGCGGTATCGGAGACAAACAGGACCTTCTCGACAGTTACCGGGAAGTGAGTGGAGTCGACCTTGATCCGGCATCGGTCAGTTACTGGGAGGTCATGGCATTGGTGCGCTGGGCCATGATCGCGTTGCAGCAGGCGCGCCGGCATATGTCCGGAGAACAGCGCTCGCTGGAGTTGGCCCTAACCGGTCGCATGGTGGCCCAGATGGAATACGATCTGCTGAACCAGATTCCCGAATTGGAGGAAGCGCAATGATCAACGAGCCGGATACCCGCGATCTGCTGGCCGAGGCCCGCCAGGTGTTATTGGATTCGCTGGCGCCTGAATTGGCGGGGGAGAGGAAGTACCAGGCCCTGATGATTGCAAACGCCATGGGCGTGGCCATCCGGGAAATAGAGCAGCTGGAGCAGGGGGAGCCTGAAACCACCGATCGGTCGCTGTCGCAATTCCTCGCCGGGCATCAGCTGCCGGATAACCCTGAGCAGGGAGAGCAGACCCTGGCCCGGGCACTCCGCGAACGCCGGCTCGATGGCTCTGAACCGGAACTGAGATTGGTTTTGAGGGGTATGACGGAGGCTCGGTTGCGAATCAACAATCCGGGCTACCTGAAATCATCTGGACAGTCCAATACGGTGTGATATGAACCAGTATAAAAAACTGAACAAGACCGCCGCCAATCATTCCGCCCTGACGCCGCTGACGCTGCTACAGCGTTCGGCTCGGGTCTACCCAAACAAGCGGGCGGTCATCGACGATGACATGAGCCTTTCCTACCAGGAACTGTATGGTCGTTGTCGGCAGATGGCGGATGCCCTGCGCGCCCGGGGTATTGTCCCCGGCGATACGGTAGCGATCCTGTCCCCCAACAGCCATGAAATGCTTGAGTGCCATTACTCGGTGCCGATGGCCGGTGCGGTCCTGAATGCCATCAACATTCGACTGGACGCGGGCACTCTGTCGTTCATCCTGGCCCACGGCGAGGCAAGGGTCCTGTTCTACGATACCCAATGGGAAAATCAGGTCCGGGCCGCAATTGCCGAGCTGGAGGTGCCGCCTCTGCTGGTGGCGATCGAGCGCAAGGCGGATGTCAGTGAGGGGCTGGCAGAACTGAATTTTGAGTCCCTGTTGGGCGAGGGCGACCCGGATGCATCGTGGATGCGACCGGAAGACGAGTGGGACGCGATCACCCTGAATTACACCTCCGGCACCACCGGTAACCCCAAGGGCGTGGTCTACCATCACCGTGGTGCCTACCTAGCGGCCTTATCGAACGCCATGGCTTTTGATATGACGGCGGAGACCGTCTACCTGTGGACCTTGCCGATGTTCCACTGCAACGGCTGGGCCTATACCTGGGCGATTACCGCCGTCGGTGGCACCCATGTCTGTCTGCGGGAAGTGGATACCCGGGAGATCTATCGCCGGGTTGAGGAATATGGCGTGACCCACATGTGCGGGGCCCCGGTGGTGATGAACATGCTGGTGCAGGATCTCGGCCGCGAAAACCTGAAGCTCTCCCGGCTTGCCCGTTTTGCCCTTGGCGGCGCCGCGCCGCCCAGCAGCGTGATTCGCAAGGCGGAGGAAATCGGTTTCGAGATCACTCATCTTTACGGGCTGACCGAAACCTTCGGCCCGTCCACCCTCTGTGTACCCCAGCCGGAGTGGCAGGAACTGTCGCTGGAAGAGCGTGCAGTCATGATGTCGCGCCAGGGCGTACCTACCCATGGACTGGATGAGGTCGACATCCTCGATATGCTGAGCGATGAGCCGGTGCCGGCCGATGGCAAGGCCATGGGCGAGATCTGCATCCGTGGCAACACGGTGATGAAGGGGTATCTGAAGAATCCGGACGCCACCGACAAGGCCTTCAGGAACGGCTGGTTCCACACCGGCGATCTGGCGGTAATGCACCCTGACCGCTACGTTGAAATTCGGGACCGTGCGAAGGACGTGATTATCTCCGGCGGCGAGAACATCTCCAGCCTGGAGGTGGAGGAAGTCCTTTACCGCCACCCGAAGGTGTCCGAAGCGGCGGTGGTGGCCATGGCCGATGAGAAGTGGGGCGAGGTGCCCTGTGCCTTCGTCAATCCGATCGATGACGGCGAGGAACCCACCCCCGAGGAGATTATTGCCTTTTGCCGGGAGCATATGGCGCATTTCAAGGCGCCGAGAAAGGTGGTACTGGGCGAACTGCCCAAGACTGCTACCGGGAAGATTCGCAAGAACATACTCCGGGACTCGCTGTCCCGATGATTGGGCTGGCCGCGGTCAGCAGGAGGTTGCGATAGCGCGAATAATGCAGTCAGAAAAACGAAGCCGGTCCTGATCAAAACGGGCCCGGACGTTCCAGTGACAACAAAGACAAGAAAACAGGAGCAAAATCATGAAAAAAACAAACATCAAGAATCTGCTGGTTGCGATGACCGCAACCGCGACGCTTGGTACCGCCAGTGTCAGCTATGCCGAGGATCCTATCCGGATCGGGGGCCTCTACATTCTCTCTGGCAGTGCTGCCACCTACGGTGAGTTTGCCCAGAAGGGCATCGACCTGGCGGTGGATGAAATCAATGGCTCCGGCGGCATTTTGGGTCGCCAGGTCGAGATGGTCTATGAGGACAGCCAGGGCAAGGCCTCGGTGGCCATTCAGGCAGCCCGGAAACTGGTTTATTCCGAGGGTGTCGACGCCCTGGTGGGTCTGGACAGCTCGGGTGTTGCCCAGGGTATGGTTCCGACCATGCCGGAGGTGCAGAAGCCACTGATCATCACCCACGCCGCCACCCCGGACGTCACCGGCAATCTGTGTAATCCCTTTACCTACCGCATCAGCGTGAACGTGGCCCAGAATATGAAGGCTGCGGCCCTGGTGGCTGCAGATACGGGTGCCACCAACTGGACCACCATCGGCCCGGACTACGCCTTTGGCCACCAGTCCTGGGAGTTCTTCGGCAATTACCTCAAAGAGCTCAAGCCGGATGTGAACCTGATGTCGGAGACCAACTTCCCGCGCTTTGGTGCTGAGGATTTCACCCCGTTCATTGACCGGGTCATGGACTCTGATGCCGAGGGTGTGCTGATTTCGGTCTGGGGTGGTGACCTGGTCAACTTTATCCGCCAGGCCAATACCCGTGGGTTCTTCGAAAAGGACATGGAGGTGATGTTTACCGTTGGTGCCGCGACCGAGGTGCTCTCTGCTCTGGGCGAGGAAATGCCAGAGGGTGTGCATCTGTCCACGCGCTATTGGTATGAAGCCTATGACAACGCGGTGAATGATCGCTTCGTTAAGGCGTACCTCAAAGCCTACGGCACACCCCCGAGCTACAACGCCGAGGGCGCCTACGCCGCGATCTATGCCTATAAAAAGGCCATGGAAACTGCCGGCACCACCGAAGGTCCTGCCGTCGCCAAGGCGCTTAGCGGCATGAGCCTGGAGGCACCGAACGGTACGGTGACGTTCCGTGAGGGTGATCACCAGGCGATGGTCAGCCCGAACTGGGGTGTTTCCGGCCCCATGCATCCGGAACACGGCATTCGCACGCTGACGAACCTGCAGATCTTTGACGGCGAAAAAGTAGCCCGCACCATTGAAGAGACCGGTTGCAAGCTTTGATCTGATTGTTGATTTTACGCTTGCCGTGGCGCCCTCCGGGGCGCCACGAAACCGGCTCCAATCTAATGAGGTAATCCATGTCTGGCATCGGAGCGGCGTTGCTGAACAGTCTCGATATCGGCCTGCTGCTGTTCATTATCGCAGTGGGCCTGAACATCGTGTTCGGTGTGCTTAACATCATTAACTTTGCCCACGGGGCACTCTATATGCTGGGGGCCTACCTGGCCTTCACCCTGATCAACATTGCGGGGATGCCCTTCTGGGCGGCCCTGCTCCTGGCTCCGATTGGTGTTGCCATCCTCGCGGTGATCATCGATCGGTTCCTGTTGCGATTCATTTATTCCCGGGACGTGGCAGACAGCCTGCTACTGACCTTCGCCATCCTGCTGATCATCAACGAGAGTGTGCGAATGATCTGGGGTAGTGGCATCCATGTGGTTCAGCCGCCGGATTTGCTTGCCGGTTCGGTGGATCTGCTGGGCAGTTCCGTTGCCACCTACAGCCTGTTTGTCATCATCATCGGTCTGCTTCTGCTGGCCGGGCTCTGGTATTTGTTCAACCGCACCCGCGTTGGTCGCATCATGAGGGCGGCCGCACTGGACCGGGATATGGCCGAGGCGCTGTGCATCAACACCCGGCTGGTGGTGACCGGCGTGTTTGCCTTTGGTGCCTGGCTGGCCGCTGTCGGTGGTGTGATGGCGGCACCCATGCGTGCGCTGGATCCGGGCATGGGGGACAAGATCATTATCGAGTCGTTCATCGTGGTGGTGATCGGCGGCCTTGGCAGTTTCCCGGGTGCTTTGCTTGGCGCCATCATTCTGGGTCTGATTCACGGCTTCGGTGGCCGCTACCTGCCGGAAGTGAACCTGCTGTTGCCGTTCGTGGGCATGGCTCTGGTTCTGTTGTTTAAGCCAAACGGCATTATGGGCAAGGGGGCAAGCGCATGAAGACCAAGGTTCTGATGGCCATATTGGCTGTGGTGATTGCCGGGCTGATTGCGGTGCCCTGGATTGCTTCCTATTTCTATGTGTTTATTTTTACCGAAGTCCTGATTTTGGGTCTGTTTGCGGCCAGCTTTAACCTGATTTTCGGCTATACAGGTATGCTGAGCTTCGGGCATGCGGCGTTTTTCGGTATAGGCTCTTACGCCACGGCCCTGGTGCTGATTCACCTCGAGTGGCCATTCCTGGCCTGTCTGCTGGTTTCCATGGGAGCATCCGCTTTGCTGGCTCTGGTCATCGGCTTTCTGAGCGTCCGGCTAAACGAAGTGTACTTTGCCATGCTCACCCTGGCCTTTGGCATGATGGTCTTTGCCATCGCCTATCAGTGGCGTTCGGTGACCAACGGCAGTGATGGTCTTGCCGGGTTTACCCTCGGCTCATTCGGGCTCGGCCTTGATCTGACGCTGGCTAATCCATCGGTCTATTACCATGTGGTTCTGGCCATTGTGGCCATCGCCTCGGTGGTGCTCTACGTGATCTGTCGCAGCTCCTTCGGCATGATTCTCAAGGCCATCCGGCAGAATCCCGAGCGAGTCTCCTTCGCCGGGTTGAACGTGAGGACCTACCGTCTCGTGGCTTTCGTTATTGCCGGTACCTTTGCGGGCCTGGCTGGTGGTCTGATCGCTCCGTTCCTGCGGGTAGCAAGCCCGGAACTTCTCCATTGGTCCATGTCCGCCGAACCCATCCTGATGGCTATTCTTGGTGGCACCGGGTTTTTCCTGGGCCCATTCATCGGTTCTGCGGCGTTCGTATTGCTGGAAACCTGGATCACCACTTATACCGAGTCCTGGATGCTGGTTCTGGGGATCATCCTGGCAATGATGGTGATCTTCTTCCGCAAGGGGCTGCTCGGTACTGCCATTGACTGGTGGATGGAGGTGAAGAAATGAGCAATCCGGTTCTCACTATTTCAAACCTTACCAAGCGTTTTGGCGGAGTTACTGCGGTTTCCGATATCAATCTTGAAGTCATGCCCAAGGAAACCATCGCTATTATCGGGCCGAACGGTGCCGGCAAGACAACCTTCTACAACATGGTTTCCGGCCGGATGCGGCCCACTGAAGGCAAGATCATTCTGGATGGCATGGACATCACCGGCCTTCCACCCCACAAGATCAGCCGGCTCGGTGTGTCCCGGTCGTTTCAGATCAACAACATTTTCCCGGAAATGACTGTGCAGGAAAACGTGGAGGTGGTGCTGTCGGCCTACCATGGCCACAGCCGTAAGCTGTTCAACATTGCGTCCCGCAATGCCGCAATCCAACAGGAGGCCGTTGAGTTTCTGAAGCGTCTGGGCATCGACAGCCTGAAGGCGCAGCGTGCCGAAGTGATCAGCTACGGCGACAAGCGATTGCTGGAGATCGCCATGGTGCTGGCGACTCAGCCCAAACTGGTACTGCTGGACGAACCCACCGCCGGGATGACCCCGGATGAAACCCGGCGCACCACCCGGCTGATCAAGAAGCTTGCGGACAGCGGTGACTACACGTTCATGATCACCGAGCACGATATGGACGTGGTGTTCAACCTGGCGGACCGTATTCTGGTCATGCACCGCGGTGAGAAGCTCTTTGCCGGTACCCCCGAGGAAGTGAAGAACCATCCGGAGGTTCGTGTCGCCTACCTGGGTGAGGAAGAGGACGAGTCGGTCGAGGAGGCCAAAACATGATTCTTGATGTTCGCAATATCCAGACCTTCTACGGTGAGAGCCAGGCGCTTCAGGGTGTTACCCTGCATCTGGAGGAGGGCGAGACCGTGTGCATCCTGGGCCGGAACGGTGCCGGCAAGAGTACGACACTGAAAAGCATCATGGGCCTTACGCCGCCGAGATCCGGGGAAGTAATTTTTGATGATAAGCCGGTACAAGGACTTCCAGCCCACCGGATTGCCCGTGCCGGGATCGGCTATGTGCCGGAGGACCGGCGGATTTTTCCCGGTCTGACCGTGCGGGACAACCTCGACGTGGCGTCCTACCAGCGCAAGGGGAGTGCCTCGCGCTGGACTGTGGATGGCATTCTCAAAAAGTACGAGATGCTGGGTGAACGGGCGGACCAGGACGGGGCAACGCTTTCAGGTGGCCAGCAGCAGATGCTGGCGGTGGCCCGGTCCCTGATGATCCAGCCCCGACTGTTGTTGCTGGACGAGCCAAACGAGGGGTTGGCGCCAGTTATCGTGCAGCAGATTGGCGAGTTGATCGACGACCTCAGCAAGACCACTACCATCCTGTTCACCGATCAGAGCGTTCGCTTCGCCCTCAAGCATGCCCGCAGGGCGTATATCCTCGAGAAGGGCCAAGTGGTGCACGAGGCAACCAGCGACGAGTTGCGCGTTGATCAGGCAACCCAGGACCGGTTCCTGTCGGTGGCGTGATCTGATTTATAATCCCCGCCGCAGGAGCAGATAGGCGTGGCAGCAATGATTGAAAACTATGAGGCGTTTCGCAACGAGTTGAGCATGTCCAAGGAGGACGTGGTCCGTGAGGTATACCATCAGAACCAGGATCGTATCAGCATCAAGAAGGAGGCAACGGCGGTCAAGAATCTGATCAGGATCATCGAATCGACGCTCAGACTGGCTAACTCCAAGGGCTTCCATGCCATGACGCTGAGGGATCTGTGTTCGGACTCGGGCATGAGCATGGGTGGGCTCTACGCCTACATTCGCAACAAGGACGATCTGATCCACTTGATCCAGAGTCATGGCTTCACTATCACCCGGCGCACCCTGTTGCATTACACCGGGGAGGCGGATGACGTGCGTGACAAGTTGTTTTCGGCGATCAAGGCTCACCTGTACCTGAGCGAGCTGATGCGGGCCTGGTTCTACTTCTCCTACATGGAGGCTAAGAGCCTGCCGGCGCCGGAAAAGCGGGATGCGGTAGCCATTGAGCTGGAGATCGAAGCGATCTTCCTGGCAGTCATTGAGGATGGCATCGAGGCCGGAGTATACCGGCCAAGGAACGCCCGCCTTGTGGCCTCGATGATCAAGGCCCTGCTGCAGGACTGGTACCTGAAGCGCAGGAAATACCGTGACCAGAATGTGGCCGTTGACGACTATGCCGCCTTTGTCAGGGATGTGATTGAAAGCTATTTGCTCTGAGGGTATCGACTCTCTTCTGTGAGGACTGTGATGACTATCAGCTTGACGAATCCGGAACTGGTGCGCGAAAGCGCCTACATAAATGGCGAATGGGTTCAGGCCCGTTCTGGCAACCGACTTCCGGTAACAAATCCGGCCAATGGTGAACACCTGGCCTATGTGCCCGACATGGGCGCCGAAGATGCCCGGATAGCCATCCAGGCAGCCGAGGGAGCCTGGCAGGAATGGCGTGATCGCACCGCCAAGGAGCGTGCGGGAATCCTGCGCCGCTGGTTCGATCTGGTGATGCAAAACCAGGAAGACCTCGCGCGTTTGATGACTGCGGAGCAGGGCAAGCCGCTGGCGGAAGCCCGCGGCGAAGTCGGTTACGGTGGCAGTTTCATCGAGTGGTTTGGCGAAGAAGCCAAGCGTGCCTACGGTGACACAATTCCCGGCCATGGCCGTGACAAGCGCATCTTGGTGATCAAACAGCCCATCGGGGTGGTGGCTGCAATCACGCCCTGGAATTTTCCGGTGGCCATGATCACTCGCAAGGTTGCGCCGGCCCTGGCAGCTGGCTGCCCGGTAGTGGTCAAGCCGGCGGAGGATACCCCGCTGTGTGCGCTGGCCCTGGCCGCATTGGCAGAAGAGGCCGGAGTTCCACCCG
Source organism: Marinobacter albus (assembly GCF_030238305.1). Classification (NCBI taxonomy): domain Bacteria; kingdom Pseudomonadati; phylum Pseudomonadota; class Gammaproteobacteria; order Pseudomonadales; family Marinobacteraceae; genus Marinobacter; species Marinobacter albus. Next base: position 2,211,080 of record NZ_JASSQD010000001.1, on the reverse strand, counting down.
GGATCTTCAACATAATCACCTGTTCAAAGGATCATGCACCGGCGGTGGGTAAGGAGCTGACCACCAACCCGGTTGTTCGCAAGGTGTCCTTCACCGGATCCACACCGGTCGGAAAACTGCTGATGAGCCAGGCCAGTGGCACGGTCAAGAAAGTAAGCCTGGAGCTGGGGGGCAATGCTCCGTTCATCGTCTTTGACGACGCCGATCTCGATGCGGCGGTAGCCGGGCTGATGGCCTCCAAATACCGAAACACCGGCCAGACCTGTGTTTGTGCCAACCGCATCTATGTCCAGGACGGTGTCTACGAAGCGTTCGTGGAAAAGCTCAAGGAGGCCGTCAGCAAGATGGTGGTGGGTGCTGGCCTCGAAGGTGAGACCCAGCAAGGGCCGCTTATCAATGAGGCGGCCCTCGATAAGGTTAAGCGCCACATCGCCGATGCCACCGCCAAGGGTGCAAAAGTTGTTCTCGGTGGCAAGGCTCACGCCCTGGGGGGTACTTTCTTTGAGCCGACCATCCTGACTGACGTCAGCCAGGATATGCTGGTGGCCAGTGAAGAGACTTTTGGCCCGGTGGCGCCCCTGTTCCGGTTTGATACCGAGGAGCAGGCGATCGCCATGGCTAATGATTCCGAGTTTGGCCTGGCCGCGTATTTCTACAGTAACGACATCCGACGCATCTGGCACGTGGCCGAGGCCCTGGAAACCGGGATGATCGGGATCAACGATGGCATCATTTCCACGGAGGCGGCGCCGTTCGGTGGCGTTAAGGAAAGCGGCCTTGGCCGGGAAGGCTCCCGCTACGGCCTGGACGAGTTCATGGAACTCAAATATCTGTGCCTGGGTGGCATGCGCTAAATCCCTGGTTACAAGGAGAATCGAATGGCAGGCTCCCTGTCTCATCTGCGTGTCCTCGATCTTTCCAGAGTCCTGGCCGGCCCCTGGGCCGGCCAGATCCTTGGCGATCTGGGCGCGGAGATCATCAAGATTGAGCGCCCAGGAACAGGGGACGACACCCGCTCCTGGGGACCGCCTTATCTTCGGGGGGGCAATGGCAGCGCCGAACTCTCCGCCTATTTCCTCAGCGCCAACCGAAACAAGCAGTCGCTGGCCGTGGACATCGCCGATCCGGAGGGGCAGGAACTGGTCCGCAAACTGGCGGCCGAATCGGATGTGGTCCTGGAAAATTTCAAGGTGGGCGGCCTCAAGCGCTATGGCCTCGATTACGACAGCCTGAAACGTATCAACCCCAAACTCATTTACTGCTCGATCACCGGGTTTGGCCAGGACGGCCCATACGCGAACCGCCCCGGCTATGATTTTCTGATCCAGGCCATGGGCGGGTTGATGAGTATCACCGGTCAGCCGGACAGCGAGCCTGGCGCGGGCCCGATGAAGGTGGGTGTGGCGCTGACGGATATCATGACCGGGCTCTACGCCACGATCGGCGTACTTGCCGCTCTCAGCCACCGGGACCGAACGGGCGAGGGCCAGTACGTGGAGGCCGCGCTGCTGGATGTGCAGGTGGCCTGCCTGGCCAACCAGGCCATGAATTACCTGACCACGGGTAAGGCACCGGTCAGGATGGGAAATGCCCACCCCAATATTGTTCCTTACCAGGATTTCCCTACGGCCGATGGCAACATGGTACTGACGATCGGCAACGATCAGCAGTTTGCCCGCCTGTGTGAGGTGCTGGAGCATGCAGAGTGGGCGTGCGATGAGCGCTTTGCGACAAACCGCGCCCGGGTGGCCAATCGCAGGGAATTGATTCCCAAGCTCAGGCAGGCCACGGTGATGCGTTCAACCCGGGAGTGGGTTGAAATCCTGGAAGGAGCCGGGGTGCCCTGCGGGCCAGTGAATACCCTGGATCAGGTATTTGACGACCCCCAGGTTCTGGCCCGGGGAATGAGGCAGACTGTCACCCATACGGACTTGGGGGAGGTGCCAACGGTCGGCAATCCGATCAAGCTGAAACTGACACCGGTAACCTACCGAACGGCACCGCCGTTGTTGGGGGAGCAGTCGGAACAGGTCCTGCGGCGAGTTTTGGGGCTGTCTTCCGATGCGATCAAGGTACTCAGGGAACGCGGTGTCATCTCGTAAACATCTACATGGTAGTTGCCGATCGGTAAGTCTTTATTCTTCCTGAAAAGTTCCTGTTTCGGTGCGCTCCGGGACTTGCTGAGACGCGCCCTGAAAGTGTCCCGGGCAACCCTTACGATCAGAAGTAGTAGTGAAAATCCGTCAATGCCCAGCTTGACATGTAGTCGCGAACTACCTAAGCCTATATAACGACTGGCTAACAACAAGAATAGCCAGGTGTAAAGAAAGTTGACAAATGTCAGGGTCAATGCGACGGAGTGCGTACCATGGACAAGGCTACCATTGTGCTTTTGGATGCCACCCAATATGGAGCAGATCAAGAGCTTGCCAGGGTAATTAAAACCAGGTTTCCTTTGGAGCGCCGTGACAAGAGCGCTGGATTGGAAAATATTGGTTCAAATGGCGAAAACGTCATTCTCTGTTTTGAATTCGATTTTCCGGATATTTCAACACTTTCTCTTCTGAACGACACGAAACACGACCACCCCTCGATTCCAATTCTGATGTTTACCGAGCAACACTCCGAAGCGCTCGCAGTCTGGGCGCTGAGGGCTCGCGTGTGGAACTATTTCGTTAAGCCGGTGGCACCGGAGGCTGTCCTATCGTCGTTATCCATTCTCGCCAGCATGATGGCATCACCGCGAACGAGGGATTGCCGGAACCTTGTCATTCCGCCGCAGCGCTTGCCTGACGATGCGCGATTCCAGAAGCATCGGACGGAGGACAAGCTGGTTGAACTGGCGGTGGCCCATATTGAGCAACACTTACACGAAAAATTATCCCAGAGCGACATCGCGGACCGGTGTAACACAACCAGCTACCACCTGAGCCGGGCGTTCAAGCAGCTCTACGGGATCACGTTCCAGGATTACATCATGCGCCGCCGGCTGGATCGGGCCGGTGAGCTTCTTCGTAACGCAAGCGCTACGGTGTCCGACGTGTGCTGGACTGTTGGCTTTCGGGATGCTTCCTATTTCTCCAGGATGTTTCACCGGCACACCGGGATGACACCGTCCCAGTATCGACGTAAGTGGTTGAATACACGCGTTGAGCATGAACAGACCGACCTTAATGTCCCGGTGGCCCTGCGCCCCTGAACATTAACTTTCTGCAAGATTCTCCTGTTTTTTTGCCAGAATAGTCCTAACCCTCCTGCCTCACTCCTGCCTAATCTGACCTTACGGCGAAAGGAAACACCGCCGTAAGGGATCTCTGATAATTAATAGCAGGAGCTAAATGATGGAAAACCTCAAATCTAAAGTGTCTCAGTTTCTTCGCGATGAAGAGGGCCTGGAACTGTCCGAATACGCGGTAGCAGGTTCATTGATCGTGATCGGTACTGTAGTGGCTTTCGGCGCGTTGTCAGGAGCAATTGGCGAAGCGATCGACGACATCACAACGGTGATTACTACCGGTGCAGCACCAGCCTGAGCATTATGGTTGATTGAGCTAGATCGTAAACGTGGTAGGTACGGGATCTCCCCGATCCCGTACCGCTAGCTCACAGGAGTATGGATTCTCATGATCGAAACAAACTGGATGTTTTTGGTTCTCGCAATCGCTCTCGTTATCGCAGTCATCACGGATCTCAGAACGCACCGCATTCCGAATTGGTTGACATTCAGTGTGCTTACCGTGGCGTTGGTAGGTCAGGTTGCAGAGGCTCAGTGGCAAGGATTGTTTGCCGGTCTGGGAGGGGCATTGGTGGGGCTGTTGTGTTTTCTGCCCCTCCACATTTTCGGTGCGATGGGTGCTGGCGATGTGAAACTCATGACGTCAGTGGGTGCGCTGCTGGGACCACAAGCCGCATTAATCGGAGTATTGGCGACCATTGTCTGTGGTGGTGGAATCGCCCTGGTTTTTATCGGGTCGCGTGGCGGACTCGGTGCGCTGTGGCGGCGTTACAGCCGCATGGCCGTGATGATGGCCTCTCGACAGCCTGTTTACCTGGCGCCGGCCACCGGGGAAGCTGCAGCTGAACGCTTCCCATACGCCCTGGCCATTGCCTGCGGATCGTTCTTTTCAATCTGGTATCTGGCCTGATACCGGCCCGGCAGTATATGGGAGTGCTTTGCAATGGATGCGGAATATCTTTCTCTGGATGAGTCTTCGTTTTCTGTAAACCGGGCGGTCAGATGTCCGCGACCCCACACCATTGAGGAAACCGGTCTCGACGCCTACTTCCTTGCGGACCTTGTGCTAAAGCACCTCCATCACCTGGGCAACCAGACCTTGGCCCAGCTTTCCAGGAATATCTGCTTGCCGGGCGCAGTTATCGAACCGGTACTGTTGATGCTTCGAAAAGAGGCTCGGATTGAGGCGAGGGGAGCGGAAACCGGTGCCGAGGGAATTCGCTATGCATTAACCGATCGAGGCTACGCGGCTGCGCTGGATGCCCTGTCGCGGGACGGTTATTCCGGTCCGGCGCCTGTCCCTCTGGAGGCATACTCCCAGTTGATCAGGGCGCAATCCGTTTCCCTTTGTTCAGTGACATCCGACGATATTCGTCACCTGTTCCGGAACACGGTGCTGGAGGAGTCGCTCATTGATCAACTTGGCCCGGCCGTGCATTCGGGCAGGGCAGTTTTCATTTACGGACCGCCGGGGAGTGGCAAGAGCTACATAACCCGGCAACTGGTCAAACTGCTGAACGGTCCCGTGTATGTGCCTTATTCCATATTGGTTGGCGGTAGCGTGGTAGCCGTGTTCGATCCGGAATTTCACCATCCGGTTAACCGGGCGGAGCAAGATCCGGTTCATTTGATGGAGGGTCACGATCCCCGCTATCAACTCTGCCATCGTCCGGAGGTTGTCACCGGCGGAGAACTTACCATGGATCTCCTGGACCTGACCTTTGACGCAGACCGAAAACAGTACCAGGCGCCGCTTCAGCTAAAGGCCAGCAACGGAATGTTCCTGATTGACGATTTGGGGCGGCAGAAGATGCCTCCTTTGTCATTACTGAATCGCTGGATCGTTCCCATGGAGGAGAAACGGGATTTCCTCCACCTCCGGGCCGGGCAGCACTTTGCCGTGCCATTCGACATGCTGCTGGTCTTCTCCACCAACCTGAACCCGCTGGATCTTGCGGATGAAGCGTTTCTCCGACGGATTGGCCACAAGATTCGCTTCAACACCCTGGAAAGTGATCCATACCTCCGACTGTGGGCACAGGTATGCGAGCAGTACGGAATTGAAAACAACCCTGAAGTGACCCGTTACATGATGACGGAGCTTTACCCAGTGCAGGGAAGCGCTTTGCTGCCATGCCATCCCCGGGATCTTTTGAGCCTGGTCAGTGACTATTGTCGCTACCGGGGCAAGGCTCCGGAATTGAGTATCGAAGCCATTCGCTGGGCCTGGAAAACCTACTTTGTGCAGTTTGCGGATGAGAGGTGATCGCTATGTTTAAAAAACGGACTTTTGTCATGTTGACCTTTGCCCTTGCCATGGGCCTTGCAGCGGCCTTTGTGGCCAAGGGCTGGGCGATAAAGCGGCTGACCGTCTCTGAAGAGGAGGCTGGAATACCGGTGGTGGTGGCGTCTATGCAGATTCCCTTCGGGAAGAAGCTCGAGGAGACCGATCTGCGGGTTGAAACAATGCCGAGCCACCTGGTGCCTTCAAGCGCCTACAACGACATTGAAAGCCTGAGCGGGAGCGTCGCCATGGGCACCATCTATCCCGATGAGATTGTGATGAAGGAAAAGGTCGCGCCATATGGTGGAGGCAGTGCGTTATCTGCAGTAATTGGGCGGAACAAGCGAGCGGTCACCGTTCGGGTGAATGATGTCGTCGGGGTTGCCGGCTTCCTGATGCCGGGTAACCGTGTCGATGTCGTTGCGGCCAAGCCGGAGGGTAATCGCCGAGACTACCGGACCGAAACGCTGCTGGAAGACGTCAAGGTGCTGGCGGTCGATCAAAGCGCCTCACCAGAAAAGGACAAGCCGGTCATCGTGCGGGCGGTCACTCTCGAACTGACACCGCTCGAAGCGGAGCTCCTGGTTGAAGCAACCCAGGAAGGCATGGTCCAGCTGGCTCTGAGAAACCCCCTTGATGACAGCAAAAAGCCAAAACCTGAACCCAAGCCGGAAGTCGTCGCTGAAGCGCCGAAGCCAAAACCGGCCCCTAGAAAGCGGGTGGTTGCGACCTCTCAGCGGGTAACCGTTATCCGGGGAACGGATGTAAGCACCTCAAGAGTATCTATGTAAAAGGCCTGTCCGATAAGAAAAGGACGTCACGCAGGGAGAAGTTGGCGATGAAAACAATCATGAAAATGGCAAGGAAGAACCGGACGCAGTGGCTTCAAGCCGGGGTGATGGCGCTCTGCCTGCTGGGACTGGCTCCTGGTCTGGGAGCACAGGTCATGGTGTCCTCCGGCATTGAACGGCAGTTGGTCGATGTGGCTCTGAATCAATCCCAGATTCTTTATCTTGATGAGCCGGTGGCGAAAGTCTCGCTGGGTAATCCCGACATTGCCGATATTCTCATTCTCCGATCACGCCAACTGTACGTTGTCGGGAAAAAGCTGGGCTCGACCAACGTGACCCTCTGGGACAATAACAACACGGTGGTCAGCGTACTTGGCATCGAGGTGACGCACGATCTGGAGGGCCTGAAATCCCGGCTGCATCAGATTCTCCCTGATGAAACCATCGAGGTTCGCTCAGCCCAGGGTGACATCGTTCTCAGCGGAGAGGTCAGCAGTGCGCCGCGTGTCGATGCCGCGGTCCAGCTGGCTCGCAGCTTCCAGGGCGTTGGCGAGGTCCCGGGCAATGTCCTGAACATGATGCAGGTGGGGGGCGCCCAACAGGTCATGCTAGAAGTCCAGGTGGCCGAAGTATCCCGGGACCTGCTCAAAAACATTGGCGCCAGGTTTGAGGTGCTTAATGTGGCCAAGAACGTCACCTCCGGCGCAAGTCGAGGAGCGACCGCGTTGGTGGGTGCGCCGATTGCCGGAGGCGGAGCCGGTATATCGGGTGATGTCACAGCGATTGTCCGGGAGCCGCTTGGCTACGATACCAGTGGCCTTTTTGCCAGCTTCCTTGACGGTACTACCCTATTTGACCTGGTGATTGAAGCAGCGGAAGAAAACAACCTGGCGAAAGTGTTGGCGGAACCCACGCTGACCACCCTTACTGGTCAGGAAGCTACCTTCCACGCCGGTGGGGAATTCCCCGTTCCTGTGGCCGGGAGGGAAAATGAAGTCACCATAGAATTCAAGGAGTTCGGCATCAGTCTGGGCTTTCTCCCGACGGTTCTGGATTCCGGGACCATCAGCCTGAAGCTCAACATCAAGGTCAGCGAACTAAGTAACCAGAATTCGGTCGCCCTGAATATCGAAGACGCCGGCGCCACCTTCTTCATCAATTCACTGACCAGTCGCAGTGCGTCATCAACGGTGGAGCTGGGAAATGGCCAGACCATCGGTGTCGCCGGGCTGATCAATGAAACCTTGCGGGAGCGCGTGAACAAGTTCCCGGGCCTGGGTGATATCCCGGTCCTCGGGCAGTTGTTCCGCAGCCAGGAATACATTCAGGGCAAAACCGAACTGGTGATTCTCGTTACGCCGCATTTTGCCAAACCGGTCGACCGAGAGAAATTCACTCTTCCTACAGACCGCTTTGTTGAACCCAGTTCTCTCGAATTCTATCTGCTTGGGTTTACCGAGGGCTGGGGGGCAGGGGATCGCCCGCAATCCAAGCCCATGCGTAAGGGCGGTGTTGAAGGTCAATTCGGACACGAACTTTAAGGTGGACACCATGAAACTGATTAATAGCAAACAACAATTCGTACTGTCCGCCATCGTTGTGGCGGTGTCCCTGGGCGGATGCGCATCGCCGTCCTCCGAATGGGATTTCGGAAACTCTGTTCGCACCATGGTGGCCTCCCAGAAGTATGTGCCACCCGGCCAGGAGCCTCCAGCGATACCGACAATGGATGGGGCCCGTGCAGCCGGTGCGGTGGAACGGAACCGCACGGCTGCCCCTGCACCTCAACGAATCTATGAAGGAATGGGTGGCGCTGAGCTCTGAAAACAGTGAGGGGATGATGACAAGGAGGCAGCATCATGCAAGGTATCAACTGGACGAAACCGGTTTGTCGAAAACAGCAGGGCGCTATTCTCCCGTTGTTTGCAATATCGTTGCTGGCCATTCTCGGAATGGCAGGGCTGGCATTGGACATGAGCCATGCCCACCTCCAGAAAACGCGCTTACAGAATAGCCTCGACGCCGCCGCACTCAGCGCTGCCAAAGTGCTTGATCAAACCGGTAACACTCTGGTCGCGGAAACGGCGGGGCGCGATACCTTCGCCGGCAATGCAGGGCAGCCGGGCAACACAGCCCTGGGTAATGCGCTGGCCGCCGGGCCGCTGACACTGACGGTCGAGTTCTCATCAACACTCAATCCCTTCATTCCGGCAACCTTGCCCGCCCGCTATGTTCGGGTTCGGGCGGAAGGTTTTGATGTTGATAACTGGTTTGCTCCGCTGTTTGGTTTTAACAGTACCGATATTCCTGGCACTGCGGTGGCCGGCCCGAGCCCGACGCTGGGTAACGTCTGCAATGTTGCGCCGATGATGGTCTGCGGCACTTCTCCGGATACGGCGGCGCCGGGGACGACTTACGGTTATTCCCGGGGTGACGTGGAAATGCTGAAAATCGGCGCGGGGGACGCTTCCTCCGTAGGGAATGGGAATTTCTATCTTGTTCGCCTCGATGGTGATGCCGGTGGCGCTGATGTAAGGGAGTCTGCGGCGGGGAAATACGACAGTTGCCTGAGTACCGGTGAGGCCATCGAAACAGAACCCGGCAATACGGTGGGTCCGTTTGCACAGGGCATCAATACCCGAGTGGGCGTATACAACGGCCCCGTCAGCGCTGAGGACTACCCGCCCGACTGGTTCTCGGACCACACAAGCTATACAGAAACGGATTACGAGAGCGGGGTAGCGCCTGGGTACGACCTTGATTGGTATCTCGGCCAAATGGCCGGTGTTGACCCGGCTTTGCCCCCATCGGGCGTACCCGGCCGTCGGATACTGACGCTTCCGGTTGGCGACTGCGATGGTCTTGCAAGCGGACAGAGTTCTGTTGATCTGCTCGGTTTTGCCTGCTTCTACATGATCACCAGGATGGAGCAAACCGGTCAGGCCGTATTTTTCGGGCAATTCAAGGACGATTGCGGCGGTAGTGGTATCCCGGGTCCCGATCCGGTGACCGGGCCAGGACCCCACATAATCCAGTTATACAAGGATCCGGATACCCGGGACAGCTGATGAATCATTACCGTGCAAAGGACAGGCGTTAATTTAAAAGGAGCGGCCAGACGATGAAAAAACTATCACCGGTCAAGGGCAAACAAAGTGGTATCGCGGCCATTGAGTTTATGGTCGCCGCGCCTCTGCTCATCGTGATTGTCTTTGCTGTGACCGAATTCGCCTGGGCGTTCCATCAGTACCACACCATGACTCGGGCCACCCGCGATGGTGCCAGGCACATGGCGTCCGGCGCCCTCATTGGTAGCGTCGGAATGATCTACCTCGACACATCCCTTGTGCAGGAAACCGGGAATCTGGTGGTTTACGGCAATACCACGGGAGCCGGAGACCCCCTGTTGCCACGGTGGACGCGGGCGGATGTAACGGTTACCAGTCCGGATGCGAGTCATATCCGGGTGTCTGCAATTTACAACTACGTTCCGCTGGTGGGGAGAATTCCGGCTTTCTACGGCGGGACGCCTCTGAGTTTGTCCTTTCAAATGCAGAGCACTGTAGAGATGAGGGCATTATGAACAGTTTCCGCAGGGCACAGAGTGGTGCCCATACCGTCGAGTTTGCTCTGGTTGGTTCGTTGTTCTTCATCCTGCTTTTTGGAGCAATTGAGTTTGGTCGTCTGATGTTCGTCTGGAACACACTTGGTGAAGTCAGTCGCCAGAGCGCCCGTGTGGCAGTGGTCTGCCCAGTCAATCACAGTGCTATTCGCCGTGTTGGCATGTTCGATGTGGCCGGCTCAAGTGGTTCCAGTCCGGTCCTGCCGGCGTTGAATGAATCGAACATTCGGATCGATTACCTGGATGCAAGTGGAACACCGGTCGATCCGACAACCAATTACCTGGACATCGTTTTCGTGCGAAGTGAGGTCGCCTCGGTTCGTCATCGTCTGATTATTCCGTTTTTCTTTCAAGAGTTTGATTTGCCGTCATTTGTCACTGTCTTACCCCGGGAAAGCCTAGGGGTTTCACCCGAAGGAACTGGCTGTTTTGGAACAGTGAGCTGAATCAGCAGGGATGAGGAAAGCTGTATGAAACCAATTATGAGAGTGTTGCTGGCAGGACGAGACGCCAGCCAGTTAGCAGAAATGGAAAAGGTGATGGTGAGCGGAACGTCGCACATCCTGAGCCTACGGCATATCACCAATGGCAATTCGGACCCTCTTTATAACCTTCCTGAAATGCCGGAAACGCTGGTCTTCTGCGTCACCAGTGCCTGGGAGGAGGAGCTCAGAGCACTTGATGAGCGACCCATGGCCCGACGCCCGCCGACGATTGTCATTGGGCCGGAAAACATTGCCGTCATGAGAATGGCGATGCGGGTAGGCGCGCGTGACTACTTCAGTTTCCCGATGCCGGAGTACGACCTCCGGAATTCCCTTAACCGAATTGCAGAGGGCCTCCAGGCAGATGCGGGTATCCATAACGCCAAGTTGACGGCCGTCATCAATGCCAAAGGCGGTTCTGGCGCCAGCATAATTGCGGCAACCCTGGCGCACAGTCTCGCGGCCCGGATCGGCCAACGTGTTTCCTTGCTGGATCTGGATTTCCAATTCGGGCATCTGTCATCCCTGTTCGATCTTCCCCCTGATGGTGGCCTGGTCGACGCCATCGTGCGTTCCGAGAACATGGATGCCATGGCCCTCGAAGGCCACATGCTCAAACACAAAAGCGGGCTTCACATTCTGGGGGATACATCGCAGCAGTTGATTGTTCCCGGCGACATCGAAGAAGGACAGCTCAAAAAACTGATCGACGTGGTTCGGTCAGGGTATGACCAGGTGATCGCCGATCTGCCTCGACAGATTGATCCGGTGGCCGGGGTGGTTCTGGAATCTGCCGATGTAATCCTTCTGGTGGTTCAGCAGAGCATTGCCCACGTCCAGGATGCGCGCCAGATGGTTCGATACCTGAACACCTATCTGGGCATCCCGCCCAACCGCATGAGAATCGTCGTGAACCGCTGGGATAAGCGTCTCGACCTGAATGTCGAAGATATCCGCAAGAGTCTGGAAATTGAAGATCTCATCTGCATTCCCAATGATTTTTCGAAGGTCGCTGAGAGTGCCAACCTCGGGACCCCATTGCTGGATTTCGCGCCGTCTTCACCGGTAAGCCGAAGCATTGTGAATCTGGCCGAAACCCTGAGTGGAAAGAAAGCCGAAGCCGGTCAGTTCGGGCTAGGCAGGGTACTTCGTAAACTGGCCCGGACATGAGGTGTATGACATGACAACCAATGGAACGAACGATATCTCTTACGCGCGATTCGGGGTCAATGGCCACAGCAACGATGGTGAACAGGCCCGGCGGGTAGAGGAGGAGCAGGAGCGCATCTGCAAGAAAAACCTGCGCCAGAAGTTGATGAAGGTCCTGGATCTTTCATTGATAAGCACTCTGGGCCGTGACGAGGCCGAAAGCCAGATTCTGGCGATCGGTCAACAAATCATGAACGAGGATTCGGTGCCGCTGAGCCTGAATTCCCGGCAGCGGGTGCTAAAGCAGATCCTCGACGACATTCTTGGCCTTGGCCCTCTGGAGCCACTGCTGGCGGACAAAAGCATAGCGGACATTCTGGTTAATGGTTTTGACAGCGTTTACGTGGAGCGGAATGGCAAGCTGGAAAAGGTTGACGTCACCTTCAGCAGTGACTCCCATTTGCTGAACGTGATCGACCGGATTGTATCGAGCGTTGGTCGACGTATCGACGAGTCTTCACCCATGGTCGATGCCCGACTCCAGGATGGATCCCGGGTCAATGCCATCATTCCGCCGTTGGCTGTCGACGGACCACTGCTGTCGATTCGGCGATTCTCAATCGGCCGTCTGTCGGTCGATGCCCTGATTGAAAAAAGCACGTTGACTGCCCCGATTGCCGAGCTTCTTGAGGCCATCGTCGAGGGACGGCTGAACGTACTGATTTCCGGCGGAACAGGCTCGGGCAAGACCACATTGCTGAACGTCCTGTCCGGTTTTGTACCTCACGATGAGCGGATTGTTACGATTGAAGACTCCGCAGAGCTTCAATTGCAGCAACCTCACGTGGTGCGGCTGGAAACCCGTCCGCCCAACATCGAAAGCAAAGGTGAGGTCAACCAGCGCGATCTGGTAAGAAACAGCCTTCGCATGCGGCCCGACCGGATTATTGTTGGGGAGGTCCGGGGCGTTGAGGCTCTGGATATGTTGCAGGCGATGAACACCGGGCACGACGGGTCCATGACAACGCTGCACGCCAACTCCCCGCGTGACGCGCTGACCCGGATTGAAAACATGGTATCGATGGCGAGTGCCAGCATGCCCATGAAGGCTATTCGAACCCAGGTTGCTTCCGCCATCGACGTGGTTCTACAGGTAGAGCGTCAGGAGGACGGAACCCGAAGGCTCGTGAGTGTTCAGGAAATCAACGGCATGGAAGGAGACATCATCACCATGTCCGAGCTTTTCACCTTCCGGCGCCGCGGCAAGGATGAAAACGGCAGGGTAGTGGGCAGTTACGCCGCAACCGGCATAGTCCCGAGGTTCCAGGAGCATCTGCAACAACGTGGGATCGAGGTGCCTCTGTCTCTCTATAATCCGGACCTGGAGGGTTGAGTCATGGAAGTGCTGGGCGAAAACCTCTGGATATTTGTCGCGCTCGTCTTTACCGCGGTGTTCCTGCTTTCACAGGGCTTGGTGATTCCCGTTTTCGGCGAGAGTCGAAGTGCCAGAAAACGGATGAGACGGCGGATGAAAACGCTGACGGCGGATGCGGATAACCAGAAACGGGTATCCCTGTTGAGAGACCATTACACGCAGAATCTCAATCCGCTGGAAAAACGCCTTGAGTTGCTGGACGTCCTGGAGCCGCTCAGGAACCTGATCGCCCAGAGTGGCATGACGACACCCGCCTATAGGGTGTTGCTCCTTGCCCTGGCATTGGCGGCCATCGGCGCCGGTATCGCGTGGAGCTTAAATAAGGCCTATTGGGCGCCAGCGGTGGGAGCGCCCCTGGGATTTATACTGCCGTTTCTGCATATCCGTAAAAAACGGGTCAGCAGAATTGCGCGGATTGAAGAGCAGTTACCCGATGTTGTGGACGTGATCATTCGGGCTCTCAGGGCAGGGCACCCCTTTGTCGAAGCGATCCGGTTGGTTTCCACGGAAATGCCGAGCCCGGTAAGGGAGGAGTTCAGGACAACGTTTAACGAGATCAATTACGGAGGCGATGTCCGTGCCGCGCTGATGGGGCTGTTGCAGCGGGTTCCGAGCATACTCGTTATGGCACTGGTTACTGCGGTGCTGGTGCAGCGTGAGTCGGGCGGCAACCTGGCAGAAGTGCTGGAGAAGATTGCAGCGGTTATCCGGGGGCGATTCCGGTTCCAGCGGAGAGTGAGAACGCTCTCGGCGGAAGGCCGAATCTCGGCCTGGGTTCTCACGATGACCCCATTTGTCCTGTTCCTGGTGATCTCGGTGGTCAATCCCGATTACATGCCGATGCTGACCGAAAGCCCCCGGGGCGGGGACATCATTCTGGTGGCTCTGGTATTGATCGTGCTTGGTGTTTTCTGGATCAAGAAGATTCTTAATCTGAAGGTGTAAGGGAGTAACGCCATGGACTACCTGATCGGACTTCTAAACTCCACTCTGCAAAACGAACAGATAGCAGAATGGACCTTCGTGTCCCTTATGGGGGCTGCGGTTTTCTGCGTTGGCCTTGCGGGGATATTTCTGGTTTCGACCATTTTCAACCCGGTACGGAACCGCCTCCAGGAGGTTGTGGGCACTGAGCAGGAGGGCGAACCTCCTAAAACAGGCGCAATGGTCCTTCTGGTGGGCAAAGTAGCTCCCTTCGTTTTGCCCAAAAAGGAAGGCGAACGCGGTCGCACCAGAGAAAAGTTGATGCATGCAGGATTCCGGAGCGACAACGCCCTGGCGACCTTCTATGCCATCAAGACGCTGTTATTCATAGGGTTGCCACTGTTGGTTCTGCTCATCATTAATTGGATCCCATCGGTGACTTCGATGATTGCTCTGCAGTCAGCGGCAGTTGCAGTACTCGTCGGCGTTGCGACCCCAAACTATGTGTTATCGAAATTGATTCAGCGTCGTAAGCGACTGCTCTATCACGGGTTCCCAGACGCTCTCGACCTACTGGTGGTCTGCACAGAAGCGGGCTTCGGTCTCAAACCAGCCCTTCAACGAGTGGCCGATGAGGTATCCGTAGGCCACCCGGAACTGGCCGAGGAGTTTGCCCTGGTGAATGCTGAAATGAGGGCGGGTGTTGATCGGTCAGAGGCCCTTCACAACCTCGCGGACCGTACCGGGCTGGAGGAAATCGCCGGCCTCGTTACTTTGTTGAGCCAGAGCCTTCGGTTTGGCACCAGCATTGCGGATTCCCTCAGGATTTACTCCGAGGAGTTTCGTGACAAAAGGATGCAGAAGGCCGAAGAAGAAGCCGGAAAAATTTCGACAAAGCTGATTTTTCCTCTGGTTTTGTGCATGTTCCCTGCGTTTTTTGTGGTTGCGATAGGTCCTGCGGTTGTGGGCCTTTTGGACCACTTTAACATTCAATGAATGGACTAGCGTAACGCCGTGCCGAAGGTGGTATGAGGCTTTCAAAGGATAAAGGAGTAACGCCCCATGAAAGGCATGAATTGGATTGTGAAAGGAAGCAGTGTTGTTCTCACGCTGGCGTTTCTGGCTGGCTGTGCGTCGACTCCGGCGGGTCCGGACAGCGATTTTTCAGGTCTTTACAGTGGCAAATCCGACCTGACGTTTTCGACCCTGATGCCGATTGAATCGGCAGCCGAGGGAATCGCCCGGGGAGATGCCGCCCGCGCCCGGGGCGAGCTCGACCAGGCCATTTTTGAGTACATCCGGACACTCGAACTGGAGCCGAATAATCCCGAAAGTTTCTACAAGATCGGGGCCATCAATCTTCAAAAAGAGGAGTTAACCAAAGCCCATACCGCCTTTCAGAGCGCTCTGGAGAACGATCCCGATCACGCCGGCGCCCTTGAGGGCATGGGGTTGGTCCTGATGCAAATGCGCCAGCCCGAGCGGGCTCGAATTGTGCTGGAAAAAGCAGTCAGCCTCGATCCAAAGCTGGGTAAAGCCCACAATGCCCTTGGCATTCTTGCGGATCTTCGTGGCGATTTCGGGCGTGCCGCAGAGCATTACAACGACGCGTTGATGTTGTCGCCCCTGAGCGCCCGGCTCCAGAATAATCTGGGGTATTCGCATTATCTCTCGGGCGAGTGGGATCTGGCGGAGCGGGCATACCTTGCCGCCCTGAATGTTGATCCCTGGCACCAAAGGGCCTGGCGCAATCTGGGACAGCTCTACACTCGCCAGGAACGCTACGATGAGGCGCTGGAGGTCCTGACCGAAGTCATGTCCGAAGCAGAAGCCCTGAACACCATGGGTTACATTTGCATGAGTGGTGAAAGACTTGAAGATGCCGAGAAGTTTTTTACCCGGGCAGCGCAGGCCTCTCCGAGTTACTACGTCACTGCAAACGAAAACCTGGAACAGGTCAGACGTCTGATTGCCAAGAGTGGATCCTGAGGCCTTTTAGCCACGGTTGTCCGCCTCGACGTATCCGGCCTTCTGTATCCCCTCAGATGGCCGGATCCGGCAAGCTCCCGTTGATCAAAAACTGGCTTCGGGAAAATTCCAGCACGTTCCGGGAACCATCCTCCCTGGTCAGGCTCATCGATACCGACTCGGCGCCGGTCACGACAATCAACCGCAGCTTTTCGCGGGGTTTTCGGTCTTTCAATGCGCCGGGCTCAAACAGGGCAGCATTTATTCCTTCCATGCCGTCATGGGCGTCATAGGGCAGCGTATACAAGCCAGCCTGCAGTGCCCGGGCAGACAGGAACTGAAACGCGGTTACACCGAAGTTTCGCATTTCAGATCCCAGAGATTGAGTCAATTCGTAGCTGGAGGGGTGGGTCAGCTCTTCATGGAGCTCGCGCCATGCATTTCCCTGTAAACGGACACCGCGTTCGGTCCGGATCCTGGCTCCGAAAACTGTATGAAGCGTCCTCAAAGGCTTCGGGAAGGGGGTGACGACGTGGTTAATAAATACGAACCGGTAGAAAGCGGTTTCGGCCAGAGCCGTGTTAATGGCCATGGCGCCGTAGAAAAGACTTTTCTCGAAGGCCTGCCCGAAACGTGAGCCGTGTTTCAGTGGTGGATAGCGGAAGGGTGTGGCGAGCAGGTAATGAAGACCGCGGGTACCCTTGGCATGGGCTGGCTTGGTTTTTTCCAGCAACTCCTCTAACCGCGCCTGCTCCGGAATATTGTCGACCAGCCGGGTTGTGGCTATTTCTTCCTGGGACTCTACGACCCGGTAAACCGTTCCCTGCAACGGTTCCAGGCATCGGGCAATGCGCTCTTCATAGCTCAAAGCTTACCCCGCATGGCGTCCAGGTAGTAATTGATCCGTACAAGTCCTTCGGCGGATTTGACCAGCTGACGGGGGATTGCCTCGAAATACCGGTTCTCCGTGTTGATCCAGTGTTTCATGGCGTCCGGATCGCCACCGGTCAACGCGTAGACACTGCGGTAGAGGCGGATGAAGAGCAGGGCAAGTTCCCCTGATTTGCTCTCAGGGTCAATGCCGTCCCGGACCAGGCCGGTTCTGTTTCTGCCAACGATGTCAGCCAGCTCGGTCTGATTGAAGCCAAATGCCTTTCCGGCATTGATCAAGGCTTTCGATAGCAGGGCTTTGTCCTGAGTCGATTCGTCGTGAATTTTTGCGGTACTCATGACCAGAAACCTTTGTCGATTTTTCACAGTATAAATCAAAAATGTGAAAAATGAACAGTCGATTATTGGTCCGGGATTTATTTGGGATACCCTGTGATCTCCCGAATTCTTCGATACAACGGTTGGAGCTGAGGGTACATCTTCAGATAGACCTCTGAATACAGCCGATCGTACAGCGCATGGGTCTCAGGTTGCGGTAGAAACACGTCACCAACCCGGGTCATGGCGGCGACAGCCGTCTGGAAATCCGGATGCAGGCGCAGCCCTACGGCCGCATCAATGGCGGCGCCGAGTCCGGAGGTTTCGTAGGTGTGCGGTCTTTCGGCCGGCAATCCGAACACGTCCGCAGTCAGCTGCATGGCGGCATCACTCTGGGACCCACCACCGGCAACACGAAGGCTCCGGATTGGAGTGCCGGTCCGTTTTTCGATCTTTTCCTTGCCCTCTCGCAAGGCATAGGCAAGGCCTTCGAGAATGGCACGGTAGATGTGGGCACGGGTGTGGACGTCGCCGAAGCCGATGATTGAACCTTTGGCCTCGGGCCCCGGTTGCCTGACCCCGGGGGACCAATATGGCTGGAGCATCAGGCCCATGGATCCGGCCGGTACGGCCCGGACGAGTTCATCGAAGAGAACCTCCGGCTCGATGCCCCGTTGTTCGGCAAGTTTGCGTTCCCTCAGACCGAATTCCCGCTTGAACCAGCTCACCATCCAGAAGCCCCGATAGATCATCACTTCCGTTGAGTAGCGTCCGGGCAGAGCGGACGGGTAAGGCGGCATCAGTTTAATCGCCTCGACGTAACGTTCGCTGGTGGTATTGATCGTTGCCGTGGTGCCATAACTCATGCACCCGATGTCAGGCGTCAGACCGCCGGAGCCCAGGATTTCGCAGGCTTTGTCAGAGGCGGCCGCCATCACAGGAAGGCCTTCCGGCAGGCCGAGATGTGCCGCTGCCTCGGGGGTGAGGGCACCAAGGGAACCGCCCGGTTCGACGAGTTCGGGCAGCATGGCCCGGGTAACCGGCATGGTTTGCCACTTGAAATCTCGGCGGCCGGCCCACCGGTGCTTTCGGTAATCAAAAGGCAGGTAGCCCACCTGGCTTCCCGTCGAGTCCCTGAACTGGCCAGTCAGTCGATAGTTCAGGTATCCCGACAGCAACAGAAAATGGCGAGTCTGTTGCCAGATCTCCGGCTGATTCTGGGCAATCCAGTTGGCCTGGTTTTTTTCGCGGAAGCGATTGATGGTGTCTTCCAGTCGCGCCAGCTTGAACAACCAGCCCCAGGGGCCCTTCACGGGTCCGTCCACCCTGGCGTGGCGTTGATCGAGCCAGATGATGGCGGGGCGCAGCGGCTTGCCATGTTTATCAAGGTTAATCACCGTGCCTCGTTGGGTGGTAACGGTGATTCCGACGACCTGACTGGGTTGCGCGTCGGTATTACCCCACAGCAACCGGCAGGCGTTCCCGAGATTCTCCCAGAAATACTCCGGGTGCTGTTCGGCCCACCCTGGCTGTTCGGAGAAATAGGGATCGAGGTCTTGCTTGCCCTTGCTTATCAGGTTGCCGTATTTGTCGAACAGCAGGGCGCGAACGCTCTGGGTGCCATTATCAATCGCAAGGATCAAAGGTTCAGCTGGCATCACCAGACTCCTCTCCGGGCAAAGCGTAGGCACGGTTTCGGATGCTCAGGTATCGGATCTCCTCGTCCTGCCAGCGGGCGTCGTCCCAGCCCAGAACCGGTTGGCAGTACCGTCTTATATCAGAAAGCAGGTTGCGGGCGCCGTCTGGCGCTATAAGGCCGAGCCGGGTACGACGTAGCAGCAGGTCGTCCAGATGCTGCACGTTCTCATGACCACAAGCCCAGAGTAATTCTGCCCACAGCAGACCGGAGGGTTTCCCATCCACCTTTATCTCTTCGTTATGCCCGTCGGCCAGCAGGGCTTCCAGGTCCGGGCCGTAATATCCTTTCAGCCGGTTCCAGGTCAGATGGCCAAGAGAAGTCGGGTGGGTCAGCTTGGGCGCCGGCGTGAACACAGGGAGATGTTGATCCCGGAGACACTTGGCATCGCTGTCACCCAGGCCACGGGAGAGCGCTTCCCTGGCGATCAGGCGGAAGGTCGTGAGTTTTCCGCCGGCTACGCTGATCAGACCCCGGTCCTCGCGAAATTCGTGCTCACGATTTTCACTGGACGGATCCTTGCCTGCGCCATCGGTGACGATGGGGCGGACGCCGGCCCACGTCGAGATAATATCCTCACAGGAAATGTTGCTTGACGGAAACAGCCGGCTGGAAATTTTCAGAAGGTAGTCGACTTCATCCCCGGAAATCCGGGGCTCAATGTCCAGATTGCCGGAGTGGTCCAGATCAGTGGTACCAAGAACGGTTGTACCCTCCCAGGGAAAGGCAAAGACCGGTCGGCCATCATCCGGATGCAGCAGGGATACCGAGCAGGAAACCGGAAGGCGGGACCAGGGCAGGACCAGGTGACTGCCTCGAAGCGGCCGGATGTTCATCCCCGCCTGGTCTCCCGATGTTGTCTGTAAACGGTCCGCCCAGGCTCCAGTCGCGTTAATGACAAGTGGGCTGGACACGTCGAAGGGTTCGTCACTCTCCTCGGACTGAAGCCGGATTCCGGACACCTGGCCGTTGGTTCGCAGAACCTCGAGCGCTTTGACGTAATTCAGGCACAGGGCACCCTCTCGCCGAGCTTCTGCGATGATCCGTTGGACAAGGCGGCTGTCATCGGTCACGGCGTCGGAAAACACGCTGGCGCCCAGAAGGTTGTCGGTCTTCAGCCCTGGCACCCAAAGCGGGGCTTCTGATCGAGTGAGCAGCCGACGCGAGCGGAACCTCGCGATACGATCGTAAACAGCGAGAAGAAGCTGGAATACTCGGGGGCCGGGAAACTGGCGACGGTAATGCGGCATCACGAAGCGAAGTGGTCGTATGAGCCCCGGGGCCTCGGCCATCAGGCGTTCGCGCTCCCGGACCGCATCCCGGGTCAGTCGGTATTGGCCACTGCCAAGGTAGCGAAGCCCGCCGTGCACCATCTTGGAAGATCGACTGGAGGTGCCCCAGGCAAAGTCCTTCTGTTCCACCAGCAGGGTTTGCAATCCACTGCCCGCAGCCTCCCGTGCGATTCCTGCGCCGGTTATTCCCCCGCCCACGACCACGACATCAAAGCGGCGGTTGCCGGCTTTCAGAGCTTCCAGAATCTGATCCCGGGTGTTAGCCATATTCAATCCACCAGCGTCCCCGGATTCAGCAGGGAATCCGGATCAAAGGTGTTGCAGAGTGATCGGATGGCCAGCATGCCCAGCTCACCTTTTTCAATGGGCAGGTACGGGGCGTGGTCTTTGCCGACGCCATGCTGATGACTGATGGTGCCGCGGTTGGCAACGATCAGTTCGGACGTGCTGTGTTTCAGGGACATCCAGCGCGAGAGCGTTTTCTCGTAGGTGTCTGCCACCCGGAATACATAGGTGGTGTAGATGCTGCAGCCCTGGCCATAGAAATGGGAGAGGTGAGTGAACACATGGACGGATTCACCCTCGTCCTCAAGGCCGTGCCGTAGACTGTTTTCCATTAACCCAAGCAGGTTGTCGACGTTGTCCCAGTCGGTTGCTGTCTCCAGGGTGTCAACGGCGTAGCCCAGTTCCCATAAAGCTTCCCGCAGATACGGCATCGTAAACCGCTTCTCCGCCCACTTGGCTCCCAGGTGGGTACCGGTGTATACGCCCCCGAATTCGGCACAAACCTGGCGGGCCTCCGCCAATGCGCTCTTGCATTGCCTGCGGCTTCCGGTGAGGCCGAAAGTCATCATGCACTTTGCTGCACTGGCTCCCCGAAGGGAAAGATAGCGCTCCAACAGAGCGATCAGCCGGGGATGGCCGGCAAGAGCGAGCTGGGTTTCGGTTTCAACGGCGTTACTCAGCCGCAGCATGGAAAGTTGTGTTCGATTCTGGACCAGTTGCTGACATGCGGCCCGGGCCTGTTCCCAGTCCGGGAAAAACACCACGTGGAAACTCTCTTGTTCCGGTAGCCGGCTGACCCGAACCTTGACCTCAGTAATCACGCCAAGCCGGCCTTCCGAGCCCAGTATTACCTCGCGGATGTCCGGGCCCGCGCTGGAGGCCGGAATGGTTGGCAGGTTCAATGTTCCGAGCAGGGTTTCAACGCGCCCGCCTGCAAACAGTTGTTCTATGCGACCGTACCTCAGGGATTGCTGTCCGCTGGAGCGTGACGCGACCCAGCCCCCAATGGTGGACAATTCAAACGACTGCGGAAAGTGCCCGAGCGTATAGCCGTGGGCGCGCAGTTGGGATTCAACCAGCGGACCGGGTGTGCCGGCACCGAAGGTTGCAATCTGGCTTTCCGTGTCCAGGTCTGTGAGCTGGTTCATCTCGCCCATATCGACGGTCAGCACGGGTTTGTCGACAGCCAAAGGGTTGATGTGCCCGGCAACGCTGGTGCCTCCGCCATAAGGGATCAGGTGAACATTGTTTTCCCTTGCGAAGCGGAGGAGGGTCTGGACGTCCTGACCGGAACGCGGGCGAGCGACTCCGTCGGGGAATACCCCGAACTCTCCGCTGCGCATGGCCAGCCAGTCCGCGAGGCTTTGCCCCCGGGCGTGCCGCACCCTTGCCTCAGGGCTGGTGTCGACCAGGCCGCCAAGTGCGCTGCCTGAGGATGCGGGGAGCCGGGATTCAGGAACCTTGTCGCAAACGTCCTGTAGAGCGGCGTCGGCAAGGGGCTGGCCGATGCCTATGCGCTCCGTCAGAAACCCTTTGCCTTCCTTGGGCAGCGCCAGATTGAAAGTCTCGTCGCCCCAGCCATTCCAGCGTCGCATGCGTTTGCTCCCCGATACTTGGTTGATGTCGGGCATTCTAGTGGCTTCGGGAGCGAATGCGGTGTCGCTTGGCGACATTCAGGGTGTCATTTGCCGCCAGCAGGGTCAGGGCCGAAGTGAATCGATCAGCCGATCGTTGAGTTCCTGCCACCGGGAAAGCTTCTGGGCTTCGCCGATCCGCTTTCGCTCCCCGCCAGAGTTGTTAAGCCAAAGTCCTTCACCATTGAAGCTATAAACGGGTTCAAGATCAGTGCGTTGTGACGCAGGCTTAATGTCATTTATCAGATTATCCAGGATGAGGGGGTCGGCGTCCGGTTCGGGGTACCAGGCAAGCACCATGTGGGCCTGGTTCAACTCGAGAGCCTTGACGTAGACAACCCGTAACTGGTCGTCCGGGACTCCCATGGATTTCAGGGTGAGGTACTTGGCAATGGAGAAGTCTTCGCAGTCGCCGGCATTGGTGGTCAGGAATTCCACCGGTGTGGCCCAGTAGTCTTCTTCGCCCCAGTGCTGGATGTCACTGACAAACCTCACTCGATTGAAAAAGCGGTTAACCAGCCGGAGCTGGCGTTCAGTCGGGGCGTTGGCAGCAAGCGTATGGAGTCTCTGCCAGTTTTCAAGGCGCTCGTAGGCTTCCGTACCGAACTCTTCCTGAACGTAGTTCATCAGGCGGCTGCTGAGTTCCAGTGCGCCGTAAACAGCGGTGGCCAACAGCAGTGCTGGCACTAGAAAGGTCCGGCGCCGAAACGCTGAAGCGGCCGTAACCATGTCCGGCCTCAGTTACTGTTATTCCGGAGGCGTTCCCTGAGTTGCTCAAGGCGCCGGCGAATTTCCTCTCTGCGCTGTTCATCGTTCGCATCCGGCGACGGTTGCCTGGATGGGGCCGTAGATGACCGTGAGACGGGCGTGGTCTGTTGCTGTTCCTCCTCGTCACTGGCGGCAAACGATATGCCCGACCGGTCTTCATTCTCGGGGAAGAAAAGGTTTTCGAGTTTACCTCCCCGTTCAATGACAACTCGGTTCGGGTGCACGGAACGAAGGGTGGCATTTCCGGGCAGTTCATCACCGACGGGATAGGCTTCGGTGTTGCCTTTCTGATCCTCAATAAGCGCACTGCCGGGGAATTCACCCTCTGCCGCAAGGACGCCCCTGAGGTAGAGGCGAAGGTTGGTTTCCGGGAGGTTTTCGGTCTCCTCTGGCCGCACGGCGCCATCCTCGCCTGCAATACCGAACAGGGTCAGAGAGGCCAAGTCGATTTCCGGTGGCTGGCCTACCGCCGAGGCATTCCGAGTGATTGGTTGAGTTTCGTCGAGCACGGCCCGCTGGTTTTTGGTCAGCACGAAACTATAGACCTGCCAGGCTGTCACACCCACCATTGCCGCGCCTGTAATAATGGCGAGGAGCAGAGGAAGCCGTTCGTTGTATAAGAGCATTGATCATCCTGGATGATGTTGGTGGGCAGGAAAAAAGCCCACAGGTTATCAGACGGCAATGTTTTATTGGCAGTATAGTGTATAGAGTTATTCAGCGGTTCCATATCCTGTGGTAGCCTTTCTGAATTGATTGAATCAAAAAGAATTTCAGGACGGGGAAGACCTTGACTACAGAATCCGAATTTCAGCAGCAGGATGCTCCGCTGGGCCGTCTTCCTTTTACGTTTGCCAAACGCAACGGCGTTATACTGACACGCTCGGATGATGGCGATCCAATCATACTGATTCGCCCCGGAGCTTCTCATTCGGCGCTCGCCGAAGCCAACCGGGTGAGCGGTGGCCGTGCGAGATTTTCCACCATCGATCCGGATCGGTTCGATCATGCGCTGAATGCCGCGTACCAGAACGATTCTGCCGAAGCCATGCAAATGGTGGAGGGCATCGGTGATGATATGGACCTGGCCTCCCTGGCAGATTCTGTTCCCGAAACCGAGGATCTGCTTGAACAGGAAGATGACGCTCCCATCATTCGCCTGATCAACGCGATCCTGACAGAAGCCGTCAAAACCAGTGCCTCGGACGTTCACATTGAAACCTATGAAAAACGGCTGGTCGTGCGGTTTCGTGTCGACGGGGTTTTGAGAGAGGTTGTTCAGCCCAAGCGCGCCCTGGCGCCCTTGCTCGTGTCCCGAATCAAGGTCATGGCCAAGCTCGATATTGCAGAGAAGCGGGTGCCCCAGGATGGTCGAATAGCGTTACGAGTTGCCGGGCGAGAGGTGGATATCCGCGTGTCCACCATGCCTTCATCAAGCGGGGAGCGGGTAGTGTTGCGTCTCCTCGACAAGCAGGCAGGGGCTATTCGCCTGGAATCTCTTGGTATGGACGGGAACGACCTCAAGATTCTCCGAAAGCTTATCTATCGCCCCTATGGCATCTTGCTGGTAACCGGTCCAACGGGTTCCGGTAAGTCGACAACCCTGTATGCCGCGCTGCAGGAGATCAATGACCGTAGCCGTAACATTCTGACCGTTGAAGATCCCATTGAGTATGATTTGCCGGGTATCGGGCAAACCCAGGTTAATGCCAAGGTAGACATGACCTTTGCCCGCGGCCTCAGGGCGATCTTGCGGCAGGATCCCGACGTCGTGATGATTGGCGAGATCCGGGACCTCGAAACCGCTGAAATCGCCGTCCAGGCGAGTTTAACCGGTCACCTGGTTCTATCCACTCTTCACACCAATACCGCTGTCGGCGCGATTAACCGGTTGATGGATATGGGAATCGAGCCATTTCTGATTTCGTCGAGTCTCGTAGGCATTGTGGCGCAACGTCTGGTCAGGGTTTTGTGCAAGGAGTGCCGCGAATCCTATACGCCTTCGGAAGAACAATGCGAGTTCCTGCAACTGGATCCCTCTCTGCCTCCCACCATTTACCGTTCCGTAGGCTGTGAACATTGCAATGATCTGGGATACCGGGGCCGCATAGGTATCTATGAGGTGGTGCCAATAACGGACGAATTAAGTGGGCTGATCGATAAACGGGCCGGGGAACTTGAACTCGAAAAAGTGGCGCGACAACATGGGCCTAGTATCCACGCTGAT
This sequence comes from Marinobacter albus, assembly GCF_030238305.1. Lineage (NCBI taxonomy): Bacteria > Pseudomonadati > Pseudomonadota > Gammaproteobacteria > Pseudomonadales > Marinobacteraceae > Marinobacter > Marinobacter albus. The sequence continues at coordinate 2,186,076 of NZ_JASSQD010000001.1, read as the reverse complement.
GGCGTTCAGAAGATTCTGGACGGTATAACCAGCGTGGAAGAGGTTCTGCGCGTTACCTACCGGGGCCGCTAACACATGCCTGCATTTGACTATAAAGCACTGGACGCCCGAGGTAAGCAGAAGCAGGGCGTGATGGAGGCAGACGCAGCGCGTGCTGTTCGCCAGCAGCTACGGGAGAAGGGTTTGACCCCCCTGGCTGTGGAACCTTCCACCGAAAAACAGTTACGCTCCAATCCCCTCGGCGGTCGCGGATCACTTTCAGCCCCGGATCTTGCGTTGGTTACCCGGCAACTGTCGACCCTGATACAGTCAGGCATTCCTGTGGAACAGGCACTGTCGGCCGCGGCCCAACAGTCCTCGAAGCCCAGAATCCGCAGTATGCTGATCGCGATCCGGGCAAAGGTCATGGAAGGGTATACCCTGGCGGACAGCCTCGGGGAATTCCCGAGAGCGTTTCCCCGCCTGTACCGGTCCACCGTGTCGGCCGGCGAGCACGCGGGTCACCTTGACCTGGTTCTTAACAGGTTGGCGGATTACACCGAAAGCCGGCAGGAAGCGCGCCAGAAAATTCAGTTGGCGGCCATCTACCCGATCATTCTCAGTGTGGTCGCGATTGCCATCGTCGTGTTTCTGCTCACTTATGTGGTTCCGGATATCATTGAAGTGTTCGTCAAACAGGGGCAGGAGCTGCCCGCGTTGACCACGGCGATGTTAACGGTCTCGGAATTTCTTGCGGATTACGGTGTCTACCTTCTTATTTTATTGATCATCGCAGTGGTGGCATTTCGCGTCGCCCTGAGCAAACCGGGTTTCCGGATGCGGTTTCATAAGCGCCTTCTGCACTTGCCTCTGGTTTCCGGAATGGTAAGGGGGGTGAGTACAGCCCGTTATGCCAGCACCCTCAGTATCCTGACGACCAGCGGTGTCCCATTGGTCGAAGCCATGCGGATTGCGGGCGAGGTGCTTTCAAACGACTTCCTTCGGAGTGAGTTGAGAGTAGCCGCACGAAAGGTCAGTGAAGGGGGATCCTTGCACCGTTCTCTGGATCAGACCGGATATTTCCCGCCGATGATGCTGCACATGATTGCCAGTGGTGAGGCCAGCGGTGAACTGGACAGTATGCTGGAACGGACCGCCCGCATGCAGGAGAACACCCTGCAGTCCAAGATTGCGGCGATTGTTGGACTGTTTGAGCCGATGATGTTGTTGATCATGGGTGTGGTGGTGCTGATTATCGTTCTGGCCATTATGCTGCCAATTCTGAATATGAGTAACCTGGTGGGCTAACAACACCAGGTATTCGATGACCTGATAACGTTAAAAAAGGGATTTCACGCCAATGACGAGTGAGACTATGACGATTCCAAACCTGAAAATGCGTACCCAAAATCGCGGCTTCACCCTGATTGAGATCATGGTGGTCATGGTGATACTTGGCCTTCTGGTGGCAATTGTTGCTCCCAATATCATGGGCCGAAGTGACCAGGCGAAAGTGACGGTCGCAGAGACCCAGCTCAGCAATATTGCCAATGCGCTGGACCTCTATCGCCTCGATAACAGCCAATACCCGTCGACCCAGCAAGGTCTGGAAGCCCTCGTAACCAAGCCCAGCGGGAGCCCGGAACCGAAAAACTGGAACCCGGATGGGTATCTGAAGAGCGTACCCGAAGACCCTTGGGGCACTGAGTATCAGTACGTCAGTCCGGGTACCGAAGGGCCCTACGACCTCTACTCCTACGGTTCCGACGGCCAGGAAGGCGGAGAAGGTGATGCGGCGGACATCAGCGCTTGGAACACAAAGGATTAAATCATTGTGCACTCCAGGACGCAGCAGGCCGGTTTCACACTGCTCGAAATACTGGTTGTCCTGATTATCGTCGGACTGCTGGCCGCCCTTGCCGTATTTACAATGGGCGGCAGCTCCCAGCAGCGGGAACTCAAGAACGAGGTTCGCGATCTCTATCTGCTGATGCAAACGGCATCGGAGCAGGCGGTTGTCAATAACCTGGAGCTTGGCCTGCTCCTGGAACCCGATAGTTATCAGTTTGTCGCCTTTCAGGACGAGACCGGTGACTGGAAAGCCTCCGGGGAACGCCTTTTCCGTGAGAGGAGCCTTCCGGACTGGCTTGTGGTAACGGAATTCGTCGAGGGGGACGCGCCCAGGCTGGCATCCGCCGAGGATGAACTGCGTCCGGATGTCGTGTTCTTCTCCAGCGGCGAAACAACACCGTTTGAGATTGAGTTCACCATCGGCAAAAACAACGACTACGTGCACGTGCTGGCTTCGGATGGTTTCTCTCCCATTGAATGGCGACAGCCGGGCGACGAAGAGGCCGAGCTGTGAGGCATCAGAAAGGCTTTACCCTGATAGAGGTTCTGGTGGCCTTGCTGGTTTTTGGTCTGATTGCGACTGCTGCGGCCGAGGTGGGCAGTCAATACATTTCCAGCTATGAGCGAATCCGGGATAAAACCCTGGCGGGCTGGCTTGCAGATAACCGCATCAATGAACTCCGTCTGGAGGAGAACCTGCCCGGTATTTCCGAAAATTCCCGAGACACGGATTACGGCCCCTTCCGCTGGCAAGTAACCACCCGGGTCCTGGCTACAGAAGAGCCGACGATGAGGCGCGTGGAGGTGACCGTGGCGCGTTATCGCAATGAGAGATCCGATCCGGCTCCGGTCCATACCCTGTCCGCTTTTTTGGGGCAGAACTGATGGCTGCTTTGACTCCGCGCTCCCAGCAGGGCTTTACGCTGATGGAAGTTCTCATCGCCGTCACCATCACGGCCGTCATTGGCCTTGGTGTCTGGCAGGTAATCAGCGGCGTCGTCACCTCACGGGATCGGGTTAACGAACTGGCAGAAGATTTTGATGGTTTGCAGCGCGCCATGCTGCTTCTCGAACGGGATATCACCCAGATTGTGAATCGATCCGCTCGCGATATTTATGGCGACTACAAGCCCGCGCTCACAAGCCGCGAAGAGGATTTTGCGCTGATACTGACACGTCAGGGCTGGCGTAACCCTCTCGGTACCCGCCGAAGTGGCCTTCAGCGAGCGGCATGGGAGTTTACCGGTGACGAACTGCGTCGGCGTTACTGGCCCACGGTGGATCAGGGACAGGAAGATAATAGCCGGGATGTGTTGCTGCTTGAGGACGTACTGGACTTTGAAGTCCGGTTTCTCAATGACGAGCGGAGTTGGCAGCCAGAGTGGCCAACTAACGAGATGATGGCGGGAATCAATCCTGGTAGTCGTCCTGAAACGCCATTACCGATGGGCATCGAAGTAACCCTGGAGCATGAGCGGTTTGGGGTTTTGGTGCGAACTTTCGTATTGCCGGACTTTGATGCGAATGAGGCGCAGAGTGTCGTCAATCAGGCTGCCGAAGCCGCCAGTGAAACCGAAGAAGAGGAAGTTCCGGAGGATAACACCGATCCCGGTGCCCAGGGGCAGGGGGGCTGAAGGTGACAAGTGGCAATTTAAGCGCTCGTTTTGGTCGTACAGGGCAGCGTGGCGTAGCACTGATCATGGTGTTGCTCGCGATGGCGCTGGTCGTAATGTTGGCGGCTGGCATGACACAGCAGCAAAGCGTTCGGGTCTTCAAGGCGGGGCATTATCTGGCCCAGCAGCAGGGGACCAGTATTGCGCTGGGCGCCGAGGCCTTTGCTCGCCGGATTCTGGTCCGGGATTACGAGGAGGACAAGGAAGCGAATGAAATGGTCGATAGCCTCGATGAGTTCTGGGCCATGAACGCCGCCATCCTGCCTCTGGACGAGAACGGCGTGGCAGAGGTGCAGATTGATGACCTCGGCGGACGCTTCAACCTCAATGATCTGGTGGCTCCCAATGGCCAGGTGAATACGCTCGCGAAAGAACGATTTTCCCGTCTTCTGGCGGCTCTGGAGATCTCTGAAGTCAGTGTGGACGCGTTGATTGACTGGATCGACGAGAACGATCAGACCGTTAGCGCTTACGGCGCTGAGGACGGACAATACCTGTCAGCGGAACAAGCATATCGGGCGGGGAATCAGCCGTTCGTGAGTGTCAGTGAGTTGCGTTTGGTCGAAGGTGTGGGGCCGGAAACCTACCAGAAACTGCGCCCACATGTTGCGGCGCTCCCGGTGTCCGGTGTGGGGATCAATGTGAACACCGCCACTGCTGAGGTGCTGAGGTCCCTCCATGAGGAACTGACGGATGCCCAGGCGGCGGCTATTCTTGAAAAAAGGAAGGAAGAACGGTTCGAGGATCTGCAGGATTTTCTGGCGCTGCCAGAATTTGCCGGACTGGGACTGAAGTCGACCGGCCTGAGCCTGCAAACCCGTTTTTTTGAAGTTGTATCACGGATTACCTACGATAGCCGTGTTGTGAACATGGTCGCTACGGTTTTCCGCAACCCGGAAGGGGAAGTCCGGACGGTTCGAAGGGATACCGGACAGAAGAACAGAATTACCAAAGAGCCTTTCACTATCTCAGAAGGATAACCATGTCTTTTCGCCTTTATGTGCGGCCGGTGCCTCCGCTTGCGGACCCCGAAGTGAATCCCGAGGCACAGTCCTTTAACTGGGTGTTGCATGATGCCAGCGGGGATACCCAGGCACGTGGAACCGGCGATACTCAGGTCGAGATCGAGCAGACCCTGGGCCAGAATGCGCTCGATAATGTGCTGCTGATCGGTTTGATCCCGGGAGATGAGGCGTTGTTCTGCATTGCGGATATACCGGCCAAGCAGAGCCGGTTTATCAATCAGGCGCTTCCTTACGCTGTGGAAGAGCAGATTGCCCAGGATATCGACACGGTGCATCTGGCCCTCGGCCGTCATGCCGACGAAGGGTACCGGGTCGCGGCGATAGACGACGAGAGGATGGCGCAATGGGTTGCGCTATTTTCCGGCTGGGAGCATGTTCGCCTTGATGCCATATATCCGGACGCGGCACTGTTACCACTGACCGAAGGGGGCTGGTCTGTGTGTCTGGACGGCGAGACGGCCCTGATGGTCAGTGACCGTGGGGAGTGGCTGAGCATGCAGTCCGCCAATCTCGGGATGTTCGCCCATACCCTGGCGGTACCGCCGTCAGAGGAAGTGGTTGCGGAAGTTCCGGTGACACTCTATGGCACCGAGGAAGAGTTCGAGTATCAGCAGTCGGTGGTTGGAGAGTTAAAGTCGCCGGGCCGCCTCGCAGTACATCGGGAAATTCTGGAACTCATGCCCCTGGAACTCCTGGCGCATGCCCACCACCATCATCTCTCTTATCCGATCAATCTCTGCCAGGGAAAATTTTCCACCCGGGTCAACAAAACCAGTCCGCTTAAACCCTGGAAACCGCTAATTGCTGTTGCCGCCGTCTGGTTTGGACTCCAGGTTGCACTGCAAGTCGGAACCGGTTTTTATTATGACAACAAGGCGAGCGAGTTGCAGGAACAGGCCATGGTCATATACCGCGAGGCCTTTCCCGGGGATACTCGTACCAATGCCAGCAATGTGCGTCGAGTAATAGAAGGTCAGTTGCGAGTTGCAGGGGCGGAAGGGCCGGATCTGGATTTCATCACCTTGATGAAGTACACCGGGCAGGAATATTCCGAGCTCCCCGGTTCACAGTCCGTAAGCTTCAACTCCGTGAACTTCAGCCGATCCCGCGGTGAATTGGTTGTTGATGTCAGGGCCGACAGCTATGACCGACTGAGTACCCTGCGCAATGGGCTGACCAATCAGGGGTTGGAAGCCCAGATCGGATCGGTTGTGAATGAAGCCAGTGGCGCCCGTGGGCGCCTGACCGTTTCCGGAGGTTAACGGATGTTCCAGAGAATCAAGGATCAGCCGGCTGTCGGCAAACTGATAGCGCAGTACGACCAGTTACCGAGGCGGGACCAGCAGGCGCTGACAGTGCTGGCGGTCGCCGTTTTTGTGGGCCTGCTTTACTTCGCGATCTGGCAGCCAGCCTCCGATTTTCATGACGCTGCGGTTGCCGAACGGCAGAGTGCGGCTGAGCTGCTCGCCTGGATGCAAGCGAATGAAACCACCATCAAACGGCTGGGAACTCCGGGCGGGCAGACCGGCCAGGGCACTGCCGACGTAGCAGATGGTCGGGCGCTGATGGCGCTGGTAACCGGTTCGGCCCGCGAAGCGGGGCTGTCGTTACAGCGCTTCGAGCCCAGCGGTGAGAACGCTATCCGTGTCTGGATAGAGGATGCGCCCTTTGCAGAGGTGGCTGCCTGGTTGGAGAGACTCAATTCCGGCCATGGCGTCATTGTTGATCAGGCGGCGATGGACCGCGCCGATGAGCCGGGCCGCGTTTCTGTGCGCCTGACACTTACAATCTGATTCCGTTCCACAGTTTCCGGGGCTGATTCTCCGGACCACAGCAGGAGAGGGTAAGGATGAGTAACGGCAGCGAAAACAAAAATAAGTCAGAGCCGGTCATTGTTCGCCTGGATGAAACCGCGACCAATGAGGCGCGATCGATCCTGTACCATGCGTACAGGAATGAGCCAACGTTCCAGTATCTGTTCGATCATCGCCGCGCGGGTTACGATCAGCGTATCCGTGCCACCATCCGCGAGCTGATTGATCTTTATTTTGGGTTCGAGCAGGAAGCGATTGGCGTGATGGTCGACGATACGCTGGTGGCGGTGGCCTTCATTGGGGATCCGGAGTTACGTATGAATCTGGCCGACCAGTTCAGTTGGCGCATTCGCATGGTACTGACCACCGGATTTGCATCGACACGCCGGTATCTGGATTACCACGAAAAGATACGGAACATGTTGCCCCAGCCTCTCGCCCACCAGCTGCCGCTGATGGGGGTCAACCCCAAATACCAGAATCGTGGCTACGGACGCCTTCTCCTGAAGACGGTGGAGAAACTCTGCTCCGAGAATCCGAGAGGTAGCGGTCTGGTTCTGGATACCGGTAACAGCCGTTACCTGCCGTTCTATGAGTCCGAGGGATTCCACAGCCTGGGGAAGATCAGACTCGGAGATTTCGAAGATCACGTTCTGTTCAGGGAAGTACATCCCGAAAGCAAAGCGGCCGCGACAGGCCAGAGTTAGTTTCTAACGAGTAACAGGAGACACAGTGTCTGATAGCCAGGATTTTGATCTTATTGTAATTGGTGCCGGCTCCGGTGGGGTCCGTCTCGCCAGGATGTCGGCCCAGCGTGGAGCCCGGGTTGCAGTGATTGAATCCCGTTATCTGGGGGGCACCTGTGTCAACGTAGGCTGTGTTCCGAAAAAACTGTTCGTTTACGGCGCCCATGTCCATGAAGAGTTGGAAGACGCGGGAGGATACGGATGGAACGTTCCGGTTGGGGATGTGACGTTCGACTGGCCCACACTGGTGGCGAATAAAAATGCAGAAATCGAACGCCTGAACGGGATTTATGGCCGACTGCTGGAAAATGCCGGCGTTACGATCATTGAGGGCACTGCCACGTTCAGGGACGCCAACACCGTCGTGGTTGGTGAACAGTCGTACAGCGCCAAGCACATTACCGTAGCTACCGGAAGCTGGCCGGTTGTGCCGGACGTTCCGGGCAAAGAATGCATTCTGACCTCCAATGAGATGTTCTACCTCCCACAGCTTCCGAAGCAGGCAGTCGTCTGGGGCGGGGGCTACATTGCGGTTGAGTTTGCAGGCATTCTTGCCGGTCTTGGTGTTGAAACAACCCTGCTGTACCGCGGCGACCTGTTTCTCCGGGGCTTTGATACCGATATCCGTCACTTCACCGAGCAGGAGATGCGTAAAAAAGGCGTCAATCTCAGGTTTGGAGTCACAATCGAATCGGTCAAGCCTGAAGGTGCGCATTACCGGGTGGATCTCAATAATGGCGAAACTCTGGAAACCGGACTGGTCATGGCGGCAACTGGCCGAAAGGCTCTGGTAGAGGGGCTTGGGCTGGAAAACGTCGGGGTCGAACTGGCGGATTCAGGTCATGTTCGGGTGGATAAGCACTTTCAGACAACGGTCCCGTCCATCACCGCACTTGGCGATGTCATCGGAACTCCTCAGCTCACGCCTGTGGCCCTCGCTCAGGGTATGGTTCTCTCGCGCCGACTGTTCGGTGACGGAGAGGGTGAAATGGACTACTCGGCTATTCCGACGGCGGTGTTCTGCCAGCCCAATATCGGGACCGTAGGTTTGACCGAGGATGAAGCCAGAGAAGCCGGTTACCGTCTGAAGATTTTCCGGTCGGAGTTTCGCCCAATGAAACACACCCTGAGCGGCCGCGATGAACGATGCCTGATGAAGCTGGTGGTCGATGAGTCGAATGACAAGGTGCTGGGTGCCCACATGGTGGGGCCGGATGCCGGAGAAATTACCCAGGGGCTGGCGGTCGCAATCAAGGCCGGTGCCACCAAGGCGCAATTCGATGCCACGCTCGGTATCCATCCGACCTCTGCGGAAGAATTCGTCACCATGAGAGAACCGGTGGTCTGACGCGGTACTGGCCCGGTAGACGACCACACGAAGTTCTTAATTCGTCGTTCCGCCAGTCACGGTGCAGCTCATTGCCGGCGCCAAACCAGGTCATCAGTTGGGCGCCTGGCTGGGACATGTGGTCCCAGCCAGGCAACTTCTCCTACTACAGTAGGCGTCCGACCTGGTCGGGCCACCCCGAACGGTATCGTCTTTCTGTTCCGCGCCTTTCCTGCGAGTTATCGCAATAGTTAGCAGTGCTCAGGAATCGGTAGTGGAGTTTTGAAGAATGCCCACCACATTTGGCCACGAGGAGTCCCTATGCTAAAACGACCGTCCCGGGAAACACCCACTATGGTCTCGACTCTCGACGATCTCGCCAAGTTTGCAGACTACTCGCTCGTGGACACTCTCAACTGTGACCCTGAAGGGAAAGCAAACGGAGCCGACCATGCACCGCGACAAGTCTTCTCGGGCCACTACGTTCCGGTCAAACCCACACCAATCGAAAACCCCGAGTACGTTGCGCACGGCCAAACCTTGTTTCATGAACTGGGCTTCGCCGACAGCATGGCGCGGTCGAACGACTTTATGCGCGTGTTCTCCGGCGACCTATCGCACGTTCCAGAGCCAATGCGCACGGTTGGGTGGGCGTGCGGCTATGCACTTTCCATCTTTGGCACCGAATATACCCAACAGTGCCCGTTTCAAACCGGCAACGGATACGGCGACGGTCGCGCAATTTCAGTGCTTGAGGCCGTCATCAATGGCCAGCGCTGGGAAATGCAGCTAAAAGGTGGCGGCCGGACACCATACTGCCGCGGCGCGGACGGCCGGGCAGTCCTGCGGTCGAGTGTGCGTGAGTTCCTGGCACAGGAGCATATGCACGCGCTTGGAGTGCCAACGTCACGGTCGCTCAGTTTGTACGTTTCAAAAACAGAGAAGGTCAGGCGGCCGTGGTACTCCGAAGGCTCACGCTCGACGAATCCAGACGTGCTTGTCTCGGAGCCAGTTGCTGTCTCGACGCGTGTTGCACCGTCATTCATTCGGGTGGGCCAAATCGAGCTATTCAGTCGGCGTGCCCGCAAGAATGAACATCCGCAAGCCATGGAGGAGCTCGAGAAGATCGTCTTGCACCTGATTGATCGTGAGTACGGTGACGTTATCGACCAGACGCTGGCCACCGCCGAAAAAGTGGTGTGTCTTGCACGCGAGTTTCTGAGCCGGCTCACCGCGCTTGTGGCAGACTGGATCCGCGTCGGCTACTGCCAAGGTAACTTTAACAGTGACAACTGTGCGGCCGGCGGCTTCACACTCGACTACGGTCCATTCGGATTCTGTGACGTTTTTGATCCGCACTACCAGCCGTGGACGGGTGGCGGACAGCACTTCTCATTCCTGAATCAGCCCGTGGCAGCCGAGCGCAACTTCCAGATGTTTTGTTCGGCGCTAAAGCCATTGCTGACCGAGGATCTGGACCACCTGCAACAACTTGACGAGATACAACGTGATTTTCCAAAAGTGATGCGGGCGCAACTGGAGAAAATGTGGGCTTCCAAACTCGGACTTCCCACTTTTGACGGGGACTTGTTGAGCGAGCTCGGATCCTTGATGGCTAAAACGCCTGTCGATTACACCATTTTCTTTCGTGAGCTCTCGGGGGTGCCCGATGACATTGGCCCACTTAAAAACAGCTTCTACAGGCGCTCGACGTATGACGCAGCTCCCGAGGAGATGGATAGGCGCTGGTCAGAATGGCTCACAAAATGGAAGTCGCTCACTGAACCTCGCTCTCGTGAGGAGCTGTCCCGCCAGATGAAGTTCGTCAATCCAAAATACAGTCTGAGGGAGTGGCTTGTTGTGCCGGCGTATCAGCAGGCGATGGCTGGGGACTATTCTTTGCTGCGAGAGTTGCAGGAAGTCATGACCCAGCCATATGCCGAGCAGTCGAAAGACGTGGAAGAGAAATATTACAGGCTGAAGCCGTCGGAACTCTTTGGGGTCGGTGGGTCATCGCACTACAGTTGTTCGTCGTGATCGGCACCTACTGTGGACACTGCTAAAAAGAGGCATTTTAGCGTCGTCTGCCGATTTCGGATTTCCGGCTTGCATTCCCGAAACTATGTGCAATCGTTAACTAACTACGTGGACACGCGTATCAATGGAGTGTGCTAGCGCGGCCCTTCTTCAGCTGAAGATTGCTGAGACCTGTGCGCCAATGCAGGAAATACCAATCCCTGCGCGGGAAGTCCCGCAAAAAGTCATAACAACTGATTAGGGGTCGCAATCATGGAAAAGATATATACCGGCGCCATTGGCGCTTTTGCAATCTGCGTAGCGTTCACTGCCCTGGCAGATACCGAGAAGGTCGACAGCACTCTCTATTGGGTACAAACTGCCCCGGGGCTAGCTGTGGAGATGCCTAACGGGACAAAAGGTAGAACGGTCATCAGGAACCATGCAACCGTGGTTCAGGCAGACGGCGACGTATCTAGCCAATGGTGCACTGGACACCAAGGCGTCGATGGCTCTGGACGAGCCGGAGGTGCCGGCTATTGCACGAGTATCTCGGACAATGGCGACATGCTGTATCTTTCCTATTTGCTTGGTGAAGAAGAGCAGCCAGCGACCTGGACAGTGATGGGCGGTACTGGCGAATATGAAGGCGCTACCGGCAGTGGAACGTCGACCATTACATCCCGTCGCGGCGATGGGCGCGCCTGGACCAGCCGAGCGCAGGGAAGCATCACGACCAAATAGTTGGTTTGGGAGGGGCGGGGCTTTCGAGCACCCGCTCACCGATGGGTCGCGGCATCGCCCGACCGTGACTATTTTCTCAGCCTGATTTTAGTCATCGGCATTCGCCCGGCGCCACGTCAGAGTTGAACCCAGCGCTTCAGAACTTCCTGCAGGTTCTCTTTTCGAACGGGTTTGGCCAGATAGTCATTCATGCCGCACTCCAGGCAACTGTGTTCAGTGCCGGGCAGAACGTCGGCGGTCAACGCAATGATAGGTGTACCGGTCTGGCCATTTCCCTGTTCCCACTCGCGAATGTGCCGGGTGGCTTCGTACCCATCCATGATGGGCATCTGGCAGTCCATGAGGATCACGTCGTAACCAGCATGATTCGACTGGACCATTTCGAGCGCTTCCCTGCCGTTATTTGCCGAGTCGGTCTTGAACCCCAGCCGAGTGAGCAGGGCATTCGCCACGCGCTGGTTTACAAGATTGTCCTCGACCACCAGTGCGTGCGCGAGGCCGGTTCCGCGGTTGCGGGCCGCCGTCTCAGGTGGGGTTGTCGTGCCGGGGTCGTTGGCGAGCTCAAACGGGAGCTCGAATCGGAACGAGGAGCCTTTGCCAAGGTCGGTTTCCACCTGAATATGGCCACCCATCAATTCCACCAGTCTCTGGACCAGCGACAGTCCAAGGCCGGTGCCGCCATAGAGCCGACCGTCTCCGCTGTCTAGCTGCTCGAACGAATTGAAGATGTCGGGCAGGCGCTCCACAGGAATGCCTGAGCCCGAGTCATTGACCGTACAATTGAGAATGATGCAGCCGTCTTCGAGGGCAAAACAGCCAGCCTGAATATTGATGAAACCGTCGCCGGTAAATTTGATGGCGTTGTCGATCAGACCAGCGAGGATTTGTCGGAGTCTCGGTGCATCACCAATCACATTCGGGTTGTCCGGCCAGTCGCCGAAGAAACTGAGGTTGAGTGCGAGCCCCCGTTCCTCGGCGACATGTCGATATGTCGCCGTGCAGTTCGAGATCAGTTTTCGCAGGTCGAATTCCTGGCTATCCAGTTCCAGGGAACCGTTGTCGATTCGGGAGTAGTCCAGGATGTCGCTGATGACGGTCAGGAGGTCCTCGGTGGACTGGCGGGCGGTATTCAGGTAATCCCGCTGGCGATGGCTCAGAGACTCCTCCTGTACCAGGTCGATCATGCCCAGCACCCCGTTAAGGGGGGTTCGTAACTCGTGACTCATGGTGGCCAGAAATTCCGACTTTGACTGATTCGCCGATTCGGCTTTCTGACGGGCACTTTCCGATGCCAGCAGCGTCTGCTCCCGGGCCGCCTGCAATCCTGATAGATGAGTGGCGAGTTCGTTAAGCTGTTCCTCTATTTCCACCACTTCACGGGAGCTTCGGTGGCCACTCAGTGGCTCTTCGGTATAGTTCCGGTCGATGAGTTTTGCTACCCGGCCTGAGAGGTCCCGGATGGGCGAAAGGATCGTGTTCAGATAGTGATGGATCAGCAAAATGGTAAATAACAGCAGAGCAATTCCGACGGCCAGTGACGTCCAGAGGATATCCTGTTGTCGGTTGTCGAGCAGTTCTGTGCTGACGCCTACCTGAACCGTGCCGACCCTGAGGGCTCCGGAGTCAAACCCGTATTCTGGCGTGAACCACTCGCTATCCCGCCCCCCATTGAGCTGCAGGGGTTGTTGAAGGATTTCCGTCTCGTAGATGTCGTACTGGCCGGATTGCACAGGGTTGCTGGTCGCGCCGGTGGCGACAAAGCCTATTTGCTCTCCCATCACGTCCGTCACACGTATCCAGTCTGCTTTGCTGCGCCGGAGTGACTGGGAAAGCACTTGCTCCAGCGCCACGGTATTCCCGGAAACCACGGCGTATTCCAGAACGGGCGCAAGACTATCCGCGAGCATCTGGCTGCTTTCGGACAGTTCCTGGCGCGCATCCTCGAGCCGTGCAGACGTGAAGAAGCTCATCAGGACAATGAACATGACAATGGCGGGGATGGCCCCTAACAGCAGCAGTTTCCGTGACAGAGAGGCTTGGGTTTTTTCTGGTTTATTCACCCGCTGGCCCTCCATTCCCGGTTAACTCATCTTGCACGGACTGATTGATGTACTCCCGCTCCGGAACCGGAATGTTCAACGAGCGCGCTACCTGGTAATTAACCTCAACCCGGAATACCGGTGAATAGGCAGGCTCGGGAAATTTCCCGGTCGCGAAGAACTGGTTCAGGAACTCCGCGCCCCGATCAGCCATTGCGGGAAAGGGCGCATAGCTTGAGGCGAGGGCACCGGCTTTGACATAAGCCTGACTCGGGCCGATGACAATTTTATTGCGTCGGTATGCCGTCAACAGAATATGTTTGATGGTTCTCGGGTTGTAGATCGCGTCATCCGGTGCCGCAAGCAGGAAATCACCGTATCCGAGGGCTCTGACCAGCGAGGGAATCAGATCCTCATTACTATCGACCACAAACACCCGGGCACTCATTTCGTGGGCGGGGAGTTGATCAATGAGCGGCTCGTACAGTTCGACAGAATTGGTGGTCGCCAGAATGGCAATCGTATTGGCGTGGGGCAGAATGGCCTTGCCCGTCAGGGCCTGACGCAGCAGTGGAACATCGTAGAAGACACCTGAAATCTGGCCTGGCGCGATCTCTGCAAAGCCTTTGATGAAGGATTTCTCCACCAGCATGGCGAGGACCGGGGCCGACCGATTGGCCTGGCGTACCCGGGAGAATGCTGAAGGCCCAATGGAGACCACTGGTGTATTCTCGACCATCGGAATCTGTTCGTCGGCAATCGGCAGCATGGTGACGTTGTTGCCGAGCCTCTCTTGGAGCAATCCCTGAACGTGTTGGTCCAGTGCGGTATTCCCGGATCCGGCGAGGTAGACTGTTTGGTTGGGAGATTCCTGAGCGTTACCGGTTGCCAGTAAAACCAGGCCGGCAACAACCCAGAGGACCCGCTTAAGGCAAATACGACTGACTGACAGCATCAGGGTCCGCCATCTGAAACAGAGGTCTCGTGTCATACCGTCCCGGGTCACGTCCTATCCTTGGTCAGTGTTCAGAATCTAATTCCGGCCTCAACGAAATACTGGTTGGCGTCCTCAATAATATTGTCAGGGCTGATCCAGGGCTCCATGTCGATGTAATGCTGGAGGGTCAACGCCAGCACGTAGCTGAAATTCGAGTGATCCACTCGCCGGGCGAGTCTGAAATCGGCCCGCTTGAAACGCGTATCCCGAACCTCCTGAGCAATATAGAAAGCCGCAGAGGAGGTCAATCCCAGGGGAAGGTCCTGGATCCAGGCCGCACTCCCTGAATGGCCGGCAGAGAGTCGGCCCAGCAGGTCCACCGCTCGTTGTTGCGTGTTAGGGGGAAGCTTGTCAGGATCACCGGTATATCGACCCTCCTGGTCAAGGTAGGCGTAGGTTGCCCGCAGCATCGTTCCGGAAAATTCAAGTGATGCTTCCAATTCAACACCTTCCTGATCCAGGGCGACGTTGTTATCAATGTACCAGTCTTCTTCGTTGATCACGCCGCTGATCATATCTCGAAGATAGTCGTTGAAGTACCGAACTTCAACGCTCATCAAGGCGTTATCCAAGTGGAACTGTCCGAAATAGCTGATCTCCCGGGAGGTAATCCACTCCTCCTCAAGGGTTTCGCCGAATGTGGAAGTCTCCTGATCCACCAGGTCTGCTACGAGGAAACGCGCGCCCTCAAGTGCTGAAAACGGTGGCTGCACATTTCTGGGGCGATAGGACCAGTCCGGGTTCTGCTCAAATGCGTCCGGTGTCCGGACCGCGCGCGAGAAAACAAACCGGATGGCGTGGTTGCTGTTGATGATGAAATTGGACGCCACCCTGGGAGAGAAATAACCTTGGTCGGTCGTTGTGGTTTTTTCCCAGTTGCCACCTGCGTTGAATGTCAGCCAGGTCAGGGGCGAATATTCGGCATTGGCGAAGACTCGGGTCTGGTAGTTGTTTCCTTCACCGTTGAAAAAGGTTTCAGACCGGTAGGTATCCTTGCGGTATCCAAGGCCGGACACCAGTTTGAACTCGGGGCTCAGTATCACAGTGTCCTGCAACTCGAACTCCAGTCGCGATTCTTCGGCGTCCTCGTTCAGGTCGGCAATGAAGGGGCCCTGATCAGTCGGGAAGGTGACATCCGGTGGCAACAGGGTCACAAACTCCTCGGCTGGAATTGCCACACTCCAGCGTTGCCTCCGGTCCTGATTCTGGTAGCTGGTCTGGAAGTGGTAGAAGTGGTTATCCGATGTGGCGCCGTTAAACCTTGCCTGCAGGTAGTAATCGTCCATCACAATATCAGGGTCTGTGGTCGCCCCCAGTTTGCCGGATTTGAACAGGTCTTCTTCATTGGTTCCATCCAGAACACCGGCCCTGAAATCCACGGAATGCCGGCTATCTAATGTCACGATGCTGTCGAAGTTGAAATTATTGACATCGTAACCATCGTGGAAGGGGCGGCGTTCGCCATTTTCAACCTGGGCGTCGAAGCCGTTGGACTTGCGCTTTTCGTATGACAGTCTCCAGCTTCCGTCCTGACCGGCGTCGCCAACGGATGTAAAGGTGCGGAGGTGACCCCTGGAGCCGGCAGAGCCGTATGCTTCGATGCCTGCCGTGTCTTGCGGGGAGCGGGTAATAATGTTGATGCTGCCAAGAAAGGCATTGATCCCGTAAGCGGCGGCATTGGGACCCCGGCTAACCTCGATCCGCTCTATGTTGTCGAGGGCAACGGGCATGGCAATCCACTCGACATCGGAAAGACTAACCCGGTAGGCAGTTCGGCCATCAATCTGAACCTGGAGCCTGCGCTGTTCGTACTGCGATGTACCATGGTAGGAGGTTACCTGATTGTTGCTGCCGCGTTCGCCAACGACCATGCCGGGAACCAACCGGAATACCTCGACTAGGCTCATGATGCCAAGATCGCGGATCATGTCGCCGGTAATAATGGTCGTGGTGCCTGGCACTTTCAGTTTGGATTGTCGCAGCCGAGTGGTGCTAAGAACCTCGGGCAACTCTGACTGCTGCCCGGAAACACTGAGAAATTCTGGATAGATCTCTGATTCCGGGCTTTGGCCCCAAGCCTGGGGAGCTGTTGCAAGAATGGCGGTGAGAGCACAGCCTAACGTGGCGAAGCGATGGACGGGAGTTGTCCGGAATGCCAATTTTGTCGAATTGCTGATGGGTGACATTCTATAATCTGCCGATCTGGAAAGTGAAACGCTATTGTTGTGTAGGTTCTATCGTAGGGAACTACACACTATTTGTCTCTCAAAAATGTAATGAATCTCAGAGCTGGGAGTTACAGCTATATGAATTGCTGGGAAATCCTTGGAATTGAACCGACTGGCGATCGTCAGCGGATAAAACAGGCATATGAGCAACAGTTGAAGTTTGCGTCGGATGACGAAGCCAGGAAGCTAAGCCAGGCCTTTCGGGAGGCAACAGGGGGCAGCCCTGAGTTTGTTGATAACCGGGACGAACCGCCCGCACAGGCCCATCAGCAAGCCGTTCAGTCCCAAGAGCAGGAAGAAACCGGGCAAGCCGATCGCCCCCTGGATGGCACCGAGGCCCAGGTGGTGCGCGAGGTCGTCATCCAGATCAAGGCTCTGATGAACGATTCATCCCGCAGTCAGGATGTGGGCATCTGGAAGGCGATATTGTGCGAGCCGCCGGCTGACAAGCTTCCCATCCGCCGCGAGATTGCCAGAAAGCTGGAACCGCAGGTTCGCCCTCTGGCTGAAAATGGAAGTCTGTCTGTTGCAGTTGCCCATTTTCTCGGGGGCTGGTTTGAATGGTTCAGCCTTCAGGACGTGCCCGAAAAGACAGAGGAACGCCCGCACAGCGAGACGGAGCCAGCCGAGGGGGAAGCGGACCAGCCGCCGCAGTTCGTCAACTTCTGGCCGGCGGTTATTGGCTGGATCGTTGGATTGGCGATTCTGGCCAGCCTGTTCAGCGGCATGGGAGGTGGAGGCTGAGCCTAGGTCCCGGATGCCTCCCTGGCCGCGGCTGATGCGTCGATTTTGGCGCGGTAACGCTGGGCCAGAATGGCTCCCACGATCACCTGGATCTGGTTATAACACATGATCGGCAAAACGATCATTCCGAACCCCGGGTGGCCGGAGAACAAGACCTTTGCCATTGGCAGGCCTGATGCGAGGCTTTTTTTCGAGCCGCAGAACACCACGGCAGCTTCATCCTCGAGACTGAACCCGAACCTGCGAACCAGCAGCCGTGCCATCACCATGAACAGTGCCAGCAGGCCAAAGCACAGCACCACCGCAAACACGATGGCTTTTGCCGGCAGGTTTTGCCAAAGCCCACTTTCCACGGAATGCGAAAACGCCGAATAAACGATCAGCCAGATCACACATTTATCGTATCGCGCCATCAGGTTTTCGTTACGTCCAAGAAAACCGCCCAGCCAGGGACGCAGTGCATGTCCCACCGCAAACGGCAGCAACAGTTGCAGTACGATGTCTTGAAGGGCTTCTGCGACCGAAAAATTCCCGCCGCCGGACGTACTGACCAGTAACAGCAGCAGAAACGGTGTCAGCATCATGCCAAACACGTTCGATGCAGCGGCGCTGCAGATAGCGGCTGGCACATTTCCCCTCGCCATGGCCGTGTAGGCGATGGAAGAGGATACCGCCGAAGGCAGCACGCCAAGGTACAGAAAACCCAGCCCCAGATCTTCCGGCATCCACGAGGGGGCGATTTCGCTGAGGCCGTTGATGGGCAGTACCGCCAGGGGAAAAAAGACGAACGTGAGCGCAGTGATCATGATGTGCAGCCGCCAGTGTGTCGCCCCGGCGATGATCTGTTCCCGGGACAGAGCCGCACCATGGAAGAAAAAGAGCAGGGCAACGGCAATCGTACCCACTGACGCAAAAACGTCGGCCGTATTACCGGTGACGGGCAACACAGACGCCAGAACAATGGCGCCAAGCAGAAGCAGTGTGAATGTATCAATTCGGAACTTCATGTTTCAGGACACCTGTTTTTGCAGGGCCTGAAGGCTGGGCCGGAGCAGGGCACGGGCCAGCTGTTCGGCTTTTGCCTGATCGCCACGGCGAATCGCAGCGAGCAACAGTTCGTGGTCCTCCTGCGACGGTTCAGGCAAATCGGCGTCGGTTTCCGTACGCTCAATCGTCTGGCTGATGGCGTGGGAGAAATAGTCATACAGCTCGGTGAGCGCAGAGTTGTGGGAGGCGGCAACCAGACCGTGGTGAAAGGCTTCGTCGTGCCTGATCCGTTCTACGAGATCATCCCCGGCTTTCGACCGGGCGTCGAGGGCGCTGGTCATAATCTTCAGGTCCTGC
This sequence comes from Marinobacter albus, assembly GCF_030238305.1. NCBI lineage: Bacteria > Pseudomonadati > Pseudomonadota > Gammaproteobacteria > Pseudomonadales > Marinobacteraceae > Marinobacter > Marinobacter albus. The sequence goes on along the minus strand of NZ_JASSQD010000001.1, from coordinate 2,167,549 downwards.
TCGGTCCGGCGGGACGCAGCCAGGGTAGCCGCTTCCGTTTCCAGCATGATTCTCACTTCCAGCTGATCCGCCAGTTGGGTCCTGCCGATCCGTCGAAGTGTTTCGCCGGCGTCCCGGGTTGCACGCACATAGGTGCCGTCCCCCTGTCGAGTTTCCAGCATACCGACATGGACCAATACGCGTACCGCTTCGCGCACCGTATTCCTGCTGACCCCGAGGGCCTCCGACAGGTCGGCTTCGACCGGAAGTTTGCTGCCCACCGGCCACTGGCCCGACTGGATCGTCTGACGGAGGCTTTCGATGGCCGTCTCGACCAGTGAGCCTCTGCGAATTTTTTGGAGCATTGGCCTAACATCCTGCAAGCATATCAACCAATCATCCTATGAATGTGCGTAAACTGCAACAGCCGTCAAAGGACAGCCGGATCCATTCGCTCAGGCGGGTTTCGAGGGGTAGATGAACTGGTAGTCCGCGGTATCGACGTGTCGGGTGGCGAATCGGTAAGTGAAGGTAAATCCCGGCCAGTTCACGGTGTTTTTGCCATTGGCATCGAGGTACCAGGAGGTGCAGCCGGAATCCCAGACGCTTCCCCTCAGGCCGCTCTGGACGACGGCAGAAAATCGTTCCTGGCGATCCTGACGGACATCCATGGCCGACCCCGGGTACTTCTCCAAGGCCCTGAGCGCGTCAAGCACGTAACGAAACTGGGATTCCAGCATGAAGATAATCGAGTTATGAGCCAGGTTGGTGTTGGGGCCGTAGAGCATGAACAGATTGGGGAAGCCGCTCACGGTGATGCCCTTGAACGCGGACGCGCCGGTTTTCCATGCCTCATTGAGAGTAAGTCCGGCGCGTCCCGTGATTACCATGGGAGACAGGAACTCCGAGGCCTTGAAACCGGTCCCGCAGATGATGGCATCGACGGGGTAATGGGTGCCATCGCTGGTAACGACGCCGTCCTCATCAATCCGTTCAATGTCGTCAGTGATCAGACTCACGTTGGGCCGGTTGATGACGGGGTACCAGTCATTGGAAATCAGGATGCGTTTACACCCGATTTGATAGTCCGGGATGATGTGCCTGAGCTTTTCCGGATCGGTGACGTGCTTTCTGGCGTCTTTTCGCGCCTCCCGTGCGAAGAGTTCCAGTAACCCGTTGAACTTGGTGAAGGCGAGGGCGCGGCTCTCGTTCTTCCAGTAAATCAGGTAGCGATAGATTCGGTCCCAGATCGGGAACACCCGGAAAAGCGTCTGCTCCCAGCGCTTGAAAGCGCGATCGGGTTTGGGAAGCACCCAGGCGGCCGAACGCTGAAACAGATTGAGCGATTTCACCTGCCTGGCGATTTCCGGGACAAACTGGATAGCGCTGGCGCCCGTGCCGATAACCGCGACGCGTTTGTGATTGAGGTCGTAGTCATGGTCCCAGCGGGCGGAGTGAAAAATTTTGCCAGCAAACAAGTTCATGCCTGGAATCTTTGGCCAGGCCGGCTGGTTCAATTGACCTGTCGCCGTGATCAATACATTGACTGTCAGTACCTCGCCATCGGTCAGGGTGACGATCCATTCGTTGCAGGTCTCGTCGAATCTGGCTTCCCGGACTTCACTGTCAAATCGAAGACGATCCGTTAATCCGTATTTTCGAACGCAGTGCTCCATGTAGCCGAGAATTTCATGCTGGAGTCCGAACTTGCGTGACCAGTCGTGCTTGGGTTCAAACGAATAGGAATAGAAGTGGGACTGAACATCGCAGGCTGCGCCCGGGTAGGTATTGTCCCGCCAGGTACCCCCGATGGAGCTTCCCTTTTCGAGCACCATGAAGTTCGTGAATCCTGCGTTCTGGAGGGTAATGGCCATCCCCAGGCCGCCAAAGCCGGCACCGACGATCAGAATGGATGGGAATGTCGACGTTGTCTTGTCAGGCATGGTGATGATCCGTTTCATTATTGTTTTGTTCTGGAAAGTATACGGACCAAAGCCGCGACTTTGGATGCCTTTTTGGGACAGGGCTCCCTATTCTTCTCCCAAAGCCGCCTTTTCCATATCCAGATACACTCGGTACGCGTTGGCCTTGTTCGAGGCTTCGAAGGCGGGAAGATTTTCGTATCGGGACCAGTCAGTTTGCTGATAGGCCTCTTCGAAGGGCACCCAGTTTTCAACGGCTTTTTTCATTTCATTGCGCACGAATGCCAGGTAATTGTAGGTAAAGTTCAGCGCTTCCATGGCATTGTCAGATGCCTCGCCATGCCCCGGTACAAGAATGGAAGGTTGCATTGCCCGCACCTTGTCAATGGCTGCCATCCATTGACCGGTATCCACCTGGTCACTGTTCAGGAAGGGAATCCTGCCGCTCTGGACAATATCGCCTGAAAAAAGCACCCCGGCAGGCTGCACCATCATCATGCTGTCGTCGGGTGAGTGCGCGGGTCCCGCGTGGACTATTGTGAACCGGTAGCCCTCTGACTCGAAGCCAAACTGATCTTCAAAGGTTTTGTCGGGGGGAACCAGAGAGGTGCTTTCATCGAGCCAGGGTGAAAGGGCGCGTTTACGCTGGTCCAGGCGCTGCTGCGCCTCTGCGCTCGAGATATACCGACTGGACTGGGCCTGCGAAATCACCTGGGCATCCGTTAGCTCCTTGAATGCCTGAAGCCCATAGATGTGATCGGCATGATAATGGCTCAGGACCACATGAGTTATTGGGAGGTCGGTGAGTTTGCGGATTTCTTCGATCATGGCCGCCCCGAGACTGGGTGTTCCGAGGGCATCAAAGACTACAACCCCGTCACCTGTGATGACGAAGCCCGCATTGGCAGTGAACCCTTCGTTGGTGCTGGAGGGCACTCCCGAAAGCCCCTGAAAATAGTAAATATTTTCTGCCTTTAATTTTTCCGGGCCGAACGGAATCGATATTTCGGCAAAGGGTTTAGCGGATTTCCCAATCCCAAGAGACGGAAAAAGGAATATGGACAAGGAGAGCAGGAGTCTAAAAACCTTGGTGTTACTAGCGTGGAAACGCATTTTCGGTTACCCCCAGGAAGTTTTGCCGCGGTCCTGTTTTAAAGGTATTAGCGGCAAATTCCGCTGCTTGCCAGGTTGGCCGCCTGAACGAATAAATAAAAAAACTCGATAAAAAGGGGCTTGTATCCAGCCGCTTTCCGGTTTATAAATAAGTTATATCCTTATAACGAAAACAACAAGTCCGACCTTCAGTCACCAAACTGATTGCCGGCCGACCGGCCCGAACAGGGCATCGAAGGAGGTAAAAATATGCTCGGCAAGCTCCGCCGACTTAATCAGGCTGTATCCGAAATTGCCCTGAAAGAGTCTGAACGTTTACCGTCCAATGAGCGCAGACGTTTTCTCCGAAGCGGGTTGTTCACTGCTGGTGGCGCCATGGTAGGAGGCGCACTGGGCGGGCTCTCTCCCAGACTTGGGGCGGCGCAGACTCAGTATCCACCTGAGATTCCATCCTGGACCCGCTCACTCGGCGCTGGCGTGGTCAGTGACCCTTACGGCGTTCCGTCACCCTTTGAAAAGGACGTGATTCGCAGGAATGTGCCCTGGCTGACAGCAGACAAAGTATCTTCCATCAGTTTTTCGCCCCTACAGCATCTCAAGGGCATCATTACTCCGAACGGCCTGTTTTTCGAACGTCATCATGCAGGTCGTCCTGAAATTGATCCCCAGCAGCACCGTTTGATGATCCATGGCCTGGTAGAGCGGCCAATCGTTCTGTCCATGGAGGACCTCCAGCGGTTTCCCAGCGTCTCCCAGATAAACTTCATCGAGTGTCCGGCCAACGGAGGCATGGAATGGCGAGGCGCGCAGCTCAACTCTCTTCAGTTCCTGCATGGCATGGTCAGTTGTGCGGAGTGGACCGGTGTCCGCCTTTCGACCTTGTTGCAGGAGGTCGGAATGAAGCCCGAAGGCAAGTGGCTTTTAGCGGAAGGGGCTGATGGCGCGGCGATGACCCGCAGCATTCCGATGGAGAAGGCGCTGGACGACGTCATTGTTGCCTTCGCCCAGAACGGGGAGGCGCTTCGCCGCGAGCAGGGTTATCCAATCCGTCTCGTGGTCCCTGGCTGGGAAGGTAATACCCACGTGAAGTGGCTGCGTCGACTGGAGGTCGGTGACAAGCCCTGGATGCAGCGGGAAGAGACGTCCAAATACACCGATCTGATGCCGGACGGCACGGCTCATGGCTTCACCTGGGTGATGGAGGCCAAATCTGTCATTACCTCGCCATGTCCTGAAATGCCGATCCGGGGTAAAGGTGTTTGCCAGATTGAGGGGCTTGCCTGGAGTGGCCGGGGCAAGGTCAAGGCGGTCGATGTCTCGGTGGATGGCGGGCGCAACTGGCAGCAGGCTCAGTTGCGGGAGCCGGTGATGTCCAAATCGCTCACCCGGTTCTCACTGGAGTGGAACTGGGACGGAAGTCCGGCGTTGCTGCAATCCAGGGTGATTGATGAGACCGGATATGTGCAGCCGACGCTGGGGCAGCTCAAGGCCGTCCGTGGCACCAATTCTATCTACCACAAAAACGCCATTCAGACCTGGCAGATTTCGGGAGACGGGAGTGTGACCAATGTTCAGCTTTGATAAATCATCACGATCCATCTCTGGTCTCTGTTCGGGCCTGATGTTCGCGGTGCTCCCGGCTTTCGCACTGGCCGAGTCTGCCGGGCATTACGGATACGGCTCGCCCGCCACGGAAGAACAGATCCAGGCGTGGGACATCGATATCCGGCCCGATGGTAAAGGGCTTCCAGAAGGGAGTGGCAGCGTCGAGGAAGGTATGGGCATCTATGAAACCTACTGCTCTTCCTGTCACGGTGCGTTCGGCGAGGGCATGGGTCGTTACCCAAAACTCTCTGGTGGCGAAGGCAGTCTCACCGAGGACCGTCCGGAGAAAACGATCGGCAGCTACTGGCCCTACGCAAGCACACTATGGGATTACATTCATCGGGCGATGCCATTTTTTGCACCACAGTCCCTGACCGATGATCAGGTGTATGCACTGACGGCTTATGTGCTGAATCTTAACTACATCGTCGATGGGGACTTCGTTGCCAACAAGGACACACTTCCGCAAGTCAAGATGCCTAACGAGGACGGCTTTATCTGGGAAGACCCCCGACCGGAGGTCACTAACGTCCGGTGTATGGAGGACTGCAAGGATGAGGTAACTGTCAGTGATTCGGCAGCGGACAAAAATCTGACACCAAGCACGACCGGGCCACTGGACGAGGGGCTCACGGAATAGAAGGCTGCCGGGGCCAGGCGCCCCTAAACGTGCGGAGGAGGAACAGAGATGAGAAAAACAATAATAGCGATGAGTTTCACCACACTCGCGCTGGGCGCTGCGCCACATGTGGTTGCAGAGCCCTCCCAGGCTGATATCGACCGGGGAAAGGAACTCGCGTTCAGTCGCAAGGATGGCAACTGTCTGGCCTGCCACAAGATGGATGACGGCAAACTGACCGGAACCATCGGGCCTGAGTTGGTGGATATGAAAACCCGTTACCCGGACCGCGAGATGCTGTTCAAGCGGATCTGGGACGAAACCAAGTTCAATCCGGTAACCGTCATGCCTCCCTTCGGGAAGCACATGATTATGAGCAAAGACGAGATCAACCGGGTTATCGATTATTTGTACACGCTTTAAAGCGAGGAGGAGTTGCCGTGATTGACCAAAGGCGAAGAGGCTTTTTGAAAGGGGTGCTGGGAGCTGGCGTTGCAAGCTTCGCACTGGGATCTGGAATCATTCCGCTCAGAGCGGAGGCTGCGAATGCACCGGACACCTCTGGCTGGCCAAAGAAAGCATTCAATACGCCGGGCGTGGACGAGACCATTGCCGAGCTTTACGGAATGGATGCGGCGGAGTCCGACAAGATCTCCCTGGATCTGCCTACCATTGCCCAGAATGGCGCAGTGGTGCCGGTGACGGTTGAAACCACTTTGCCGAATGTCACCGGAATTGCCTTGCTGGTCGAAAAGAACCCCAATGCGCTGGCGGCCTCCTTTGATATTACGGAGGGCGCCCTGCCGTTCGTTTCCAATCGCCTGAAAATGGCAGAAACCACAGACGTGGTGGCCGTGGTGATTTCCGATGGCAAGGCCTACAAGGCAACTAAGAACGTGAAAGTAACCGTTGGTGGTTGCGGCGGCTAACGGTCAGACAGACGGACAGGAGACAAGCAATGGCATCAAGTATCAGAGTTCGGGCAGTAGAAAACGGTGGAGTGACTTCCCTGAAGGCGCTGGTCCGGCACCCGATGGATTCGGGTTTTGTCAAAGACTCAGCGGGCAACGTTATTCCGGCCCATTTCATCCAGTTATTGACCATCACCCACAACGGTAAAGACGTTTTCGTCGCCAACTGGGGTCCGGCGGTTTCCAAGGATCCTTTCCTGGAATGCCGTTTCAAAGGCGCCAAAAAAGGCGACAAGCTGACGATCAGCTGGACTGACAATAAGGGCGAGAGCGACTCAACAACCGCGACGATCGCCTGAAGGTTTACGGCGGCAGAACCGGAAGGTTCTGGTCCGCTGCGGAGGAGGATTGGACATGCTGAAAGCAAAGGTCATTCTGGTCGCTCTTGGAGCGGCATTGGCAGTGCCTGCAGCAATGGCAGGCAGCACGCCGGAAGAGGATCGGAAAGAAGCGGTCGAATATTTCAAGCAGATGTTCCCCGACGTGCCTTACGAGGAATACGTTAACGGCCAATATGCGCTTGATGAAGATCGGCGCTCGCAGTGGGAATCTCTCCAGGATTTTCCCCCTTATGAGTTCGCCGTAGCTGAAGGCAAGGAGATGTTTGAGACCCCGTTTGCGAACGGCAAGACCTATGCGAGCTGTTTCGAAAATGACGGAATCGGGGTTCGCCAGAACTATCCTTACTTCGATGAAAAGAATAACGAAGTGATCACGCTGGAGCTGGCCATAAACCGTTGCCGGGAAGCAAACGGGGAACAACCCCTGAAGTACAAGAAGGGGGACATCGCCTCGATTTCCGCGTACATGGCCTCCACCTCCCAGGGCAAGAAGTTCAATATAAAGGTGCAGGATAGCGCGGAAGCCCAGGCGGCCTATCAGGCGGGGAAAGAGTTCTACTACAGCCGCCGTGGCCAGTTGAACTTCTCGTGCGCCAGTTGTCACGTGCAGAATCCCGGTAATTGGATTCGGGCAGATTTGCTCTCACCAGCCCTTGGCCAGCCATCCAATTTCCCGGTTCATCGGTCCAAGTGGGGTGAACTCGGCACCTTGCATCGGCGTTTTGCTGGCTGCAACCGTAACGTCCGTGCCGAGCCTCTGCCCGCTCAGAGCACAGAGTACCGTAATCTCGAGTTTTTCCTGACCTACATGAGCAATGGTTTGCCGGTGGTAGGTCCCTCCACCAGGCCGTGACCTGAAAGCCGACGGGAGAATTGCAATGAGCAGATCAACAGTGACGTTCGGAATGGTAATCGCGTTGTCAATACCGCTGTTTGCCCAGGCCGGGCCGAAGGACGATTTTGAGAAGGCCTATTCCCAAGCGGAACGCACGCATCAGGAAGCCGGTACGTTCCAGTGGACCACCACGTCAGACAGGCTTAAAGCCGCCCAGGAGGCTGCGGGTGCTGGCGACTACGATGCGGCCGCGAGACTTGCCAGGGACGCTCTGGAGTTGGCCCAGCAGTCTGTTGCCCAGCAGCAGGATCAGAAGGAGGCCTGGCGTATAACGGCCATCGGTGACTGAACCGGTACAAAACAATCCACCAGCGCTTTCCGGGGTCCTGGCAAAGGCCCCGGGTGCGCCTTTAACTCCAATAATGAAAAATAGAGGAGAGTACAGTGTCCATATCCCGCCGAGATTTCCTGATTGCCATGCAGGCGGCAGCTCTTGCCGGCCTTGCTCCGAAACTAGCCTTGGCGAAAGGGGGAGAGGGACTGTACGACTTGCCCAAATATGGCAATGCACGACTGCTTCACCTGACGGATATTCACGCCCAGCTATCCCCTGTCCATTTCCGCGAACCCAACGTTAACCTGGGTATTGGTCCAAGCAAGGGCAGGGTACCTCATGTGGTTGGGTCGGCGTTCCTGGATCACTTTGGCATTCCGGCGTCATCCCGCCGTTCCCACGCATTTACCTACCTGAACTACACCGAGGCCGCGCAGGAATATGGTCGCATGGGCGGTTTTGCCCATCTGAAAACGTTAATCGACCAGTTGCGTGATCAGGCAGGTCCCGGAAACTCGCTACTGCTGGATGGCGGTGACCTGTGGCAGGGGTCAGGAACGGCGTTCTGGACTAACGGTGAAGACATGGTGGATGCGAGCAATCGTCTCGGCATCGATATCATGACCGGCCACTGGGAATTCACCTATCCCGAGGTACAGATCCGCAAAAATATCAGCAGGTTCGAGGGTGAGTTCCTGGCACAGAATGTATTCCTGTCTGACGAAGCGATGTTCATGGGCGCGGAGTCGTTTGACGAAGCCAGCGGACGCGTTTTCAAACCTTATTCCATCCGAGAGCTTGGCGGAAAGCGCGTTGCAGTCATTGGGCAGGCGTTCCCGTATACACCGATCGCCAACCCGTCCTATTTCATACCGGATTGGCGTTTTGGTATCCGCGAATCGGAAATGCAGGATCTGGTCAACCAGATCCGTGAGACTGAAAAGGTAAATGCCGTCGTGGTTCTGTCCCATAACGGTATGGATGTGGACCTCAAAATGGCCAGCCGGGTTTCAGGTATTGATGCCATCTTGGGTGGTCACACCCACGACGCGGTACCTCAGCCAACGGTTGTGAAAAATCCGGGTGGTAAAACCCTGGTCAGTAATGCCGGAACCAACGGTAAGTACGTTGCCGTGCTTGACCTCGACATTGGCGATAACGGGGTTCGTGGGTACGAGTACAAGCTGCTGCCGGTGTTTTCCGATCTGATCAAGCCGGACGCCGGGATGGAGGAGCTCATAACTGGGATTCGGGCGCCGTACCTGGATAAGCTGGGGGAAAAGCTGGCTATAGCGGATGAGCTGCTTTACCGGCGCGGCAATTTCAACGGAACCATGGATCAGGTGATTTGTGATGCGCAAAGATCGGTTCTGGATGCCCAGATTTCTCTTTCCCCCGGGTTCCGCTGGGGAACCACGGTGCTCCCGGGCGATGCGATCACGATGGATGATGTAATGAATGCCACGGCTATTACCTATCCAGAAACCTACGTCAGAGAGATGTCCGGCGCTGACCTGAAGCTGATCATGGAAGATGTGGCCGACAACCTGTTCAACAAAGACCCATACTATCAACAAGGCGGTGACATGGTGCGGGTTGGTGGCATGGACTACACCTGCGATCCAACTGCGAATATGAACGGTCGGATTTCCGATATGCGACTGGACAACGGGGACCTGATCGATGCGAACAAGATGTACAAAGTCGCCGGCTGGGCCACGGTGAATTCCAGAGCGCCCGGTCGACCGATCTGGGACGTCGTTGCGGACTATCTGAGATCCGAGAAGACGGTCAGGATCACCAAGTTCAACACCCCCCGACTGAAAAACGTGGAGGGTAACCCAGGGTTGGAAAACTACTCGGCATGAAACTCTCCGTGGGCTTGCACAGGCGGTGGGCAAGTGGGCTGATAATTTTGGCACTGATGCTTTCGGCCACCGTCCTGCGGGCGGAAATGCCAGTCAATCCGGGCAAGCCGTTCGCGGAAACATTTCTGCTTCTGCAACTGAGTGATGGCGATCCGGAAAAGCAGGATATGGTATTGAGCGTCGCCGGCAACCTGCTTGAGCACTATCAGCCGGACCTTGTCGATATTGAAATTACCACCTTCGGTCCGGGTGTCAGGCTGCTCTATGCCGACAATGATCGGCGTGAGCTGATCAAAAGCCTGATGGCTCAGGGTGTCAGGTTTTCCGTTTGCATGAACACCATCGACACCATTGAGCGAGGTACCGGAAACCGGCCTGAGCTGATTCCTGACATACTGCGGGTGCCAGTGGGGGTTGCCCACATTCTGGAACGGATTGATCAGGGCTACGTTCTGGTCCGTCCATGAATCATTAATCCCGAAAAGGGGAGACGCCAATGCGAACCACCTTATCAAGATCTCTGGTTTTTGTTTCTGCGCTCGCCCTGTCGGGTGGGGCCATCGCCGAGACCGATGACCAGCCGGTGATGATTGAAATCAAACGATTGTCCCTGGATACCGCGCTGACCATTGCCAGAACTGCCATTGAAGCCTGTCGGGAGCAGGGGGTCCAGGTTGCCGTTACGGTCGTTGATCGCGGTGGTCACCCCCAGGTTGTGCTCCGGGATGTTCTGGCCATGGATCTGGCCTTGGAGGTCAGCTATCGAAAGGCCTACACGGCCATGACCTTCACCAGCAACACGTCGTCACTGGAAGACCGTTTTACCGGACCATTTTCGGTGGGCAAGATTGATAACGTCCTGCTTTCTGCCGGAGGTGTGCCGATTCAGGCCAGCGGCGAGACAGTTGGGGGTGTGGGTGTAAGTGGCGCCCCCTCCGGTGAGGTTGACGAAAATTGCGCTCAGGCCGGGGTAGCGGCGGTTGAGATGGATCTGGAAATGGCCTCATTCTAAGTCATGACATCGGGAAAAAATTGCAAAAACAATGTCATGCGATCGCTTCTTAAAGTGATTTTTCTGATTCTGCCCGGGCTCGTTTTTGGTCAGTACCCTGATGCGATACAGGCACTGGTGGACGAGGGCCTGACGGTAGAGGCTCAGTTTGAAGCGCCGGGCGGTCTCAAGGGTTTTGTCGGTCGGAGTAAAGGCCAAGCCGTCGCTATGTACCTGATGCCTGACGGTGAACATGTCGTTATTGGAAAAATGGTCGATGGCTTCGGTCAGAACGTGAGTGCGGAGCATTTCCGTGCGTGGCTGCCAAAACCGGACCTTGATAGCGCTTGGACAGAACTGGCCAAGGCCACATGGGTTGCCGAGCGGGCTGGCGAGGTGAAGCGGATCGTGTATGTTTTTACCGACCCGAATTGCGGTTACTGCGTCGTCTTCAGGGAAAAGGCGCAATCCTTCCTGGAGCGGGGGATTGAACTCAGGCATATCCTTGTTGGTGTCATTCAGCCCTCAAGTCTGGCCAAGTCGGCCAGTATCATCGCCGCCGACGAGCCGGTAAAGATGCTCGATTTTCACGACAGTCAATTCCCGAGGGATTGGCTGGATGGGCCAGAAAATATTCCCGACGCACTGAGAACCAGAATTGAAGACAATAACCGCTTGATGGAGTCACTCGCAGTCTCGGCAACACCCTCGGTTTTCTACCGAAACGAGAATGGCGGCGTGGAGCGAATCGTGGGGTTACCGGATGACTCGGCGCTCGCCGAATCCGTCTTCCGGGTGGCGAACTAACTCTAAATCTGAATGGGCGAGGAACGGACAAATGCCATTGCGCGCAGTCTTTCTGGGTTTTCTATTACTGGCATCCGGCGTTGTCACTGCAGGTGATGCGGGTGTTCCGGAGCGCCTTGAATTAACAAAAGTCTCTGAGCGTGTGTACTCGGCCATTGGCGCGACAGCACCGGGCACTTATGAAAATCATGGTCACAATAACAACCTGAGTTTTGTCGTCACCGATAACGGCGTCGTGGTGATGAATGGCGGGGACAATTACCTGTTGGCCCGCGCACTGCACCATTCGATTCGAAGCGTGACAGACAAAGAGGTGCAGTATGTTGTCAACGAGAATGCTCAGGGACATGCCATGCTGGGTAACAGCTATTGGCGGGATAATGGAGTCCCCATTATTGCCCATGAATCTGCAATCGAGGAATTCCGCGAACATGGCGACATAAAGCTTGCGGCCATGCGTAACCGGAATAAGGAGAAGGCAGAGGGCACCTACGTTGCTGTTCCCGATCTCGGGTTCTCTGATCAGTATGTCCTGGACATGGGGGACGTCACGATCGAACTGCGCTACTTCGGCCCCGGACACTCACCCGGCGACATAGCGCTCTGGATACCCCAAGACAGGCTGCTGATTACGGGTGATCTTGGCTTTCACCAACGGCTTTTAGCTGTCTTTGATGACACCGACACCGGCGCCTGGATCGACTCTTTTGACAGAATGAGCCAGCTAAACCCCCAGACTGTTATCCCCGGCCACGGCGAGCCTGCTTCACTGGATATTATTACCAAGGAAACAAAGGGGTATCTGGTGTTTTTAAGAAATGAGGTGAAGGAAATTCTTGAACGTGGCGGTGGCCTGGACGAAGCCTATGCTATCGACCAGTCACAGTGGTCATATCTGGATACGTTCGAGGAACTGGCCGCTAAAAATGCCGGCCGCGTTTACCAGCATCTTGAGTTCGACTACTTCTGAAGGGCCAGAGCCGGGAGGCTAAGGCTATGGGGCAGGTTAGCTGCCCCTCTTGGTGACGACCTATTCCTGAGCGGCGTTCAGGAGTTCGGGCTTCTTGAGGGCCTTCTGGAACAGATCCCGTTCCTCAGCGATGGCCATGGCACACAGTTCTGCCTGATCATCACTCAACCCCTCAACTTTACGGGTGAGAAACACCTGGATTTCTTCGGCCAGTTCCAAAACCTTGTCCCGGGCATCCGCTTCCGCCTTTGAAGTAAAGAGCATGGTATCAGGATGTTTAAGCGCCATATCCAGGCCGTCCCTATCTGAAAAATAAACTGCTTGTACCGCCATGGTCACTCCTCGCAGTGAATGTGCGTAGTGCTGTATAAAAATACAGTGTATCTAATTGTCCCACCTTCATACAACAAAATTCGCGGCCACGGTCTGGATATCCTGTTACAAAAAACGACATCTCGGCCTAGAGTAATAACGTAGAGACAGAAGAAATTAACTGCTCCCGCTCTTTTGAGGCTTGTGTGTCATGTTTACTGAAAAAACGGCGTTCAACTGTCCGGATTTCCGTCGATGAAACAGGGCACGATTATCGGCGCCGTAATTGGGCTGGCTGTGGGCATTGTAGTCAGTATTGCCCTGGGCCGGACCCTCTATCTTGAAGAATCCCGCGCCATTGACCTGGAGTTCAGGTCCGACATTGATCAGCTTTCCGCTGTGTTCGAGAGAGAGGTGCTGCTGAACCTGGAAATACTCTACGCCCTGAAAGAGGCGGTCAGTGTTCTTCCGGAAATGAACTCGGAGCGTTTTGGGGTTATGACCAAAACGATTCTTGAACGATCACCAGCTATTCAGGCCTTTGCCTGGGCACCGATGGTGCGGCGTAGCGATATGCCTGCGTTTGTTCGCGAACAGCGTGAGGAGTTCGTTAATTTTCAAATCCGGGAATCAGGGGCTTCCGGCCTGCGTGAGGCGGGCACTCGGGACTGGTATGTGCCGGTGCAGTTTATCGAGCCCCTCTCAGAAAACCGGACTGCCCTGGGGTTTGATCTTGCAAGCGAAACATCGAGATTGGCTGCGCTCCTGAAAGCCAGGGCCACCGGCAACATGGCCGCAACGGCTGGAATCCGGCTGGTTCAGGAGCCTGAGAACCAACGAGGTTTTCTTGTTTTTGCACCACTGTACCGGTCACCGACGGACGATCCGAGCACTGGTTCCGCGATGCAACATTATGGCTTTATCAACGGTGTCTTCAGGATTGGTGAGTTGGTAAGTCTGGCCATTGGTGACGAACTCACTGGAGATATTCTGCTGCAGGTCTACGACCGCTCCGGCCAGGACAACACACTGCTGTTCAGTTCCGACAGTGCAGACGACGAACGCTGGGAAGCGGAGGAGCGATACACATCAGCCGTCTTCGATATCGGTGGGCGTGAATGGGTTGTCGAGGCCGTCCCGTCGGAGGCCTTTGTCCAGAGCAGACGAGGGGGATTTCCAATATTCGTGGCATTGGCCGGCATTACCTTAACCTGCCTGGTTGTCGGTTATTTCACCCTGAGTGTCCGCAGGAATTCCGAGCTGAGTGAGGCGAAGACCAAACTGGAACGGATCTCTCTTACCGACTCGCTCACCGGGCTGGCCAACCGGAGACACTTCGATGCCTGCCTGGAGCGTGAATACCGACGGGCAGTTCGGCAGGGCAGCGCGCTTTCGCTCGTGATGATCGACATTGACCATTTCAAGGAATACAACGACGAGTATGGTCACCCCGCAGGTGATGCCTGTCTGAAAAAAGTAGCCGATAGCCTCCGCAAGGTGGTCAATCGACCCGGTGACCTGGTGGCCAGGTACGGTGGAGAGGAGTTCGGCATCGTGCTTCCGGATACCGAGAGCCCGAAGGACGTTGGAGAGTTTTGCCGACGCGCCGTTGAGGCGCTTGAGATCCCGCACAAGGCTTCAAGCGCAGCCAGCGTGGTTACCATCAGCGTCGGAACTTCAACGTTGACTCCTGAGACCTGGCAGCAGAATCTGACCGACTTGCTGCACCGGGCTGATGAAGCGCTGTATCAAGCCAAGGAGACGGGGCGCAATTGGGTCTGCGGAGCCTGAAATCAGTAGCGTATCAGCGCCGATCCCCAGGTGAAGCCCCCGCCAAAGGCCTCAAGGAGCAATACGTCGTTGCGCTGGATTCTGCCATCCCGTACCGCTACATCGAGCGCGAGGGGAATCGAAGCGGCCGAGGTGTTGCCGTGCTCGTTTACGGTCACCACGACTTGATCCATCGGCATGTTGAGCTTTTTGGCCGTCGCCGCAATAATTCGCAGGTTAGCCTGGTGGGGAACGAGCCAGTCGATGTCAGATTTCTGCATCTGATTGGCCTCGAGGGTCTCATCCACAATCTTACCGAGTGTATTTACCGCCACTTTAAAGACCTCGTTACCCTTCATTTCCACGAACGCAAGCCCGGCCTTCACCTGATCATAGCCGTCTGCAATCCCGCAGGGGACATGCAGAAGCTTTTCGTACTGACCATCGGCATGGATGTGGGTGGACAGAACGCCGGTCTCCTCATTGGCCTCAAGCACCACAGCGCCCGCGCCGTCACCGAACAACACGCAGGTTCCGCGGTCCTTCCAGTTGATGATGCGGGAGAAGACCTCCGCGCCAATGACCAGGGCTTTCTTGCTGGTTCCGGTTTTGATGAACTTCTCGGCGGTTGCAAGGGCGTAGACAAATCCACTGCAAACAGCCTGGATATCGAACGCGGGACAGCCCCGGATGCCAAGGCGAGCCTGCAGGATGCATGCACAGCTGGGGAAGATCTTGTCCGGCGTTGAAGTGGCGAAAACGATCAGATCGATGTCTTCCGGGGCAAGCCCCGCCGCTTCAATTGCCTGGCGTGCGGCGGGCTCGGCAAGGTCGACGGTGGTTTGACCTTCCAGGGCAATATGTCGACGCTCGATACCGGTTCTCTCTCGGATCCACTGGTCAGTGGTATCGACCATCTTTTCGAGGTCTTGATTGGTAACGATGTTCTCAGGCAGGTAAGAACCAGTGCCGGCAATTCGTGCAAACGTCATTCGTGAGAGTCCCGAGGCGTAACAAAACTGTGTATCGTTCGACCATGCTATACCTACATTCGGCCAAGCGTTATTAGCGATTTGTCAAAGGTGTCCTCAAACTGGCAGGCTCGTCTATTATGAAGAAGTCAGTGATCCGACACACTGCAACGAAGAGGAGAGCACCCGTATGGGAATTTCGAATCATGAGCTCCACAAAGAGTTTCCGCAGTACAGCGATCTGATTGATGAACTGAAAAGCACTAACCCGAGATTCGAGGACCAGTTCAAACAGTACGCAGAGTTGGATCAGGAAATAGAGGGTTTGGAGCGCCGTGATGCGCCAATTGGCGACGATAAGCTTCATCGAATGAAACAAAAACGCGCGCAATTGAAAGATGAGCTGTACCAGACACTGGTCAAAAACGGGCATTCATCCTGAAAGCATCGGGCTCAATCGGATAGTCCGATTGTTTAAACCGTAAGTAATGACCGAAAATCGCTGAAATGCCGCTCTGATAGGGGTTTCCAAGTATTCAGCAATGGGCAATTGGGCACTAGTATAGGAGCCTAATTAAACACGGTTTCGTGGAGCGTTTCCCGGAACCTGAACTGCTGAATATATGGAGACAGGATATGAAACGAGCTGCTGCTATCTATCAAAGCTGGAGAATGAAGCGCAATTTTGTCCATCTGGTGATGACCATGGATCGTCGTCTGCTGAATGACGTAGGTTTTTCCCCTGATGTTGTACATCAGAAGTTGAGCACGCCTTTCTGGAAGTTCTGATGGTATTCAGACCTGCCCGGGGTTGAAGTGTTCTGGAGGCTTTGGCCTCAGTTCGCCTCGGGCAATCTTTTCCTTTCTGAGCACATTCCCCCTATTTTGGAAACAGGAAAACCACATTGACTCTGGCACCCCATCCTTCCGGACCGTTGTCAGGGCTCTCAGCGTAGTAGCGTGGTCCCGCTCCAACCTGCATTATCTGGCTGCCAACCTTAAACACTTGCCCGGCAAAAACACCGACCGGAATCGTCCAGTCGCTGGTCTTCCAGTTGTAGACAGAGTCCGCCGTCAGCGTGAGGCTGAATGCCTTTGGCGTGGTGTAGGTCATAAAGGGTTGCACAAACGACTGACTAACGTCGCTGCGGTTGTCGTCACCTGCCACGGACCAGATATGATTGGCGAGGCCACCGACCGTCCAGGGTCCGGATTGTTTCAGGGCAACCGCTGTCGGCCCAAGACCCCATTTCTCGGTTCCCAGTAGATCGTCCGTCGCAGTCGGCAGCAGGAAGACAGGACCGGCTCCCCAGATCCATCCATTGGCAGTCGGGTTGACGGGAGAGATGAAAAGACTCTGTACCGTATCGCCCAGCCCGCTTTGACTCCCCGCCCCGGGGAAAATATCGCTCTGATCCACAACCGGTAGAATGGTCCGGCTAATGAGATTCCAGTCCTCATTGAGGGAAAAGGGTATGACCGGCTGAATGTTCAGTGTGTAGCGTTCGCCATCATCAGCGGGCCCGATATTGGAGTCGAAATTCGATTGCAGTGGCACTGAAACCAGGCTGGCGATGGGGTTGGCAAGCTGCTTTGCCAAGTCGGAAGCGTCCTGGGCCGAGACTACAGTGCTTAACAGTCCAACAGCCAGGGCCGGAAGAAGTCTGATGTGAATCATGGAGCACATCCTTTGTGACGTAGAGATCGGAACGTTCTCATCCATCAACATGCTGGCCCTAACAGGTAGTTAGGCCGAGCATCTGTGCGACATCAGGATTCTCTATTAAATAGTCCGCATGTTGCGAGAATGCAATGTTTGCGTTCGCCGGGACCCATGCTCCAGCTTAACGACTCCACTCGTCCTGCCGACGTCAGACCATCCAGCCAAACAGGAAATCAAACAGGCTTCCGAAAACTGACCGGTTATTCTCGCTCGCTGATGGTCGGGATTCAGAGTTTGCTTTCCGTTCGCCGACTTCAACGTCTGGAGAAACCTGATCAGCGATACCGGCGGCGGTAGGCTCGTCCGGCAGTTGCAGGCTAAGGTCGGGCTCCTGTTCGGGTTCGGTTGATTGAGGAGTCGATGGTACCGGCGCGGCGGATACGTCTGCGGCAATAACCGGGGCTTTTACAGATTCTTCTTTGTCTGGAGACGCGAGTTTCCGATTCTTATTTTCCGTTTTAATTCGGTCTCCTACAACGACAACCTCATTGGGTTTCGAGATGTTTTCCGCCAACCGATCGGAAGCCGTTGCCTCAGCCTTTGCTTTCGGTTTCGCAGGAGCAGTAGCGGGCTCAGGCTTTTCAGTTACCGCGACAGCCTTTGGTTGCTCTGTCGGAGTCGGTGCTGGTGGTACCGTAAAGGCTTTGGCAACGATTTTTTCGCGCCGGGGTTTCGGCTTGGCCGCATGCCTGGGTCTGGCGTCGGAGATTCCAAGAGCTGCGAGTGCGTCTGCTTTTTTGGCGACAGCGTTACCAGAAATGGAGGTGCCGGCTTTATTTGCGATTCCAAGGGACGTCAGAGTTTCTGAATCCAGGTTTCCGCTGGTCCGGAGATGATCGACCTGATCTTGATACTGGCGAATGGCTTTCTTCAGCGAATTGTCCATCCAGCCGTCAGCCCGCCCCACATCATAACCGGCACCATAGAGGGCATTCTCCGCGGCAAAAATAACGTTTACGGTGTCTGCATGGGAAACGGCGCTGGCGGCCAGTGCAAGTGACAACACCAGAGCATGATGGGCACTGCGGGATTTGACAAAATTCATGGTTGAAACCCTCCGTGGTCGCGTTATTCCTCAGGATTGGTTGAGTATTGAACATATTTGTACGGCTTTCCGTGCACGACCACACATAGTTCCGATCCTGAAAATCCGCGCCGCAGGTGAAAATTCGTCGTCTTGACGCAAGAAACGGATGGAATCCTGCAAACAAATCCAGTTTCATGATGATATCCAGCTTACTTTGAGGGCATAACGTGCCAACTGAAACTGAACGGTCGGACCAGATGATCAGGCTCGCTCGCGTCATTGAAGAGAGGGCAGAGGAGCCACTAACGCTGGCAACGCTCGCCGGCATGGTTGGTCTGTCGCCAACCAGACTTCAGAGGGTGTTCAAGGAAGTCATCGGCGTGTCGCCCAGAGACTATCAGGAGGCCGTTCGACTGAGACGGCTCAAGGCATCGCTCAAGCAGGGAACCACTGTAACCGAGGCCATTTTTGCCTCTGGGTATGGTTCGGTCAGTCGTGTTTACGGCGAGCAGGGGCGGAGGTTTGGAATGAAGCTGAAAGATTACCAATCGGGTGCGGAAGGTGAGGTTATTGCCTACGCCTGTCGGCAAACATCCCTCGGATTGATCGCGATGGGCGCCACGGAACAGGGCGTGTGTTATGTGGAATTCGGGGATGACGTCGAGTCGCTGATCCAGTCAATACGCAACGAGTTCCCGGGCGCGAACTTGATTCCTTCACCGGCGGCGGAGGCTCCCGAACTTGATGACTGGATTGCAGCGCTCGAGCAGCATGTCAGTCGGGGATCAGAGAGCCCGGATTTACCGTTGGACCTGCGAGGAACGGCTTTCCAGATCCAGGTATGGCGGTTCCTCAAGAGCATTCAGGACGGGCAGGTACTCAGCTACGGAGAAGTGGCGAAAAATATTGGAAAGCCCGGTGCCACCCGCGCAGTCGCATCCGCGTGTGCCCGAAACCGGATTGCCTTGTTGATCCCCTGTCATCGTGTGCTCCGGGCAGATGGCAACCTGGGCGGCTATCGGTGGGGCCTGGAACGCAAGCGAGCGCTTTTGGAGGCTGAAAAAAAGTTGCGCAATAGCACCAGAGATAGTGTTGAACTAAATTTTAGTAGTGATCCATGAGCCTGAAATGGGATGAGTTTGGTACCTTATCACGACGTCAGTTCAAGAAAGGATGATTGTGGGAGAGACCGTATGTTCAAATGGATGAGTGCGCTCATAGCCGTCACGGGTGTCCTGGTGTCGGTTGGATGCTCCACATCGGAGGTTGCCGAAACAACCCCGGGCCAGAAACTGTCACCCGGCGCCAAGGGGCAGTTCCAATGCGCCGACCGGAACGGCAACGACTATATCGACCAGAGTGAACTGATATACATGCGTCAATGTGGTATCGGTGAGGATCTAAAGTGCGGTGACGTTCCGGAAGGGTATGGGGAACGACCACCGGCCGAGGATTTCGAGCTTGGGTTACGTTTGCTGCAGATCACCGATGCCGATGGCGATGACCGGATCAGCCGGTTGGAATTCCGCGCCCATTGCAACAGTGCGGGCAAGCCTGACTAAGTCCTCAGATCCCTATTTCGATCACGACTCTCAATCCATTGTTGGGCGCTGCCGAGTAGCTTTTCTGGCCGCCATACCGATCAACGATATCCTGGACAATAGACAGACCCAGTCCGTGCCCAGGGGTCTGTTCGTCAAGCCGCAATCCTCGCTGCCCCAAGTTAGACAGAGCTTCCTCAGGAACACCCGGGCCATCATCCGTTACGACGATTCGTGCAAGGTTATGGTCTTGCTCCAGAGTCAGCTCAACGCATTGGGTTGACCATTTGCCGGCATTATCGAGCAGATTGCCCAGAATTTCGTTCAGATCGTGCTCTTCGATGGGCCAGCGGGCCTCCTCGGTGAGCGAGGTGGACAGCTCGAACGATTTTTCCGGGTATAAGCGTCCAAGCATCCACAAAAGATCTCGCGCCTGTTTTACCGGGCTGGCGCTTTTTCCGACTTGTGGTCCTGCGAACCGACTTCGGCGCATTTCCGATTCGAGTTGCTGGTCAATGTCGTCCAGCCGGGTGGCCATTTGGTGCCTGAGGTCGTTGTCCAGGGGGCGACTGGTATCCTCCAGAATCTGCCTGACGGCCGAGATGGGCGTTTTGACGCTGTGGGACAGGTTCGCCAAGGCATTCCGGGAACGTTCCAACCGTTGGTCCAGAGAATCCAGAAGTTGGTTAAGCTGTTGCACCAGTGGGCGGAATTCCTCAGGACCCTGAACATGGATACGCGAGATTTCGCCACCCTGAAGCCTTTTCAAAGCGGCCTGGATCGATAGCACGGGGCGCATTGAATAACTTATTCCCAGCCAGATAACACCCACAAGCAGGAGAATCAGAAGAATGGACAGAATTGCGGTCCAGAGGTGAAGTTCGGCCTGGCTGCTCTTCAGGGCCTCCAGATTCTCAGAGACAATGATCACCACCGGTATTCCGTTGACGAGGATTGATGCCCGGTAAGCAAGAATCTCCGACGGCGCGTCGTCACGAACAATACCGCTCACCTGGATGGTGCCCTCCTGTTCGGACTCGATCAGAGGCATTAAGAGGGGAGTCCAGGATTCGGGGGAAACAAGATTCTGAGATTGTGAGTGGATGGCGAAGGCGTGGTGAAAAACATCCTGGAAATAGTCTCCGGTCTGGAGCGAGTCCAGTTGTCCGTTTGATTCGCGAATCTGGTGTTCGAGAAAGGCCACCTCGTCTTTCAGCCGGCTCTCAACAAATTCCCTGGCCATCCGATCCAGAAGGAGGCCATGTACGAACCAGGCGAGGGCCATCAGGGCAATGCCGGCTGGTAACAAAAGGGCGAGCAAGGCGTTTTTGACAGAATCTGGCTTTTTAATCAGTGTCATTGAAAAGGTATCCCTGGCCCCGCCGGGTTGAAATCGTGTCGGAACCGACGAGTTTTCTGAGCCGTCTGATATAAGCCTCAATGACGTTCTCGCTGGGGTTGTCATTCAGGTTGTAGAGCTGCTCGATCAGCTGTTCCTTCGAGAATACCTGTCCGGGGCGGCTCATAAGGCATCGAAGCAAACGGAACTCCGTACCGGTCAGGCTATGCTCGCTGCCATCCCCTGTTTTCAGGCTTTGGCGGTTCTCGTCCAACTCAAAGCGGCCGGCCCTGACGAGGGAGAAAACCCGGCCTTCGCTTCTTCGCACGATGGCGTGAAGGCGTGCAATCAGTTCCTCGGTCTGGAAGGGTTTTGCCAGATAGTCGTCGGCACCCGCTTTCAGCCCATTTACCTTGTCCTGCCAATCGCCCCGTGCAGTCAGAATCAGGACCGGAAAGGTGACCTGATTCGCCCGCCATTTCCGAAGTACGTCCAATCCATTGCCATCGGGCAGGCCAAGGTCCAATACGCCAACCCTGTAGTCCTCCTGTTGACCCAGAGCATTCGCCTCTTTGGCAGTGTGAGCGGTGTCGACGCTGAAGCCGGCTTTTTCGAGTTGGCTTGCCAGCCCGTCCGCCAACAAACGGTCATCCTCGATGAGCAGTAGCCGCATTTGTCGGTTCCTTCATGGGGGGTGTCAGAGCGTTGCCAGTGTCCGTTATCAACCTGAATCGGGCCTGAATCATAAATAGTTTGTCATTTTCAGCAAGGATTCAGGTTGGTGCGAGATGGTACCAGTCGTTTCGTACTATTGCCTCGTTGAGAGTACAAGGCAACTGGCGTTTTACCGCAGATCAATTCACTGGAGAAGATGAAATGAATGCATCAAAGCTTATTGTTATGGCTGCAGCCATGTCCGTGACAGGAACCGCATTCGCTGCAGGCAGTCACGGGGGTGGCCACGGCGGCGGTGTTGGCGAACCTGGCAAGGCCGCTGACGCTTCTCGAACCATCCAGGTTGAAATGCATGACAACTACTACGAGCCGGAGGCCATCGATGTCACCCGTGGTGAGACGGTTCGTTTCGTGATTGAGAACAGGGGAAACCTCGTCCATGAATTCAACATTGGTACGCCTGAAATGCACGATGCTCATCAGGACGAGATGAAGATGATGGTGGAGCATGGAGTGATCGAAGGCGGCAAGCTCCATCACGACATGATGAACATGGACATGGGTAACGGCCATTCCATGAAGCACGACGATCCCAACAGCGTCCTGGTTGAACCCGGCGACACGAAAGAAATCGTCTGGACATTCAGCAGCAAGACCACCATGGAGTTTGCCTGCAACATTCCGGGCCATTACCAGTCAGGAATGTACGGCGACGTAAATTTCGAATCCGCTGCAGACACCCAGGCCAGCGCACACTGAGCGGGCCAGGATAAGAATTAAGGGGGCGCCCCACGGTGCTCCCGTTTTCAGTATCTCAGGAGCAACCAATCAATGAAAAAAGTCCTCTGGGCAGGGGCTCTCGGCCTCCTTATGCCTGTAATAGCGGCTGCCGGTGAGTACAACATCACCGTGGACCGGGTGATGATTGATACCGGCGATTTCGTGAAAGAGGGTATCGGCTACAACGGAGCCTCTCCGGGACCGGTGCTACGCTTCAAGGAAGGCGAGACTGCGAAAATCAATGTCACCAACAATCTGGATGAGGCCACGTCTATTCACTGGCATGGACTTATTCTGCCATTTGAACAGGATGGCGTTCCGGGTATCAGCTTCCCGGGTATTCCCGCCGGCGAAACCTTCACCTACGAGTTTCCCGTTGTGCAAAGCGGGACGTACTGGTTCCACAGCCATTCCGGGTTTCAAGAGCCAAACGGCGCCTATGGCGCGATCGTGATTGAACCGGAAGGTCGCGAGCCATTCCGTTACAACCGCGAATATGTGATCCAACTGACCGACAAGCACCCCCACGATGCCAACCGCATCATGCGAAACCTGAAAAAGATGCCGGACTACTACAACCGCAAGCAGCAGACGGTTGGCGATTTCTTTTCAGACATGTCAAACCACGGGTTCATGACGACTCTTCAGGACCGTCTGGCCTGGGGAGATATGCGCATGATGAAAGCCGACGTGGAAGATGTGCAGGGCTTTACCGGATTGATCAACGGCAAGGGCCCCGATCAGAACTGGACCGGCCTTTTTGAACCGGGCGAGCGAATCCGCCTGCGGTTCATCAACTCCTCGGCCATGGCTTACTTCGATATCCGCATTCCAGGGCTGGAAATGACAGTGGTTCAGGCTGACGGAAATAACGTGCAGCCTGTAACCGTGGACGAATTCCGGATAGGCGTTGCAGAAACCTACGATGTCATCGTCCGTCCGAAAACCGCCGAAGCCTATACCATTTTTGCTGAATCCATGGGCCGCTCCGGCTATGCCCGGGCAACCCTGGCTCCTGAAGAGGGTATGGAAGGGGCGGTGCCCGACCTCAGAGAGGCGCCGCTGCTAACCATGGCCGATATGGGCGGCATGCACGGCATGGACCATGGCAGTATGGATATGAGTGATTCGAGCGACATGTCCGATATGGACCATTCCTCAATGGAAAGTATGGATCATTCTGCGATGGAAATGGAAGACAGCGAGCAGCCCGGTTCAGACATGGAATCCATGGATAACTCCGGCATGGCCGGGATGGACCACAGTTCCATGATCATGCCAGAGGGTGGCGCCAGCGACCCGTTTTACGCCGAGGGCAGTGGTCTGGTACCTGTGGCGGCCAATGGCGGTAAGTTTCTTTCCTACGCCGACCTCCGGGCCCAGAAGCCTCTGTACGAAGAACGTGAACCGACCAGGGAGATCGAGCTCCGCCTCACCGGGAACATGGAGCGTTACACCTGGAGCATCAACGGCGTCAAATACGAGGATGCGGAGCCACTGAAACTCCAGTATGGCGAGCGTGTCCGTTTCAAGTTCGTCAACGAAACCATGATGACTCACCCGATGCACCTTCATGGCATGTGGTCGATCCTCGACGTGGGTGCGGGACAGTGGAACCCGGTCAAACACACGGTCAGTGTGCAGCCTGGCACCACTGTTTATATGGAAACTGAAGTGGATGCACCGGGACAGTGGGCCTTCCATTGCCACCTGTCCTATCACGCGGCCTCCGGCATGTTCCGGAAGGTGGTGGTAGAGGGTGGCCCCGATCAGGGCAACACCGTCGGTATCAAGGCAGAGCAGGACGGAGGTGACGCATGAAGAACCTGACCCTTACCGCACTTGCTCTGGCGATTGTTGTTCCCTCCGCCCCCACGTGGGCCAGTGACATGCCGGAGGATACGTCCGGTCGTAAGGATGCCCTGACGGTCTGGGGAGTGCAGTTCGAGGAACTGGAGTATCGCTACAGCGATGACGACGAAGAATTGGGGGTCTGGAATGGCGATGCCTTTTACGGCACCGACGATCTCAAGTTCCGTTGGCTGGGCAAGGGTGAGTATGCGATTGAAGAGCAGGCATACGAACAACTGGAAAACCAGCTTCTGGTCCAGACACCGATATCTGACTTCTTCGACGCCAAAGCAGGTGTCAGGATCGATACGCCCGAGGGACCTGACCGTACCTATGCCGTTCTTGGCGTTGCCGGACTGGCGCCTTACTGGTTCGAGGTGGACGCGAGTCTGTATGTCAGTGATGAGGGCGACACATCCGCAGAGTTCGACGCAGAGTACGAACTGCTCTTGACCAACCACCTGATCCTTACGGCAGGCCTGGATGCCACGGTGGCCTTCAGCGAGGACCGTGAAATAGGACTGGGCAAAGGGTTGAGTTCGACAGAAACAGGGCTGCGGTTGAGTTATGACCTGATCGATCGCACCTTCTCCCCCTACATCGGTGTGGTGCATGAGCGCAAATACGGTGATACCGCAGACTTCGCCAAAGCGGAAGGAGGGGGCACCGAAGACTGGTTTGCTGTAATCGGAGCCAGAGTCGGCTTCTGATCTGCAAATTGACGGGCCAGAGAACTCCACTCTGGCCCGTTTTTGATTCATCATTTGATGTGAATCAAGTCTGCCTTAAGGCTTTGCCGAATTTTCAGTCCCAGTTCAGTTAGAAGTGTTGTGATAAAACAACGGTAAAGGGGCTGAGAGGCGAATCGCCATGACCAAAGCTCATAAAGAAACAAATCAAAAGCAATTTCTGCTTACCCGTAGACTGAAGATTGAAGGCCTCGGCGAGGTCCAGTGGGACGATCTCATCTACGAACTCAATCATCACCCTTGCGTTGATTTATCCGAGCGCCGACCGAATAACACACTGTACGTCAGCTACGACGGGACCCATTGGTCCATCGACCAGTTGTTGGAGCTGATTGATGCCCAGGGAGGCCGGTTGAAAACAGGGTGGTGGACTCGCAGAAAACTTGCGTGGTACCGCTTTACGGACGACAACACCCGGGCCAATGCCACGCATGAACCGTTCTGCTGTTCCAAGATCCCGCCCACGAAGAAGTGACAGGAGCTTAGATGAGCGAGAAGCAGGACAGAACAACCCGCTATCAGGAGGGCAGTCTCACTTTGCCAGGAACGGTCATGTTGGGTACTGGCGTGATGATCGGGGCAGGGATCTTTGCGCTCACCGGGCAGATGGCGCAGATGACTGGAGTTCTTTTCCCTCTGGCGTTTCTGGCCGCTGCAGTGATCGTTGGCTTCAGTGCCTATTCCTACATCAAGATCTCAAATGCCTATCCGTCCGCCGGAGGCATTGGCATGTACCTCCACAAGGCCTACGGGAACCGGTTGCCGACGGCATTCAATGCCTTGTTGATGTACTTCTCAATGGTGATCGCCCAGAGCTTCCTCGCACGTACGTTCGGCTCCTATACCATGCAGCTGTTCGGCGGCGACGAAAGTGGTCGAATGGTGCCCATCCTCGGCGTATCGCTGATCCTGGCGGCATTCCTGGTCAATCTGCTGGGTAACCGAATGATTCAGGGCGTAGCTTCCTTCATCGGCATCCTGAAGATCGGGGGGATACTGGTTTTCGGCCTGGTGGGTGTCTGGATCGCAGACAGCATTTCAGTGGATTTCGCGACACCGGGAGAGGCGGGAACCCTTGGTAATTTCCTGGGTGCCACCGCGCTCGGGATACTGGCCTTCAAGGGCTTCACCACCATCACGAACAGTGGCTCCGAAGTGAAAGATCCGCACCGGAACGTTGGGCGCGCTATTGTTATTTCCATTGCAGCCTGTGTGGTGATCTACACGCTGGTTGGCTTTGCCGTTGCAAGTAATCTCTCACTGGCTGAAATCATTGAGACCCGGGACTACTCCCTTGCTGCTGCCGCGCGTCCGGCACTGGGAGATTACGGAGTCTGGTTCACGGTTGCCATTGCCATGATGGCCACGGCCGGTGGCATTCTGGCCAGTATTTTCGCTGTCTCGCGCATGTTGGCCATGCTGACCGAAATGAAGCTGGTGCCCCACAGCCATTTTGGCATGCCGGGAACCATCCAGAAGCACACGCTGGTCTACACTGTGGTCCTGGGGCTGGTCCTCACGGCCTTTTTTGACCTTTCCCGCATCGCCGCCCTGGGGATCGTCTTCTACCTGATCATGGACATTGCCATCCACTGGGGCGTGCTTCGCTATTTGCGGGCCGATGTTAAGGCAAGCGCCTGGGTGCCGGCCACGGCGATTGTTCTGGATATGCTGGCACTTGGTGGTTTTGTCTGGGTGAAACTGAACACAGACCCCTTTGTTATTGGCGTGGCCGTGGCAACGATGGCTGTGATCGCCATTGCCGAACAGGTGTTCCTGACAAGAACCGCTCGTACCCGGGAAACTGAGCATGACGGAACTCACGTGCAGCATCACCAGTAATACGTTATCGACCTGGAGGGCAGTATCATGATGGGAAATGGAACGTTTGGTAATACCATGTTTTATGACACGATGTGGGCAGGGCACTGGCTGTGGATGCTGGTGATAGGCATTGTGGTTGTCATCCCGGCATGGCGCATCTGCCAGCGCACGGGATATCCGGGCTGGATGGGTATTCTGATACTGGTTCCAGTGCTCAATCTGTTCCTGCTTTACTTCATTGCATTTTCTGAATGGCCCGCGGATAAACAAGGGGGTGCGGATGCCTGAGCACCAGCATGCTCACCACGGTGAAGGTGAAGCCGGCGAACATCTCGCCAAGGATCCGGTTTGCGGAATGTCCGTAGACCCCCACACGGCGGAGCATCGGAGCCAGCACGGCGGAAAAACCTGGTATTTCTGCTCCGACGGCTGCCAGTCGAAGTTCGAGAAGGATCCGGGCCGTTATCTCGGTAATGAACGGAAACGTGAAGAATCCGTGGCTCCCGGCACCATATACACCTGCCCCATGCACCCCGAAATCCGGCAGGAAGGTCCGGGTGATTGCCCCATCTGCGGCATGGCTCTGGAGCCGGAGCAGGTGAGTCTCGATGAAGGACCGTCAGAAGAGCTCAGGGACATGACCCGACGGTTCTGGATCGGCTTGGTACTGACCTTGCCGGTGCTGGTGCTTGAAATGGGTGGGCACCTGACCGGGCTCGATCACATTGTTGCTCCTCAGATATCTAACTGGATCCAGTTGGTGCTGGCAACGCCGGTTGTCCTCTGGTGTGGCTGGCCGTTCTTTGTCCGGGGCTGGAAGTCCGTGGTCAGCCGTAACCTGAATATGTTCACCTTGATTGCTATCGGTACCGGTGTGGCGCTGATCTACAGTCTGGTGGCGACTCTGACGCCGCAGGTTTTCCCTGATGCATTTCGGCAGGAAGATGGCTCCGTAGCCGTATATTTTGAAGCGGCCGCTGTCATCGTGGTTCTGGTGTTGCTGGGCCAGGTGCTGGAACTCCGTGCCCGGGAGAAAACGTCCGGCGCCATCAAGGCCCTGCTCGACCTGGCTCCCGCAACAGCCCGGAAACTGGATGAAAACGGCGGTGAAACCGATGTTTCACTGGATCAGGTCAAGGTTGGCGACCGCCTGCGGGTGCGACCGGGAGACAAGGTCCCCCTGGACGGCGAAGTGCTTGAGGGCGGTTCGAATGTGGATGAATCCATGGTGACCGGTGAGCCCCTGGCGGTCAGCAAGAAAAGCGGCGATCAGGTGATCGGCGGCAGCATCAACCAGCAGGGCAGCTTTATCATGCGGGCCGATAAGGTAGGCCGGGATACCATGCTGGCCCAGATCGTACAGATGGTGGCAAGTGCCCAGCGCAGTCGTGCACCCATCCAGGGCCTGGCCGACAAGGTGGCGGGTTATTTTGTGCCGGCTGTAATCCTGATCTCCATTATCGCCTTTATTGCCTGGTCCTTCCTCGGGCCAACACCGCCCATGGCCTTCGGTCTGATCGCTGCGGTGAGCGTGCTGATCATCGCCTGTCCCTGTGCACTGGGACTGGCAACACCCATGTCGATCATGGTGGGTGTCGGACGGGGTGCCCAAAGCGGGGTGCTGATCCGGGATGCAGAGGCGCTGGAGCGGATGGAAAAGGTGGATACGGTCGTGGTGGACAAGACTGGCACGCTGACTGAAGGCAAACCTCAGGTCACAAAGCTGGTTGCGGCCGAGGGGTTCAGTGACGAGGAGCTGATGCGGTTTGCCGGCGGCCTGGAGAAAGGCAGCGAGCATCCGCTGGCCCATGCCGTTCTTGAAAAAGCCACCGCAATGGGGCTCGAGCTGCCGGACGCTGAAGGCTTTGATTCTCCAAATGGTAAGGGCGTAACCGGCAATATCGAGGGGCGGCAGGTATTGATCGGCAACCGACTGTTGATGGAATCCGAAAACGTCGATACCTCTGGGTTTGAAACTGAGGCCGAACAGCTCCGCAAGGACGGCGCCACGGTGATTTTCGCGGCTGTAGATGGCGAAATTGTTGGTCTGCTCGCCATTGCCGATCCGGTCAAGGAAACCACGGAAGCGGCCATTTCGGCCCTTCAGAAGGACGGCATCCGGGTGGTCATGCTGACCGGCGATAACCGAACCTCGGCCGAAGCGGTTGCCCGCAAATTGCACATCGACGAAGTGGAAGCGGAAGTTCTGCCGGAAGACAAGGGCAAGATTGTCCAGCGCCTGAAAGATGAAGGCCGCATTGTGGTGATGGCCGGCGACGGCGTTAACGATGCGCCAGCGCTGGCAACGGCCGATGTCGGCGTGGCCATGGGCACCGGCACCGATGTCGCCATCGAGAGTGCCGGCATTACATTGCTGCGGGGTGATTTGATGGGCATCGTGGAGGCGCGTCGGTTGTCTCTGGGGACCATGCGCAACATCCGGCAGAACCTGTTTTTTGCTTTTGTCTACAACTCCGCTGGCGTTCCAATTGCGGCGGGGATTCTGTACCCCTTTTTCGGCATACTGCTATCTCCGATCTTTGCCGCGGCGGCCATGTCGCTGTCCTCGGTGAGTGTGATAGTCAATGCGCTGCGATTGAGGGTGATCAAACTGGATCAATCTACCTGAACCACTGAATAGTTGGGGGATGCTATGTCATATACGATCAATCGAGTTATCAAGAACGTGGATTTCGAGGATGCGGACAAGAAAGTCCGGGAAACTCTGGCAGATCATGGATTCGGGGTGCTGACTGAGATCGACGTCAAGGCCACGATGAAGAAGAAACTCGACAAGGATATGCCGGCATACCGGATACTGGGCGCCTGCAATCCCGGCATGGCCTGGGAGGCCATTGGCCTGGAACCCCGTGTCGGTGCGATGCTGCCATGCAACGTAATTCTCCGGGAAGTTGCAGACGGTGTGGAGGTCAGCGCGATTGACCCCGTTGCGTCCATGACGGCCATCGATAATGATGAGCTCAAGCAGGTCGCTGGCAAAGTCCGGGATATGTTGTCTGCGGTAGTCGAGGCAATCTAGTTCAGAACACCTGCCCCCCACATAAAACGTGAGAGGAAACTTCGCTCACGGCCCTTGTGGGGGCGTGATTAACCGGGTGTAAACTCGGGTGTCACATGTCCGCAATTTTGCCGCGAGGCATTACATCGAGATTTTGCTTGAGGGGCGACGTCTCGAAGCCACTGAAACGGACCGTGTCTAGATCTTCTCGGTGCGGGGATTCCGCGGGTAAAAACGCTCCGGCAAGCGCTCGATATGGGGGAAGAACCGGGTGTCCTTGTAGGGCATTTTCATGAACCCGGACACGCCAAGCCCGGTGATCTGCTCCACTGCTGACAGGATCTCGTTCAGAAGCCGGCTGAATTCGTGTTCCATGTCTGGATCAAGCAGGCGGTAATGGCTGTGAATCTTCAGATGGCGGGGCAGGGCCTCGAAGATGATCATGCCGGTGTGGTGAATGTTGTTCAGTGCCTCCAGGGCGTGGATGATTGTCTCGGGGAGCACAAGAAACTCCTCCGGGTCCGGGCCGTCCTCGAAGTAGGAGTGCACGCGAGTTTCGTCTTCCACCTCCGGTGCAGCGCTGACCTCGTAATGCAGTTGCATGTCGGGCGATACCAGAAAAGGCTGGTCGGGCTCGTCGCGGTCAATGTGGAGGGTGTTGCGGGCGTTGAACAGACAGCTCTTGAAGATACCCTTGCGATAAATCGCCTGGGCCAGGTAGACCATGTTG
The DNA here is from genome assembly GCF_030238305.1 of Marinobacter albus. NCBI lineage: Bacteria > Pseudomonadati > Pseudomonadota > Gammaproteobacteria > Pseudomonadales > Marinobacteraceae > Marinobacter > Marinobacter albus. Next base: position 2,136,883 of record NZ_JASSQD010000001.1, on the reverse strand, counting down.
TTGACCGCCTGGACAAAGGCAGACTTCAGAGCCGGGTCGTGCAGGTTCAGGGAGGTATCGATGTAAACACCGTCGGTTTCCCAGCGCACTGCGAGACCGCCCTCAACCGGGTACCGACCAAGCCGGCTGACGGCGGCCAGAAACGCCTTTTCGGTTTCGCCCATGCCCTGCATGAAGTTCTTGTAGTAGCGGTCCAGCTGCACGTCGTTGACGTCATTGAGCGTTTCCGGGGCGCCTTCTTCGCGCAGAAACGATTTCCGTGAACTGTAAACCACCGTGTCGATTTCCTGTTCAGACTCCCGCACCCAGACCGGTACTTGCGCCACGACTGGCTGATGAGGCAAGTCGATCATCACGGTACGAGCCATTCTTGGCATCTCTCGCAGGTAGTAATCGCCGGCCTTGCAACGGGTATCCAGATCCGGCGCCAGCATGCCATCAAGCATGCGCGCAAACTCCATCGGCAGCCCCAACGATGTGGCGGGTATTGCCCGATGCCCGAACCGGCATGACTGGGCGGAGGCCAGGGCATACAGCGTGCCGGCTGCACCCTGTTCATCAAAACGGGGGGAAGACAGGCCGCCGTTCAGCTGCTCATCGCCAATAAAATAGACATCTCCCAGCCGGGCGTTGGTCTGCTGGAGGTTGTCGGACATCAGCTCCATCACATTAGAGGTAATAAATTGCTGATTGGCGTCCAACTGGGCAAACACGGATGAGCCCCAGTCGATCAGAGCAATGTTCTCTGTGCTGGCGTCGAAGACCAGGTTGGATGGCTTGATGTCGCCGTGAACAATGGGGCGTCCGGCAGGCCCGTTTTCACGGCGCAGATTGCGTAGTATGTCCGCAAGCTGATCGGCTATTCGCATGATCAGTCGGGGTTTCAGGCGCCCCTCCCGCAGGGATACTTCCTCGAGATTCAGACCGGCGGCTCGTTCCATCACGAGGATTGGCTGGTTGTTGGCACGTTGGTAGGAAATCAGCCGCGGCACCCTCGGGTGCCGGACCTGCTCGAGTATATAGGCTTCATCCTCCAGTCGATCCTGGAGGTGCTGGGGCAGGTTGATGCGGGTGAATTTGAAGACGTGCTCAGGGCCGTCGATGCCCGGGTTCGGCAGTCGGCCCGAAAACACAAAGCCGTAGGCGCCCTTGCCGATCAGCTCAATGTCCCGGTAACCGAGTTGGCGGAGCTGGGTGGTGCATAGCGCCACCCAGTCCTTCAGCTTCTTGGCGTCATCATGGCTGAGCAGGTAGATCGACTGCTCTTCCGGAATATAGAACTGCTGCAGTTGATTGTTCTGCGCCATGATGCCTCGTCAGCCCATATGCAAGAGCATGGATTGGGGTGACTCCAGGTAGCCCTTCCAGCGATTGCAGAAACGCGCGATGGTACCCCCATCAATGATCCGATGGTCGCCTGCCCAGCTGACGGTCAGAATCGCGCGCTCGACCACCTGGCCGTTGGCGTCGAAACGAGGCAATTTCTGGGTCCGGCCCAGTGCTACGATGGCCACCTCCGGTGCGTTGATAATGGGCGACGCATAAGTCCCCCCCAGCGCACCAATGTTCGAGATGGTGATGGTGCCGCCTTTGAGGTCTTCCTGGCTGACACGGCCGGATCGGGCCGCTTCGGTCAGGCGGGCCACTTCATCGGCAATGCCCAGCAGGGTGAGGCTTTCAGCTCCTTTAACGTTAGGCACCATCAACCCCGCTTTCCCGTCCACGGCCATGCCGATATTGCACTGGGGCAGGTAATGGATTTCGCTGACGTCGTCGTTGAGCCGGCTGTTGAGAACAGGGAACTCCTGTACCGCCAAGGCCATTGCCTTCATGAAGAAGGGCATCATTGTCAGCCTTGAACCCCGGGCCTCGGCCTCAGGCTTGAGTTGTTCCCGCAGGCTCAGCAGATCGGTTACATCAATCTCCTCACTGTAGATAAAATGAGGAATGGTGGTTGCTGATGCCACCATGCTGCGGGCCATTGCCGCCCTGACTCCCTTCAGAGGCTCCACCCGTACTTCCTGCTCATGCCCGGGTTGTTTGCGGGCACCGCTGGAGCTGTCGGGTTGCGAGTCGCTGGCGCGCACCCGGTCCGATGCGGGTTTCTCGAGGTGGGCCAGCACATCTGCCTTCAACACCCGCCCGTCCTTACCGGAACCGGCGATGTCACCCAGGCTCAGCTCGTGTTCCCGGACCAGACGGCGCACGGCGGGACTGGCGGGAATCCGCTGCCGGTTCACGGTCGCACTTTCAGGTGCCGTGGCCGTGTCTGTTGCAGGTTCCGGGGTTGGTGCGGATTTGGCGGTTGTCTCCACTGGCTCTTCACGATCACGTGGAATAAAGGCAAACAGTGGCGAGTGCACCCGGGCCATGGCCTGTTGCTGGTGGTACAGTTTGGTGATCCGGCCGGCCTTGGGCGCGGTGATTTCGACCATTGCCTTGTCGGTCATGACGTCGACCACAGGCTGGTCTTCCTCAATCTCATCACCCTCGGCCACGCGCCATTCCACCACTTCGCACTCCACAATGCCTTCGCCGATATCCGGCAGGATAAAGTCTTCGGTCGCATTGTTTTCGGGTCGGGGAGTCTGGACGGGCTCCGCTTCCGCCGCGGGTGCCGGCTCGGGCTCGGGCTTCGGTTCGGTGGTGTCGCCGGACTCATCGACCAGCTCAAACAGCGGTGCGTGAACCTTGGCGATATCGCCTTCCTTGTAATAAAGGCGGGTCACCCGGCCCTTGTAGGGCGCCGGTATTTCCACCAGGGCCTTGTCCGTCATCACCTCGGCCACCGGCTGGTCTTCCTCGATTACATCGCCTTCGCTGACCAGCCATTTGACCAGTTCGCATTCCACGATACCTTCACCGATATCGGGCAGTATAAAATCACTCATGTTCGCTCTCCTGTCCTGATATCAGCCTAGAATTCGACGCTCGCCCTGATGGCCTCGTAGACCTTCAGGTGGTTGGGCAGGTGCTCTTTCTCCAGCACCAGCGGGAAGGGTGTATCCATCCCGGTAACCCTCGCGATCGGCGACTCCAGGTACAGGAAGCAGCGCTCCTGTATGGTCGCGGCGATTTCACCGGCAAAACCTCCGGTCAGGGGAGCTTCATGGGTGACCACCAGGCGCCCGGTCTTGAACACCGAATTCGCCACGGTTTCCACGTCCCAGGGCAGAATCGTCCTGAGGTCGATGACCTCGCAGGAAATGCCGTCTTTCTCGGCGAGCTCGACTGCCTGCTCAATCACTTCCATCTGGGCACCCCAGCCGAGGAGCGTGATGTCAGTGCCTTCCTTGATGACCTCGGCTTCGCCCAGCGGCAAACGATAGTCCTCGTCGGGCACTTCGCCAACCGATGCGCGATAGAGGCGTTTGGGCTCGAAGAACAGGGTAGGGTTCGGATCATGGATAGCTCCCAGCAAAAGCCCCTTGGCCTGATGGGGATTGCGTGGCACCACGATCTTCAGACCCGGAGTATGGGCGAAATAGGCTTCGGGTGACTGGGAGTGATAGAGACCACCAGCAATGCCGCCGCCATAGGGGGCCCGAATGGTCAGCCCACCGACGTTGAACAGGTCGCCAGAACGATAGCGGAACTTGGCCGATTCGTTGACGATCTGGTCGAACGCCGGAAAAATGTAATCGGCGAACTGAATCTCCGCGACGGGCACCGATCCCTGGGCGGCGAGACCATTGGCGAAGCCGATGATGCCCTGTTCCACCAGCGGTGTGTTGAAGCAACGGGCCTTACCGTATTTCTGTTGCAGGTTGCTGGTAGCACGAAAAACGCCCCCGAAGACGCCAACATCCTCACCGAAACAGAGTACTCGTTCGTCCGCTCCCATGGCGGTATCCAGGGCATTGTTGATGGCCTGGAGCATATTCATCTTGGACATCTCAGGCCCCTCCCTTGGCGTGCTCGGCGCTCTTCGGATATTCGTCTGGGTATCTGCGGATATGGGCCTTGAGCTTTTCGAACTGCTCAGCCAGCATCGGTGGTACTTCGTCGTAGACATCACTCACCAGCGTCTCCAGTGGCGGTGGTGGCCGCTTCTGCGCGCGCTTCATGGTCTCGAGCACCTCACGACGCATGTTCTCCTGAAGCTGTTTCTCGTCCTCCTCGCTCCACCATTTCTTGCTTTCGAGCCAGAGGCGCATCCGGAGGATCGGGTCCTTTTCACGCCACACGGCTTCCTCATCCTTGCTACGGTAGCCGGAAGGATCGTCGGATGAAGAGTGCGCTGCGAGGCGATAGCTCATTGCTTCGATCAGCACCGGGCGGTTATGTTCAACAGCCATGGCCCGGGCGGCCCGGGTGGCCTCGTACATGGCCAGAATGTCGTTACCATCCACGCGGATCACATCCATCTTGTAGCCATAGGCCCGGGGCGCGACGCCATCGGCCGCAAATTGTTCTGCGGCGGGCGTGGAAATGGCGTATCCGTTGTTCCGGCAAAGGAATATCACCGGCACACGGTGAACGGCGGCCATGTTCAGTGCGGCGTGGAAGTCACCTTCGGAGGCAGCACCTTCACCGAAATAGGTGATCGTGCAATGGCCGTCCCCCGCCATCTTCTGGCCGTAGGCGTAGCCGGTGGCCTGGGGTATCTGGGTGGCCAGCGGAGACGAAATGGTCATGTAGTTCAGCTTCTTGGAGCCATAGTGGACGGGCATCTGGCGGCCCTTGCCATAGTCCAGTTCGTTGCCGAACAACTGGTTCATGAACTCGTCGATGGAAAAACCGCGATAGGCGAGGGCGCCTTGTTCCCGGTACTGAGCCATGATCATGTCGTTGTCATCCAGCGCGGCGGCACTGCCAATAACGGCGGCCTCTTCGCCGGTGCATTGCATGTAAAAGCTCAAACGTCCCTGCCGCTGGGCGGCAAGCATACGCTCATCGAGAATTCGGGTAGTGATCATGGCCCGGTAAATACGAAGGGCCTTTTCCTTATCGAGATCAGGGGCCTTGGCACTCTTGTAGAGCGAGCCGTCCTGTTTCAAGAGCTTGAAGGTCGGAATTCGGAATTCCGCACCGTCGGTAAACACTGGGGAATACACAACTTTGGACTTTGTTGTTGTCATAATCCTCTTCCTGGGGTGTCGGCCTGAGGAACAAAACACTCCTTTTGGGAGTGTAGTTAATGTCTTGAAAGACAGCCTGTTGGAATCTGGTGTGATTCGGCTTAGGCTGGTTTACCTTAACGTAAACTGCATTTCGAGGGTAGACCCATAGTGCGGATTTTAATGTTGAGTACCTGGTCTAAATGGGCGGGATATGAATCTACACTTCAGTAAACGCGCCGGTTTTCAGGGGATCCGCGGGTCGGTTCGTCACCGATCTCGGCACCAGGCTGCCCCAAAACCAATAACCTGATCGGGTGTTCCTATGTCTGTATCCGTTTTCGATCTGTTCAAAATAGGCATTGGCCCGTCCAGCTCCCACACGGTCGGCCCCATGGTTGCGGCTGCTACCTTTGTGCAGCAACTTGAGTCCGGTGAATTGATTGCGAAGGTCAGGCGCATTCGGGTCGGGCTATATGGCTCGTTAAGTGCAACGGGGAAGGGGCATGGCACCGATCATGCGATTGTTTTAGGCCTGATGGGCCACCGCCCCGGCAGTGTTGATCCCGAGATCATTCGGCCGACCGTGGAGCAGCTCAAACAGACCGGGGTTCTGGACCTGCCCGGCCAATACCCGGTGGCCTTCGATTGGAGCCGGGATCTCCGTTTTCTGGACGAGACACTGCCATACCACCCGAATGCGCTCCGAATAGAGGCTCTTGACGAGAACGATCGGCTGCTTTTTGAGAATACGTTCTATTCTGTGGGCGGTGGCTTTGTGATTGAGGAAAGTCAGGCGGTGGAAGGTGCCATGTTGGTACCTCAGGCAAAGCTTCCCTACCGTTTCAGCCGTTCTGCGGAATTGCTGGAGCTTTGCAACAGGCACGGGCTACGAATCAGTCAGCTGGTTCTGGAGAACGAGAAGGTCTGGCGTCCCGAGCCTGAGATCCGTGCAGGAGTATTGAACATCTGGACGGCGATGAGCGACTGCATTGCCTCCGGCCTGCGCAAGGAGGGTCCACTTCCCGGCGGGCTTGGGGTAGAGCGCCGTGCAAAGGGGCTCCACCAGTCGTTACTTAGCAGTGCCCAGCCCAATGTTATCAGCTCGACACTGGGCGCCATGGACTGGGTAAACCTGTATGCATTGGCCGTCAATGAAGAAAACGCCTGTGGTGGTCGTATGGTAACCGCCCCGACCAACGGCGCCGCGGGCATCATTCCGGCGGTTCTTATGTACTACATGGAATTCGAGCCGAACGCGTCAGACAACGATGTGACTGATTTTCTGCTGGCAGCGGCAGCGATTGGAGCCCTCTGCAAGGAAAATGCATCAATCTCTGGTGCTGAGGTTGGTTGCCAGGGTGAAGTAGGGTCCGCCTGCGCGATGGCAGCGGCAGGGTTGTGCGAGGTGCTGGGCGGCTCGCCGGAACAGGTGGAGAACGCTGCGGAGATCGGTCTGGAACATAACCTCGGATTAACCTGCGATCCGGTCGGAGGACTGGTTCAGGTTCCGTGTATCGAAAGGAACGCGATTGCTGCGGTCAAGGCCATTAACGCGGCCCAAATGGCACTGCGGGGGAGCGGAAAGCATTTTATTTCGTTGGACAAGGTCATCAAAACAATGCGTGAAACCGGCATGGATATGCAGGACAAGTACAAAGAAACCTCCCGAGGCGGGCTTGCGGTTAATGCAATCGAATGCTGATCACCTTGTATGAGCGAAGAGTTACGTCGGTCCAACAGAAGGTGAAGGCCGTACATCCGCATGACATACGTAGTAACCTGTTGATCTGGCGAACTGATAAGGAACGGATGCAATGAATGTAATAATCATCGGCGCGGGAATTATGGGAACAACTTTTGCCACCCTGGCGAAAGAACTGGCCCCCGAGTTGGATATCACCATCCTGGAGCGACTGGACGGCCCCGGCGCAGGCAATTCATGGGTATTCAACAACGCCGGCACCGGGCATGAAGCGAACTGCGAGCTCAACTATACCCCGGTGGATGAAGAGGTTATCTCCGTTGAAAAGGCTCTGAAAATCCACGCGCAGTTCAACGTTGCCAAACAATTCTGGGCCTATCTGATCAAAAATGGAGCGATCAAGGACCCCAGAACGTTCATCAATCAAACCAAACACTGCACCATCGTGGCTGAACCGGCCATCGAAGAACTGCGGCTACGGTTCAAGGAAATGTCAGCTCACCACTTTTTCGAACACATGCGTTTTTCGGAGGAGTTCGACGAGATAAAAAGCTGGATCCCTTATCTGATGGAGGGACGGCCAACCCACGAAAAAATGGCGGCTACCGTCATCGAAACAGGCACGGATGTTAATTTCGGATCGCTGACCGAGCAAATGGCCGCCTACGCCGCTAATGAACTGGGGGTCAAAATTGAATACGGCACCCATGTAAAGCGAGTGCATCGCAGCCCCGCAGGCAGCTGGCTGATTGAGGCGGAACAGCGTGGGAGCGCCATTCAGCACAGGGCCGACGTACTGTTTGTCGGAGCGGGTGGCGGCGCATTTCCCATTCTGAAGAAAAGCCACTTGCCGTTCCGTGGCCGATTCACGGGCTTTCCCGTAGGCGGCCGGTTTTTGCAGGCGCCGATCAGTGAAGAACAGGCTGACCAATATCGCGCAAAAACCTACGGCAAAGCGAAAGTGGGCGCGCCTCCCATGTCCGTTCCGCATCTTGATTTGCGGGTGGCCGATTGCCAGCACTACCTGCTGTTCGGTCCGTTTGCGTCGTTCAAGCCCGTTCTGGAAAAGGGCCGGGGCTTCGTCGATTACCTCCGTTCAATGCGCCTGCACGACATTCCCGGCTTGCTAAACGTCGCACTCGAGCATTTTCCGTTGGTGAAATATCTGGTCTCAGAAACCTTTAAAGGTGAAAAGAGCATGTTCGAGGAGCTGGAAAGCTTTGCTCCTGGCATGAGCAAGAAATTCAACTGGAAACCGGTTGAGGCCGGCCAGCGGGTGCAAATCATTAAGGACGGAGATTTGCAGATGGGTACCGAGATCCTCGTCTCCAGTGACAAAAGCTACGGGACCTTGCTCGGGGCCTCACCCGGGGCATCGGTGTCGCCCGAGGTCATGCTGCGCTGCCTCGAACAGATGCTCCCGGCTATTTTCACGAAGGAGAAAACCAAGGAGAAACTGAAAGAGATTTTCCCCGAGGATGATCTGGATAAGCTGATCAACGAACCCGATCGATACCGCGAAATCCGGGATGCCGTGAACAATCAGTTGGGAATCACCTGGTCCGGGGCGCAATAGCTGGAGGGGGACCGGTTGGTCCCCATTCTGGTTCAGAACCTCAATTAACGAGTAGCATGCTCATCCCGAATCCGGGTTAGACCTTCGCGATACGTTGTCACTCTGAAGTCCGGAAACCGTGATTTGAATTTCTCTGAAATGAAGAGATTGTCGGTCTTGTATCGGGGCAGCAACTCTTCCGTCTCCCGTATCGTTTTGTTAGCCCGAGCAGCCAGCCAGATCTGCCAGCGCTTGAGCACCTTGTAGCTTGCATCCACCCCGAAAATTCCGGCGGCCAGTTCGACAAACTGGCGGTAGGTGAGGCGGTTGTCGTCACAGGGTAGGTGCCAGGTCTGCCCGTAGGCATCCGGTGTGTTGCCAAGGAGTGCCATGGCACGACTCGCGTCCGGGGTAAAAATCAATGTTCTCAGGGTATCGTCACGCAAGAATACCTTTGCCGGTTTTCCTGCGAGCAGGTTGTCGATCACCGTCGAGTTGGTAATGCTTTGTGTCCTGCCCGGCCCGTAGAATTCCGGGGCGCGACATATCACTGCTTCAATATGCTCCCGGTCCATGGCATCCAGTAGCATCCGTGTGATCTCGGCACGGACGCGGCCTTTGGGGCCGTTGGGCCTGAACGGCGCATCTTCCAGCTGGGGTTCGCTGGTCTGGGAATACATATAGGTATTGTCGAAGTACACCAGCTTGGCGCCGTGCGCGGCACAGGCATCGATCACGTTGCGCATCATAACCGGCCAGCGGTCTGTCCAAAGCTGGCTGTCGAGGGGCAATCCGGCGGTCATGTAAACAATCTCCGAACCCCCAACCGCCTCCAGAGTCTGTGAAGCGTCCATCAGGTCAGCGCTGACCAGCTTGTCAGAATCGTTGATCTTCTCTGGATAGCGGCTGACCAGACGAATACTGCTGGTGTGGTCCCTCTTCAGACTGAGCGCCAGTTCCCGCCCGATTTGCCCGGTTGCCCCGAGGATCGTTTGCATGTGTCTTTCTCCGTATCCGTTCGACGGATTGACCACTTTTTTTCGACCGTATCTAACTGTTTAGACGCCTGCTTTTTCGTTCAAGCTCATAGTCGATGGTGGTCACCAAAAGTAGACTAATTGATGGTTTCTATGCGGTAACAATAATATACCCGAGCACTTTAACTCACGATTGGTGCCGAGGGCGGACCTCATGGGCAAAGATTACAGGGTGCACTGCGATTGCGAGTGATTTGGCGTGTTCTGCCAGTCCCACCCGATCTCGCGACACGCATAATGCTATATTCAGTCTTCCACCGCATCGCGTCAGGAGTTGAACGTGAAAACGATTGATAAAACCGCCCCAGTACTTGTCACCGGGGCCACCGGCTATGTCGCCGGTTGGTTGGTGAAGCGCCTGTTGGACGAGGGTTTAACCGTTCACGCAGCGGTCCGGGATCCCGATGACCCTGAGAAACTCAAATACCTGAACTCGATAGCCGAAGGGGCACCGGGAACGATTCGCTACTTCAAGGCCGACTTGTTGGAAGATGGATCGTACGCCGATGCTATGGCCGGCTGCGAGTTGGTCTTCCACACCGCTTCGCCCTTTACCCGGGCTGTGTCGGATCCGCTGAAGGAATTGGTCGAACCTGCAAAACTGGGTACCCGGAATGTTCTCTCTCAGGCGACGAAGACGCCAGGCGTGAAACGTGTTGTGGTGACCAGCAGCTGTGCCGCGATTTACGGCGACAACGCCGATCTGAAAAATGCGCCCAACGGAGTAATCGACGAGTCTATCTGGAACACGAGTTCATCCCTGGACAACCAGCCGTACTCCTATTCCAAGACAGTGGCCGAACAGGAGGCGTGGAAAATTGCGGAACAGCAGGATCAATGGGATCTCGTGACTATCAATCCTTCCCTTGTTATTGGCCCCGGTATCAACCCCCATGCAACATCGGAAAGTTTCAACCTGATCAAACAGATGGGGGATGGCCGGATGAAACCCGGGGTACCACGCGTCGGGATTGGGGTGGTTGATGTACGTGATGTCGCAGAGGCTCATTTCCAGGCCGGATTCACGCCAGAGGCCGCCGGGCGCTATATTGTTTCCGGCCACAACACCGATTTTTTTGAGCTGGCCCAGACTCTTCGGGAGAAATACGGCGATCGTTACCCGGTTCCCCGACGGGCCCTGCCAAAATGGCTGGTGTGGCTGGTCGGACCGCTGGCCGACAAAACGATTAACCGGACGTTCATCGCCCGCAACGTGGATTGGCCGTGGCGAGCGGACAATAGCAAAGGCAAACGGGAGTTGGGGCTTTCCTACAGACCAGTCAAGGAATCCATGGAGGGGTTCTTTCAGCAAATGATTGACAGTGGGCTGCTACCGCGGCGCTGAAGCCCTATTCCGGTAATGGAATAAACTCAACTTCGTCGCCGGGAACGACTGGGAAGCGACCCGCTTTCCAGTCAGATTTGGCCTGTTCGATTCGTTCAGCCCGGCTGGAAACGAAGTTCCACTCCATATAACGGGGTGAGAACGGTTCTCCCCCGATCAGAGCGATTCGGGTTTCCTCCTTCGCCACAACTTCGACATCAGGCTCGGGCCCCAAAACCGCCATCGTAAACTGCGGGATATCGGTATCCCCTGCGACAAGCGAACCTTGCGCAACATAAAGGCCCCGTTCTTCGGCATGGGGCAGGGTGAGGCTTTGTCCCGGTTGCAAATGAGCCTCGAGGTAGAGGGTGTCTGAAAACACGTCTACTGGTGAGGTCAGGCCGAAAGCACTCCCCATGATCACTCGGACGGGAACGCCATCAACCACCGTGGCCGGAATCATTTCACCCGGATAGTGTATAAACGCCGGAGCCATTTCCTCTTTCGCTTCAGGCAGTGCCAGCCAAAGCTGAAGGCCATGCAATGTATGGTCGGAGGCAGTTACCTCGGGGCGTTCTCTTTCGGAATGCACTATCCCCTTGCCAGCCACCATAAGGTTTATGTCACCGGGCTTGATGGGCTGGCGATTACCGAGAGAGTCGCGATGGAGGAGCTCACCCTCATAAAGATAGGTCACAGTAGCAAGGTTGATGTGCGGGTGAGGGCGAAGATTGATGCCGTCCCCGGCAGGAAAACGCGCCGGACCCATGTGGTCAAAGAAGATCCAGGGGCCGACCATTTGCCGTTCTTTGGTTGGCAAGACTCGTCGAACGGAGAATCCACCCAGATCCTTCTCCTTGGGTTCTATCAGTAGCTCAATGGCGCCGCAGGATTGAGCGATATTGCACTCTAATACCAGCGATTTTGTGGGATTACTCATGATCGCGCTCCTGTGCGGTTCTTTATATGAACGTCACGCTGCGGGTAGGGCATGGAAATCCCCGCCTCATCGAAAGCCTCTTTCATCTGATGTGTCAGGTCCCAGTATACGGCCCAATAGTCCTCGGTTTTTACCCAAGGGCGACAGATGAAATTAACAGAACTTTCGGAGAGCTGATGAACCCGAATGACAGGCTCAGGGTCACTTAAAATTGACGGGTGGTTACTCACCACACGGTTCATAACTTCCAGTGCCTCAGGAATAGAGTCCTCATAGGAAATACCGAATACCAGGTCCACCCGCCGCGTGGTGCTTGCCGTTACGTTGGTTATTACATTCCCCCAGACATTTTTGTTCGGAATTACAATCACCTGATTGTCTGGCGTGGCAACGGTGGTCGCGACAATGCTCACAGATTTCACGGTGCCCCCAACACCACCAACCTGGACGTAGTCGCCCTCATCAAACGGCTGGTTGATCATGATCATGAGCCCGCTCGCGAGATTCCCCAGGGTATCCTGAAGGGCGAAAGCCAGAATGAAAGAAGCGCCACCAATCATTGCGAAGATAGGCGCTATATTGACTCCCAGGCCAGCCAGGACGAGCAGAAGACCCATGGTGAGGACTAGCCAGAAAACCACACCAACAAGAAATGTCTCCAGCAGTTTTGAAATGGTCGGAACCCGTCCAATCCATTTGCGGGCAGCAGCTCCAACGGTTCGCGCAACCGCAAGCAGTGCCAGGAAAGCAAGAAGAACAATCCCGATGTCCTTGAGAACGGCTATACCGCCATCGCGACGGGTCGCCCAGTTCAGAATGGCCAGAAAGATTGCGCGGGGGCTCGCAAGGGCCGTTTCGTTAAAAAGGATAGAGTCACGATAGGTGCGGAAATCCTTCACCAGGTCAGGATCTCCACCTTTGCTTTCGAAAGCATCCACCACCATCGTGTAGCGCTCAAATGTAGCCATTCGCGCTTCCACCATGCTCGCGACTTCCTGATAGGCTTCTCTATAGACCGCGTCCGGATCTTGGCGCAGGCTTATTTTCTTTTCCGAGATCTTCTCGGTTTCCGCTTTCACGACATCTTGCCAGGCGAGCGCGAGGGGCTTGAGCTCCTCTTTTTTCATGGGAACGATACGATGTGAAAGCTCCTCTACTGAGATCTGAGGATTCGTAAGAATAGGATCATTCGCGGGCCTGGAGCTCGAATCTGCTGGCGCCTGGGCCCGGACTTCGTTGATTAGTGTAAGGGCGCATACCAACGAAAGGAGCAGGACTTTATTTACGCGCATCAATGTTACCTTGAACTGCTTTTTACCAATAAATAGTAAGCAGACTGCGCTTATCGCCTGTGAGGAAGATTGGGTCGAATCCCATAATATATAGCAGAGTCCGTCTGGGGAATCCTGAAATTCAGCCTGATAGACGACCGCCCGACGTACTAAATTCGGCGCCTCTGGGACTCGTTGGATTCTTCAAAATATAGGTTCGCCTGTTGCTTTGACCGCATAGAACAAGCAGTCACTCTTGGCAATAATCGGGTTGGTGGTAATCATGAAGGCCTTGATGGCCTGGGCGGGGTAGATCTGCCCATTCTTGACCCGAAGAATCCGCTCCATGTTTTCCGTCCGGTTGTGGCCGATCGCTGTGAGTACGCTCAGGCCTTTTTCTCCAATCCACCCCAGAGGCTCGTCTGGAGAAACAATCCCAAAATTGCGGTGTTCGATGTCTGGCGGAAACGTGAGGTCAGCCTGACCAGTGGGTTCAAGCCGATATTCTATGGTCGCTTCAGGAGCCAGTTCCACCCGAATCGGATTTCGCAACACGGCGACGTCCCAATCCGCTGTTTCAAGCGACAACACATCCGGTCTCGACGTATACCGAACGAGTCCGTCGTACGCCAGCTGATGAGCTAGATCATCCTGTGACCCACCACATTCGATGGTCACCGTGGGTACCTCCTGTTCCGAATATTCCATCAAGGCGCCCAGACGAAGGTCCGTCATGATGAGGCGGTCGGTAAAGAGAGAGGTCAGCGCCTGATGGGCGCCGTCATTGGTGATGGTCACAGCGAAGGCGGGACCTGTGCCTGACGTGTTGTGAACGTCCAGCAAGCATTCGAGGTTCTCTTTGCGAAGCTCTGCCAGCATGGCCTCGGCAATCGCACCTTCCTCCCCCTCGAAAGGTTCTTTGAAGCATCGGTTGAGATCACGTCCTTCGGGAAGCTGGCGCAGTGAGAGGGCAGGCGGGATTTTCGCGGGATAGACGCCTCCCAGGAGAAACAGCATGTTGACCTCGGGCGTTTGCTGCTCAAGTAACCACCGGTGAAGCGCAAACAGACCCGAAGGCTCATTGCCGTGAAGAAGCGTTGCCATGGCCCGGGTACGAGAACGATCGCGGCCGGCCACACGAACAACCGTGGGCTTGTGCAGTCGGTCCAGCCACTCCAGGGGTGAGCGACCCAGCGTCCGGGGTGACGGATCATTCAGATAATCAAGAACGTTCGAGTTGCTCACGGTGATAGCGTCCATTCATGGAGTGGCCTGTTTTTCTTCTGGTTGGCCATGTAGAGAGACAGCATACTCCGGAACGCTTCATCTGGACTCAGGGACCTCAGGAAAGACTCGGTGATGTGGCGCTGCCACCGGGCGCCAGATATGTTGGACTCGATGCGGCCTTCGATGATTCCCAGCAGGCGGTGAATTTCCGTCTCGTCCATGGCTGTTCGGTTCAATGCTTCCCGGGCACGCGGCAGCAGGTCACGGGCCACGGTCAACAGAGGCGTCTCCTGCAACTGAACCTGATCCTTGTGCGGCCAGATGATTTCTGCATCGATGCCATATTTGGCGGCGCGGTAGAAATTGTGTTCGGTGTAATGGAAGGGGAGTATTGACGTCAGATGACGGATGTCATCGAGCACTGCCAAGGCCGCCCCGATCACGAACAGTCCGTTCGCACACATATCAACGGCAGTCGGCCCTGCAGGCATGGAACGAATCTCGATGCGTAGATGACCACCTTCTTCGTGATCAAAGATGGCCCGGTTCCAGGGCCAGGTGGTTCCCTGGTGCAGGCGCAGCTCGGCCAGTTTCGGCACCCCTCCGCGATCAATGACGGCCATCGGATCTTCATCCGACATCAGCGGAATGATGGGGGGATACAGCGAGGCGGAGGCCGCAAACAGTTCCCAGGCGCTGCGGGCCCAGCCGTTTCCGTAATAGACCCTTGGTGGGTGGCGCCAGGTTTTATGATTGGGGGATCGGCTGTCGATGGATTGCTTGAACAGCGCAATGCGGGTTTCGTCCCACAGTTGGTGGCCAAACAGGCTGGGCGAATTGCTGGCCAGAGCCAGGACAATCGGCGTGACCAGCTGGACCGCATTGAAATAATCGGCGAAACGGTTGGCGGGCACCCGCCAGTGCAGCTGGAATGAGGTATTGGCCCCTTCCATGGTGACGTCGTCGGCCTCCAGATCTATGACATCGTTGCCACCGATATGGATGCTGAATGGCTCGCCTCGTTGTTTGACCAGCGCGTTGGATAGCGCGTGGTATCGGGGTTCATCTGTCATCACCTTCGCGTCGATATCGGACTCGCGGAGTGTGGGCAGAATACCGATCGCTATCAGCTCCCCATCCAATGGTGCGGCGTGCTGGTTGATGCGTCTGATGGCAGCAAGCAGCTCTTGCTCTGTTCTGGCAAACGGATCGCCCTTGAAGGCCTGGGGGCTGAGGTTGTATTCGAGATTGAAGCGGTTGAGCTCAACCGTCAGTTGGGGGTCCTGGACGCTGGCGGCGATTTCTGTGTTGATAGGTTGAACTCGCAGGTCAGGGTTTACGATGTAGAACTCGACCTCGGCGCCAATGGAACTCTCTCCCGCGCCAAACCCGGGCCGGTTCAGAAGCCGATTGAGTGCTGTAAGGTCCGTCCGGACCTTGGCAGCAAAACGTTCAAACTCTTCCGCCGAAAATTCCGTCTTTTTGATCGACAGTCCCACGGTAACATCGTCTCCAGGGCTTACTTACCTTGATAGTAGTGGAAGATGCGCCCGCCACCAGCCCAAGACCGCTAAAGAGGGAGCCAGGCAGGATGATCAAGGCTCACAAAGTGATTATGAGCTTGGGCCAGCTCAGAAAATCGTAAAAAGGGGGAATAAATCGAATCCCAGTGACGCCTTGGTAGGGGACTGTAAACATTTTTGACCCCGTGAAGCTCGCTCGGCACATATGCTTATAAAGAAAGAGCAGCCGCCGTTGGCTGAAGGCTTCACGGTTCCACCTGCGAATCAGGACTCTAACAATGGTAAACCAACGTATTTCGCCGATGTTAAAACTGGTGCTTTCAATCGGTCTTATCTCCGGCACCAGTGCTGTCACAGCAGCGCCGGGAGAAGACAGTATTGCCCGGGGAGAAGAGGTCTACAGCCAGCAATGCGCCGCTTGCCATCAGGCCGGAGGTGAGGGCATGCCCGGGTCGTTCCCGCCTCAGAAGGGGCACGCTGCAAACATCTTCAATGCCAATGGCGGTATCGGTGGGCGAGACTATCTGGCCCATGTGCTGCAATACGGCCTGACCGGCTCGATTGACGTCGAAGGAACAGCCTACAATGGCAATATGCCCGCCTGGGGCGGTTCGCTCAGCGACCAGCAAATCGCGGATGTCCTGAATTACGTGTTAACGGCGTTTGGCAATCGGGAGCGAATATCCCCCGATTTCCAACCCTATACCGCCGAGGAGGTGAGCGCGCTCTCTGGCAAGGATTTCTCTGGGAAAGACGTCCACCAGTTGCGTCAGGCCGTCATGGGAACTGGTGAGCAGAGTTCAGGCCCGGCCGCCTCTCAGGATGCGTCAGCTGCTGGCACGGCGGCCAAAGTGTCGTTAGAGCAGGCCGTTCCTAAACCGATCTATGCTGCAGTTCAGAATTCCGGTGTTGTTGAACGTTTCCCTTCAAAGTCCACCTGGCCGGGTGTGGAGGGCGCTCACTACACTGCGCTGAGCCCGGATGGTAAACAGCTGATGGTGTCCGGGTTCAAAACCGGCAATGTCTACATCATGGACACGGATAACGGCGAGATTCAGGCGAGCTTTCCGATCGGCAAGGTGGTGCAGGGCGTTAAAGTGTCACCCGACGGACGTTATGGCCTTGCCGTGGCAACCACGCTGGGAGAAATTGCCGTCATCGACATTGAGACCCTGTCACTGGTCAAAAAGGTCAATGTGGGTGACACGCCCCACAACATCATTTTTAACGAGGATAGCAGCCTCGCTTACGTTACCTTGCAGGGCGAGGGCGCGTTAGCCGTGGTGGATATGACAACGCTCGACAAACAGCGCGCCATACCGACGCCAGGGCTGGATAGCCCCCACAATATTGATATTTCCGAGGACGGCCGTCGGTTATGGATTCGTGATTTCGTTGGCCACGTGGGTGTGTTGGACCTGGACAGTGAGAAAGTCCTCAAGGTATTCAAGGTCGGCGCAGGCCACGGTGGCATCGACGTAATTCCGAACAGTCGGTATGTGGCCACGGGAGCCATCTCTGCATCCCGGGTGACGGTGATTGATGCTGACAGTCTTACTGTTGTGGCCAACCCGGAAGTCGGCACCGGGCCCCATGGCGTGCGCGCAAGCGCCGACGGCCGTT
Organism: Marinobacter albus; assembly: GCF_030238305.1. Lineage (NCBI taxonomy): Bacteria > Pseudomonadati > Pseudomonadota > Gammaproteobacteria > Pseudomonadales > Marinobacteraceae > Marinobacter > Marinobacter albus. The sequence goes on along the minus strand of NZ_JASSQD010000001.1, from coordinate 2,119,618 downwards.
ACCTTTATGCGTCCGTGACCGCAGACAATCTGATAACCGTTATTGATCTGGAGTCCCTGCAGGTGGTACGCCAGGAGCCTGTCGATGGCACATTCCCGTTCTGGGTCGCTGTTCCCGGCAACCCCTGAAGGTTTGGCCCCGGATAGGCTCTCTTATAGGAACTCTTACAGGCACTATGGATGCGCAAAGCCCGGAGTAAACAGCAGTTCGACGCCCTGACTCGCCCCTGGCGTGACAGGTTGTTCGGTGTCGCGCTGCGCCAGACCCAGTCGCGGGAGGTAGCCGAGGACTGGACGCAGGAGGCCCTGCTTCGGGCGTGGCGTGACTTCGCGCAGCTTACGGATCAGGTGGCGGTGTATGCGTGGTTGCTTAAGATCCTGAATCGGGTGGTGGCTGATGACGTTCGGCGTAACGCGCGGCGAGACCAACTGGCACCGATGCTCACCACCGGCGACGCATTTCTTCAGGAGCAGGCCTGCACATCGGCCGGACCGTTCGAGCAGACCGTGCAAACGCAAAGCAATGAGCAGTTCATGAAGGCAGTGCAGGCGTTACCGGATAATTTTCGCCAGGTTGTCTTGTTACGGGATGTTGAAGGATTGAATTATCAGGAAGTGGGAGAGGTTCTGGACATTGCACAGGGTACGGTTATGAGCCGGTTATCGAGAGGGCGGCGGCTTCTAGCCAGCCTGCTTATCAGGACGGAATCCGCCGATGGATTGGCTGCAACCTCTATACACGGCGGTAAACCCACATGAACGACGTCGAAAAATCAGAAGCCGGGCGCTTTTCCCAACTCCACCTCGAACTTCAGGACTGGCTCGCAGGCTACGTGGATGGCGAGCTGGATGACCATCACACAGCCTTGGTCGAGGCGCACCTGGCCGGCTGCGAAGCCTGTCGTGCGGACGTTGCCCGTCAGCAGGTCATGAGCCGACGCTTCCAGGAGATGCCGACAACCCGCATGCCGTTTGAGCTGCATAAGCGACTGGATAAGGCGCTTGCAGACGCACCGGATTACTCCGCCCCGGCCCCGAGAACAACCACCAGGTTCAATCTAAGGCAATGGCTGACCGGCTTGTACCGTCCGGCGGTGGTCGGTACCGGAGGATGGGTAGTGGCACTGGTGCTCGCCGGGGTGCTGTTGTTGCCCGACGTGGGCCTCAGGAGTCACGACCATATCCGGATGGTGAGTGATGCGTTGGCAGACTATCAAAAGGTGGCTCTCACGGACCTGCCTGCGCTGTCAAATACCGCTGACATTTCAGCTCCAGCCAAGTTGGCAGGTGGTCGTCTACTTGCCACCTGGCACACCACCGTGGGCGGTGAGCCCGCTCAGGCCTTTGCCATGCGCCGGGGCAACAGCCTGGTGATTCAGTACCGCATTTCGGAACACGTGCTGTTCAGAAACCCTGATGTGCGGCAGGCCATGGCGACAATGGGCGGCTACCGTACTCACGAAAACCAGCTCGAAGTGTTGGCCGTGCCGATGAAGGAAGCCGGCTTACTGATTGTCGGGCCAGCGAATGCGATGCCGGCCACCAGTGACTTGGAGTTCGAATCTGTTTAGACAGTAGACGACCACAACGAATCGGTCGTCTACGCTTTACCGCCTTCAAAAAAACCACTGGGCTTCCAGCAATCCCAGGTTGTTGAGGGCCCCGTATTCACTGTTGTCATTGCCGCCAAACAGCTGCACGCCAGCTGTCAGATACACCTCTAGGGGCACCGGCAGTGTCCAGGTTGAGCGGGGATAGACCACCCAGCTGTGGTCGTCGGCGTTGCGGATGGCGACCACTCGGTACTGCCAAAAGGGATTGATGTCCTGCCAAACCAGGAGGCCGGTGTAGTGGCGGTCCGCGTATTGGGGCTCTCCGGCCGCCAGGCGGCTGAGAGACAGTCCAGGATCTGGCGCGGGCCGGCCGTTGTAAAAGTATTCCAGGGCAAGATTGACGCCGTTGCGGAACGACCAGTTGAGATCCGCCACCGCCTGCCAGTAGCTGGCTTCTTCGTCGGGCTCGCTCCACACCGCTTCCATGCGCCAGCCGGTGCCGGCCAGTGAACCGCTGCCGCCGACACCAGCCTTGGTGACATCGGCGAAGGTTCCGGCCATCACACTGGCATCCACACCGGCCACGAAGCGTTTGACCCGGGCCGCGGTGCTGGCATCGTCATCCTCATGCTGCGGGGCATGCACGGCACTGATCCGGCCCAGGGCGCCCCAGGGCGTATCCCAGAGCAGGGCATCGACGCCAATGCGTTCATCCGGTTCCAGTTGCAGGGGGCTCACCGGGTTGAGGATATCCATGGGGTTCCAGATGAGAGCCGTGGACCAGTTCACCTGCTGCCGTCCGAAACGCCAATCCCCCAGCGGTGAGCGCCACTGCACCGTGCCCCGGTACAATTGGTGGCGGGCCACAAGATCGCCGGATTCGGTCAGCTCGCCCTGCAGGTCCCAGTATCGCGGATCCGGGGCGTCCTTGAGCAGCGCGAACTCGGGGCTGTCGAGGAAGCTGCCGGTGACCAGTTCCACATCGTAGGCCGCCTCCAGGGTCCAGTCGCCCTGGCGATAGTGCGGTTCCAGGCGCAGACGGGTGAGGTTCGACACATACGGATCGTCGTCCACCAGAGAACGCGAACCCACAGTGAGGTTCTTGAGCGAGCCGGAATGACTGAAGTCGGCCCCGGCGGGCGGCGCCAGCATCAGACTCACCGCGATTGCAGCGCATGTACGCTTAACCATGGCGAATCGCCTCCACCGGATCCAGTCTTGATGCCCGTCGCGCCGGATACAGGGCCACCAGAACGGAGCAGATGAAAAGCAGCAGACCAGGCAGCCAGACGTGGTCGAAGATGAGCACCGGGTAAATCACGTCCGTTACTCCGGGAACGGCTTCAAATGAATGAGCGACGGCCGAGAGGTCGATCCCCCTCCGGTTATACCAGGCCACGATCAGGGTTCCGACCACACTGCCGGCGGCCATGCCCAGTAGCGCCAGAAACAGCGCCTCAAAGAGGATGGTCAGCACCACCTGGGAGCCGCGCGTTCCCAACGCCAGCATCACACCCAGCTCACGGGTGCGCTCCATCACCGACATCACCATGGTGTTCATGACACCGATCGCAACCACGACGAACACCACCGACAGGATCAGGTAAAAGTCGATCCGGGTCATGTCGATCATTTGCATCACTATGGGTAACAGGGTTTCCCAGTCCTGGGCCACCAAATCATCAGGCAGGGTGCGGTTAAGGTCCCGGGCCAGAGGTGTGCTTTGGCTGCGGTCCTGCAACCGAAGGGCGATACGCGAGGCCTGGTCGGGCTGGAAACCGAGCAGAGTCCGGGCTCTGGTGAGGCTCGTGAAGACGTACTCACTGTCGAACAGGTCGCTCCCGGTGCGGTAAATTCCGGCGATCGGGTAAGCACTGGAGGCGAGGTCACCGCTGGCCTGCTGGACGGTGACGACCAGCTTGTCGCCCAGGCGGGCGTCCAGATCGTCTGCCAGTTTCTGGCCGATCACGATGCCGTCGCCGGCGGGTTCCACATAATGGCCTTCAACGATGTAATTCGCCAATCGGGTTACCTGCCTTTCCCGCTCCGGGTCCACGCCCACCACCTCCACCGGGCGGCTGGTTTTGGGATTGGCGACCATGGCCTTGACCTGCACCCGCGGGGCGACGGCTTCGACGTTGGGCTGCTGCGCCAGCGCCTGCACGCGGGAGGCGGTATCGGAGATACGCAGGGCCGGAGACAGATCCACATCATGGCCCCGCTGCATCACCTGCACATGGCCACTCAACTGTTGGGTGGAGTTGCGGATCATCTGCTCGAAGAAGCCATCGGTGAAACCGTAGAGGAACAGATAGGCGGCGAGCCCGAACGCGGTAGCCGAGGCGGTGATCAGAGAGCGGCGCGGATTACGGAACACCGAGCGCAGGGCCATCTGGGCAAAAATCAGCAGACGATTGTTGGCGGTGACCTCGGCACGGACCCGGCGCAGACGGTTGCTGGCGCCGCGATGGGCGTCCATGGCTTCCAGGGGCGTATGGCGACTGGCAATCCAGGCCGGCACAACGGCGGCCAGCAGGGCCACAATGACCACCACCACGCCAATGATCAGCCAACGGCCGGGACTGGTGGTGGGATAAACGATCCCGCTCAGCCCCGGCATGGTGTCCATGGCCTGGATGTAGGCGGTAAAGTCGAGGCCGTGGCTGGCGTAATAGGTGGTCACGGCCAGGCCCAGGAGCAGGCCAAGGGCATAGCCCACCAGGGCCAGCAGGGTGGTTTCCATCAGCACCAGTTGCACAATCCGCGACCCGGAGGTGCCCAAAGCCATCATCACCCCGAACTCCCGGCCGCGCTCCATCACAGACATCAGGATGGTGTTGACGATACCGGCCGCCACCACCACAAACACCACGAAGATAACGATGTAGGTCACCGCGTTGTGAAAATCGACCATTTGCATCAGCGACGGCATCAGGGCGGGCCAGTCGAGGACTTCCACACCACGCTCGCCCAACTGTGTCTCCAGGGTTGCCACGACACCGGTGAGGCGGTCGGGATCATCCACCCGGGCGGCGATCTCCGTAACCCGGCCCCAGAAGGCATACAGGGACTGGGCTGCATCAAGAGGGATCTGCGCCACACCGCTGTCTATGCGTTTCACGCCGGTTTCAAACAGTCCCACCACCTTGAAGCGGTCGGCGCCAATGGAACCGTCCGCTGCCTGCACCACCAGGGCCAGTTCGTCGTCCAGGGCCACCTCCAGTGCCCGGGCGGCGCCCGTACCAAGGACGATTTCGTTACCGGATTGCAGATAGCGGCCCTGGACGATGGATCGGTCCAGCCGCGTGACGGAGCGCTCCTGCTCTGGCGCCACCCCCATTACCTGCAGGGCCCGGGACTGGTCGGCGAGACTGGCCAGCGCGTGGCCGGTGACCCGGGGCGTGGCGGCGTCCACTCCGGGGACATCGGCGATAGCCTCCCTCAGCTGCCATTGCTGCGGCAAAGCGATGTTCATTTCTCGATCGTCGTGGAAGCCGCGTTTGTGCACCTTGAGGTCGCCGGTCACGTAGCCGGTCATGTTATTGATCATCTGGGCGTTGATGCCGTCGATAAAGGCCCACAGGAACACCAGCCCGGCCACACCGACGGTCAGGGAGAGCAGGGTGATGCCAGTGCGGCGGCGGTTGGCGCGCAGGTTGCCCAGGGCCAATCGCAGCCAGGCCATCATGACCGGTGCTCCTCACGCTCGATGCGACCGTCCTTGAGGTGCACCACCCGGCGGGCCCGCGCCATCACCATGGGATCATGGGTCGAGAAGACGAAGGTCACGCCGTGCTCGTCGTTCATACGCCGCATCATGTCCAGCAGGGCGGCGCCGGTCCTGGAGTCGAGGTTGGCGGTGGGTTCGTCGGCCAGAACAATGGCCGGCTGGCTGACAATGGCACGTGCCACCGCCACCCGCTGCTGCTGACCGCCAGACAGTTCGTTGGGTAGGCGACCTTCCATCCCTTCCAGACCGACCTCTGCCAATATCTGCCGCGCCTTTTCGCGTCGCTCGCGGAATGGCATACCGCGCAGCATCAGCACGTATTCCACGTTTTCCTGGGCCGAAAGCACACCGATCAGGTTGTATTCCTGGAACACGAAACCGATCTTCCACAATCGCAAGGCGGTGCGCTTCCTGCGGTTGAGGCCGGTGATCTCCTGACCATCGATCTGGATGCGGCCAGAAGTGGGTTCATCCAGGGCACCGATCTGGTTGAGCAGGGTGGTCTTACCGGAACCAGACGGCCCTACCAGGGTAGTGAATTCACCGGCCTCGATCGCCACGGAAACGTCATCGAGAGCTTTGACCGCCACGCTGTCCTGACGGTAGATGCGTGAGGTTTTTTCCACATTCACAATCGCCATGACGTGTCCTCACTGTGGATTGCGCAGGCGGCGCAAGGTGAAGAGGTCTTCCTCGAGGGGGACGTTAAACTCTATGGACTCAATCTCGATCACGGTGCGGGATTTGGCGTCCTCGGAATCCACCATGGTCCAGCGGGTGGGAATGCGGCGCCCGCCCATGGTCTCGATGGCGCTGTAGGTCATTTCCTTGACCGCCTGATCCCGCTCACCGAAGTAGGTCACGGCTACGGGTATATGGTCATCGCGGATTTTGAATTCTAAACGGCTCCACACGACCGGCGCGTCCGGCTTGGGAGTAGAGCGCACGTGGTAGACGGTCACCCCGTCCTGCTCTTCGCTGCCGGTGATTTCGTGGCTGTAGTCGTTGACGAACGAGCTCTCCTTGACCAGGTCGTCATTGCTGAAGTTGGAGCCCATCCAGGGCTGGAGCATCATCGAGGGCGGGATCTTGATGGTGCGATCCACCTTGGGCAGGTAGTTCCACATGGCATCCTTGATGCGTAGCGAGCCGATGCCGGCTTCTTTCTTGGGCGCGTGAATGCGGATCAGGGTTTTTTCGGGCCGGTCCATCCACGCTTCCAGGTCCAGCTCCCGGGTCCAGTACTCAGTCTCGATGCGCATGGTAAAGCGGCCCTGATTGGAGTCGCCCCAGAGGGTATCTTCCATACCATCGACCAGCTCCTCGCCGCCAGGCGACGACTCGGCAGCGATCGCAAACAAGGGAAACAGGAGCAGGGCTGGGAGAAGCCTTTTCATCACGAAGTCCTTTGTCTTTCGTTGGTCCTTTCTATTACTTAGCACCTTTGAGTAACTCAAAGGTCAAAAAAACCAACGGATTTACCCTGAGACGCGACTAGGTCAGAAGCTCACTCGAATCTTTTCTAGACTGACTCAAGTAGCATTGCCCCGTAATGACCTCCATCAACTACTAAACGGAGTTGGCGTGAAAGCAGTGGATTTTGTTGTGGACAGGCGGGAGTATGCCCGGGCTTGCAGAATAGGTGCAGGTGTATGAAATTGCCGATGCATCAGGACAGGGTAAGGGCCATAAATGACTGACGAGTACCGTTATCAGCAACTGGAAGGCTGGTTATTGAAGGGAATCCTGGAGCAGCGTTGGCGGTTGGGAGAGCGCCTGCCTTCGATCCGAACACTGTGTGCCGAACAGAAATTGTCCAAGGCAACGGTTCAGCATGCCCTGCAGCGGCTGGAGGCCCAGGGCCTGATCGAGGCCCGCCCTAAAGCCGGCTACTTTGTTTCCTTGCAGCCGGACGGAGTAAAGAAGCCGGTTAGTCGTGCCCGGATAGAAGCCCCACGCCCGGTAAATGTCAGCGATCTGCTGCTGGATATCATGGGCCGTAGTGCGGCGTTTGATTTACTGCCGGATCTTCACAGTGGCGACCTTCCGCCAGGCATAGTGACTCTGAACCGTTCGATAGGCCGGGCACTGAGGCGCCAGAAGGGCGAAGACTTCCAGTATTACGATAAGCCTGCAGGGTTTGTCGGCTTGCGGGAGCAGTTGGCGCTCCATCATGCCAGGCGAGGGTGGACCGTCTCACCGGAACAGCTTTGCATCACCTCAGGTTGCCAACATGCCCTGTTTCTGGCGCTGATGGCATCGTGTGAGCGAGGAGATGTGGTCGCTGTCGAATCCCCGGGGTTCTATGGTGCATTGCAACTTCTGGAACAGCTTGGCCTTAAAGTGGTGGAAGTGCCCACGTCCATGGAGACGGGCATGGACATGGACAGCCTTGAGGAAGTACTTGAGCGTTGGAAGGTAAGAGCCTGTATTGTATCTCCTTCGTTTTCGACACCGGGAGGTGCGTTGATGCCGGAGCCAGACAAAAAACGCCTGCTTTCGTTGGCGGAACGGCATGACCTCGCGGTGATCGAAGACGATATCTACGGAGATACGGCACTTGGTCGTTCTCCTGATCCGCTGAAGGCCCTGGATGTTGAGGACCGGGTGATCCTGTGCAGCTCTTTCTCCAAATCCCTGTCCCGGGATTTGCGGCTTGGCTGGATATCCGGTGCGCGTTGGCACGACAGGATCCTTCACCTGAAGCTGGTTACCCAACTGGCCAGCAGCCGGTACCTGCAGCAGGGCGTGGCCGACTACATGGCCGATGGCAGTTTCACCTCCCACCTTCGCCGTCAGCGCCATGAACTGAGGGCTAACAGGGACAGGTTGATTGCGTCGCTCCATACCTGGCCCGGGGAGGTGCGCGTCAGTACCCCGCAAGGCGGCCTGACCGTCTGGGTGGAGTTGCCGGAGACGGTCGACACACTGGCGGCATACACGAATGCCCTGAAGCACGGCATCATCATCACGCCGGGCCCGCTGTTTTCGGTATCTGGCCAGTTCGAGAACTGCCTGAGAATAAGCTTCGCCCATCCCTGGAACGAATCCCGAATGGACGCTCTCCGGCAATTGCCCGGTTTGCTGCACAATGAGTAGAAACGTCTGGCTGCGCCTGCATATCTGTACCCATCAATATTGTATTAATTGAGCCTGTGCCCATTAGGTGCTGAGGATTACTCTCCCTGACAGTCCAATTATTGTCGGGGAGAGTATCCGTTGAGTAACGCCATTCCTGTACGTAACCTTGCCGTAGGGCCTGATGACAACGGCAAAATCCACACCCGTAAGTTCCAGGGCTTTTTCAGACGTTTGAGAATTGCCGGCGGAACACTTCTGTTTACCTTGTTTTTCGGTACCGTGTGGTTGTCCTGGGGCGACCGCCAGGCGGTGTTGTGGGATTTATCCGAAAAACAGTTTCATATCTTTGGCAGCACCTTCTGGCCCCAGGACCTGGTACTTCTGTCCGCTATCCTGCTCATTTGCGCCTTCGGACTGTTCTTCATAACGGTCGTTGCCGGCCGCGTATGGTGTGGCTACACCTGTCCACAAAGTGTCTGGATGTGGGTATTCATGTGGGCCGAAAGGGTGGCAGAAGGTGACCGAAACCAACGCAAAAATCTGGATAAGGCGCCTTTGTCACCATCGAAGATCTACAAGCGGGCGTTAAAGCACGGAATGTGGCTGGCAATCAGCCTGGCAACCGCTGTGACTTTCGTTGGCTATTTTGCCCCAATCCGGCAGCTGGTTACGGATCTTTTCACCCTGCAGGTCACTGGCATGGCCGCGTTCTGGGTGTTCTTCTTCACAGCCGCCACCTACCTCAATGCGGGCTGGCTTCGCGAAAAAGTCTGCCTGCACATGTGTCCTTACGGGCGCTTTCAGTCCTCCATGCTGGACAGGGATTCCCTGGTAATCAGCTACGATGCCCAGAGGGGAGAGAACCGGGGGCCCCGCAAAGCCGGCTCGGATTACAAGGCTGAAGGCCTCGGTGATTGCATCGATTGCCAGATGTGCGTACAGGTCTGCCCAACCGGCATCGATATCCGCGATGGCCTGCAGATGGAATGCATCGGATGCGCGGCCTGTATTGATGCCTGCGATTCCATCATGGACAAAATGGACTATGCTCCGGGCCTTATCCGTTATACCAGTGACAGGGAGCTGGAAGGTGGACGACTGAGGATCCTCCGGCCAAGGTTACTGGGATACGGCGCTCTGCTGGTGTCGTTTATTGCCATCTTCTCCTGGGCTGTGATGGCCAGGCCCATGGTCGAGTTTGACGTGGTCAAAGACAGGGGACTGTTCCGGTTCGACGGAAAGGGGAATATTGAGAACAGCTATATCCTGAAAGTGCTCAACAAAAGTCAGCATAGCCAGACCTTCGAGTTACGTGTCAGTGGTATGGACGGACTGAGCCTGATCGGACATCAGAACATCGTCGTGGGTGCAGGTGAATGGCGTGAAATGCCAGTATCGGTAACTGCAGTACCGGAGGCACTTGATCGTGGCGTGTCTGATATAGCGTTTCACCTGGACTCAGTAAACGACGGCGGCGAACGTCTGGTCGAAACCAGCCGCTTTATCGGGCAGCCGAACCAGTGATCGAACACAATACGATCAGGCATCATCGGCGCCGTAATTGGCGGGTTCCTAATGGACGACCACAGAATGTACTAAAACGGGTACACCTCAAATCAGTAAGTTAGAACGGCGTTTCCACAGAAAGTATTAAACAAACTTAAAGTAGATTCTAGAGTAGGGCGCTAATTCCGGTTTCCACAGAAAGTGCTAAATTCGTCGTCCGGCTTAAGGGCCAGATTTTTTTAACTCAGGAGGGCCCTAATGCCGGGGGCGGATCAATTATCAAGCAGTCTGTGATTTTCTGGAGAGTTCTCGCCTTTGGCCTAAAATAGGTGTCAGCAAGTGTAGTTTTGAATAAGCGCTCAAGGATGAGGTTAAACGTGGATCTAAACAGCGAACTTAAAGAAATTCTTCTCCCCGCCTATGGCCCATGCGAGGGGTTTTCAAGCACCTGCGGGAATATGCGGTGGAACCCCTCAGAGGGACATGTGCCTCGGGGGTTTCTCGGGGCGCATGGCAGGTTAAATGAGGTTGAACTTGTTTTGGTGTTTGCGGAACCAGGTGACCCTCATGACGATGAGTTTCACACCGGGATGGGATCCGCGCACGAAAAGGCTATGAGAGCGTTTTCTGAAGGCACTGATCTGTTCCACAGAAACGTAAGATTGATCCTCGATTTATGCTGGCCAGAATTGACCTTCGAAGAGCAAATGAAAAAAACATGGATGACGGAATCCGTGTTGTGTTCCGCTCCTGTAGAAAGTGGACACGTTGGAGCCGCCTGCGAACGAAACTGCGCCTCGCGCTACCTCGCGCCGCAAATCGAGCTTCTAAATCGGTGTGTAATAGCAGCATTGGGCTCGAAAGCCCGAGACAGGATGCGCGCCATTGGTATTAAGTCGTTTATACCGGCAGTAGCTGCCGCCCCTCCTGGCTGTAATCTGAAGCACGCCAGGGCCTCTTGGCAGGCAATCGCTGACGAGATACACAGGCGAAATCGCATTGGACAACCGAAAAAAATAAAAACATTCCAAACGGCTGACACAGCTGGAGAGAAGGTCGTAGGTTCAGCTCGCTGGCCAATTTCACTGATCGGTGGCGAGCGTGCATAAGCATTTTGGCAATAAATTTTTCCGGCCCAACCTTATTTGGAAACTGGCGCTCCAGAGAACATTGGTCGTCGGTGTAATACTTCTCTTAGCTCCCGCATTGGCCCATGCCACGCCGCCTTTCAATGCTAACGAAACTTTGCGTAAGGCTGAGGTCGGGATCTATTCGAGATCATTTAGAGACGATCGCGATAAAAGCAATGACAAAAGGAGTAAAGCCGGTGCAATAGAAGGCACAAGGACACCATTTTCATCCGGGGCGTTCCGGTGCTATCGAGATTTATCCAGACCGCTAACAGGCGATGTTATTTGCAGGGAGCGTAATGACCGTTGATTGGATTCAATGTTTAGACGCCCACGAGTGGACGACCAAACAAAGTACTGAACCCTCTTTGCCAAACATCAGATAGTTAGAAGCTCATTTCCACGCAAAGTGCTAAAGAAGCCTAAAGTAAATTGATCGTCCACTCTTCAGAGCAGCACCGAAAAGGATATTCATACGCTCCTGTGCGACGAATAATATTCAGGACCTCCTGCGGCCGTGAAACGTGTCACAGACTTTCTATTCGTTTGTAAATTACGTTTTCTATCATAGGATTACGGCTAACACTGTGCTAGCTTCAACGGCCTGAAGTTGTAATCAAGGAAGAAAATTTTGTCGCTTCGACCATCAGGGACGATGGATTCAGGCCTCGCAGCACTCGTGTTCGTCGCACGGTATCACCAGGTTGCCGCAGACTCGGATCAACTCCGTCATCATTTCGGGACTCACGAGCGACCTTTCCAAAGGTCTGAGATCCTCAGAGCAGCTCGCCATCTGAAGCTGAAAACCAGTGCGTTGAGGACTCATTGGGATCGGCTCGGGTCAATCAATCTTCCTGCAATAGCCGAGACGGAAGAAGGAAGGTTTGTCATTCTCGCAAAGGCCGCGGGCGAGGAAGTACTGATCCAGGATCCGCTGGCGAGGGCCCCCGAGACCCTGGCCAAATCTGAGTTTCTCGAAAGGTGGAACGGCAACATCATACTGATGTCAAAACGCAGCCTTCTTCTCGGGGGCAAGCAGAAGTTTGATATCAGTTGGTTTATCCCAGCAATCCTCAAGTACAAACACCTTCTTCGAGACGTGATTGTCGCGTCTTTTTTCATTCAGCTCTTTGCACTGATCACGCCTCTGTTCTTTCAGGTCATGATCGACAAGGTACTGGTTCACAAGGGCCTGACCACGCTGGACGTGCTCGCCTTTGGCCTTATTGTTATCTCTCTTTTTGATGTGGTGTTGAATGGCCTTCGAAATTACGTTTTTAGCCACACAACCAACAGGGTGGATGTTACTTTAGGATCGAAACTATTCCACCATCTTACCCACCTGCCAATTTCCTATTTCATGAGTCGCCAGGTTGGCAACACAGTTGCCAGGGTCAAAGAGCTCGATACCATCCGTAACTTCATTACCAGCTCCGCACTCACTCTGATCATTGATCTTTTTTTTACCATTGTTTTCTTCGCCGTTCTGTACTTCTACAGCCCTACTTTGACCTGGATTGTTTTGGGGGCGATTCCCTTCTATATCGGTCTTTCTTTAGCGATCACCCCCATACTGCGCAGGCGGCTTGATGAAAAGTTCAAACGTGGTGCCGAGAATCAGGCGTTCCTGACAGAATCCATGCATGGAATCGAAACCGTCAAGTCCATGGCGGTCGAGCCGCAGATGCAGCGGCGTTGCGAACAGAATCTTGCGGCCTATGTGGCGGCTTCCTTTAAAGCTACGAACCTTGGCAACATCGCCAATCAGTGCGCTCAGTTCATCAATAAGGTCGTGACGGTACTGATTCTCTGGATCGGAGCCACTCTGGTTATGGCGAACGAGCTGAGCATTGGTCAACTGATAGCCTTCAACATGATCGCCGGAAGGGTGAGCGGTCCCATCCTCAAACTGGTTCAGCTTTGGCAGGATTTCCAGCAGGCGGGAATTTCACTCAAGCGGTTAGGTGACATTCTGAACACTCCCGCCGAGCCCGGCCACAACCCGAACCGCACTACGTTACCTCGGATCCAGGGCAACGTACGTTTCGAAAATGTCGATTTCAGGTACGGCTCATCAGCTCCGTTAGTGCTGAAACAACTGAACCTGAACGCTGCTGCCGGCGAGATTGTAGGCATCGTCGGTCGATCTGGGTCTGGGAAAAGCACGTTGACCAAGCTCATCCAGAGACTCTATTTGCCAGAGGCAGGGAGAGTTCGGATTGATGGCATAGACCTTGCGCAGATGGAGCCAGCGTGGCTAAGACGCCAGATTGGTGTCGTACTGCAGGAAAACCGTCTGTTCAACGGCTCAGTAAAAGACAACATTGCCTTCGTAGACCCGAGCCTTCCTATAGAGGATGTGATAGCAGCTGCCAAACTCTCTGGTGCACATGATTTCATCGCCGAACTTTCTGAAGGCTATGACACACCAGTTGGCGAGCAGGGCGCTAATCTATCAGGAGGCCAACGACAAAGGATCGCCATTGCCCGGGCATTGATCAGCAACCCACAGATATTGATTTTCGACGAGGCTACCAGTGCCCTGGACTATGAGTCTGAAAGGGTCATTCAGCACAACATGGTCAACATCTGTAAAGGCCGCACCGTATTCATCATCGCCCACCGCCTTTCAACCGTTCGCCATGCCGACCGGATTGTTGTCGTTGAGAATGGTCAAATCGTCGAGGACGGAAACCACGAAAAACTGTTAGCCCAAAACGGGTACTACTCCAGGCTCTTCGAGTACCAGAATGCCTCTGTTCCGATAAGAGCAAGAGCCCCGGATTCGGGCAAACCTATGGATCATTCATCGGCCGGTGGCCGAGAAGGCGCCATTGGCTTCGCTTTCGGTTCTGAAAGGGTCGATACGGTGAGGCTGACATGACGGGCGGTGAAAGCAAACGCAACGCAATCAGAGAGGAACTGTCCGAAAAAGACATCTACCAGTTCATGCCTGCCGCCGTCGAAATTGAGAGGACACCGGCATCACCAGCGGGAAGAGCCATTCTATACGCCATTGTACTGCTGTTCCTGTTTGCAGTCCTTTGGGCGGTGTTCGGGAAAATAGATATCGTCGCAGTTGCTGAGGGAAAGGTTGTCCCCAGTGAGCGCGTCAAAATAATCCAACCCATGGAAACCGCCACCATTGCCGGAATCCACGTGAAAGAGGGCGAGGAAGTACAGGCGGGAGAGCTTTTGGTAACGCTGGACTCTGAAATGGTCGAGTCCGACCTGCGGCGCTTTACCGAAGAATGGCTGGATGCTAAGGCGCAACGATTGCGTTTGGAGGCACTCGTTCAATGGTTTGAGTTGGATGGAAAACCTGGCGAATTTTCTGTTGCAAGAGATCCAGAACTCGCCGAACGAGTTGATCGCCAGAATGCCCTATTGCGGGAAGAAATAGCGGAACATCGTGCGACGCTAAACGCCCTGCAAAGACAGGGTGAACGGCTGGATGCGGAGTGGCAAATGGCGGAGGCAGAAATTGACCGAAGCAAACGGATCTTGCAGGTTCTGGGTGAACGTGTTGATGCACTCGATACCATGCAGAAAATGAAAATGGGCGCGCGTGCTGATTACCTTGAACTTCGCCAAAGCCAAATCGAGATCGAAGGCCAAATTGGTTTGCAGCAGGCTATCCAGAAGAAACTGGAAGCCTCTATGGCTGCCAACCTTGCAGAGCAGCAGACCTACCGGCACGAATCCTACAAGACAGTACTAGGCCAGTTGCAGTCCCTGCGGGTGAATGAATCCACGTTGCGGGAACAGAAGACCAAGACAGAAAAACGCCACGGACTCTTCCACCTCCGAGCGCCGATGAATGGAAAGGTGCAGCAACTCGCCATCCACACCGTCGGTGGGGTCGTCACGCCAGCTCAAGAGCTTATGTTGATTGTTCCTGATCAAGGCGAACTTGAGGTAGAAGCCATGATTCTGAACAAGGATATTGGTTTCGTACAGGAGGGCCAGCCCGCCGAGGTTAAAGTGAACACCTTTAACTTCACTAAATACGGGTCGATTGCTGCAGAACTTGTGGGTCTTTCAAAAGACGCTATTGAAACCGAAAGGCAGGGGTTGGTCTATAAATCCCTGTTTCGTCTCAGGGAGGGCGGCCTAATTGTGAACGGCAACTATGTCGCCCTCTCACCGGGCATGTCAGTAACCGCCGAAATTAAAACAGGACAGCGAAGAATCATTGAGTTTTTTCTGTCTCCGCTGCTTCGCTACAAGGAGGAAAGTCTGGGTGAACGATAAATGGATGGTGCTTGTGATTGGCCTAGCTGCCGTGTGGTTGTCCGGGTGTTCCGTGTTTTACACCCCTGGAATGAGCGAACTCGAGGAATTGTGCGAGAAGGATGGGGGCATCACCATCCGTAAAGATCTGAGGGTGGATGGTTATTTTAAGGGCACAACGCAGGACTGCTACGGCTGCTGGAACGACATTATCGTTTCAGGGTATGACTACATTGAATTCAACTATGAAAGACCGAGATTCCACCGGTACTTCGAAGGTGGCGCTGGATACCATCGGATTTTCAAGGCCCCCAAAGACAGTCCCCAGTGTAATGCCGCGATCTGGAAATGGAACCTCAGTAAAAAGGTGGGTTCAGAGCAGTACGATCGATTTTTCGAAGACTATTGTATTGCCTCGAAACCGATTGACCAGCCAACGGCTCAGTACGGATATTTTTCAGAATCTAAAGAGTGGCGGGTTAACGAATGGTACGGCTCAACAATTGGCCGCTTCCATTCCGAAGTCAGGAATCTAGCCGCGGGCAAAACTATAAATGAAAACGTTGTCTACCATCTCAACCCCTATCCCAGAAGCGCCCTGTCTTACGGCACGGTTATATCATGTTCGAGTGTTCTACGGAGAGAACGCTTTTCTCAGCCAATAATTTTGCCCCAAAACCCACCCAAGGACGGTAACTTATGAGCGAGCAAATAGAATCAGTCTACCAAGGCGCATTACTGGCCGATGCTGCCTACATTGATTTTGGAGACATATGGAAGGACGAAGGCCGCGAACCCGAGACTCAAGGATATGGTCAAATTCCAGATACGGAATATGCACTAGATGAATTCCTTAAGCGAGGCTTCACAGAAGCCCAGTTCGACTTATTCAGGGAACGATACCACATCGTTGACCATGTCCAGAGCAACATCTCAGGCTTATCCGCCACCCTCTTTATAGATACTGACAATGGCAACAAACCCATCCTCGCGTTCCGAGGGACTGAAACAACATTAAAGGGAGGACCAGCGGATCTGGTAAATGACTTTATGCTGTCATTCGGTATCGGAATGCAAACCCCTGCCCAGGATTCCGTAATGCAGCAATGGCTCGACGCTGGGCACTTCGGCGAAGAATCTCTGACGGTTGTCGGCCATTCCCTGGGCGGCCATTTGAGCCTACAAGCCGCTGCGAGCTATGACGAGTACATTACCGACGTCATCACGTTTAACGGCGCCGGGCTGAACCCTCTGGAGCATTTGCTAACCTCGGGGGGGATCGATGAATCGAAGCTAACAAGAGTGGTGGCGGAGCCCGGCTTTGAGTTCACCGCCAACGAAGTCTATTTTCAGCAGTATGGCGACTCACAGCACCGCCTTTTTATCCAAAAACAATCCCTCATAAACAATTACGAAACCTTCTCTGGCCTCGCCATCGACAACCATTCAATGGTCCATTTGGTTGATACCCTGTCTGTCATGCGGCTGTTTGGAGCACTGGATCCGTCTGCATCAGTCGGGTCAATAGACGCCGTTTTGTGGCGGGCGCACGATAGGGTCATTGAATCCATCATTGAGGTGAAGGAAGGGGATCTATCCCAGAACGGTGAATCCGACCTTTCCTCACCAGACTCTGCTGCAATTTCGTTAAACACGGTTATCAAGCATTTGGCCTTTCAGCTGGGCGTTAAGGTTCAGGCTGGGATTGATGCGGAAGGAAACACGGTTTATCGGGAGGTGGAGGGGGTTAATGACGCTCCCCTTTTATACGAGCCACTGGGATCCATCGGAGATGGGTTTTCAATACTTCCCCTGGACTCCCTTGACCTCGCGCATATTGCGGCGTACGAGGACAGCAAGCGTGCCACGGCCATTCGTTACGCGCTTCTCGAAGGGGCCTCTTTTGCCATTGGCGTCCCCGACGATTATGAAGAAGGTATCTTTGCGCCTGATACGGAGTCGTACCAGTTCGGTGAGCATCCTGCAGGTTTCTGGGAAGACCGTGCTGATTACTATCAATACCTGATGGTCCGAAATGCGAATGATCTAAACGACAATGATGCTGTGGGAGAGGGAGATTTCGTGTATGCCGACCAGGGTTTGAGCTCAAAGCGGGATGCAAATGACCAGCCCAGGGAGAATGTTCTCCTCCACGGTGATGAAGTCACATCCATTACCTGGTGGGACCGTGTGATTATCGACGACACCGCCACGCACGATATGGTCATCTTTGGAGGAAATGAAACGGATCAGGAACTCTCCGGTGGGCTTAAGAACGACCGCATCTATGGGTTAGGGGGCGACGATACCCTGGCAGGTGGGGAAGGCAACGATCACCTTGTTGGAGGGGCAGGTGAGGATACCTATCGTTACCGAACCGGCGATGGTGCGGATAAAATTTTTGATGACATCGGCCGGCTCGAGATCAATGGCGAAATCGTCTCTTCCATTGACCCGATAGATGGTCAGCCCGACGCTTACACCGACGGAAATCACCTGTTCTATGTCTTTCCGGATTCCATGATCGTTCTGGTCAACGGCTCTGCGGAGGACCGGATACAGATTTTTGACTCGTCCCAGTTATCCAACTTCACCAACCTGGTGGCAAGCACGGCTGACACGGCTTCGGTACCCCCCTCTGAGGCGCCCACCCTTGAGAGTTTTGGGCTGTCTGTCACTGAGCCAACCACAAATGATGACGTTGGGGAGAGCATCGACATCGGCACCGGCCATGATGTCGTCATACCCACCGATGGAGACACCGTCAGCACCTGGCAGCCCTATCACTCGGGGCCCACACTTGGATCAACCGCTCCGATCATCTATGACGCGGCCCTTTTTGATGCCAGCCTGTTTGAAGCAGGTGTCAATCCGGCATGGAACTTTGTCGGAGGTACGGGCAATGATCGACTGACCGGTGCGATGAATGATGACGTGTTGCTCGGTCAACAGGGAGACGACATTGCCTCCGGTGGTGTAGGCAGGGATTCCCTCTATGGGGAAGAGGGTTCAGACCGGCTTTCGGGAGGGGATGGTGAAGACCATCTTATGGGGAACCACACTGAGATCCTGGTCGACATGGAAACGGGCAATGAGCTTGACCAGTCCATGGGCGAACTCGCGGGCGACTCGGATTACCTTGATGGTGGGGAAGGGAATGACTGGCTCACCGCGGGCAGTGGCAGCGACGTTTTGCGTGGCCGTGCTGGCGATGATGAGCTTTACGGGGGAGCTGGCTCGGACCTTGTCAGTGGGGGCGAAGGTGCCGACCTCGTGCTGGGGGATTCGGCCGGGGCGATTGTCACCTACACATTGACCGAAGACCGCCGGATAGAAACCGGACGCCTCACCGAGCCTGACGTACGTTACACGTTGCTGAAGCACATAACTAATGTCGATCCGACCGGGAATTACGACGACACCATCGAAGGCGGCGCAGGAAATGATGTCTTGATCGGTGAGGTTGGCGATGACCACATCTCCGGTGGTACCGGTGATGATTGGATTGAGGGCGATAAACTCAATAACCCGGGGCGGTTTGGCGGCAGCTCAGGAAAGGGTAAGCACGATGGATTCTTGGACACCGCAGGGAACTGGGTCGACGTGGCCGAGGATGATTTCGCGGCCTTGGACGGAGCATGGCACGGCGACGACACTCTCTTCGGCGGCGCCGGGAACGATTCGATAGCCGGCAATGGCGGTCATGACACGCTGTATGGCGGTATTGGCGAAGACCTCCTGATTGGGGATGACGCCTCCCTGGCCCCCTCCTTTCACGGTGATGATAAATTGTTTGGCGGTTCCGGCAATGATGAACTTCAGGGCGGCTCGGGCCAGGATCGCCTGGAAGGCGGTGGCGATGACGACGTGTTGTTCGGACAGGCCGGCGACGACATCCTGTCGGGAGACAGCGGTACCGATGAATTGCTCGGTGGAGAAGGTAACGATCTCCTAGACGGCGGCCGAGGCAATGATTCTCTCTGGGGCGGTGCGGGCGATGATCGTTATGTCTTTGAGGAAGGCGATGGGGCGGATGCTCTGGAGGATGACGAGGGCAACACCTACCTGCGGGTAGCCGGCAGTACAAGTGCCCTGAGTGCCTACCAAAACGGCAATCTCATGGTTCTCCGATACGGAGCAGCCGGCGGGACGATCACCTTCTCTACGGCGTCTTTCCAGGCAATCGCGGACATCACAACCGACGATGGCGCCAGCCAATCCCTGAGCATTGCAACGAATAATGCTTTAATTTCGGGTACGGCAGGGCGAGATTGCATAACGGGTGGAAACAGAGCAAATGCCTTACATGGCGGTGGCGGGAACGATGCCCTTCACGGCGGTTCCAATAATGATCAGCTCTTTGGTGATTCGGGTAATGACGTCCTCCAGGGTGGAGAGGGTGATGACTGGTTGGAAGGTGGTGAAGGCAGCGATACCTACCGCTTCGAACTTGGCGGTGGCCATGACCATATCGATGCACACGATACTACCGAGGGCCGCTCTGAGATCTTGCTCTTGGGTGCCGGGATTACCGCAGAGATGGTCGGATTCAGCCGGGAAAGGGACGATTTGGTTGTTGCGATAGGCGACGGCACCGATCGGATCAATATCTACAATTTCTTCAATTCCAACGACCCAACGTATCGCATTTCCTCACTTCGGCTTGATGATGGAACCGAGTGGACCACTGCGGATCTACTCGACCAGTTTCCTGATACCGCACCGACCCCGGAGGGAACTATTTACGGGCGTGCGATCGCCGATGTCATCAATGGCACCTCAAACGATGACGTTATTCTGGGACTGGAGGGGCGGGACACGCTCTCCGGCCTGGAAGGGAACGATACCCTCAACGGTGGCGGGTTCAATGACGACCTAATGGGTGACGACGGCAATGACATTCTTGTTGGAGGCCTGGGGCAGGACCGGCTTTACGGCGGAGCGGGTAATGACATCTATCGTTATTCCTTCGGCGACGGCAGCGACGAAATATACAACGGTTCATACACCGCCCAGTTCGACACACTCGAGTTTGCGCCGGGGATCGTGCCCGACCAGATTCATGCCTATCGCTCTGGCAACGATCTCTTCCTAGACATTGGCGATTCTGGAGACCGTATAAAGATCGCGAGCCATTTTGGAGAAGGGGGATACGGGCAGCCGATCCACAGGATTCTGTTCATGGAGGATGGCTCCGAGTGGGATGCGTCGAGAATACGGCAGGAAAGCCTTGTCGGCAGTGACTCCTGGGATAATCTGGAGGGATTTTCGTCAGACGATACGATTGACGGCCAAGCCGGTCACGATTTTATTGACGGCTTAGGAGGGGATGACACCCTGATCGGTGGCGCCGGTGATGACCAGCTACGCGGCAGTGAAGGCAACGATACCTACCGTTTCTCTCTCGGTGGTGGTGACGACATCATCGACAACCGCGATACCTCCGGTGGTTTTGATACCGTTTTGTTCGATGAATCGGTTCTTCCAACCGACCTGAAACTGCAACGGGACCCAGGGTATCCAGCCGATGACCTGGTCATTAGGAATATCAAGTCTGGTGAGAACATTATCGTTACGGAACACTTTGGTGGTCCGGAAACAGCCATAGACAGCATTCAGTTCTCGGACGGAACGACCTGGGATCTCGCCATGATTATGAACATGGTCAATGAAACCACGGAACTCGATGATAAAGTCTACTTCGATTCTGAGGCCGATATTGTCTTTGGGCTTGCCGGTGACGATTTGATCGCCGGGGGCGCGGGCGAGGACACGCTCTATGGTGATGGCGGCAGCGACGAGCTTTTGGGCGAGGAGGATAACGACTTTCTTTTCGGGGGGAAAGGCGATGATCGCCTCGAAGGTGGATCAGGAAACGACACGCTTACCGGCGGCCACGGCAACGATCGCCTTGAAGGGGGCGACGGCAGTGATATATACCGCTATGCCATTGGTGATGGCCAGGACGTCATTGATAACTCCTATTCTACCGATGGAGAGAATGTCCTCGAATTTGGAGAAGGGATAGCAGCAAGCGATGTTTCTTTGCGGCGAAAGGGCAGTGATCTTCTAGTGAATTTACCTGGAGCCGGGGACGGAATACGGGTCGACTCTCACTTTTTTATGTCAGCGTGGGCTATCGACGAAATCCGCTTTGATGATGGCACTGTCTGGAACAGTGAAGAAATCAACGCGGGGGTTCTCCTACCGACTGATGGTTCAGATGAATTGCATGGTGGTCAGCTCTCGGATGCCATACAGGGTTTGGCTGGTGACGATCAAATCTTTGGAAATGACGGCGACGATTCCCTTGATGGTGGCTCAGGGGCCGATCGAATCTACGGGGGCCATGGAGACGACATTATTCGGACCGGCAGCGGAAGGGATGAGGTATCGCTTGGCCAAGGAAGTGACCAGGTGTTTTTTGATATCACACAAGGCTCCCTGAAACTCTCGAATGTGGCTGAAGACATGGCTACCGATCAACTGGTGATCGAGGGCGTCTCGTCGACTGAGGCACTGCATTTCTATCAGGAGAACAATAATCTGGTAGCGGTGGTTGATGGCAGTTACAGACCTAGCCTGAAAATACGAAATCAGTTCACAAGCGCAGGGCCTTCCGTTGACCAGATCTTTGTTAACGGAGAAGTTGCAGAAACGACACCAGCTGGTGTCTTTATTAATCTGGCAAACAGCTCTGCAAGCGACCTCAGTTGGCTGGAGTACTGTTCGGCAAGACCCAGCGATCACAATTCACCTCATTATGTAAGCTACACAGATGGCAGCCGGGAAGTAGGGGCTACGGACGGGAACGATCTGGTGATCGCCAGTTCGAACGGTTCCAGGCTCTATGGCTATGCCGGCGACGACATACTCTTTGGTGGATCCGGAGACGATCGACTGGTTGGGGCGGGTGGCAATGATTCATATTATCTGGATGCTGATGGAGGCTCGGACTATGTTGCTGATTCCGAGGGAGTGGATACGTTGGTTCTGGGCAAAGGCATTGCTCTGACTGACCTGGACATTGTTTCAGCCGGATCGGCATCAAGCATACGCCAAACCCTTTTTTTGGGTGAAGATCAGAAGGTCGAATTCGGAACTTCCGACAGCATAGAGTGGGTTGAATTTGCAGACGGCTCGAGATTGGCCTGGCCCGATGTCAAAGCAAATATTGAATCCAGAAACCAGTCGCCGGATGTAGTTTCTCCGGTTTCTGATCAGGATCTCTTGGAGGATACCAATTGGTCCTTCGAAATACCGCTTTCCAGCTTCCGTGACCAGGATTCCCATGATGTATTGACGTATTCGGCATCAATGGCAGACGGCTCCTCGTTGCCAGGCGGACTGGAGTTTTTCTCAAACGAGAGCGGGATAGGCCCAAATCAGCCCACTCTTAGTTGGAGTCCTGCCAATGAAGATGTCGGCACCTATCTAATTCGGGTAACTGCAACAGATAGTCATGGTGCATCCGTCAGTTCTGTGTTTGAACTTGCTGTGGTCAACGTTAATGACGCGCCAGTAGTGCAGGAAGAGTTACAGGATATGTCGGCTACGGCCGGGCAAGCCATTGACTTCAACATTTCTGCCGACAGCTTCATAGATGAAGATCTCGGAGATCGATTGACCTACAGCGCAAGGCTCGCAGGTGGCTCAAGTTTGCCTGAATGGTTGGTATTCGATTCAAGCTCTGGCTATTTTACGGGCGTACCGGCCTCCGATGGCGCCGAAACCTTGGATATTATGGTAACTGCTACAGATCTTGCGGGTGCAAACGCAAGTTCTACATTCACTCTTACAGTCAATGGGCCAGATGAAGGCCATGACTCAGCCGGTGGCGCCGACTCCAGTCCTTCAGAACCGGAACCTGGTTTGGGCGGTGACGACCAGATTCAAGGCGACGGTCGAAAAGAGATTCTTATTGGTGGATCCGGTAATGATGAGCTTTCAGGTAATGGCGGTGATGATCTATTACTTGGGGGCCTAGGGAACGATAGCTATGTCTATACAAACGGACAGGATGTCGTCGATGAAAGTGGCGGTACCGATATCCTCCGGTTCTCTGGCGGCATTACCTTCACTCAAGTTGCCTCGGGCCTGATGAAGTCAGGTGATGATTTGATTCTCAGAATCGACGGTGGACCTGATCAAGTAACTGTGAAGGATTTCTTTATCGGGGGCGACGCCATCGTAGAGACGCTCGAATTTGAGACCGGAGGACAAATTACCTCCGGTCAGATCTATGGCGCATTTGGGCTTTCCGAACCCACCCCAGTAGCGGGTTGGTCAGAAACTATGTCCGGCACATCCATAGATGATAGTGATTTGATCGGTACGCAGCATGCTGATTATATTCAAGGTTTCAATGGAAATGATGTCCTTGATGGTCAAGGGGCAGCAGACCGACTTGTGGGTGGTAACGGAAATGACACTCTGTCCGGCGGAACCGGAAATGACCTACTGCTCGGAGGGCGGGGCAACGACACATACTTGTTTAGCAAAGGAGAAGGTCAGGATACGATCAATAACACAGGCGGTGGTTATGACATTCTCCGATTCGAGGATATTACGTTCAGTGAAGTAGCCAGCGGGTTGATGAAGTATGGTGACAATCTTGTGCTTCAGGCAAGCGGTGGCAGTGACACCGTGACATTGGAGAACTTCTTTCTGGGCGGCGATAATGCGATAGATCGGATCGAGTTTGGGCCTGGAGGAGAAATAACAGCTGACCAGGTCTTTGGTGCTTTTGGACTGATTAATCCGGATCCGCAAGGGTCCCCAGATTACCAAGGGTTACCTGATGAGCGAGGATTTGGGTCCGTCACAGCAGGGACCGCGGGCGGAGAAGTCATCTTGGCATCATCTGACGCTGACTTTATTGATGCTGGAGCTGGAGATGACTCTATTTACGGGAACCTTGGTAACGACTATCTGCTAGGCGGAGAAGGTGCCGACACCTACCACTTTGGAGTTGGCGATGGGGTGGATACGATCAATAACCTGTCGAACTCGTCTGATCCAGACAACTTGCGCTTCTCTGGAATCGATGAATCTGAACTCTGGTTCTCGCGTCAGGGAGAAGATCTGGTTGCCGATGTGCTCGGAACTGACGACCGGGTTAAGGTTCAAGGCTGGTACTCAGGTTCTGCTCTCAAAATAGATTCCTTAGCAACAGACGATGCTGTTATTTCGGCGTCACAGCTGGAGCAGCTTGTATCTGCGATGGCGGCATTCGGTGCCACTTCCGGCGGAGAAATTACGCTGACACCCGAGGAAGAAACCCAAGCACAAGCCGTAATAGCCAGTTCCTGGCAGTCAGCGGCTTAACCATCTAAATGCAAAACGGTTGAGGCGGTTGATGAATTCGCCGCCTTAACAATCGTTAGGTTGTCGATTCGGTAGACAACGATATCCATGTGTTCGGGGCGGACCAGCTGCACTACGAGTTGGACCCAGTCGCCGATCAGGTTCATTGTCAGTGGTGCCCGTTAGACCAACGCTCAACTTTCTAATGCCCTTATGCCAACCAACTAATATGACACTAAGCATTCAAAACGACTAATGATGCAATCAGAGTGACCGCGAGAATGAGAACCCGATGAAGGCAGCTGTCTACGAAACCCACGGTGACCCTAATGAGGTCGTTGAGGTCAAAGAAGTCGGCCAGCCGTCTGAACTAAAGCCAGACGAGATGCTGGTCAAGGTTGCGAGCGCGGCCGTCAATCCCCTCGATTGGAAGATCATTGTGGGAGCTATCAAGGTGCCGTCCAAGCATAAGATACCCGGACTTGATTATAGCGGCACCGTCGTCAGTGTCGGAAGCGACGTGAAAGACTACAAGGAAGGGGATTCTGTCTTTGGATGCTCTCGCGGTACCTTTGCCGAATACGTCGTGGTCAGTTCAAAGGCGTGTGCGAAAAAGCCCGAGGGCCTCAGCCATCACGAAGCGGCTGCGCTGCCGCTTGCGGGGCTGACTGCCATGCAAGGGCTGCTAACCCATGGTCAACGCCGAGGAGTAACCGGAGGCAAAATAGCCATTTTCGGAGGCTCGGGAGGCGTAGGAAGTCTGGCAATTCAGATCGCCAAACGCGTGCTGAACGCAGAGCATGTTTACGCGACCGGATCAGCGACGGAACAGATTCTTGGCCACGGTGCGGACACGGTCATCAACTACAAGACGACGAACGTGGGCGACGCTCTGAAAGGAAAAAATCTCGATGTGGTATTCGATTGTGTTGGCGGCGCTGACGCCTGGCAAGCGGCGCGACAGGGGCTAAAGCCGGGCGGGATTTTCGTCACTATTGTCGGAGACTCGCAAGAATCCTTTGGC
The DNA here is from genome assembly GCF_030238305.1 of Marinobacter albus. Lineage (NCBI taxonomy): Bacteria > Pseudomonadati > Pseudomonadota > Gammaproteobacteria > Pseudomonadales > Marinobacteraceae > Marinobacter > Marinobacter albus. The sequence continues at coordinate 2,094,056 of NZ_JASSQD010000001.1, read as the reverse complement.
AATGTAGTGTCGACCATGATCAAGGGTTACTGGCGCCGGTTACTTGGCAAAACGGGGCTCGGTCAAAAATACGTTTTCTTCTTGGTTGATCCATTGATGGAGGGGAATATGGCGCAACTGGCTGAGTGGGTGGCAGAAAAGGCCGTTCATCCTGTTGTGGAGGAAAAGGTGTACTCGCTGACCACAGCGTCGGTTCGAGCGTTATTCGAGGCATCCATGTCGCATCGGTCGAAAGGGAAACGCGTCCTGGACGTGGACGACCACAGAAAGTGCTAAACAAACTTAAAGTAGATTCTAGAATAGCCCTCCGGATTGCAATTCCACACAAAGTACTAAATCCGCCGTCTGGGTGAGTGTCAGGTTTTCCTTAGCAGGTCACATCCTCTACAGTGCCTTTAGTTGGATATATTCTGTGGGTGTTTTCCCGGTCCAATGCTTGAATGCTCGAGAGAACGATCTTGGTTCATTGAAACCGAGAAGGTATGCAGTTTCAGATACCGTCAGTTTTTGTGATAGCAATTTTTCCACTGCCATATCGTGGCGGATCTCTTCCTTAATCCGATGGTAAGAAGTTCCTTCTCTTTTAAGTCTGCGTCTGAGCGTTTGAGAGCTGATGTTGAAGTACTCGGCAACGCTCTCGAGTGAAGGGCAACGGAGGACCCTACTATCCTGATATAGCACCAATGAGCGTATGCGGGCTCTGTAGCTTTTCTCGTCACCAGGAATAGTCATCATATCGGCTGGTGAATGTTTTAAAAATATAGACAGGTCGCGCTGAGTGCGTACCGGATGGCGCGCTAAGAATTCTGTACTGAAGCTAATCATGAGTGCCTGTTGTTTGAACTTATGGCGGCAAGGAAACAAATATTTTAACTCGTCAATATGGTCTGGCTTATCAAAAGGAAAACAGGCGCTAATCAGTGGGATTTTTTCACCAATCAACCAGCTGGAAAACCGGTGCCAGATAACCCCCCAAAATTCTTGATAGAAATGATCTGGGTCTAATTCCGGTCGCGAGAATTTGAGCTCCAGCGTTGCAATATTCCCTTTCTCTGACAATTGCATATGTATGTCATCAGTTACCAGTTTATAGAACTGGATTCCTTGATTGAGAACCGCTCTCAGAGACTCGTAATGCAGGGAGTGACGAGCCATAAATGCAAAGGTGCCAGGCTTGCAGGCATGCTCTGTACATCCCATGAATTCATCACTGAGCTCAGACAAAACTGACTGAACTATCCGAGTCATTTGATCCTCATGCACCCTGGCTTGAGCTCTGGAGAGCATTTCCCTGGTGAGTGCTACATCTGCTAACAAAGGAGTGACCTTCACCTCCCTTCGCTCAGCGCAACGAATCGCTGCTCTGACGTAATGCATATCCACTGTAGCCATAAGCACCTTTACGCGGCCGCAACTCCCATCCAACCTGAACAGCAATAGGGCTGTCGTAATTTGTGATATGGGATGTCAAAAAATGACGTTTTAAGATACATCCTCTTCGAGCATAGTGCATAGCCGCTTGCAGTAAAACAGTGCGGGAGAATTCATTACTTCAATAGCTCGTCGTTGCGATGGTGCTGACTTGCAAGAACATATAACCAAGTGTTTTTTTCAGAGGTTATTGAGCACCAGGGGGAGAGAAACGGCTGGTATCTCAGCCTATCGTGGCCTTGCTTCGTTGGGCTTCCGCTAGCAAGGCTGCATCAATCCCTTAAAACTAACCATATGGGGCGAGTCTACTCGGCTGATCTTCACAGGGAATGAGTTCCAATGAACCTGAACTTAACGAAGACCAAGCCATGATCCAAGATATGGCGCGCAAATTCGCTCAAGCTGAGCTGGCGCCTGTTGCCCAGAAACTTGACCAGGAAGGTGATAGCGAGTTGTTCTTGGGAAATCTGAAAAAATTGGCCGAGTTAGGATTCATGGGCCTGAACATCGAAAGCGAATATGAAAAAAGCCTCGATGGCCAAGTTGTTTGCCTCTGAAAAAGCTAACAAGGCCTGCTACACGGCTCTGCAACTGATCGGCGGCCCCGGCTATACAAAGGAGCTTCCACTAGAGCGTTATGTTCGTGACGTACGACTTACCTCCATCTACGAGGGGACCAGTGAAATACAACGAATTATCATCGCTCGTGAATTATTGCGAGAAATAAATTAATGAAGAGTCCTGTGCTTAGCAGAAACCTAATCTCTGTAGGAAGCCAGTTGCTGCTCTATACATTTTGCCAATCAATTGATGAGTCCAAACGAGGAGTCGGATCATGTTAGAAACTTATCGAGGTGTTGTTTATCCCCACCAACTGGACCACATGGGTCATATGAATGTTCAGTGGTACACGTCCAAATTCGATGAAGCGACGTGGCACTTATTTTCCAGCGTCGGTTTAACAAATGAATACATGGTGAAGAATAGTTGTGGGATGGCGGCATTGGAACAGAAGACGACCTATGAAGCAGAGCTCATGCCGGGTGACTTAGTCTGTGTGAAGTCGGAGGTGCTGGAAGTGAAAAATAAAACTCTTCGATTCAAGCACTATATGTACAACACAGAAACACAAGCCCTCTGCGCTACAACCGAATTGTTGGCAGTTCATCTAGATCGAATAAAGAGGAAGGGAGTTAAGCTGCCAGAGTTTGTAAGCCAAAGCGTGTTGTTACAAGAGGCTTAACACCCGAACTCAAGAAATTAGTGATGAGCGCGTGTGGACGGGGAGGCTCACGGTTCTCCGTGCGGAGAAAGTCTCGAAAAGATCGCTCCTCGAATTTTGTTCTTTCACAAGGGATACACTTCGCTTTCTCCTCGGAGTCATCGATTGCCGACTGAACTCTCAGAATAAAAGTCATCCGCCAAACGGCTACTGTCATATCCAATAAAATGAGGGGATACGCCGGTTTAAGCACTTTGCGTGGACGTCTAGTCCATTCGATGGACGACCACACAAGGTACTAAACTTCTGCAACTAAATATCAGTAACTTACCCGCCAAATTCCACACAAAATGCTAAAGAAACTTAAAGTAAATTCTAGAATAGGGCGGTCATTCCGGTTTCCACACAAAGTGTTAAATTTCAAAGCCCTCCCTTCGTCCCACCGCCGCCCAAGTCTTTGTCAAAGAATGTAAAACATCTAGAAAAAGTGAACCAGGCAGTTCTCGATAAATTCTGACCTGCCATACTTCGGGCCAAATTTGGGCTCTGCACCAGTCGTGCAATTAATACAGGGAAGTTGTGATGATGTATAAGTACGCGCGCGGTTTCGCGCTCGCTTGGTTAGTTACGTCTTTTTCTTTGGTAAATGCCGAGCAGTTCCAAGAAACTGATGACATCGTCATAAGCCCGGATTTCTGCTCTCTTTATCCCATAGCCATTTCCAGTTCTGTACTTTCCTCCGCGACCCCGGGGCAGAAATTTCAGAATATTCCCACGGGCACCGGCCCTGGGAATTACAGCTGGCTGTCATGGAATGGAAGTAATGATGTCAACACGCTAGCGGAAGCACTTTTTCCGCCTGGAACCAGCGAAAACTACAGAAATCCTTTTAATCCCTTCGATACTCAGATCAATATTGGTGATTGGGTGGAGGGCTCACCCGGTGTCAAAAACAGTAACGCTGTACGTTCAAATCTTGACTCCCTGTTGGACTACAACCTTATCGTTCCGGTTTGGGGGAGCGTGGAGGCACAGGGTTCCCGCTTCAACTACGAGACCGTGCGTTTTGCCGTTATTCGCTTGAATGACTATGCCCTTAACGGCAAGGGCTACATCAGTTTTACTTTTGAACGCTATACACGCTGCTATAACTATCGTCCTGAATCACTCGACAGCCATATCACCACACCTGAGGACACACCGGTTACTTTTGAGCTACAGGCTCAGGATGCAGATAACGACGAGTTAATTTACGAGATACTGGCTCGGCCAGATCACGGTCAGATTGAGCAATCAGGCTCACGAGTTACCTACACGCCTGTCCAAAATTTTAATGGTAACGACAGCCTGGAGTTTCAGGTACACGATGACGAACAACTCTCTGGTATTGCTACCGTCAGCATTGAGGTATTGCCCGTAAACGATGCTCCGGTAGCCGATCCCCGCTCAGCCACCGGTCCCGAAGATACCGCAATCCCGCTGACGTTCTCCGGCAGCGATATCGAAAATTCACCGCTTACATTTACCGTGGTGACCGCCCCCACACACGGCGAAGTCGTCGAGACTGACAATGGCGTGTTTTATCTGCCAGAGGCCAACTTCTTCGGACCGGACTCACTGGAATATGTTGCCAACGATGGAGAGCTGGATTCCCAGCCCGCCACATATAATCTGACGGTAACGCCGGTCAATGATGCGCCCACGGCAAAGGATGTCTTTGCAGAGACCGAAGGAGGGGACCCGGTAGTTGTCACTCTTCTGGGTGAAGATATTGACAATGAAACTCTCGAATACCGGCTGATCGATGGGCCGGTCAATGGAGAGTTCACAGGGAAGGCCCCGGAGCTGGTATATACCCCGGATCCCAGATTTGAAGGCCTAGAGGTAGTCGAATACGAGGTGTCTGACGGGGAGCTCCGGGCGACGGCTAACATCACCATCAATGTAATTCAGCCGAACCTTCCACCGGTGATTACCAGTCCGCCGATCGTTGCCACTCCTGAAAGGGCAGATTACAACTATCCCGTCGTCGCGGAAGACCCGAACGAGGATGAGCTGACTCATACCTTAGACCGTGGTCCGGTTGGCATGACCATCGATAGCGCGTCCGGAGTGATTCACTGGTTACCCCAGCCAGAATTCACGCAATCGGTACCCACTTTCAATCAACAGTGTTATGTGGTGCCAAGCGGTAGCGTGAAGGTCTATGAAGAGGGTGACGACACTTCGGGGATCAGTTACATCGCCCCGCTGTTCCATCGCGTAAAGGCTTCCATTGCCGATGCCAGCAACTATGTTGCTCCGCAGTCGGTTGCTTGGCACAAGAAGAACGGATGCCTTGGTTGTCATATCCAGACCCAGAGCCTTTTGGGTATGGAATCTTCGAAAGCCAAGGCCGATGTGGATGAAGGGGCTGCGGAGTATCTGCTGACGGAAATTTTATCTAGCCAATTGAATGATGGCTCTATCCGCCGCTCGCATCCCCAATTTGCGAAGAATCAAACAGCGTTCGCTCTATGGGCGCTTAATGCGGTGCCCGATCGTTCCCGGACTTTCCTGGTTCGCCAGAACGGGCTGGACTTCTTCCTTGATCGGGTCACAGTAAGTGGCAATCAGTCGTACTGGACAACGGACCATAACAGCGGGTGGTTGCGCGATTCCCTTGGGATCACGGCGCTCGTAGCGCAGGCAGCCGCGGGATACCTCAATGATCTCGATGGGATGGAGTCCCAAACGTCTGATCAACTCGAGATTGCCCATGCCTATCGGATGATGATGCCGGCATTAGCGGAACATCTTTTGGGAGGGCTGAACACGAATGAAAACGACAGTCTGAAGCGCGTATTCCGCCTTATGGGCCTCGCAGAAATCGCACCGTTTGTTGGCGGTGAGGAAATAGAGTCCCGAATTTCGGCCGCGATTTCCCTTCTTGACCAGCAACTTCGAGACCGCCAACGCGAGGATGGCGGCTGGTCACGCTATCATTCCGGCAGCCAGAGCGATCCTCTCACCTCAGCCTGGGTGGGGCTGGCCCTGGATTACCAAGACCCGGCACTGACCGATCCGGTGGTTCTAAACACAATAGAATATCTATTGGACCACCAACAGGCGGGTGGGACCTGGGATACCACAAGCGGCCTGTTTACCACTAAATTGGCGACCACCAGCCTGGTTATGGCTTATCTCCCGGTTGCTCTTGACCATTTGGGTAATCCCGACGTCCGACTAGGTCACGTATCCCTTTCTGAAAGTACTAGTGGTGTACATTCATTGAGTGTCGAGCTCTCGAATCTTGGTCTTGCAGATATTCGCGTACCGCTGGATGTCTCATTCTATTCCGGCAACTCTGAAGAGGGGCAGTTACTCGGCTCTGCCCAGGTGGCGCAGCTGACCAGCGACGCCAAGTCTAACGTTACGATCGTTGTCAGCGAGGATGAGCTGACCGATGACATCACCGTGGTACTCAATCCTGGTGCAGCCATTGAAGAGTGTCAGATCAAAAACAACATCACTCGCGCGGCTTTGGTCCGTCACCATGTGGCCGATCCGGACGGCCTTGCGGACACCCAGATTTATACCCTGAATGTCGAGGACGTGAACGAAGCTCCTGTGATTGACAGCGAGCCCCAGACAGCTTTGCAGGGTGGACAATCCTTCGAGTATCAGGTTGAGGTATCAGATACCGATGTGGGCGATGCCCATACCTATGAAATCATTTCTGGCCCCGAAGGCCTTTATCTTGACGAGCGGACAGGGCGTTTCACATCGGCCCCGGGCGGCATTGAGCCAGGTGAATATGAGGTTGTAGTCCTTGTGACCGACCTCAGGGGTGCTACGGTAGAGCAGCGCTTCGCCTTGATTATTGAAAAGAACCTCCCACCCGAGATTGTCAGTCCCGCCATCGTAGCGGGTGTTGAGGGGTCAGGTTACGACTATGATCTGGAGGCTGTTGATCCCAATGAGGGCGACGTTCTCTCATACGGACTGGAATTAGCGCCAGAAGGGATGAGTGTTGTAGCGGATACCGGATCGATTTCCTGGGCGGGAGGGAGCCCTTGGGTAGACAACCGAACAGATTCGAACTTCCTATGTATTGGTGAACCGCAAGCGAACCTGGGATCTCTAAATCCAGTTGAAAAATGGCGTTGGGATGTATCTGGGCAACCTGCATCCAACTATGATCAGGTCATGCATGCACCGATTGCTGTGCCGCTTTATGACACTAATGGTGATGGTGTTGTAAACACGAGAGACGACATAGCAATTATCTTCCAGACCTTCCGTAGCCGGTATTATTATAGCTCTGGTTACTTGAGGGCTATCTGGGCCAAAAACGGGGAGGCGATTTGGACGTCAGCCAGTGCCAGCGTTTTGCCGGAGGGCTCTCCAGCGGCGGCAGATATCGATGGCGATGGTTTTGTTGAAATTGTTACGCCACGCCCTGGAGGCGGAATCATAGCGTTCTCTCACGAGGGGAGAGTCGAGTGGACCTCGAGCTACCGGCCGAGGATTCGCTGGGGTGGCGCCAGCATTGCTGATTTGAACCAGGATGGTGTCCCTGAAATAGTCGTGGGTAATACCGTCTTCGACAACATGGGCCAAGTGAGCTGGAGGGCATCAGGCCCATCTGGAGATAATGGCGCTGGACCTCTTTCTTTTGCGGCAGATTTAGATGGTGATGGCTTCCAAGAGGTTGTAGCGGGTCGAGGGGCGTACAGTCATGATGGAAAACTACTATTTAATCGTGGCGATGGATTCTCTGCCGTTGGAGACATGGATTCTGATGGACTGCCGGAAATAGCGGCTGTACATGCCGGCTATGTAAGTCTCCTGAATCACGATGGATCAGTCATTTGGGAGAATAAGGCTATCCCCGGAGGAGGAAGGGGAGGCCCACCGACCATCGCAGACTTAACCGGGGATGGCACTCCTGAAATTGGAGTCGCAGGCGCGAACCAATACGTTGTGTTTGGTGCCGATGGCGCCATCGTCTGGCAATCGCCAACCCGTGATAATTCGTCCCATAAGACCGGATCGTCGGTATTCGATTTCAATGGCGACGGTCGAGCGGAAGTCGTCTATGCAGATGAGTATTATCTGCGGATTTATGACGGTCCCACGGGCCAGGTGATCTACGAAATAGAGAACACGAGTGGCACGACCTACGAACTCCCTGTCGTCGCTGATGTAGATAATGATGGTCACGCGGAAATCGTCGTTATCTCGAATAGTTACAGCAGAGGTAACTATTCCGGGATTCGTGTGTTCGAGGACGAAAGCGACTCTTGGGCTCCGACCCGCTCCATCTGGAACCAGCATGCCTATAGCATAAACAACATCAATGATGACCTAACGGTGCCGAGGTCCCCAAGCCCAAGCTGGCTGACCCACAATACCTTCCGGCTGAACACTTTTCCGGACAGGGATGCCCTCGCATTGCCAGATGTCACAGTCAGCGGCATCCAATATGACCAGACGACGAGCACCATTTCCGTAAACGTCTTGAACCGAGGCTTGGCGCCGGTGGACGGCCCACTGACCGTTAATTTTGTGCATGATCACTCCTGGTCAGGCGAAACTGACCTGGGACAAGTGACCCTTGATGGGCTTGAAGCAGGGGAACAACGAGTTGTCAGTCTGACGGTAGATGATGAAAAGCTTGTTCAGGCGATAAAAGCAGAAGTAACGTTGCCCGAGAACGCAGTGGAATGTGCGGTCGACAATAATGAAACAATTGCCGCCGTGGTAGATGCGCGGGCCTACGACGAAGCAGGTCTTTTTGATGTTCAGAAGTTTGCCGTATCCATGGCGGACTCGAACGATGTACCAGAATTCACCAGTGCTGCGTCAAGCAACGCTGTTTCGGGCGAAGTCTACAGTTTTGAGTTTGTTGTAGCCGATCCCGACAAAGGAGATGCCCATCGCTTCGAGTTGGTGAATGCTCCAGAAGGTTTTGAGCTGGGCGAACGTACCGGAAAGCTCGTTGCGGAGGCACTGTCAGAGGGGGTTTATACTCTCAATGTAAAGGCGACAGACCTCTCCGGAGCAGTCGCCGAACAGACCCACGTAGTTACAGTCACACCTCCAGATAATCTGGCGCCAATCTTTGAATCGGAGCCGCCAAAGGGCATTAGCGGGGGAGAGACATACTATTACGAAGCCGATGCCAGGGACCCGGACGGTGATGACGTCGTTTATCTGCTAAGCCGCTCTCAGCCCGGCATGACCATCGACGGTGTTAGTGGCCAGATAAGCTGGACTCCCTCTGTGGATCAGTCCGGTGTGTTCTCCGCAGAAGTGACGGCGTTGGATACCCGTGGCGCATCGAGCAAGCAATACTTCCTGATCGAAGTGCAGGATCCGAACGCCAACAACCAGCCACCGACCATCACCAGCACTCCTGGCGGTGCAGTCTACGCTGGCCAGCGGTTTGATTATCAGGTAAACGCCAACGACCCAGATGGAGATACGCTGCTTTACTCTCTGGCCGCGCAGGAATCTGGCATGACAATCAGTGCCGGTGGACTATTCAGCTGGTTGCCAGGATCTGAATGGATTGGCGAAACAGCCATCGTTGAAATCCTGGTCAGTGACGGCCGTGGAGGTGAAGTAGGGCAGAAGCTCACGCTACCGGTCAACGAGAGCGCGAATCATCCTCCGCAATTTACCAGTTCGCCGGAAACTATGGCATTGGCGGGTTCGGCTTACATCTATTCGGTCGCAGCCATCGATGACGATGGAGATGCCTTTTCCTTCAGCCTTGACCAAGCTCCAAATGGCATGACTTTGAGTGGCTCACAGGTGGGCTGGACCCCGGCGGGAACTCAAGCAGGTCAAGTTCACGACGTCGTAATCCGAGTCACCGATGCCCGAGGCGCGGCATCTACTCAATCCTTCGGAATTGCGGTCAATGCGCCGGCAGAGTCCAATGAAGCCCCGGAGATCGGAAGTACTCCTACATCTCCGGCCTTCGTTGGCGAAGAGTACCAGTACGACGTGATTGCCCGGGATGCAGACGGCGACGCGTTGACATACTCGCTTGAAGCTGCCCCCTCCGGAATGACACTCAACTCTACCGGCCAACTTCGTTGGATTCCGGCCAGCGATCAGGTTGCTGCCCATTCTGTGCGTATCCGCGTCTCCGATGGCAAAGCCTACTCCACCCAAAGCTTCACCTTGGATGCGGTTGAAGTGAGTGAGAATAGCTATCCGGACATTACCAGTCGGCCGAGCACACAGGCCGTGGCAGGTGAAATTTATCAGTACCAGCTCGTCGCGACGGACGCTGATGGCGATGAATTGACCTACGGCACCATGGTTCAGCCAGATGGCATGCAGGTCGATACTTCCGGATTGGTTACTTGGACGCCGACCGAAGACCAGCTGGGTATTCACGACATTTCTTACTTCGCCGATGATGGCAAAGGGAGAACTCTCCAGAATACGAGTATCAGGGTTCAGGAAGAGCCTTTGCCGTTGGCTGTGACCCTGCTGGTCACGCCGGATAGCGTGGATGCCGGTGAAATGGTCACCATTGACGTTTTCACCGAGGGCGGCCGTGGTGATTTCAGTCAGTCCGTTGAGGTAGATGGCCAGCCTTTGGCCCTAAGCCCATACGGGCGTGCTACTTGGACCGCCACGGGCACCGGGCGCCACACAGTTACCGCTGTGGTTTCTGATTCTGAGGACACAGTAACGGAGACCGCATATGTCACCATTCTTGATGACAGCGATACCGTTGCACCAGTCGTTACGCTGGAAGGCCCGGAGGAGGGCAGTATTATCACCGCCCCAACGGACATTATCGCCACGATTCAGGACGATAATCTGGCGGTTTATGAGGTGATAATTACCCCGAAGGGTAAAGATCAGTGGCAGACCATCGCAGAAGGGACTACAAGCCAGATATCAGCTCCGGTCGCCACTTTTGACCCCAGCCTCCTGATGAACGGCCAATACGACGTGGCTATTCTGGCACTGGATGTCAACGGCTTGGCTGGTTCTGACATGATGTCCCTGCAAGTCGAAGGCGACCTTAAAGTCGGTAACTTCAGCATTACCCTGGAGGACCTGTCGATTCCGGTAGCAGGTATACCCATTCGTGTGACCCGAACCTACGACAGTCGCCAGCGTTTTGAGCCACTCGACTTCGGACAGGGCTGGAGCATTGGCTATCAGGACGCAAGGGTAGAGGAGTCTCGAGCTCTGGGCAGCTACTGGACTGTTAACCAGTACAAGCGCGGCCCACTCAACCTAATCACCGACTTCTGTATCGAACCTCTCGGTGCGCCAGTAGTGACTGTCACTTTGCCAACCGGCGATGTAGAACGCTTCGAAGTGGGCGCTGCACCAAGTTGCAATACATATCAGGTCATTAAGGATGTCACCCTGGACTTCAAACCGAAGGGCGATACCCAGTCCACTCTGAAGGCTCTCGACGACAGCACAGCGCGATATGCAAATGGCACGCTGCTTGAAACCGGAACTTTCTCAAGCCCAGTGGACCCTAAGCGCTACCTGCTTACTACTCAGGCTGGTTATGCATACACACTCAATCAGGATTTCGGCATTGAGAAGGTGGTGGATCCGAACGGCCACACGTTGAGGTACACCAACGATGGGATCTTCCACTCCAGCGGGAAGGCGGTGACCTTCCAGCGTGATAGCAATGGCCGCATCAAGACGATCACCACGCCCAAAGGCGACCAACTGAACTACCTCTACGATGGGGATAACAACTTGGTCACCAGTGCCGACGCGCAAGGCAATGCTACTGAGTACACCTACAACCGTAACCACGGTCTTCTGGATATCATTGATCCGCTGGGCCGAACACTGGTTCGTAATATCTACAATGAGAATGGGAGGTTGATCGCCCAGGAAGACAGTGACGGAAACCGCACGGATTTCAACCACGACGTTGAAGGTCGCCAATCCGTGGTCACCGACCGTCGCGGCAACACTACCCTTTACTACTACGATGACCGCGGCAACGTCACCACCAAAGTGGACGCCGCCGGCCAGACCTGGCAGTACAACTACGACGAGCGCGGTAACCAGCTCAGCCAGCTCGACCCGCTGGGCCATAGCACCGCGGCCACCTTCGATGACCGCAACAACCAGCTCAGCCAGACCGATGCGCTGGGTAACACGGTGGCGTACACCTACAACACCCGCGGTCAGGAACTGACCATCACCGATGCCCGGGGCAATCAGTACGCCAACACCTACGACAGTGTGGGCAACCTGCTGACTGTTGAAGACCCCAGCGGCAAAACCGCCGGCAATCACATCAATGCCGAGGGTCTGGTGTCCAAGAGCGTAGATGCCGAGGGCAACGCGACCACCTACACCTACGATGATGACGGCAACAAGCTGACCGAAACCAACCCGCGCGGGGAGACCACTCGATTCACTTACGATGCCAACGGCAACGTACTGACCGAGACTCGCGGACGCACGGTCAGTGGCAGTACGGTGGCGGAAACCATCCGTTACGTGTATGACGCCAACAACCGGGTCATCGAGACTCACCACGCGGATGGCTCCACGGTCTACAGCGAGTACGACGCGGCCGGCAATCAGACCGCGACCGTCGACCCGTTGGGCCGCCGAACCGAATACGTCTATGACGCCTTCGGACGGATGACCGAGACCTACTTCCCGGACGGTACCGTGGCCTACAAGACGTACGATGCCGAGGGCAACGTGGCGACCGAGACTGACCGCCTGGGCCGGATCACGCGCTACACCTACGATGCCCTGAACCGGGTGGTTCGCACCGATTACGCCGATGGCAGCCACACCGCCACCGACTATGACGCGGCGGGCCGGGTGGTCAGCGAGACCGACGCCAATGGTAACGTTACGCACTATGAGTACGATGCCGCCGGGCGCCGTACCGCCGTGGTAGACGCTCTGGGCAATCGCCACAGCTTCGACTACGACGCCGATGGCAACCTCATCGGTGAAACCGATGCCAATGGCCATACCACACGGTATACCTACAACGCACTGGATCAGCGTACCGAGACCCTCTATCACGACGGCAGCAAAGTCACCGAGGCCTATGACGCTCTGGGCCGGCGCATCTCCCGCACCGACCAGAACGGCCGCGTGACCCGTTACGACTACGACGCCCTGGGCCGTCTGATTCAGGTGACCGATGCGCTCGATGGCATCACCACTTACAGCTACGACGCCGCGGGCAACAAGCTGGCCCAGACCGACGCCGAAGGCCGCATCACCCGCTGGACCTACGACAGCCAGGGCAGGGTCCTGAGCCGGACCCTGCCCAAGGGCCAGACCGAAAGCTTCAGCTACGACGCAGCCGGTAATCGACTGAGCCATACCGACTTCAACGGTCAGACCACGAGCTACCAGTACGACCTGAACAGCCGCCTGACCCGGATGATCTATGGCGACGGGACTGTGGAGAGCTTCACTTATGACGCCGTGGGCAACCGTTTGAGTGCCACCACACCGGAAGGCACTACCGAGTACCGCTACGACGCCCTGAACCGGCTGGTCGAAGAGGTCCAGACCGACGGCTCGGTCCTGTCCTACGGCTATGACCACGCCGGTAACCGGGTGCAGCTGGAGGTGTCCACTGACGATCAGACCCGCAGCACCCGTTACGGCTTCGACCAGCTGAACCGGCTTGCCTCGGTGAGTGACGGAGAGGGCGAGACTCGGTACAGCTACGACAAGGTGGGCAACCGCGCCAGCGTCAGCTACCCGAACGGTAACGTTACTACCTACGGCTACGACGCCCTGAATCGACTGATGACCCTGACCACCACCAATGCCTCCGATGCCGTGGTGGCGGACTACCGCTACGACCTGGATCCGACGGGCCGCCGTATTGGTGTGCAGGAGCTGCATAATGGTCGCAGCACCACGTACGACTACGATGCGCTTTACCGCTTAACGGGCGAGACCGTTAACGACCCGGTCAACGGTAACCACAGTGCCGAGTACCGGTTCGACAAAGTTGGCAACCGCACCCTGAGCACCATCAACGGCGTACAAACCGCCTACAGCTACGATGCCAACGATCGGGTGACCCAGCAGGGCAGCACCAGCTTCACCTACGATGCCAACGGCAACACCCTGACCGAAACCGAAAGCGGCCAGGTCACCCGGTACCACTACGACGCCCGTAACAAGCTGGTGGAAACAGCCCGTCCGGGATACAGCGCGAGCTACGGTTACAACGCGGATGGTATTCGTACCCGCCGGACCGAGAACGGCACCACCACCCAGTTCGTGGTGGACAGCAACCGAAACTACGCCCAGGTACTGGCAGAAGTGAACAATGGCACCACCGAGGTCAGCTACACGTACGGAGACGATCTGCTGGCGCAACAGCGTTCAGGAGCGACCTCGTACTACCTCTATGACGGCCATGGTTCGACCAGGGCATTAGCGGATGAGAGTAGTGCAGTCACCGATTCATACTACTACAACGCCTTCGGCACCTTGCTGGCCAGGTCCGGCGAAACCGAGAACGAATACCTTTACGCCGGAGAACAGCTGGATTCGGGGTTGGAGCAGTACTATCTCCGGGCACGCTATTACGACCAGAGTGTGGGTCGGTTTACTCAGATGGATACGTGGATGGGGCACGATAGTGACCCGGTGACATTGCACAAGTATTTGTATGCCGGACGGAACCCTATTAACAATATTGACCCGAGCGGAAACAGCTTCATGAGTTTGGGCATACGTTTAAGTATAAGTACGGAATTAGCGAACGCTGCGGTAAACACAGCTGGCATCGCGTTCATATCGGCCCTTCGGTACAGCTTTACCGACGCCGATGTAAACGTGATGAAAAGAGAGCGCACAGCGGCAGACGTTAGGATTGGCACTATCGCCGCAAATATGTGTGCGAGATCTCAAGATCCAGACTGCCGGGCAAGTATTCCCTTATTATTCTTGGGAAGCGATGTCCCACAATCGGCTACGCATGTTCTGGATGCCCAGATGACCGGTAAGCCTGTGGTATTGAGTAGGTTAAGCCCAAAACATCCTTCTGGTTGGTACGAGGGTTCCGATGAGTGTGCGGGGGCTACCGGATTATTTTCTGGTTTGGACTGCGATGAATATCCTTTCAGGAGCACACATGAAGGAGGCCCAGGCAATTACGGTTTTCACGGTGTATCTCTAAGACCTATTTTGTCTTCGGATAATCAAAGGTCGGGGCGTCACTTAGGAGAGCTATATCGCAAGTGTAATGTGAGGGCGAACGATCCTGAGGATATGTGGTTTGGCGTTATAGCTATTCCGACAGCATCTTCCTCAAGAGCTGTATGTCCTGGGGAGTAATTTTATATGAAAATACATAACCAATTGAGTGCGGTTTGCTTCTTATTGGTATTTTTTTTAAATGGGTGTTCTGATCAGGAGCCAGCAAAAATGTATATTCCGGGGCCTGAATTCCAACAGTCTTTAGAAATTGCAATTTCAGTTAAACAAGCCCGGGTAGGTAAAGATATTCTATTGAATGCGGAACGAAGAAGTAGCGGTTTTATCGAAGTGAGAGAGGTCGATTCAGAGGGTGGTTGCGTTTTTACTTCGAAGCCCCCTGAATCTGAGGGCAATGTGGCGCTAAATCTTCAATGGAAAATTGAACCTGATGATGGCTCATATGATTTCGGTTTCACTGAGAGTGGGGAACGAACCCTGAAGTTCTCCAGAGAGGGTATCTATTCGATTCAGGCCCGCTCATCGCTCTGGTGCCCGCCTGGAATTTTGAGCAATAAACTAACAATCAAAGTATCAGGGTAGCTGTGTGAAAAAGAACAGTAACCCGGGCTGTCGCGAGATCAGCAGGCATCTGTATCACTCCAAAGTTCGAATAGTCTTTTCCCTGATTGTTGGTTTACCTGTTTCAGCGTCGTCGCGATAAATGCCCACCACGTCGTCCCACTTGCCTGGGCCTGGGAACTTGGCGCGTTGGTTTGGACCGATACAGAACGTGAACAGTTTGCGAACGACCCCGTGAACCGTTTACGCGCGGAGGCCAGCCCAAACCGCAGCAAGTGGACGACCACACAAAGTACTAAATTCGTCGTCCCAGCCAGCCTGTGGGAACGCTTCTTTTAGTCATTGAGCTTGTTGCGCTTTGTGCGCTGTTTTTCCAATCCAAGCGGGGTCAGGAGCTGGATTCTTCCAACTCTGGCTGGACCCGAAACGGGGAAAGGGTCAAATTGTCAGTGATGTTTCTAGGAATGAGTATTGCCGGTGAATTGGTTGCTGCGCGTTATGGCTCCTAAGGAGGCTGGTTTGAGACTGTTTAGTCTGGTGCTTGCCTTACTAGCGGGAAATGTCTTTGCCTCAGAAAATCTGATTTATCTGACCTGTGAGGGAGTCGTCACTGATACTGCCTTTAATAAAGAAGTTAAGAAGGTTAAAAACGACTTCTTGATTAATAAAGACGACAGAACAATACAGCAGATTATTACCGGTCTTACGGAGGAGCAAACCGCCAATTTGCGAATGCGGTATGTAGAGACACCGACACAATTCGTTTCGGAAAACGGATTGCTATCAATAAACCGGCGAACCCTCGAGTATTCGGTTGACGGGGTTATGAGCACTAGAATTAATGGCCACTGTAAGATTGTTACACCGGAGCTATAACAAGTCACGGAAGGCGGACGCGTGAGACGCGCCGCTTCGTTCAGCGTTAAACGTCTCATCCGAATGTTCGCTTTGCGATCACTCAGGCCGCCCCAAACCTTCTAAACAAAAGCGGACATTCGAGTCCGCTCCTGCTCAGTGCCTCCAGGCCAAGCACTGATGCTTTATCCAGTATGATTGGTGGAGAAAATCACAGACATCAGATGATTACATGGAAAAGAAGTTGAGGCTGCGATAAGCTGCGGTTTTATAGACCTATAGACAGACTGATCAAAGATGCATAGATCCCATTAACGAAGCTGTCAGGTTTCTGCAATATCGAAGATGTCTGTTTACTGCTGTTAGGCATATTTAGCATGGGCTCTAAAAATCTCAGATATTCAATAATTTCAGCAATTGCATTTAGTATTGCTGGCGCATCTGCTTTATTTCTAACTGACCTAGTAGTGGTACCGAGAGCACCGGGAATCCCAATTTCCTTCTATTACTCAAGCAATTTAATTTTATTGGTTTCAGTATCTTTCGTGCCCGCTTGTGTTGCTTATTTAACTTCATATTTTTGGATTTCAAGAAACATCACCTTCTTTGACGGTTGGCTTAGCGTAGCTGCATTTTCTTGGCTTTCTTTGCTCATAAATCCAGCTGTTTGGTTGTTAGTTCTATCATCATTTTTATTTTTTGGTTTTACAGTGCTTGCAATATTTTTTATCACGGGCTTATTGCTCGAATTTACAATTGGGCAACCGGCGGGAAATAATTCCTAACAAGTAACAGTGGTGCCCGAATGGTTTTCAATCAGATCAAAAAGTACATATACGACAAAACAGAATATCTATTTTGAGACAGCCGATACTTCCCAAGGCTATAAAAAACCGGGCATTTGCGGCCTTGCCAAAAAACTTCGATCAGTACCTATAGCGCGAAGTGGATAGCGGATAAAAGGCTGATGCGGACTACATCGACGATGCGATGCCATCGATAGATTTGAATGTCACGCATAGTGGGGGAAGTCCAGATACAGGATGTTTGAGGGTGGTATGAGTAATTTTGTATTACGTGCATTTGGGTATGGTGGTGGAAATGTTCCGTCTATAGTTGTTGTATTAACTGCTGCGACAGTTTCGATAATCTATATCCCTGAATCAATTCTTGGTTCGATCGGATTGGATATCTATAGTTCCGGGCTGGAGCTGTCTGGATGGCTTCAGTATCAGCTTCGTGATATCAGCAACAAGTCTTCTGTTTATCTGTTTTGGCTTGCCTATCCATATGTTTTTCTGGTTAATCTTGTCGCATGGTTTTTTCGTGCAAATATCTATGGTTTTTCCGGTTACTGCATGAGAAGAAAAAACATGATCAGAGCCAAAGGTAACCTGGACAAGAAGGATTTTAGTTTGCTTGTTGGCTCTTTCGTGGTAGCGGCCTGCTATATCGTAGTGCTTGTTTTTGTTCGGTCTGAGCCTAGTTTTCTGGGGGATTTTATTCCCAATAAAAACAGGATTGCGTTGACCTTGCTTCACGGCACTGGATTGTTTTCAATTCCGGCAGCTATTTCAGTTTTTTTTGCAGAGTTGCGCTTTTTATTTGATTCTCACAGAGGATTGGAAGGCTAGGGAGGCTCTCCGCAAGATTCGCGAGTGATGCGGGCGCATGATTTGAAGCCTCAATGTCCGCTTTGCGACCTCAGCTAAATGCGAATGTTCGCTTTTCTGACCCGCAGTCGTTTTGAGTTTTTGTAGGGTTTGACTCTGCCGATCAAGATCTCAGTAAGTAAAACTAAACTCAAACTCAACATGGACGATCAGCAATGGCTTCTCCTCGCCACTTATTTCATTTTGGGCTGCTGCCGATCTTCATCTGCGGCCTTCTCATTCATCGCCCAAGCTACTCCGCAGACCTGGAATTGGACAGTCTCAGTGTGCGTGCTCGGGTTTCAGAGAAGACCATGCTTGGAGAAGAGGCAACTGAGGATTTCAAAGAATACGATGTGTCGGCGAACTTTCATTTGCCCTGGAACAACTACTCCAAATCAGGCTGGGGGATCGGCAGCCGTATAATGGCGAGTGGTGGACTTTTGCGGGGATCGGGTAAGAATGCGCTCGTCGTCTCGCTCATCCCGGAATTGACGCTGGGCAGTAAGGGGGGGCGCTTTGTCCTGGACCTGGGCGTAGGTGGAGCTTTGTTCAGCAGATGGCGCTTTGGCACCCAGGATTATGGCGGACCTTTCCAGTTTGCCCTAACCTCAGGCGTCGCTATTCCGCTATATAGAAATTTGGGGCTCGGATATCGGTTCCTTCATTATTCAGATGCTGGAGTTAACGGACCCGACACGACAGGCGCGGATTTTCATATGATCGAGTTCAGCTATCGATTTTGATTTCTGCGTGCCAGATCGGGAGGCTTGTTCCCGACCAGCCTGGGCCACATTTTTCCCCACAGATGCACCCTCGGCTCAGGGCGTTTGCGATGCGGGAATTTCAATCATTTAAGTGTCGTTACCGTCTGATACTACGAGCCATGGAATGTCAACAAGGTTGGATTAGCTGGCTGCATGATCAAAAGCTCAGCAACCTGAGAACTCCCAGCGCCTAAAAAAACTGACATGGTGGTTAAATACGCAATTACGCAGCACACGTGACTCTGTATGCCCCAGAGGTCGTCACTTTTGAATGTTCGCTTTCTCTGACAGGCCAGGACCGAATGTCCGCTTTGCGACCAAACCGAATGTCGCGCTTCAGTTACCAAGGCATCCCCAATAACCATGAAATCCACATTTGGTTGGCCAGATTCGGCATATGAGTCGTGATCTGGAGGGGGCAGGGCGGCTGTCGGTGTCCGGCGCTAACAACAAGACACATAACAAATGGGCTAAAAAATATAACCTGTCAGGTACGCAAACCAGGGTGCGTTTGAGGTGGTTGAACAATAATAACAACTGCTCTTTAAAGTTGATTCGGTTGCCGTACTAACCAACATATTTGTACCCGGCATCTTGCAACGCTTCCTTCAGTGACTCCTCGGGAGGTTCTTCGTAAATGAGCGTGGTTGACGGTGAGACATGGCCAGCGATTTTTTGCGCGACTTTAACTGACTTCTTTTGTTCATGAATGATATTCGTCATTAGCGTCCTCCGGCCGCTGTGGGAGCTGGCTCGCTCAATACCTGCCCAATGTCTCTGCATGAGAGCAAAGTGTTCCTGGAGAGTATTGGGAGAATAGGCGCCTCCTTTTTGAGTCAGGAATAGAGGATCCGTCCTTTTCACTGAGGGTTGTGCTGCCAGGCGGATCGCAAGGTGATTTTCTATAGCCGTTCTCAGCGCAACGTCATTCATCGGAAGATCACGTGATTTACCACGATGTTTTTTGACCTCGGGATAAAAATCCTCCGGCTTGATCTCGGCACCGGCCTTGACCATGGTTTCAATTCGCTGAATAAGCTGATGGAAATCGTGGACACTAAAACTGATTCGACGCCGCTGGTACGTGGATTTGGATCGCTTTAACGCATCGGCACCTTTAGTGTAAGCCGCAGGCAACGCCAGAATTTCTTTGAGTTTGAAAGAGCGTCGACCAGAGCTTTCAGGGCCGAGCTCGGCGACGTCCTTGATCTGGAGAAACGCAATTTCCTGAACCCGCAAACCGAGCTTGAAGCTGATCTGAATCAGCGCCGTGTTCTTTTCCGGGTAGCGGTGCTCTTTAATCTTACGCAAGAGGTGGGCGAACTGTTCGGGCGTGAGTACGCGTGCCTGGCCGGTTTTGCTCATCGAATAAGCTCCTGGTAAGCCGCTCGCAGGCGAGGAGAGGGTAAAAACAAAATCCGTAATAATGTTATTTTAACGGATTTACGATATTTGGCCAGGAAAGTACGCGCTAAGGGTAGTCACAACTGGCTAACCATCGACTAACGAAACGAGAGCTCTCATTGTCGTGGTGATGATCTTCATTCCTTATCTGATGTGACCATCACTAATTTAACTTCGCCCATGTTGCCGACATTCGCGAAGAGAACATCGCTTAGACGCCCGCTATATCAGACAGTTCCACGACTCGTCTTTCAGAACTGTGCCTTGATGACTTCAACACGAAGAAACTGAGGGCGAAGAACCTCGTTTTCTTCATCATTCCCAGGCGATGTTTATTCGCACAGACTCCGAAAAACAATCGAAGAACTGGGACACCGTAATTTCCATTCAAGCGGAAGAGGTTAAGCGCATTCCTGACTTCGAGCGTCCCAAAAGATGTTATCGACGGAAATCCAAAAAACCGCACAAAAACAGACCCATGGGCGAGTGGACGACGAATTTAGTGCTTCCTGTGAAAATTTAGTACTTTCTGTGGCTATTCTTTAGCACTTCTTGTGGTCGTCCAATCCTTCATGTTTTATGGAAAGCAAAAGCATACCGTACTGCGCATAATGTATATTATGTTAAATGCTATATTCAACACACAATGCCAATGAGAGTCTGTCCCAATACCCGGCATGGAAAAGGCCCTGTTGGACCTCATCTGTCGGCTCTGACGGTATTGTGTTCTTTGAGAATGTCGACGATTCCAGCGCAAGGAAACGGCGCTGTGTTCGTTTAGATGTGGGATGCCCTAGGCTCTTTTGTTGTTTTCCCGATCCAACCTATCGGCGGAATAACCCGAGGCTAACCATCTTTCGTCTACCTGAAGCAGAGACGCCAGGTCTGCCATTAGCCTCCGGCGTGGCATGCTCTCGCCACAAAACCATCGCCTGACAGCCTCGTGGCTGATGCCAAGACGTGTCGATAACCAGGTTTCCTGCCCTTTGGCATTAGCTGGAACCCGGGGCTGGTTATTACATGCGATCTTGAATCTTTGTGCAAAATCCCTGTATTCCGACATTTTGAATATCCCTATTCAAATGAAGACCTATAAAATTTAGTCACAGGCCCAAAACCTGTCAAAGATTACGTCGTGTTTACCAGCGATCGTCATGAAAGGCCCTACCGAATTCCCGTGATCGCCCACGACCGGTACAGAAGCTTAAAACTATCAGCAGTACAGCACAGCAGAATTCTCGATCTGTTCCGCCCCTCCACTGCCGCTCTGTGTCTTATTTTTGAGCACCACAGGAATAAGCTATAGGAAACACAGGAGGTGCGTCATGAACGCTCAATCATTGCTCTTCAAACGTTTCAGAACTTACCTGCAAAACTACGCCACCAGGAAGGCATTGCGGAATCAGTTACACCAGATGAGCCGGCAGGAATTGGACTCGCTCGTGCGGGATATCGGGATACCCGGCTCTGATCTGATTGAGGAAGCAAACACGCCTTTCTGGAGCACCGGCGGCCACGAGGATTCGAGCAAAAGGCATCAACAGCCGGCAGATATTGCGGTGTTGGCCAGCGATCAGTGTCGGTACGCGCCGACGGCTTGAACCATCTCCGTGACGTCTTTGGGGGCGCTCAGACAGCAAGCCCTGTGTGGGCGCTCCCCTAAGAGCCCTTTAAAAAGCCCAGCTCAGACCAAGCAACCATCCTTTTTGCTCGACATCATACAAAAACGAGCCGTCTTCATAGTCGAGGTCATATACCCGGTATCCGATTGAGGTGCCAAAGCCCTGAGTCCATTGATAACCGGCGTTGATGGATACATCGTAGAAATGTTCAGAACTGACACCAAATCCCCCGACAGCCAAGCCGCCTGAAGCATAGAAGTTCGACCCACCAAGGGGCGAGCGCCCTTTGATTCCAAGGAGAGGATCGTACCAGCTCTCTGCTGAGCGGATTCTTTCACCGGCCAGGATTCCCAGTCCGCCCCTGAAGCGTAGCTCAGTATCCACTTTCCAGTAACGGACGCCGCCGTATACGTCGATGACCGCCCTGTCCCGCTGAAAAAGTTCGTAAAGATACGCCGCCGAATAGATCTTATTCTTGGAGATTGATTTCACATTCAAACCAACCGCAGTAATCAGGTCCTCGCTTGAACGTGTGTCTGTGTAGAGTAGATCTAGGAGCACGCCATGCCTCAGGTATTTGGTTTCAAACAACACCATGTAACTGGCTTCGTTATCTTCGAGAGCATCGCTCGCGGAAATATCGATGGGCACGGTTGGCGCGCCCGGTCTCGAGGAAACATCGCCTTCGACGCCGGCAAACCAAAGGTAAGGTGTAAGACGTGATTCCAATCTTGGCGCAGATTGAACCGCCAGTGGCAACATGACCAACAAGGTAAGAAAAATACGGTAGGATTTCATGATTCCCGCCCTCTGTTAGGACGCCGAGCGCGTCAATTCGCAGTCGGCACCATCTAAGGGGCGCGCAGGACAAGAATTCTTTACATGTTCCCAGGCTCCCTGGAACATCTTATAAGCTATTTTTTAGCACCAGATTGGGAGTTCATCAAAGATCCCCCAATTACCATCCTGTCAGATTCCATTGGCGCTCCCCCCTACCACGCGGGTTTCTAGCTAAACTTACGGAAAATCACTTCGGATAACTTCAGAATCATGACCACACGTCGCGTCTACGCCTTGGCTTTCACCCTGATCTTTCTTGTTGGGATGAGTCAGGCTGAGAACGCGATGGCAGCACTGGATGATCTGCTGCCGCCCGTTCAGACGGAAACCGAGAGGTTCCCCCCCGCTGAGGAAGACGAAAAGAAAGCGCAGGAAGAAGAGTCGGAAGAAGAACCCGAGCCCGAACCAACACCGGTCAAACCAGAGATTGAAGCGCCGGAGGAGCCGCTGGTAAGTTCGCTACCTGCGCCGCAGAACGCCGATATCCAGCAGCAGATCCAAAAGCTTCGCGAAGCGCTCGATAGTCGTCAACATGCCCTGAGTATTAGTGAACAGCGGCTCGCCTACGCAGAGTCGCTCCGCACCCGACTTGATAATGAATATGAAAGTTTTGAACTGCGCTTGGAACGGGCGGGATTAAACCTCACCGATGACTACGCAAATTTGTTGCGCCAGCGTCTGGAGCGGTTACGTAACCAGACCATCGCCGCCGGTTTAACGAAAGGTATCAGCGCCCAGTTGTCAGCCGCCCGCGAGGAACAACTGCGGCTTGAAGAGTTTGAGGCAGTGATCGAGCCAGACGATGATGCCCGTGGCAGGCTGGAGGTGAAACGGGTACAGCTTCTTCGCCAGCTACATGGGTCCGTCACCAAGCACATTGAAGTGCTGAACGAGTATTACAATATTGTGGTTCAGCTCCAGGATCGGCTGGAGTCTTACCAGACTTTGCTTCAGCAACGACTGTTC
This sequence comes from Marinobacter albus, assembly GCF_030238305.1. NCBI lineage: Bacteria > Pseudomonadati > Pseudomonadota > Gammaproteobacteria > Pseudomonadales > Marinobacteraceae > Marinobacter > Marinobacter albus. The sequence continues at coordinate 2,070,526 of NZ_JASSQD010000001.1, read as the reverse complement.
TGGCTGCCCAGCACCAACAAGGTCAATCTGGAGATGGTTGGGCAGATATACCGAGGCGTGGTCTGGTTCGTTTCCAGTTTCAAATTGCCTGCCCTGAAGAATGCCGTTCAGGCCTCCGTCGATGAGCACTGGCCACTCCTAGTACTGCTTTCGGTGGTCGTGGTGGTGATGGCCGTGCGTCGGCGCCGGCTTCGAAAAGCTCTCATCGATACGGGCTATAACGTGGGGAATGTCCGCCAGGATCGCTGGAACTTCACCTTCTCTGCGCTGGTTTACAGCTTTCTGCTAGCATTGCCGGGAGTCTTCCTCCTCACACTTGGACACCTTTTACTGGAGAGTGGGAACAGTTTTCTCCATGCCCTCTCCAAAGGCTTGTCCAACGCCGCCTTCGTCACTCTGCTATTAAGAAGCGTATACACCGTGGCCTACACCAAGGGCCTTGGCGAACGCCACTTTCAATGGAATCCGAATACGCTCCGGATGATTCGGAAGCAGATCCCCATCTTGCTAGCCGTGTTGATTCCCATCATTATCATCATGCCCACGATGGCGACCAAGAAAGGTGCAGTTTACAGCGACAGCCTCGGGCGCTTTCTTTTCATGCTTGCATCGTTTGCTCTCGCCTACTTTGCCCAGCAATTTATGACTGCGGTGCGAAAGGATCAATCCACCAGCCAGATTCTCCGTGTCCTGCATTGGATAGCTGTGGCCATGCCGCTGGCTCTGGCCTTTATCTCACTGTGGGGCTATCACTACACCGCGGTGCGGTTTGAAGGTCTCATGTTCATCAGCCTGTGCTGGGTGGCCTTCGTGATCCTGCTGCATTACCTCGGATTGCGAAGCCTGGCGGTGCGAGAGCGCCGGATGGCGCTCAAGCGCGTTCTGGAAACCCGGGAGGCCGAGCGGAAACTGGCCGAAACCCGGGAAGCGGCGGAATCGTCTGGCGAGGGCGTTCCCATGAGTTTCGATTCGCCACGGCGGGATATCAATGAAATCAGCCAGCAAAGCGAAACCCTGTTAAAGATTATCTCGCTGATTCTGGCAGCTGTCGGTCTTTGGATGCTCTGGGACAATGTTTTTCCAGCGCTGGGGATATTTGACGACATCACTCTTTGGACCATCAACACGGGCATTGAGGGACAAGACCCTGTCCCGATCAATCTGGGAGACCTGATGGTCGCGTTGGCTATTGGCGCAGGCACCGTGCTCGCGGCCCGAAACCTTCCGGGAACCCTGGAAGTCGTGTTTCTCAGTCGACTCAATCTCGAACCGGGAGTCGGTTATGCGATTACCACACTGGCCACGTATATCATTGTCTTTATTGGTATTGTCGCCGCTCTGGCGGGACTCGGGTTCCAGTGGTCGAAGCTTCAGTGGTTGGTGGCTGCACTTGGTGTGGGGCTGGGCTTCGGTCTCCAGGAAATCGTGGCCAATTTTGTCTCCGGCATTATTCTTCTGTTTGAACGGCCAATCCGTGTCGGCGACACGGTTACCATTGGCGGTATTACTGGCACGGTATCCCGAATCCGGATTCGGGCGACAACGCTGGTGGACTGGGATCGCAAAGAGCAGATTATTCCCAATAAGACTTTCGTCACTCAGGATCTGACCAACTGGACCCTGTCCGATCCCATTACCCGGGTGATTGTCCGGGTTGGTGTCGCCTACGGTTCAGACGTCGATAAGGTGCAAGACCTGCTACATGAAGTTGCCGTCAAAAACGAGCGGGTAGTTGAAGAGCCCGCGCCAGCCGTGTTCTGCGTTGAACTGGGCGAAAGTCGGATCGACTTTGAGGTCCGGGTTTTCGTCCGGGATGTGCTGGACTTTATGCCGCTGTCCCACGAGCTGCACTCGGCGATTACCCGGGCTCTGAAAGAGGCCGGTATCGAGATCCCCTTCCCGCAACGAGACATTCACATTCGAACCGAGCCGGAGAAGTGATGGCCGGAAGTGGAGCGCCTGTTGTTCTTGGACTAAGTTAAAGTCTGAGGTAGTTAATTGGTCCCGGGCCTATTGCAGTCATCTCAATATTCGGATTCAAGATGAGCAATAAAGGGGGCGGTATGAACAACAAAGCTATTGCGCTAACACTTACTACCTGTCTCAGCATGGGAGCGTCTGTTGCTTTCGCAGACTCCCACGGCATGATGAAAATGGCCGAGGAAAAGAAGTGCCTCGGCTGCCATCTCACCAGCGAGGAGGTGCCACGAGCGCCCTCCTTCCAAAGCGTTGCCCAGAAGTACACGGAAGACGACCGAGAGATGCTGGTAGAAGTTGTTAAGACCGGAGGAGAGGATCACTGGGGATCAGCCGTTATGCCCCCACCCGGTCCTCGGCCAGAAGTCAGCGACCAGGAGGCCAACGATCTGGTTGACTGGATCCTCGGCCTGCGGGACGAAGGGATGTAATCCGCTGAGCGGTCTCCGATCATCGGCGAGGCCGGATGGGTTGTTAGCGGTACCGGCCCCGCCTATAATGCTGTATCTATATACAGCTGTTATTTTTGGAGTTCCGTGAGCATTTCCTTTGTCGATATCCGGAGGCGGTACGATTTCCGCAGCATCGAAATTGGTCGATGGGTGACAGAGTCCGAGCGTGATCGGGCGGCGCAACGCTTCCATGGTGCGCTGGATACTCTGAAGGCCACGCTTGGTGTGCCTGAACAGGTTATTTCCCTGAAAAGCTCTCTGGGCCTGCAATATGGAATTGGGGGCCAGCTCGGCGTTTGCGCCCACTATATTCCGGCCACCCGGCAACTCGCACTCGCCAAGAATGCAGGCGCGGGGAGCCTGGCTCACGAGTGGTTCCATGCCTTCGATCACTACATCGCCTCCAAAGTATTCCTGCAGTCCGGTCGCCAGGCATTTGCCAGTTCCCTGTGGCTCGACAGCCAGCGCTTCAAGCCCCATGCCCTCACCTCGCTGCTGTTTCGATGCTTTGAGGCAATCTTGCTGGATGCCGATGGCACGGGGCCCAGCGGTCTATTCAACGCCTCAAGGACTGCCGATACACATCGGAACTCGCTCTATTGGGCACGCCCGGAAGAAATGGCCGCCCGCGCTTTTGAAGCATTCATTGAGGACAGGGCTCCCCGGGATGGCTTTCTAGTCAGAGGAACCCGGAATTCCGAGGAGGCGCGGCTAGGGCTGTATCCTTCCGGGGCGGAACGAGATCGGGTCGCTGCCGCATTCAGCGACTATTTTGCGAGCCTTGGCCGCGCACTCAGCCGTCCGGCGAAGACTGGCACGATGTCGCATTGAGGTACATACTTAAAAAAGACCGCGCAATGGACAACGGTACTCGCCAATGATGTCCCTGATAAAGCCGAAAGGATTCAGCCGGCAGGAACTGCGACAGCGCATGCAATCGGCCACGAGTTATCAGCAATGGCATGAAGCTGCTATTGCCCTCGATAACCTGTCTGGCGCTGAAAACTGGCGTCAAAGTGATGCCTCTGAATATTACGATTACCGCGACATCCGGGCCAGGTATGAGCTACTGCGTACCCTGCTGGCCGAACAGAATCACGAGGAGCTCCTCTACCTTCTGAACGAAGGCATCCACGGCAATATGAGTGGAATGGGCCGCCCTATCCTGTACGACAAGGCTCTCACCGGAACCAAACGGCTGATCGATAATTACGTGAATGCCATTGTCGAAGCTCTGAAGACCGTCGCAGATTCGTCTTCGTCCCACATTTCTCTTCAGGATAAGGTGGATTTTTTCCGCCGGGCCAGTCACTGCTATGGACGCTCTGCCCTTATGCTCAGCGGCGGAGGTGGGCTGATATATTTCCACCACGGTGTGGTTCAAACCCTAATCGAACAGGATCTGTTACCGAATGTGGTCTCTGGGGCAAGCGCCGGGGCCTGGGTATCGGCCCTACTGTCCATGTATACCAACAAAGAACTGAAGGCCGGTTTTTTTGAACGTTACCGCTACGATATGCCGGAACATCTGAATCCGGTCAGAGTATTGGCCGGAATGGAGCCCGGGGTGTCGCCACTTTCCGTGAAGGAACGTGCGATGGATAGCATCAACAATTCGATGACCTTCCAGGAAGCGTACGAGCACACCGGGCGGTACATCAATATCTCGATCGCACCGGCGGAGAAGCACCAGAACTCCAGGCTGATGAACGCGATTACCTCTCCCAACGTCTATATCCGCTCTGCCATGGATGCATCCGGCAGTGTTCCCGGCGTCGTGCCTCCCGTTACGCTTTACGCCAAGGGCGCCGATGGAAAACCGAAGCCCTATCTACCATCCCGAAAGTGGGTTGATGGCTCCGTTGCCGAAGACCTGCCTGCGAAACGGCTGTCTCGGCTTTTCGGCGTCAATCACTACATAGTCAGCATGATCAATCCCCTGGCGGTTCCGTTTGTTGAGGATCCCAAACTTCGTCCCCGCCGAGGGTTGCGGAGTGTCGCCGGAGCTATGATCACGGGGACAGCTGCCGATCTACTCAAGGAGCTGGAGGTGTACCTGAGCCGTTTCGGTGTGTCCTTTATCAGTCCCGCCGTTCTGATTGCCCACAGCGTGCTCAACCAGAGTTATACCGGCGACGTAAACATTATTCTTGAGAAAAAGGACTTCAGCTGGCGAAACGTGCTTTTCGGGTATCGAAATGACCAGGAAATCGCGAACCTGATTCTGGCGGGCAAGCGAAATACCTGGCCAAAGCTGGCAATGATCCGCAATGCCGCCCTGGTTGGCCAGGAATTGGACCGAATTCTGGATTTGCTGGATCAACGGGAGTTCGGGCAAAGGCGAGGCGGCGGGGCGCGTCGCAGGCTCACGCTCCCGCCGGTATCTTTTTAGTCCGCCTGTTTTGCAATTTCCTCGAGGGTGCTGTATTCGCAGTCCTGCTGCGCTATAAAGCTGTCAGCTGAATCAATCAGAATATTGTCGTCCCGCATGAAACGTCGGCCAAGGAGCACCGGGTAAGAGAAGTTCCCACGATCAGTCAGCGAGAACTGGGTTTCATGAATGGTTCCGGCGATACAGAACTCCATATTCACCACGTAGCGACGTTGCGAGGGGGCACCTTTGCGCTTTATCAGAACCGTACGATGGACCGGACGCTCGAATTCAAGAACGACATCCTCATGCTCAACGTCACCCTCACTCGGCTGATCTTCATGATCTCCAAGGGGTAACTGAAACTTCACCCACTCTTCGTTATCCTTCTTGAAGCCTTCGACATTAACGGCATGGAGTGATGACGTCTTTGCGCCGGTATCGAGCCTGGCTTTCAAGCGCAGATTGGTGTCGTTCATAACGACCCACTCCACAAAACCCAGGGTTTCGGGAACCGATGTATTGGACGATTCTGCATTTTTAGCAATCACACTGGTCGCAGGGAACGAAAGGGTTGCTGCCAATGCCAGTGAAGCCAGTCTTCTCATTAAATATCTCCCGCAAAGGTCTGTAAATCCGGAAAAAAGCTTAAAAAACGCGCTTCCAGCTCAACGTCATTTGCTCGAATCTCGTCAATAATGCCGGAAAATTGGTTCGGAAAACGAATACGGCCGGCAACTCGGTCCAGGGCATAGCCAATGCTTTCAAAGTCTTCGTAGGCACCAAACCAGTCGTGGCCGACCATCCGTCTTGTCACCTTGACCATTGACGCAGGCATCAGGTGCTCATAGTTTCGGAGTTCGCCGTAAATGTTGTGAACGAAGGTATCACGATCCGCGTGACTGAAACGTTGCCAGTGTCTTAACAGATAGTGATCGTAGAGGATATCCAGGGCAACGCCGGCAAATCGGCGCCGCTCCCGTGAGAAGCATGCCTTACTGGCAAGGACTTCCGGATGTTGATCGGTGAAACCGTCAACGGCGCGGTGGTGGCGGACACCCGCCTGCACCAGCTCTGGAAGCTTCGCCAGATCAACACCCCGGGCGAAATCGCCCAGGATGCTGCCCACACGCGCTTCCGGAGAATCCGGGGCCAGAAAAACGTGGGCTAGATGATTCAATCAGGCTCCTGGTTGTCGGGGTCTCAGAAGTTGAGCTGAACGCCCACCCCCAGACCATCTACAGTGACATCGTCGTCATCATAATAACGCATGTATTCGAGGTTGCCAGAGAGGTTGGATGCGAACTTCATGTTCACGCCTACACCGTAGGAAACGTCACTTTCGTCTTCAGTTGCGGTGGTGAAGGGCCCTTTCGCCTCAAGTTCGACGCGGGTGAAGCCCAGAATTGCATAAGGCGTAATCGGAGACTCGTTGGCAAGGTTGAAAGTCGCGTAGCCCCCGAAGAAGTTATCGAGAGAGACATCGACAGCACCAATGCGGTCATCGTCCACACCGAAACCGCCGCGAGCCTCAAAGCCCAGAAACGGAGTGGCCATAACACCGGCCTTGGCGGAGAGCGTCCCTACATCGGCGTCCGAAGACCCGATATCCAGATTCGCGAAGGTGTAGTTCAGTCCGGTGTAGAGCCCGCCAACGCCCGACTTATACATATCCTGGGCATTGGCCGCGCCCGCTGTAACCAGTCCGGCGGCAAAGACAACTGCGAGGGAACTTGAGTTTTTCATTAATCCTTCTCCTTAGCGAACGTTCCGTTTTTCATTTTCCAAGTTGCACCAACAACACGGACATTTCCAGACCCTGGATCCTCATTTACCTCTTATTTACAGTGATTTAATTCGGGGTTAATTCGGTGCTCGCCGTCGCCATTTCCTTGCGGAAGCCGGCACCCACAGGTATTCTGACGCCGTCTCTTGTTTCAGCTGGCTTGAGCATTCTTTGAGAAACCTTTATCCCGTTGTGTTCATTGTTAGCGTCATGTTTGTGCTGCTCAGCATTTTCATGACGTTACCGGTCATTTTTCTGGCTGGTTCCGAAACGCCCAATGCCATGGCGTTCGCGGAATCGGCCGCCATTGTCTGTGGTCTTGGCGTTCTCGGGATATTGGCCACTTACCGGCAGTCGCGGGACCTCAAACCGCGATTCATGTTCGTTCTGACCGTGTCCAGCTGGTTTATCATCGCCCTCTTCTCCTCCCTGCCCTTTTACCTGAGTGACAACGGAATTTCTGCGGCCGATGCGTTCTTTGAGGGCACCTCAGGGATAACCACCACCGGCGCTACGGTGATGAGCGGTCTGGATACGATGGACCGCGACCTACTCCTCTGGCGCTCCATTCTCCAGTGGATAGGCGGGATCGGGATTATTGGTATGTTCGTCGCGGTTCTGCCATTTCTCCGCGTCGGAGGAATGCGGTTGTTCGCAACGGAATCGTCGGAATGGACGGATAAGGCCCTGCCAAGGATGAAAACGCTCAGCCGGGGGCTGCTGTTGGTCTATGTTGCGTTTTCCATCGTGGCCATTTTCACCTACTGGGTTTCAGGGATGACCCTGTTCGATGCCTTTAACCATGGCCTGACAAGCATTGCGACCGGTGGGTTCTCTACCTCCGACATGTCTATGGGCAAGTTCAGCGATCTGATCCTGATGGAAGCGACCCTGTTCATGATCATTGGTAGCCTGCCGTTCTTTCTGTTTGTGCGTGAAATGCACGGCCAGCATGGGGTACTGTTCCGGGATCAGCAGGTGCGTCTGTTCCTGGCCATCCTGTTCCTGGTCCCGGCCCTGCTAACGCTCTACCGTTGGCTCGTGTCGCCGGTGCCGTTTGATCCGCTTCATAATTACACTGCCACGCTGTTCAACGTAACGTCGGTGGTGACAACGACCGGTTATGCCTCGGAAGATTATTCCGCCTGGGGACCGTTGGCGTTCGTACTGTTCTTCTTCCTGATGTTTGTTGGTGGCTGCTCCGGCTCGACTGCCGGCGGAATGAAGATCTTCCGGTTCCAGTTATCGCTGATCATATTGCGTGAGCAGTTGATGCGCCTGCTGCATCCCCGCGCTGTATTGACGAGGAACTATAATGGCAGGGCCGTGAGCGACGAAATCATTTCGTCGATGATCGCCTACACTTTCATCTTCCTGCTCTGCCTTCTGCTCATCACCATTGCCCTCGCTGCGATGCAGCTGGATTTCGTTACGTCGCTGTCCGGCGCCCTCACTGCATTGACCAATGTCGGTCCCGGTCTGGGAGAAATTATTGGTCCCTCCGGTAACTTTGGTCCTTTGCCTGATGGCGCAAAGTGGGTGCTCTCGGTCGGTATGCTGATGGGCCGCCTTGAAATCCTCAGCGTCATCATCGTGCTGTCTCCCGCGTTCTGGCGCAGCTAGATCCTAGTTTCGCCAGAGCACTGCAGTATTCTCAAGCGGCAGATTCAGGCGCTCATCCCGTAGCCGTATCCTTGGCGTGTAGTGCCCTTCCGGTCGCGCTGGTACCGAACATTCGTAGGAATAGCCGTGTTCGGAACCAACCTGGGGGTGGTTCATGGTCATCATGTGGGTTTCTCTCGGGCCGAATTCCGAGGCTTCGGCAACAAGCTCAACCGCCACGAGCTGTTCCGGTATTCCATCCAGATAAACGTCCACGAAAAAGGTCTGTTCGTCGTTCGATTGCCTGGCTTCGACCGACGTGAACCGAAGTCTCCGCCACATCTGGGACACGTCCCGGTAGGTCTCAACCATGTCCCGGGCCGACGTGGGATTACGTCGGTTTCCCAGCTCCACCATGGGCAGGTAGAAGCTTTCGACGTATTCGCGCACCATCCGGTTCGCCGAATAGGTTGCAGTCAGACCGTTCATGCTCGATCGGATGCGCTCAATCCAGCGCCCGGGATGGCCGTTGGCGTCGAGTTGGTAAAACTCCGGGATAATCTCTTTCTCCAGTAACTCATAGAGTTCGAGGGCATCTGAATGGTCGTGTGAATTAGAGGTGCTCAACTCTTCGAACGTAGCGCCCGGGCGAATCGCCCAGCCGACCGAGTCATTCCATGCCTCGGCCCACCATCCATCGTATTGGGAGAGATTCAGGCCGCCATTGACCAACACTTTCATACCGCTGGTGCCACACGCCTCCCAGGGATGGCGGGGGCAGTTGAGCCAGACATCCACGCCCTGGATCAGTTGAGCCGCCACCCCGAGATCGTAATCCTCAATAAAAACCACCTTGCCTTCGGCTCCAGGCAACCATGAGAAAGCTTTCCAGCGCCGAATCAGATCCTTACCACATTCGTCCTTTGGATGCGCCTTCCCCGCAAGGACAATCTGCAGCGGGTGATCCCGGTTGTTCAACAAAGCCAGGAGTCGGTCCGGATCTGACAACAGTAAATCCGGTCGTTTGTACTCCGTGAATCGACGGGCGAAACCAAGGGTCAGCGTTTCGTTATCCAGCAAAAGGCCGCAGGCGGCATCGGGATTGTTGCCCGGGGTATGTTCGCAGTGCTGGCTGGCTAGCCGTTGCCGAAGATAATGAACCAGACGGCGGCGTTGGGCCTGCCGCATGCTCAGCAGGTCCGAATCGGGAATGTCGCTTAATGGGCACGAACTTGGCAGTGGCCGACGCCAGCGTTCCTGACCACACGCCTTGGTCCAGAGTGCGTCGGATTCCAGCGAATCCCAGCTAGGCGTGTGGATGCCATTGGTGACGGATTCGACCGGAATGTCGCACGCCGGCCAGCGGGGAAAAAAAGGCTGGAGGAGCGTCTGGGTAACTTTTCGGTGCATATTGCTGACGCCATTGATTCGCCCACACATGTTGAGTGCAAGCAACGCCATGTTTATGGACGCCTCATCACCCGCCCGCAGAGAGTGCTCTCCGCTGCTGCTCCCCAGGCCCATCAGCTGATCCATCGTGAAGCCATACTCGTTCATCCACGGTGTGAGATACAGACGGATCAGGCCGGGCGGGAAATGGTCGAAGCCCGCCGCTACCGAGGTGTGGGTGGTGAACAGGTTTGTTGCACGGGTCGCCAGACGGGCCGTCTCAAAATCGGTGGCGTGTTCGTTTTGCCAATCCAGGGCACGCTCGAGCAATGCAAACGCGCAGTGGCCTTCATTGATGTGGCAAATCGAGGGCGTGATTTCCAGTTGCCGCAACAGTTTCCAGCCTCCGATTCCCAACACTATCTCCTGCTGGAGACGTTTCTCGGAGTTGCTGCTGTACAGTTCACTTGTGATACCCCGGTCCCCCGGTTCATTGCGGGGATCATTGCTATCCAGGAGCAGCAGATCGCAATGACCCACGCGGGCCTTCCAGGCGCGCAGCCGGACTTGCCGACCCGGGAACGGTATGATGACCCTCACCCACTGCTCGTCGTCATTGGTAAGCGGTGTGAGCGGTAACATGCTGGGATCGTTGTAGGGGTAGAATTCCAGTTGCTGCCCTTCAGCCGTTACCGATTGCCGAAAGTAACCCTGCTGGTATAGAAGACCAACCGCCGTTACCGGCACACCCAGGTCGCTGGCCGCCTTGAGATAATCCCCGGCAAGCACGCCGAGCCCTCCGGAATACAGGGGCAGTGACTCGCTCAGGCCGTACTCCATACAGAAAAAGGCGACACCTTTGTCCAGCCGGCCCTGATATTCGTCCGAATACCAGGTACTGGTCCGCTCAAATTGGCGATGTGCCTCAACCTGTCGTTGGTAAAGTGCGAGGAAGGTCTCGTCGTTGGACAACGTATCCAGCCACTCACCGGACACGCTGTTGAGGACAAGCCAGGCATTGTGGGTGGCCTTCCACGTTTCCTCATCAATAGCACGCCACAGGCTGTCACTGCCGTGATGCCAACTCCACCTGAGGTCCAGGGCGAGGCTCGAAAGTTCCGTTAGCCCCTCGGGGATATGTCGTGGGTTGTAGGCTGCAATGGTCACAGGGGCGTCTCGGACTGAAGAGTTAAATCAGTGGGCGGTATACCCGCCGTCAATCACCAGTTCGCTGCCCGTCATAAAACGGGACTCGTCCGAAGCCAGATAAACAATGCCCCATGCGATGTCATCGGGCTCGCCCATGTGGCCGAGAGGATGCAATGCTGCAGTGGCGCGTTTTGCCTCCTCAAGATCTTCCCCGGTGGATTTCAGATGGCCCTCGACCATCGGGGTCCAGATAAACCCGGGGTGAATGGAGTTAGCTCGAATTCGGTCCGGGGCGTACAACATGGCATCGGTCTTGGTCATCAGTCGCACCGCCCCCTTCGAGGCATGGTAAGGCGGCACGTCGGGTGCGCTAATCAGGCCGTAAATCGAAGACAGATTGATAATGCTGCCCTCGCCCGCCTTTTTCATGTGAGGAATGGCGTGCTTGGTACAGAAAAACACGCCTTTCACATTCACGTTCTGGACGCTATCCCACTCTTCTTCCGTTAGTTCGTGGGTGGGCTTGTTAGGGCCGGCGATGCCGGCATTATTAACCAGCACGTTCAGTGAGCCGAAATGATCGGCAACGCCATCGAGGGCTTCCTTGACCTGCTGCTCACGGCTGACATCGCAGTGCCAATAGGCTACATCAAGGCCTTTGCTGACGAGATTTCGAGCCAGCGACTCACCTTCGTCGTCCAGGCAATCGAGGATGGCAACGCTTGCCTCCTCTTCGGCCATACGCCTCACGGCTGCTGCACCAATACCATGAGACCCACCCGTAACCGCGGCTACCTTGCCCTCGAGCCTTTTCATGACGGTCCTCCTTGAAAGCGATCAATACACTTGGCTTTGTCGAACGGGAAAATATTCCACCGATCGGTGGTGCTGGCCGAGCCAATGGAGCAGCGAGGAGATGGTAAACGTATCGTTCTCCACGCCGTCAAAGTCCACACCGAGACCCTTGTCAGATATCCTTACAACGTGGGCCTTCAGTCTCCGGAAATGCCGCTCTTCCCGTTCTGGAAACCGGAATTCAATCTCAAGTGTCTGGTTCAGTTGAACATCGGAATAATCGGTCGCGATAAAAAGCCCCCGTTTGGAAGCATCCCGGATCTGCCCGGTCGCAACCGGCATGCCCCTTTTATAGACAAGCAATCCGAGTTTCCCAGGTACGCGCTTACTGAGTCTGTGTTCCATGAATCCTCCCCTGATGACTCAATGAATAACGGCAGTACTTTGGACAGTTATTGAACAGTTTATATCCAACTTTTTTCATCCACATTTTGATGTTGGTCAAAAACCATCCAGCAGTCATGTTAATCTTCCGTATAGTCCTGCAAGCTCCCGGGTACTGCCCGCGAGGCCGGGCGGAACCTCTCTCCAGTCCAGTTTCCACAACCAGTTGTTTTCTATGGTGCCGGGTGTGTTGAAGCGCGCCTCGGAACCCAGTCCGAGCAGATCCTGCATGGGAACAATGGCAAGCCAGGACACCGAGCGAAAAGCCGCCTGGATTACCGGCCATGGCATGTGTTCACCGCTGGTTCCAAGATAGTGGTTTACGTAATGACGGGTGTGTTCATCCAACCCCCTGTACCAGCCAAGTGTCGTATCGTTGTCGTGGGTCCCGGTGTACACCAGATTGTTTCGTTCGTGGTTGTGGGTCAGATGGGGATTTTGGGGATTGCCGTCGAATCCGAACTGAAGAACAGTCATCCCTGGCAAATGAAATGTTCGTCGGAGCTGCTCGACCTCTTCACTGATTATGCCAAGATTCTCCGCCACCAGCGGAAGCTCGGGAAATGCTCGGAAACAGGCGTCGAGGAAGTTGCGGCCGGGGCCCGCGACCCAATATCCGTATCTCGGATTGGAGTCTTGAGCCGGAATCTCCCAGTAGGCTTCAAGCCCGCGGAAATGATCAATTCGGATAAGGTCGAAAAGATGGCGTTGGCTATCGAGTCTCTGTAGCCACCAGTTGTACCCTTCTTCGGACATCGCGTCCCAGTCGAACAAGGGGTTTCCCCAATGCTGTCCATCGGGAGAGAAATAATCCGGCGGGACGCCCGCAACCACCGTTGACCGGCCCTGGTTATCGAGTTTGAACAGATGCCGGTTGGCCCAGACATCGGCGCTATCGTGGGCAACGAAGATCGGAATATCTCCGAACATCCGGATATCCCGTTCGTGGGCGTAACGCCGAATAGCCTGCCATTGCTGATCAAACATGAACTGCTCAAAGCACACCCGCTGTATCGTGGAAGCAGCATTTTCGGCAAAGGCCCGAAGCGACGTGGTGTCTCGGTCCCGCAGTTCGGTTGGCCACTCCAACCAGTTCAGGCCGGGATTCCGCTCCCGTATGGCGGTGAACAACGAGAAATCATCCAGCCAGTGATCGTTGGCTGCCCGGTAGTCCAGGTAATGTCGGTAAGTTACGTTTTCCGGTTCATCCCTTGCCTGATCGAAGAATCTTTGCGCCGCGAGTTCAAAACAGGGGCGGCGGCCGGTCACCTGAGCTGCCTGGGCAAGTTCACTCTGCTCCAGCAGTCCCAGAGGAATGAGCTCGCTCAAATCCACAAAGTCGGGACTTCCTGCATGTGCGGACAACGACTGGTAGGGAGACAGATCGGCATGGGTCGGGCCTATGGGCAGGGTTTGCCAGACGCGAATCCCGGCGCTTGCAAGGAAATCCAGGAAATCCCGGGCACTTTGCCCAAGCACGCCCCATTCGCCCGGCAAACACGTGGGGTGCAGCAGGACGCCTGCCTTCCGTGTGCCCAGCAGGTCCGCGCCGGTTGCGTGTTCAGTCATGCGTTGTCATTCCGGTCGTGCCCCGGGCGCATGGTGCCACCGCGCTCGGGCGCGCCACTGCCCTGACTTAACTGCTGGAAGACGGAGGCCGGTGCCGGGTACCCAATCAGGTCATACAGGTTAACCAGATGTTTTCGATACAGGTGCTCAAAATCACTGACGATCTGGGCAGGATTGTAATCCCCGAACCACCAGAACCAGTCCGAGCCCTCGCAGATCGCAAGCTGTAATTGTGCGGCCTCCTTCTGCTCGGCATTGAGACTTCCATTGTCCATTAACCGGTCATAATGGCACTTTGCCTCACACAGAAGCTCCCATGCGCGGTTCTTGTCCGGATCTCCTATCCAGGTTGAAAAGGTTCCGTATATCCAGCTGCCGGCAACCAGGTGAGGCAAGGTGACGGTCTTGCTGACCGGGTCCGCAACGAGATCCCGGTAGGTGGTGAGTCGCAGTGCCGGGTGGTTCTCTAACACCTCATAGAGTTCGTCCAGAAAGTGGAAACCGTTTTCCGGATAGTATTCCCAGGCGTTTTCACCATCCAGAATGACGGAAATAACGGAACGCGACTCCGGGTTTCCCTGGGCGGCAATGTTTTCCATGTGATGGACCAGATCGCCCACGGCATCACTGGCATGCCAATCGGCGTAGGTGAATCCAATAAGGTCGGAAAGCCCGTCATCCCGGAAAAAAACCGTCGCCGAAGTGTCCCCAAACCGATAGGGCCTGTGAATGCCGGCGTCCGGCACGGAACTGTCAGCCGTCCTCGCGTGGTGGATGCTGTTCCGGATCACTGAATCACCGCTGGCTGTCCAGCTGAACCCGTGTGCATCAAGATATGCCAGGGTGGCCTGGCTCAGACCTCCCTCGGAAGCCCAGCACCCGGTTGGCTCAACACTGAAAAACCGGCGGAACACCCGCTTGGCCTGCTCGAGCTGCCAGGCCACGCGCAGGTCACCACCCGGGTAGCGTTCAAACGCGGGCAACACGATCTCGGGCATGGCCTCGCGGGCGGAGGCAAGCTCGATCAAAAGCGGCAACATGCTGTGAGTGTACGGGCTGACCGATAGCTCAACCTGCCCTATCTGAGCCAGATGGCGGTAACGGGGGCCTATGCCGGCCAGGATCTCGAAAATGACCTCCATCAGGGCACAGCGGTCGTCCCATGAAAACTGCCCCCCCTTTTCCTGGAGACTCTGGACACAATGGTTTTCGCGCCTAATGGTCTCCCCCATCCAGCCTAGGTGATACCAGACCAGCAAATCCGTCAGCAGCATGGGTGACATATACCGCTGTATCGCTGGCTTCTTCCGATACAAGCCGGCAAGTTCAGCAAGTCGCGCGTAGGCGGGGAAGCGGTTGATGATCCGATCCTGATTGGCCCGGAGGCACTTTTCCATCAGGTCGAGAAACCCCGGGCTCCCTGGCTCCGGCAAGGTTTCCGCCACCAGCGCAGCGAGCAGCGGATCTCCGATCTCACCGGCGCCATGGCGCCAGCGCTCAATGTGCACAAGGTAGGTTTCGATCTGTTCCAGCAGAATCGGCGCAAAGTTAACCACAGCCCGGGCGTTCGGATGGGCTTCCAGATGCGCCGCCATGTCGCTGTAGTCCTTGATGGTGTGCAGATAAACCCAGGGAAACTGGAACTGTCCGGTCTGACAGTCCTGATACCCCGGCTGGTGCATGTGCCAGAAAAGCACCACAGGGGTCCGGCTGTCAGAGTCCATGGGGATAGTCCTGCCCGAGCAACTCGGGCGTTATCAGTACGACGCCTTTTGGCGACACGTAAAATCGCTTGCGGTCTTTTGCTTCGTCGAATCCCACCTCGGTACCGTCGGGAATCCGGCAGCCACGATCAATCAACGCCTTCCGAATACGGCAATGCCGGCCAATCTCGACGTCCGGGAAAATGACGGAATCTCCGATCTCACTGTAGGAGTGCACCTTCACCTGCGAAAACAGCAGTGAGTTACTGACCGTGGCCCCCGAGACGATGCAGCCACCAGCGACCATCGAATCCACGGCGGTTCCACGCCGGTTTTCATCATTGAAGACAAACTTGGCGGGCGGCAGCTGCTCCTGGTAGGTCCAGATCGGCCATTGGGAATCGTAAAGGTTCAGTTCCGGACTGACGCCAATCAACTCAAGGTTTGCCTGCCACAGCGCATCCACGGTTCCAACATCCCGCCAATAGGCCTCCTTGTTCTGGATCGGATCCCGGAATGGAAATGCCATCACCTTCAGCCGCTCGATAACCGACGGAATGATGTCTTTGCCGAAATCGTGGGAGGAAGAACTTTCCCTCCGATGATCGCGCATCAACTCCTCGAACAGAACCTTCGTGCTGAACACATAGATCCCCATCGAGGCCAGCGCCTTTCCTGGCTGGCCGGACAGAGCCTTGGGGCACTCCGGTTTTTCAGCGAACTCAACGATTCGCATGTCGTCATCGACCGCCATCACACCGAATGCGGAGGCTTCTTCCAACGGGACTTCGATGCATCCGACCGTTATGTCTGCCTCGCTCTCGACGTGGGCAGCCAGCATGGTGCCGTAATCCATCTTGTAGACATGGTCTCCGGCCAGAATGAGCACATATTCGGGTTTGTGGCTGCGGATGATGTCCAGGTTCTGGAGTACTGCATCGGCGGTTCCCTCGTACCAGGAGGTCTCAATCCTCTGTTGCGCCGGCAGCAGTTCCACAAATTCATCCAGCTCGGCGCGCATAAACCCCCAGCCGCGCTGAATGTGCCGGATCAGGGAATGGGACTTGTACTGGGTAATAACGCCAACCTGCCCTATGCCGGAGTTGATGCAGTTGGACAGGGGAAAATCAATGATGCGGAATTTGCCGCCAAAGGGCACAGCCGGTTTGGCACGCCATTTGGTGAGATCGTGAAGACGAGAGCCTCTTCCTCCGGCAAGCACCAGTGCGAGGGTTTGCCGAGTGAGACGACTTACATAACGCTTGGCCGTTTGCATAACTGCTTCCCTGAAAACCTTTTGGTTTTCCGTCGCGATGCCGGTCTCCGGTGGACACGGGGCCGGCACAATTTTGACGAGCATATTAAGATTAGAACAGTATCACTGAATTATGACGTAGAATTGTTGCAGGTCATTTTTTGTCCACCTGCCATAACGTCCAATGGAACTTCCCTTGTCAGGAACGAGCGTGGTCTATGGAAAGCCCCACCCTGAGTGAGTTTGATCTGCACCTGTTCAGTGAAGGACGGCATTGGCACATCTACAACGTGCTGGGAGCCCACCTATGTTCATCCAAAGGGGGTGAGGGTGTTCGGTTTGCCGTCTGGGCCCCTCAGGCAAAAGCCGTCAGTGTCATTGGCGATTTTAACGCCTGGGAGGCGGGACGGGATGAGATGGCCTCCATTGGCGATTCCGGTGTCTGGTCCTGTTTTATCCCCGACGTGAAGCCGGGCGCGTTTTATCGCTTTTGCATTACCAGTGCGAACGGACAAAAGCTGGAGAAAATTGACCCCTACGGTCAGGCGTTTGAGATGCGTCCGGCCAACGCGGCCGTCGTGGTTGAGCGGGGCCACTTTGCCTGGCAGGACGGAGACTGGCTGGCCCGTCGCAGCCACTGGAACTGGCAGGAAGCGCCAATTTCAGTTTACGAGTTGCACGCGGCATCCTGGCGACACCATGGCTCCGGGCGATGGCTCACCTATCGGGAACTGGCTGACCAGCTCATTCCCTACGTTCTGGAAATGG
The DNA here is from genome assembly GCF_030238305.1 of Marinobacter albus. Classification (NCBI taxonomy): domain Bacteria; kingdom Pseudomonadati; phylum Pseudomonadota; class Gammaproteobacteria; order Pseudomonadales; family Marinobacteraceae; genus Marinobacter; species Marinobacter albus. The sequence continues at coordinate 2,053,266 of NZ_JASSQD010000001.1, read as the reverse complement.
GCTTTACCCACATCGAGCTGCTGCCAGTTACCGAGCACCCGCTAGATGAATCCTGGGGTTACCAGACCACCGGTTACTATGCTCCGACCAGTCGATTTGGTAGTCCTGATGACCTGCGTTATCTGATCGACAGTTGTCATCAGAAAGGGATCGGGGTGATTCTGGACTGGGTGCCAGGTCACTTTCCCACCGATGAGCACGCCCTGGCCCGTTTCGATGGCAGCGCCCTGTACGAACATGAGGACCCTCGCAAGGGCAAGCACCAGGACTGGGGCACGCTGATCTACAACTACGGACGCCATGAAGTTCGGAACTTCCTGATCGGCAGTGCCCTGTTCTGGCTGGACACCTTTCATATCGACGGCCTCCGGGTGGATGCCGTTGCCTCCATGCTGTACCTCAATTACTCCCGTAAAGAGGGAGATTGGGTTCCGAATGTACACGGCGGCCATGAGAATCTGGAGGCCATCGAGTTTCTTCGGGAGCTTAATCAAGTTTGTCAGCAACGTTTTCCGGGGACGTTGGTTATTGCGGAAGAATCCACGTCCTGGCCGGGTGTAACCCGTCCGGTCGAACTTGGCGGCCTCGGCTTCAACCTCAAATGGAACATGGGATGGATGCACGACACGCTCGATTACCTGCGCCAGGATCCGGTGTTTCGCCAGTACCACCACGACAAGCTTACCTTTGGTCTGATTTACGCGTTTTCCGAAAACTTCCTCCTTCCGTTATCCCACGACGAAGTGGTGCATGGGAAAGGCAGTCTTCTGAACAAGATGCCGGGAGACGACTGGCAGAAACTGGCCTCCCTGCGGCTTCTGTTCACCTACATGTTCACCTATCCAGGCGCGAAACTGTTGTTCATGGGGGGCGAGTTTGGCCAGTTCCGGGAGTGGAGCGAGGCCCGGGAACTGGACTGGGATTTAATTTCCCGGCCCGAGCACAACGGTATCAGGAACCTGGTGCGTGACCTCAACCGCCTATACTGCCAGGATCCCTCGCTGCACCTCCGGGGATTCGAATCGGCCGGCTTTGAATGGATCGATTGTCACGATTCCTCGCAATCGGTAATCAGCTATCTGAGACAGTCCCCCCACAACCGCACAGTGGTGGTGGTGAATTTCACTCCGGTGCCTCGCTACCACTACCGAATTGGCGTCCCGGAGGCCGGTCCCTGGCAAGAGATCCTGAACTCCGATTCCGAATACTATGGCGGCAGCAACGTGGGTAACCCGCTACCGATAACCGCGGAGGATGTTCCCTGGATGAACCGGGACTGGTCTCTTGAACTGACCCTGCCCCCGCTGGCTGCCGTGATATTGAGGCCAGCCGGATGACTCGGGTTCTGTTTGCGACGAGTGAAGTCTATCCACTGGTCAAGACTGGCGGACTCGCCGATGTTTCAGCCAGCCTGCCTGAGGCTTTGTGTCGGCTGGGATATGACGTCAACATCCTGCTTCCCGGCTATCCCTCTGCGATGGCTGCGGCGAGCAGAACCGGTACCAGCCCCCTCGCCCAGTTTTCGATTGACGGCTTCAACGTCACTCTCGTTGAAAGCCGTTTGCCGGGAACCGCAGTCACTATCTGGTTGGTCGATTGTCCCCAATTGTTCGGGCGCGAAGGTAACCCCTATCAGAATGACCAAGGCGAGGACTGGCCGGACAACGCCCAGCGCTTCAAACTGTTTGCAGAAGTCGGTGCCAGAATCGCCATGGGCCAGGCCGGACTGGCCTGGTGCCCGGAGATTGTTCACTGTAATGACTGGCAAAGCGCGCTCTTACCGGTCTTCCTCCAGGCCTACCCGGAACGCCCCGGAACGGTTTTTACCATACACAACCTTGCCTACCAGGGTCTTTTTCCCCAAACAACCTTTGCGGCTCTCGGCCTGCCGGAGACTTTATGGCGTTACGATCAGTTGGAATTTCATGGCCAGCTATCCTTTATCAAGGGCGGTCTGGTTTTCAGTGACCGGATAACGACGGTAAGCCCCGGCTATGCCGAGGAGATCCAGACGCCCGAGCTGGGGTACGGACTCGATGGACTGCTTCGTTATCGCCGTCCGCAGCTTTCCGGCATTCTCAATGGCATTGATACCCGAACCTGGAATCCGGAAGACGATCAATATCTTGATCGCCACTACGGTCGGGACCATCTCAAGAACAAACGCCTGTGCCAGACGGCTTTGTTGCAGACCATGGGTCTCGCGGCGAATGGTGCCGCCCTGCTCGGATTCATTGGCAGGCTGGTCGAACAAAAAGGCCTGGATTGGCTATTAAGCGTCATGCCCCCGTTACTGGAACGCGGGTGTCAGTTTGCAATTTTGGGCTCAGGGGAGGCGCGATTTGAGGCGCCACTCAAGGAGCTCGCCCGGAAATGGCCGGCTCACGTCTCCCTGAAGATCGGCTATGACGAGGCTCTGGCGCACCGGATAACCGCCGGCTGTGATCTGTTTCTGATGCCTTCCCGGTTTGAGCCCTGTGGTCTGAACCAGATGTACAGCCTGAGGTACGGCACCATTCCTGTCGTCCATGCGGTGGGCGGGCTTCGGGATACCGTCTTCGATCCCGCTGACACCGGAATTGATCACGCCAATGGCTTCTGTTTCAAATCGCCGGACCCGGTCAGCTTTCTGGAAGCGGTAGAACGGGCACTGGATTGTCACAAGAACCGGAAAGCCTGGCGCAGGCTTCAGGAAAACGGCATGGCAGGTGACTACTCCTGGACGCAAAGTGCCGTGCATTACGGCGAGCTCTATCAAGGAATACTTGCTGAACGACAGACCCCGATCAAGACGTAGCGGGAAGGTTTCCAAAAGGAGGCATTCATCATGAATAAGGCTACCGAATTCCGGCTGGAGGCCCGACCAAGGGTCCCCGAAGTACTTGAACGACTGGAGGAATTGGCCAACAACCTTTTCTACAGCTGGGATCATGGGGTTCGAAATCTGTTTGCCCGGATCGACCTCCCGCTCTGGCAGAAAGTGGAACACAACCCCAAGCTGTTTCTCCGTCGGGTAGCCCAGGAGCGTCTCGATGAGGCTGCCGAGGATCGAGCTTTTCTCTCTGAATATCGCCGTATTTTAGGAAGTTATGATGCATACCTGGAATCAGAGTCAGGTCCGGAAGTCGATGAAATTCTGAGCAGGGATACCGAACTTGTCGCCTATTTCTGCGCGGAATTCGGTTTCCATGAAAGCTTCCCGATCTACTCCGGTGGCCTTGGCATTCTTGCGGGCGACCACTGCAAGGCAGCAAGCGATCTCGGATTGCCGTTTGTCGCGGTCGGCCTCCTGTACCAGCAGGGGTATTTCATACAGACCATCGACCCCCAGGGCCAACAGGTTGCCCGCTACCAGTCTCATTTCAGCGATGAGTTACCCATATCGGCGGTAGAGCTGAATGGCGAGCCGCTCAAGGTCGCGGTGCCTTTCCCGGATCGGAATGTCGTGGCCCAGGTCTGGAAGGCTCAGGTCGGCCACATCGACCTTTACCTGCTCGATACCCATACCCACGAAAACAATGCGGAAGACCGCGAACTGACCCTTCGGCTCTACGGTGGCGACGAGTCCACCCGCATCAGTCAGGAAATGCTTCTCGGCATCGGCGGCACGCGGGTTCTTGATGCCCTCGGTCTGGCGCCCACGGTCTGGCACATCAACGAGGGCCACGCGGCCTTTCAGATCCTGGAACGGTGCCGGCAACTGATGGCCGGTGGCCTGGATTTCGAAGCAGCACTAGAGGCAGTGGCAGCGGCAACACTGTTCACGACTCATACACCTGTGGCCGCCGGGCACGATATCTTCAGCCGGGATCTCCTGCTCTATGCCCTGGGAGCCTACCTGGATGAATCCGGTCTTGATTTTGAAAAGGTGTTTGCCCTCGGGTCCAAGAATGGCGACGAAAGCTTCAACATGACCAGCCTTGGGCTTCGTGGATCAAGATTTCACAACGGCGTGAGCCGGATCCATGGCTCGGTGGCCTCAGACATGGAAGGAGATGTCTGGCCCCAGATTCCGGCCGAAGAAAACCCGATTGGATACATCACCAACGGCGTGCATGTACCAACCTTCCTGGCCCCCGAGTGGGCCAGCCTGTTCGATATTCAGGCCCCAACCTGGCGAAGCGAATTGCGCGATCGGGATTTCTGGGAGTTTGTTGAGCGAATACCGGATTATCACTACTGGAGTGTCCACAAGGCCCTGAAGCAGCAAATGGGGGAATTCGTGGTCAACCAGCTCCAGCGCCAGCACGTCCGCAATGGCACCGGCCATTCGGTAACAGACCGCATGACGCGGCAGCTTATATCCTTCGATAAGGATACCCTCGTGATCGGTTTTGCGCGCCGATTCGCCACCTACAAACGTGCTACGCTGATTTTTTCCGACCTCGCGCGATTGGAACGTATCCTGACCGACCGCGACCACCCGGTGGTTCTGGTCTTTGCGGGCAAGGCCCATCCAAAAGACAAGCCCGGGCAACACCTGATCAAGGTGATTCATGATCTCTCCATGCAGGCGTCGCTCATGGGCCACGTCATATTGCTGGAAGACTATGACCAGGCCATGGCCCGGCACCTGTTGAGCGGCGTTGACGTCTGGCTCAACACGCCGGAATACCCGAAAGAAGCAAGTGGTACCTCCGGGGAAAAAGCCGCGCTTAACGGCGCATTGAACCTGAGTGTCCTGGATGGATGGTGGGGCGAAGGCTATGACGGCGAGAATGGCTGGGCGATTACGCCCCGCAACCTGGACCTCGATGCCGAGTTCCGGAATGAGGAGGAAGCCCGGGATCTTCTGGACCTGCTGGAGTTCGAAATTGTCCCGCTCTACTACAATCGCGCCTCCCAGGGTTACTCCAAGGGTTGGGTAAAGCGTTCAAAGGCGTCGATGAAAACCATCACCCCACGTTTCAACAGCCAGCGGATGGTGATGGACTATGTCGAGCGCTATTACTCGCACGCCTCCATGCAGGGCAAGAAAATGCTTGAGGATGATGCGGCGATTGCCAGGGAACTCGGCGTCTGGAAACAGCGGGTGCGAGAGGCCTGGCCGGGAGTGAGCCTCAATGTCCAGGGGTGCGTGGAGAGTCGCTGCGCCTTCGACGAAACCATAGAGCTCCGGGTTGAGGCTAACCTGAATGGCTTGGCGGCCGGCGATGTCAGGGTGGAGTGCTTGGTGACCCCACAATGCGTTGGTAGCTACCAGCGGTCTGGCGACAACCGGGTTCTGCTCAAAGAAGAGAGTGACCAGGACGGGAAAACCGTGTTCTCAGCCCAGATCGCGCCGCCCTACCCGGGCTTGCAAACACTGAGACTGAGAATGTACCCCTATCATGACGCCCTCACCCATCCTCTGGAGATGGGCGCCTTGCTATGGATCTGAATGCTTCAAGCCCGGTCTGGTCAGAGCGCGTGCCGTCGGATGAAGCGGCCAATATCAAGAACTTCTTCCAGGCAGACACTGTGTTCCATCGGGAAGGTCTGATAGGCAGGGTCATAGCCCATTTCCTTCAGGGTCTCGACGCTTTGCACACCCAGGGATTCGGGTACCATCGGGTCGAACGTGCCGTGGTAAACGCTGATCGGCGTTTCTGCGTTGGCTGCTGACGGTTTGATGGTTTTTGCGGTCGCGAAATAGGTGGATAACGCCAGTATGCCGGCAAGGCGTTTGGGGTAGGTCAGCCCAAGCTCGTAGGCAACGGCACCGCCCTGGGAAAAGCCGGCGATAATGATCTTTTCTGCCGGAATACCCCGTTCGATCTCGCGATCAATCAGTTTTCCCACCGCGGCGGCGGATTCCATCAACTGGTCGGTATCCACGACCCGGTCGATGTCCATTGCCTTGATGTCGTACCAGGCTGGCATAGTCACGCCGCCGTTAATGGTGACCGGGATATTGGGGGCATGGGGGAAAATGAAACGAACCGCAGCACCCTCCGGTAAGCCCAGTTCCGGAACCACCGGCTCAAAATCGTGGCCACTTGCTCCCAGCCCGTGCAGCCAAATAACCGCGGCTGTCGGTTCGGAACCCGTTTCCACTTCAATATACTCAAGATCCTGCACTCAACACCTCGTTGACGTCGACAAATGAATCACCGGAGTTTTTCCGGGCGGCGTTAGTCTGAATTCGCTTCCAGTGCGGTCACCACTGGATTGGCGTACATGTCCAGCAGGTACGGGCGTATCGCCGGGTCGCACGCTTCCAGGCGGCGCTCCATCTCGGCTTCAGCCGCTTCCAGTTCTGCCGGCGACCACGCTTCAGCCGTGACCACCGTTTCGCTCACATTCTCCTGCGTCGCATGGGAATCCGGGTGCACGCCGCGCATCTCATAGGCGGCGAGGTTCGAGGCGTGCAAATGATAATGGGCATGCATCTCCTCATCGATCCGTTTGGCCAGATCCCTGGGGTTGTCCGGTGAATCATGGATGGGCGCGCCAAAATGCACGTGAACATGCCCTTTGAACCCGGTAAGCCCCTTCATGATCTGGCTGGTGTCTTCACCTTCTGCTTTGGTGTACTTCCCGGTCCGGGCGCGGGTTTCCAGCTCCCGAGCCTTGTCCTCGTCGCAGGGATCGTACTCGTAGGCAATTGACACGGGCACGATGTGCAGCCGGTTCATTGCCTCGGCAAAGCTAAGCCCGCTTTTCTTGCGGCTCATATAGAACATCTTGATGATGGCGGGATCGGTGAAATCAAGACCATCCTTGGCACGCCCCTCGCGCTGTGCGATCCAGATGCTGTTGTTGGTATCGATGCTGTGGTTGATGAAACCAGACAACGTCATGTAGGCGTCCCGCATCTCCCGGGGACTGGTCATATTGCGACGCACAACAAAGCTCTTGTTGAGCCGCATCATTTCGGCAAAAACACGGTTGGCAAGGAGGTTGTCCCCGATCGCGATTCTCGTGGTGTGGAAACCGTGCCGGAAGAGTTCAAAATTCACCACCATCGGGTCGAACACAATATCCCGGTGGTTAGAGATAAACAGGTGGGAACTGTTCTTGTCCAGGTTTTCCAGCCCGCTGGCGGTGACGCGACTGGTGGTACCGTCGACCAGTTCACCCACGTATTCGGAAAGTCGGGCCTGGAGATCGTCAACGCGATTGAACTGGCCAAAATGGCTGATCAGCCAGCGGCGGATAAATACCCGCAATACCGCCGGTGCCCATCTGGCAATGGTCGGCGACTTGAAACGCCCGATCATATCCAGAAAATCCGGATCGTTAACCAGGCGCCGGATAGCCGGACCGGTCTCTTCGTCCGAATAAGGACGGATGGCATCAAATTCCTGCATGGAAGCCCTGTTATTGTCAGTTTCTGTCACAGATATCCGCTGAACCGTGGTTCAAAAGGGCAGTATTGTAGCGTTTCTCGGGTCACTTTGCCTCCATAGCTGTACCTGTCGGTTTCGCCATCACCGGTCAGGAATCTGGTATGATTTGCGGCCTCTGCCGAGGCAGTCATTCCATCCCTGCAATCCTACCGGCCTCATGCCGGAAAACCGGTTACCTTATGCACTTTGAACAGGATTTTGAACAGCTGACCACCGAACGACCGACTGTATCCAGCCAGGATCCGGAGCAGGTTCTTCACGAAGTGTTCGGTTATGAAGCCTTCCGCCCCCTGCAAGGTGACATTATCCGGGAAGTGGTCAGCGGCAACGATGCGCTGGTGCTCATGCCCACCGGTGGCGGTAAGTCCCTGTGCTACCAGGTACCGGCACTGGTTCGCCCGGGCACAGCCATCGTGATCTCGCCCCTGATTGCCCTGATGCAGGACCAGGTTGCCGCCCTCCGGGAGCTGGGCGTAAAAGCCGCTTTCCTCAATTCCACAATGGATTTCGAGCAGGCTCGCGCGACCGAATATGCGCTGATGACCGGAGAACTGGATCTGCTCTACTGTGCACCAGAACGTCTGATCCAGCCCCGCACCATCGAACTGCTGCATAACGCATCCATCTCACTGTTTGCCATTGATGAGGCCCACTGTGTCTCCCAATGGGGTCATGATTTTCGATCCGATTATCTTCAGCTCAGCATGCTGGCAGGCGAGTTCCCGGGCATTCCCCGCATTGCCCTGACGGCCACGGCGGATGAACGAACCCGCAAGGAAATCGCCGAGCGCCTCACGCTGACCGAAGCCCGGCACTTCGTGAGCGGCTTCGATCGACCGAACATCCAGTATCGGATCGCCCCGAAAACCAACGCAAACAAACAGTTATTGGACTTCATTAAATCAGAACATGAAGGTGAGTGTGGCATCGTCTATTGCCTTTCCCGCAACAAGGTGGACGCAACCGCCAAAATGCTGGCGGATAAGGGGTACACGGCTCTTCCCTATCACGCCGGCCTTCCTGCAGACGACCGGGCACGGCATCAGGAACGGTTTCTACGGGAAGACGGTGTCATCATTGTTGCCACCATCGCATTTGGCATGGGTATCGATAAGCCTGATGTCCGCTTCGTCGCCCACCTTGATTTACCGAAAAGTCTGGAGGCTTATTATCAGGAAACCGGCCGGGCCGGACGGGATGGCAAGCCCTCCACCGCCTGGATGGTCTATGGTCTCCAGGACGTGATCAAGTTGCGTCAAATGCTGGAAGCGTCCCAGGGCAACGACCACTTCAAGCGGGTGGAGCGGCAAAAGCTCGATGCCATGTTAGGCTTATGTGAGGTAACCCGTTGCCGGCGTCAGGTCCTGTTACGCTACTTTGGCGATGTCCTGGATGAGCCCTGCGGCAATTGCGATACCTGCCTGAACCCACCAGAAACCTGGGACGGCACCGTAGCCGTCCAAAAGGCACTTTCCTGCGTCTTCCGGACCGGCCAGCGCTTCGGGGTTACCTATCTCATCGACGTACTCCGTGGCTCCGAAAACGAGCGAATCCTGCAGTCCGGCCATCACGAAGTGTCGACTTTTGGCATTGGTACGGAACTGTCCGCCAATGAGTGGAAATCGGTCTTTCGTCAGCTTGTCGCCAACGGTTATCTGCGCGCCGATCCGGAGGGCTACGGTGCCCTGCAGTTGACTGAACAGTGCCGCCCTCTGCTCAAAGGTGAACATCAGGTTGAGCTGCGGAAAGATCCGGAGGTGAAAAAGACAGCATCCCGGTCCTCTGGAACCCGGGGCGGTTCGGCGGTGCGGGATCAGATTACCGACGACCACGGCTGGGAAGTCTTGCGCGCCTGTCGCAAGGAACTGGCGGAAAAGAAGGGGGTGCCGCCCTACGTGATTTTCCACGACACCACGCTTTTTGACATGCTTGAGCGAAAGCCCCGCTCCCTTGAAGAGCTGGCTGAGGTCAGCGGTGTTGGGGCCGCCAAACTTGAAAAGTACGGGGCTATTTTCCTCGAGGCGATTGCCGGCCTGGACCGGAAGTGACGCCAGAGCCTGTTCAGTCTGTTGGCTTGAAACCCTGCTTCCGCACCCGGTAATGGGCGATGGAGGTGGCGACGTGATTCCCCTCCTGATCGTGCAACTGCCCTTCCAGGGAGAACTTCGCGCGGCCGGTGTTGTCCGCGTCCGTCAGGATTTCTTCCACGGTTTCCGGGGGCAATGAAAATTCAACGGTCACGTCGGAGTTGGCCGGCTGCAGAAACTGCAGGGTCATCTCTTTCAGAATCGGCGTGTACGACGGGCCAAGATCAAACAGGGTAAGAACGCCTCCCGGGATTTCGGCGACCAGAAAATAAGCGCCGGCGTAAAGACTGCCAAAGTGGTTCTTGTTCCCCTTTAGCCGGATTTTCGCTTTCACGTAGCCCGGCCTCAACTCCTCGACGCTGAACCGGTTGCGGGTAGCGAAGGGGATCGACATCCCGATAATCCTGTTGACCGCTGAATAACCACCCGTCTTGCGCAACCACGCCAATGGGCTTGCAAGGGTGGCGTTGGAGTCCGAGTTCGCGACCCATTTTCCGGTCGCGCCAATGAGGTTATCGATGAGTGCCATAATATTGCTCTTCTTGTCTTCTGAGGATGGGCCTGATCATCACAATGGCCGCGTCAGTTCGCAACATAGTTTTACATTTTTTTGAAATTTTCGACCTTTTTTCATCAGGTTCTGATCTAAAGTAAAGACGTTTTATTATCTTTTAGGCCGGTCAAACCGGTGTATGTTCCGCCCCTGGAGAAGGAATTCTGGTTTTGGGACGAGCTTCCGCAATCACGCTAGTGGCAATGCTGCTGTGCCCCGTTTCCTGGGCAGGAGCCGCCGCTCCGTTCGAGTCAACCCGCGATTACATCCTGTGGTACCGCAATTTCGACAGTCCCGCCATCAACGCGCTGGTCAACCTGGCCCTGCGTAAGACACCGGAATATGGATCCTTTCGGCTGGTCAGAAGCCAGGATCTCAGCCAGGGTCGGGTTCTGCGGGAACTGAGTCGGAGCCGGTCACGGCTGGTGGATATTGCCAATGTCGCGACATCCAGGGAACGGGAACGCTTTTTGGCCGCTGTCCCCATCCCCATCGATGGGGGGCTGCTGGGCTTTCGTGTCTGCGTGGTGCGCCCGGAGCATTTGCCCCTGTTCAGGGAGATTCGCACGCTCGAGGATCTTGAAGAGTCGGGTATCCGCATTGGACAGGGCACCCATTGGCCGGATACTGAAGTACTGCGGGCCAACAACATTGAGGTCGTCACCCACACCCGGTATGAAATCCTGTTTTCAATGCTTCGAAATGATCGATTTGAATGTTTCGCCAGGGGCGCCAGCGAAGTTTTGTATGACCTGGAGGTTGAGGCCGATCCAAACCTGGTGATTGAACCGGACATTCTGTTGGCCTACGCCATGCCTTCGTACCTGTTTGTGGCTCCGGAGGACAAACAGACTGCCCACCGACTGCAACTCGGCATGGAACGAGCCATTCTGGACGGCAGTTTTGCGGAGTTTCTGAGAACCTATTACGGGCGCGCCGTACAGGAACTGGACCTGCCCCACCGCCGTATTCTGGTGCTGGAGAATCCCTACCTCAGTGAGGAGTCAGGGAATGTCGGGCGGCAGACACTGGAGTCCCTGCGTCACCGCCTCGACATATTGAGCCGCTAGACCCGGAAACGTGAGGCGTTCTGATTGAGGGTATGACCAATGCTCTCGATCTGCCCACTGTATACGTCGTTCTCAGTCGCCGCTGCCGCAGCCTCCTGTCCTTGATCAGCAATTCGAGTGATCGACGAATTCAGTTCCTCGGTCACCGACGTCTGTTCTTCCGAGGCTGTGGCAATCTGAGAGGTCATCTGGTTGATCGAGGTGATCGCTGCTGCAATCCGGTTCAGCGAATCCATCGCATCCTCGGCTTTCTCCATACTGACGTTGGATACGGCCGTAGAGGCCTTCATAACGCTGACTGCGTCATTGGCCCCTTTCTGCAGTCGCTCTATCATATCGTTGATTTCTTCGGTGCTGGCCTGGGTTCTCTGGGCCAGGTTCCGGACTTCATCGGCAACAACGGCGAAGCCTCGACCCGCTTCCCCTGCCCGGGCCGCTTCGATGGCTGCGTTCAGCGCCAGCAGGTTGGTCTGCTCAGCAATCCCCTGAATCACTTCAAGTACCGAGGTGATGGACGTAACGTCCTTGCCCAGCGTATTGATAACGTCCGCGGCGGCATTGATCTCCCGGGCCAGTTTCTGCACCGCATCCCGGGACGCCCCGACGGTTTCCAGGGAGGCACGACTGTCGTTATCTGCTGTATTCGCCGCGTCCGCGGTCTGTTGGGCATTCTGCGCAATTTCACCGGCCGCTGCCGACATCTCATTGATTGCCGTCGCAACCATATCAATTTCCACTTGCTGCTGTTCCACGCTGGAACGGCTGTTGCTGGCGGTGTCCCGCAGTGATCGAACGTTACTGCCCAGTTCTTCGCTTCCCTGCTGAACATCGCGCACCACCGTCTGGATATTTTCCACGAAGCGGTTAAAGCTCTCTGCCAACTGGCCAAACTCGTCCCGGGCGCTGACTTCCAGTCGCTGTGTCAGGTCCGCATCACCGGTGCCGATGTCGGCCATGGCACCGTTCAGCCGACGGAGCGGCGACATCAACAGCTTGATACCGATATGCAGCACCACCAGTGACATCAGCAAACCAATTACGGCGATTACCAGCCCAGTCATGCGCGCGCTCTGCACCGGCGCACTGATTTTATCCTGATTCACAAAGGTGCCCAGATACCAGTCCACGCCTCGGGCATCGCTGATGGGATAGAAACTCGCACTCCACGAAGCCTCACCGGCCTCGTATCCATGGGGCCTGCCATCCATCACCGGCTTGGTGCCGATCAGTGTTTTGATGTTCTTGCCGATCAGCGCTTCGTCCGGGTGAAACAGCACCACCCCTTGGGCATTGATCAAGGCCGCGTAACCTGTGTCCGCGAGCGTTACCGTTTCCAGCGTCTTTTCGATGGCTCCGAGCCCGATATCCGCACCGGCAACTCCCTTATAGGCGCCCCGCTTTACTGGTGCCAGGGTCGAAATGATGGTGTCATTGGTGCTGGCGTCCCGGTAGGGTTCGGTGAACGAAGCACGGCCAAGGCTCATGGCTTTCCTGTACCAGGGCCGAACCCGCGGATCGTAGTCGGCCGGAAGTGTGGCGTTGGCTTCCTCGGACTTCATCAGCATGAAACCATCGGCACGGCCAACATAGACGTCCCGGAATCCCCCTCCGGTGGTGATGGCCTGAAGTACCGTTCTGGCCTGCTCATCCGTATCCACCCGCTCCAGGGCTTGGGCGGTTGATTCGGTCATCTTCAGCCGGGTATTAAGCCAATCGGCGATACTCGACGTACTCTGGGCAACCGCGTCGTCGATCAATGCATCGACGTAGGTAGAAGTGGTTTTCTGCAGTCGCAGGTCGCCCGAGAGCGTGAAGGCGGCCATTACAAGCAAAAGCAGCACACTGAAGGCGGTAAGCAGCTTTTGACCAAAAGTCAGGTTCAAAGTGGAATCCTCTGGGAAAATCATTAAGTCACAATACTGAAAGCGCGGGAACATACGCTTTCTCGAAATAAATATCCGTTAAGTGATGTTTCGGCCTGTTATGCGAACTCTTTAACAGCATCTGATAAACTTCTGAAATATGTCGCCGGTTACGTAACTACCTCTACTTCTCAACCCAACGGGAGCCGAACTGAATGGCCCACGAAGAACTGCACCTGAATCTCCGGAATCTGACGCTGGACGACTACGATCAACTTCAGATCCTGATGGACCGTATTTACGATGACATCGGAGGTGCATGGCCAAAGGAGACGATCAAGGCATTGGTGGAACAGTTCCCCGATGGACAGATCTGCATCGAGGATAATGGTCACCTGATCGCGGTCGCCCTCACCGTCTGCGTCAAGTATGAGCGGTTCAGCAATCCGCACACCTACGACGATCTCATCCTCCGCAACGAGAAGATCTGGCACAACGCCAATGGGGACTCCCTGTACGGACTTGATGTGTTCATCCATCCGGAATATCGCGGTTACCGTCTCGGACGGCGGCTCTATGAGGCACGGAAAGAGCTTTGCCGCTCCATGAATCTCCGAGCCATTCTTGCCGGTGGTCGTATCCCCAGCTACCACAAGTACGCGGACCAGTACACGCCGGCGGAATACATCCATCGGGTAGACCGCAAGGAAATTTACGACCCGATACTGAGCTTCCAGCTCTCCAACGATTTCCAGGTCACGCGGCTGATGCACAAGTACCTGCCGGAGGATGAGAAATCCCTCGGCTACGCGACGCTGCTGGAATGGCGCAACATCCTCTACACGCCCCCGTCTTCGGTCCTGAACGTCAAGAAAACTCAGGTGCGTCTCGGCGCTGTGCAATGGCAGATGCGCGAATTCACCTCAGTAGAGGAAGTGCTCAAGCAGGTCGAGTACTTTGTCGATGCCCTCTCGGATTACAAGAGCGACTTCGCTCTGTTCCCCGAGTTTTTCAATGCGCCGCTCATGGGCCTTACTGATCAAATGGACCAGACCCGGGCCATTCGTTTCCTGGCCGGCTTCACCGAGCAGTTCCGGGATGAAATGTCCGAGATGGCAGTGAGTTACAACATCAACATCATTACCGGATCCATGCCGCTCCTGGAAAACGACCGTGTCTACAACGTGTCTTACCTGTGCCACCGGGACGGACGGGTTGATGAACAACGCAAGATCCATATCACACCACACGAACGCCGGGACTGGGTTATCGAAGGAGGTAGCGATTTTGAGGTGTTCGAGACCGATGCCGGTCGCGTCGCGATCATGATCTGCTATGACATCGAGTTCCCGGAACTCGGCCGGATTGCCTCCTGTGAAGACGTCGATATCATCATGGTTCCGTTCTGGACAGACACCAAGAACGGCTACCTTCGCGTCCGGCATTGTGCCCAGGCGCGGGCCATCGAAAATGAATGTTACGTTGTCATCACAGGCAGTGTCGGCAACCTGCCGAAGGTTGAGAACCTGGACGTCCAATACGCCCAGTCATCCGTATTCTCTCCCTCGGATTTCGCCTTCCCCCACGATGCGGTGATGGCTGAAACGACCCCGAACACGGAAATGATCATGTTCTCAGATATGGATCTCGAAAAACTCAAGTTGGTGCGTAACGAAGGCTCCGTCACCAATCTGAAAGATCGGCGCGTGGACATGTATGAGCTAAAAAAGAAGTAGTGCCGGCCGATACACTCAGGCAGGGACTTTACGCACTGCCTGAGAGCTACCACGTAGGGCACTGATGGCGTTGCCAAACAACCAATCAGTGTCTATTGTTTAGACAATATCCTGCTCACCGTCCGTATGGTGAGCCGCAGTGGATACGGAAATTCGCCAGAGTAAATCTTGATGAATGAATCTTTACCAGACCTAATCGCGCAATTTCGAGTCAGGCAGGGCCTGTTCCGTAAGGAACTGGTTGAAGCGGCCCTCTATGAACTGGACGCGTATGGGTGTGTGATGAAAACCGACAAGGTCTTCAATCCTGGCGATACCATTGCTCTGGATCTGGTAATGGATATGCCCTTCGACGAAATTCGAGCCGAAGGCGTTACCGGGCTCGTGACTGAGCGTAGAAAACACTGCAGCAACTTCTTCTACTCCGTTGATTTTGTTGAGCTTGATTCTGAGAAAGATTCCCCCCTTGCGGAAAAGCTCCGCCGGATACGGGAAGTGCTTTCAAAGAAGCAGTCTCTTAAATCACGACGTTCCCCAGGGCCTCTCTCCGGTTTCCGGCAATTGGCCTGATTCTGTTCGACTGTTCGTCCCCCACCCGTAAGGAGACATTTCATGGCGAAGAAAGCCAAACCGAGCGTTGATAAGATCGTAAAAAAGGTCAACAAGGAATTCGAGAAAACGTCCTCCCAGATCGAAGGGCTGGTCAACGATGCGCTCAAGCAGTTCGACAGCTTGCAGCAGCAGATTCAGGACCCGGTCAGGAAGCTGTTGAAAGAAGTGGACGACCTGCGTGAGCGGGAGATGAAGCGGTTCAACGATGAGTTTGAACGCAGGCTCAACGAATTCCACGAGCTTCAGAGCAGTATTCTTGAACGCCTGGGTGTCGCCTCAAAGGAAGCCGGAAACGAGGTAAAGAAACGCACCGAGGAAATCAGTCAGGAAGCGAAGACAGCGGCCAAAAAGGCGGCGCCAAAATCGTCCGCCAAATCCGGTAGTAAGGCCGCCAAATCTTCGGCTAAAAAAACGCCTGCCAAGAAGACGCCCGCCAAAAAGGCACCTGCTAAGAAGCCGGCGACTGGCACAGCCAAAGCCGTCGACAAAAGCAACCTGACTCTGGTGAAAGGTATTGGTCCGGCAACGGCCAAGAAGATGAAGGAAGCTGGCATTACGTCCATTGATCAGATCGCCAATCCTTCCGAGGCCGACCAGGAAAAGCTCAAGGCCTTCTCCAACATCAAGGGATTTTCCCAGTTCAGCACTGAAGCCAAGAAAATCGTATGATGCGAACGCCTGACCAGCCTGTTTTACGGGACATAGTCCTGGTTGGCGGCGGGCACAGCCACGTCGGGGTATTGAAGCGGTTCGCCATGAACCCGGTCCCCGGCGTGCGGCTTACCCTGATCTGCCGAGATACCCACACGCCCTACTCTGGCATGCTGCCCGGGTACGTAGCCGGCCATTACAGCTATGACGACGTGCATATAGATCTCAGCCGTCTGGCAGAATACGCCGGAGCCCGGTTCTACCGTGACGAAGCGATTGGTATCGACCGGGATCAGAAGCGAGTTATATGCCGTGGTCGACCGGATGTGCCCTACGACATTCTGTCCATCAATATCGGTTCGTCTCCGCAAGTCAACGAAGTTGAAGGGGCTGCCGACCATGCGGTCCCGGTCAAGCCCATCACCGGCTTCAATAACCGCTGGCTTGCCCTGCTGTCCCGGATCGAAAACCACGACGGGCCGCTGTCTATCAGCGTTGTCGGAGCCGGTGCCGGTGGCGTTGAATTGACCCTCGCCATGCAGTTCCGACTGACGAAAGAACTCAAGCAGCGGGGCAAAGATCCGGATCAGCTGCATTTCCATCTTTTCGACGCGGCCGACGAGATTCTTCCGACCCACAACCCCAAGGTTCGCGAAATATTCCGGAAAACACTCTCGGAACGGGGCGTGAAAGTTCACCTCGGGTCCCCGGTCCGCAAGGTTCAGGAAGGGTTGTTGCTGACCGAATCGGGCGAATCCCTGCAAACAGACGAGGTCCTGTGGGTAACCCGCGCAGGCGGCCCTGAGTGGTTAAAGGACACCGGACTCGCCCTGGATGAGAGCCTGTTCATTCGGGTTCGTGACACGCTTCAGTCCGAGAACGACGACAGCATTTTTGCCGCCGGTGATATCGCCAATGTCACCAATCACCCGAGGGAAAAAGCGGGGGTATTCGCGGTACGCCAGGGCCCTCCCCTGGCCGACAACCTGAAGCGCATGGCCCTCGGCAAGCGAGCCAGAGATTTTCACCCGCAGAAAAGTTGGCTGGCACTGATCAGTACCGGCGACAAGTACGCCGTCGCTTCCCGCGGGAACATGGAATTCGACGGTGCCCTCGTCTGGCGCTGGAAAGACTGGATCGACCGCCGCTTCATGAAAAAGTTCAACGACCTGCCGGCCATGGAGGATGACGCCAAGCTACCCGACACGGCCGCGGCACAGAACCCCGAAGAAGCCTCCCAGGCTATCTCGGCAGTGGCCATGCGCTGTGGCGGCTGCGGTGCGAAAGTCGGCAGTACCGTGCTATCCCGGGCACTCGGAGAGCTCAAACCGATTGAGCGGGACGATATCCTCATTGGTCTGCATGCGCCCGATGATGCGGCAGTGCTCCGGGTCCCCCCCGGCAAGGCTGTGGTCCATACCGTGGATTTTTTCCGGGCGTTCATCGACGATCCCTATGTTTTTGGTCGCGTTGCAGCCAACCACAGTCTTGGAGATGTGTTCGCCATGGGCGCCGAGGCTCAGAGTGCGACCGCTGTGGCGACGGTGCCCTATGGCATAGAATCCAAGGTCGAGGACGTCGTTTTCCAGATGATGTCCGGGGCGGTGGAGGTGCTGAATGAGGCCGGTTGTGCCCTGGTGGGCGGCCACACGGGCGAAGGTAAGGAATTGGCGCTGGGCTTTGCCGTCAACGGCCTGATCGATCCGGATGAGGTCATGAGTAAAGGCGGATTGCGGGCCGGTGATGTTCTGATACTCACCAAACCGATCGGTACCGGCACTCTGTTTGCCGCCCACGCCCGACTGGCGGCCAGAGGTCGTTGGATTGATAGCGCCCTTGCCTCCATGATCCAGTCCAACAAACTTGCGGCGGAATGCCTGAGGCGATACGGATCCCGGGCCTGCACAGACGTTACCGGCTTCGGACTTCTCGGGCACCTCGTCGAGATGACCCGGCCCTCGGGCGTTGACGCAGAGCTGGACCTGTCTGCAATTCCGGTATTGCCGGGAGCGGAAGAGACCGCAGCGGCCGGCATCCTGAGCTCGCTCCAGCCTGCCAACATCCGGTTGCGTCGTGGTATCCGGGATCAGGAGAAATGGGTCAAGCATCCCAGGTACCCGTTGATCTTCGATCCGCAGACGGCGGGCGGCTTACTCGCCAGCGTTTCCGCCGATCAGGCCGAAGCCTGCGTGCGGGAACTGAAATCCCTCGGCTACCCGCACACCGCAATTATCGGTCGGGTGCTGCCGCAGGATGTGGAAGGCGCCATCGAACCCATTTCGCTAAAGGACTAGCGTCTGAACCGAGGGACTACCCTTTCAGATCAGCCCGGCGCCGGGTGGCTGTCTCCAACGCCCGTTCTAGGGCCCGCCGCTCGTTCTCGGGCGTGAAAAGCGGGGCAAGTGCCTGCACCTGCTCCGACAGGCGCTCCCGGTATTCCGGGTCAGTTTCTGCCCGGTGGAGGGTATGGGCAAGTGATACCTCATCCCCAGCCGGGAAATAACCGTCGTAATGATCACCCAGCAGGCCGCGATTTCCGGGGATGTCCGAGGCGATGATCGCCAGCCCCGCCCGACAAGCCTCGGAAACCACATTGGCGCCACCCTCCATCACGGAGCTGATCACCATGAGCTGGCATCGCGCCATCAGTGACCGGATTTCTGCTTTGTCGAGCTCACCCAGCCATTCGAAGCGCGGATTTTCCTGCACCTCCTTCTCCACCATCGATTGCCAACTGTCATTGTGCGGCTTTCCGGCGCAGAGAACGCGAACTGTCGAATCCTCTGGCAAAAGCCGGGCAGCAATCGCGGTCCTAAGGGAATCCTTTTCCTCCCTCAGATGGCCAATCACACAGACGTCAAAACAATCGGTGTTGCGGCCGGCGTTTCGCGCCGCAGGCAATGCCTCTGCAGATTGGTAAAGGGTAATGAGCTTATCGGTAAACTGCTCTGGAATATCCTCGTTCACCCGGGCGTGCAATCCAATCAATACGTCGGCCGCCGCCATGGACGCCAGTGTGGGAAGTGGGTATTCGTGCTGGTGGCGGTAAATGTCGGTGCCCGTCAACGCCAGTAACAACGGCGCTTCCGGCCAGCATTTCCGGAACATCTGGATGGCATCGTGACTGCGCCAGGCATGTAGGGCGACAAACGCATCGCAACTCTCGCCCTGGTATTCCGTCACAACAGCAACCTGATGGCCGGCTTGTCGGAGCAGGTCAGCCCAGCGCTCGGCGGTGGCACGATTGCCGGCACGGGATCCCGGAGGTGCCGGCGTGATCATTATTATTTTCATGATTTTCCCATTCACAAACGATGCAAAGACTTGGGGTTACAGGGCTGAGCCAATCAAAGCAGCAATTCGTATAGCTGTTCAGGGTTGACGCAAATCAAGGTATCCTTGGCCCTTCAGGATGCGACGTGCGTTCGCTCACTCCAGTCATCCAATCATAGAACTAAGGACATCAAATGGCTTTGAATCTTATACGGAAATTCACGCTTTCCGGCCTGCTTGGTGCAATGGCTTTCTCCGCATCCGCTGAAACCTTCGTGTTCACAGCCATTCCCGATGAGGACGAAACAAAGCTTGTGGAGCGGTTCAGAGGCGTTGCCGACTACCTTTCGGAAGAACTGAATGTGGACGTTCGGTATATTCCCGTCAAATCCTACGCCGCCGCTGTATCGGCATTTCGTAACAATCAGGTTCAGTTGGCCTGGTTCGGTGGTCTTTCCGGTGTCCAGGCCCGACGTCTGGTTCCCGGCTCCGAAGCGATTGCCCAGGGCGTCGAGGACGAAGCCTTCCAGACCTATTTTATAGCCAACACCAGCACTGGCATTGAACCGGCTGAAGACCTGTCTGAATTGCAGGATGGCCTCAAAGACAAGACCTTCACCTTCGGGTCCAAGGGCTCTACCTCCGGCCGTCTGATGCCGGAATTCTACATTCGTGAAACCTTCGGCGAACAGCCAGAGGACTTTTTTTCGCGGGTTGGTTTCAGCGGCAATCACACACGTACTCTCCGTCTCGTAGAGGCCGGCACCTACGAGGTTGGCGCGCTGAACTTCCAGGTCTGGCAGAAAGAGGTTGAGGATGGCAACGTCGATACCGACGCGGTTCAGGTGATCTGGGAAACCCCGCCGTACCCGGATTACCAGTGGACCATCCGCGGTGACGTGAACGACCGCTTTGGAGAAGGCTTCAAGGATCGTGTCAAAGAGGCGCTGTTGAGCCTGGACGATAAAGCGCTGCTGGAAAGCTTCCCGCGCTCAGGTTTCATCCCTGCCTCCAATGACGATTACGAGCCCATCCGGAAGACAGCCGAAGAGATTGGAATCCTCGATTAATGTCAGGATTCGATCTCCCAAGTCTGACAGCTTCCTTCAGCGGAGAGCGGGTGGTTGGCCCGCTCTCCCTGACGGTCAAACAGGGCGAACAGGTCGCTCTGGTCGGCAAGAGCGGTGCCGGCAAATCAACACTGATTCGATTGATTCATGAGCAGGTGAATCGGAACTCTTCACTGGTGCCACAAGAGTTGGGGCTGGTTAACGCCCTTCCCGTTTTCCACAACGTTTTCATGGGCCAATTGGATCGGCATTCAGTCTGGTACAACACGATGTCCCTGATCCGCCCCTTTACCGCGGACAAAACAGCCGTTCGGGAATTGCTGGCTGACCTGGGCATGCCTGAAAAGCTCTGGATTCCTACGGCGTCGCTGTCAGGCGGACAGCGTCAGCGGGTTGCAGTAGCGCGAGCCATGTATCGAAACGCCGGTTTACTCCTGGCGGATGAACCGGTATCCGCCCTTGATGGTCCCATGGCACACCTTGTCATGAAGCGACTCAAGGAATACTTTACGACAAGTGTCATTGCGCTCCACGACGTCGAAATGGCATTGACGTACTGCAACAGGATAGTTGGAATACAGGACGGCCAGGTCGCACTGGATGACACCAGCGATCGCCTGACTGCCGCCGACATCATGTCACTCTACTAGGAAACGCCAGCCCCTCATGTTTTCCTATCCGACGGTTCGAACCAGCCTGATTTTTCTTGCCATTGCGGTGGCTGGGCTGCTGGCCGCCGACATTGCGATAACCGCTTCCAATCCATGGCGGGATCTTGGCAACTTCTTCCTCGGTGTCGTGACTCCCAATTTTTTCAGTTCCGAGGGGCTGATGACGGCATTACTGAGGACCGTCGCCTTCGCGTTCGTGGGGGTGGCGCTCGGGAGTGTGGCCGGCTTCATGTTGTCTCTGGTCTACCGTTTCTTGCCCGTTCGCATCTTCTGTGCGTTTATCCGGGCCATTCACGAGCTTTTCTGGGCGCTCATCTTTCTCCAATTCTTCGGTTTCCACCCGCTAACGGGGGTTCTCGCCATTGCCATCCCCTACTCCGGGATCTTTGCCAAGGTGTATTCCGAGATTCTCGAGGAAGCGGATCCCGAGCCGGGCCGCCTGTTGCCGCCCGGCACTGGGGTTATCGCCGCATTCCTGTACACCCGAATTCCGGATTGCTGGGTCCAGCTTCGGACCTATACCGCGTACCGGCTTGAGTGCGGCCTGCGCTCCAGTGCCATCCTCGGCTTTGTGGGTTTGCCGACATTGGGGTTTTACCTCGAATCGGCATTTTCCCAGGGGCTTTACTCAGACGCCGGCGCCATGCTGATCCTTTTCTATGTATTGATCGCTACCATGCCGTTATGGGTCAAACCCAAGCTGCTACCGATCTACATACTCGGTGCGCCTTTTTTCCTGGGGGACGGACTGCCGATCGTCTGGGGAAATGTTGAACGGTTCTTCACCCAGGACATCATTCCCAGTCCCATCAGGCAGGGCGAGGGTCTTGCCGGCCTGACCTCCTGGTTTGGAGACCTGATGGTCCATCAGGCCCTGCCGGGCATCTGGAACACGGTGATTCTCACCCAGATTGCCTTGGTCGGGACCGGCATTCTGGCCCTCTTGCTGTTCCCCCTGATCTCCAATCACTTCGGCGGTCCCATTCGCCGGACATCCGGCCATGTATTTCTGGTCATTGCACGGTCAACACCGGAATACATCCTTGCCTACATCCTGCTTCAATTGTGGGGTCCTTCGATGTTGCCTGCCGTTGTTGCGCTGGCTCTGCATAATGGCGGTATCATCGGCCACCTGATTGGTCGCCAGACCAATAACATCAAGTTGAGAGGCGATGCCGTAAAGGGCTTCAGCCGTTACTCGTGGGAGCTGGTGCCCAGGGTTTACCGCTCGTTCCTGGCCTTCCTGTTCTACCGCTGGGAAATCATCATGCGGGAAACAGCGATCCTCGGCATTCTCGGCATCTATACCCTGGGCTTCTACGTGGACAGCGCCATTCAGAATATCCAGTTTGACCGTGCCATGATGCTGATCCTGATAACCGCTCTGCTCAACATCGGTGTGGATGCCCTCGGACGCTACATCCGCCGGAAACTGGCACTGCAAACCATGCCAACCTGCTAGCGGCTTTGGCTCGCTTTAGCCTGTAAATATTACCGACATAGATGAACGGGGCGCGGATTTTGATGTTCATCACAGTTCCGTCACTCCGGCCAATCGAAAGGCTCAATCTGCCAAGCTGTACCATCCCCCTGCGGGTTACAGTTCGTTACACTTCGGCCGGGTTCTGAACTATTTGAGGCGGGTAAGACATGACAGATGGGTTGGTTTTCGTGATCCAGATTGGCCTGGTAGCCCTTGTGCTGCTGATGGCCTATCGCATGTTCTCGCTGGTGCGCGCGGCCCCCTTGCCGGAGAGCGGTTCCAACCAGGAGCTCGGGCCAGCCCCGTTTATTGGAAAGCAGACCACGCAACCCGTCACCTCATCCGACCGGACGGAACTGTTTACCCGGCTGCACATTCTTGCAGGCCTTCAGGAACGGGATTGTCGAGTCAATGGGCTTGATCTGGCTAAGGCGCCGGAGGCGGTGCGGGACTATGCCGCGGTTTGGCTGTACGGCGCTGCCTGCGCGCTTTGCGACAGATCCACCCGACATTCCGACTCCCTGGCGGGGCTGGCCGCGCACATCGCACAGCGGAAAATCGGAATTCGGCAGCCTCAGGCACTTCAGGCAATTGCCACCTTGAGCCAAAGCAGTGCTCTTCTGGCGTGTTATCGAGGGGGCCTGGAGGGCGCGGAGTTCTGGCGGCAACATCACTACGTAACGCCCGCCAGCAGTCTTTATGAGGCCATCACGGCCAATGCCTTTATTTGATGGCAGCCTGATCGGAGACCGTGTCCAGTTCCCAGTTCGTGCCCAGTTGGATTGATTCCCCTGTGTCCGCCTGATTGATCGGCACGCCTGCGATGGCAGGCCTGGTAAAACCGCCCTCTTCCGTATTCTTCATGCTTTCCACGTCAACGGATCGAACCAGATAGACGGTTCCGTCAGACACGACTCTGGCCCGATGGGTCAAGCCAAACACGAACCGGCAGTAATCCAGTTTCAACTGCAGCAGATCCTGCTCCGCTTTGCGGATCTTGCGAAGCAGTACCTTCTGAACGCTATCTCCGTAATCCATCGTATCCTCCATGGAATCAGTGTTGATGTTGGTGAAAAGTGACTGGAATTTTACACAATAATGGAGGCTTGTCAGCTATCCACCCGGAACACCATTTTCACGGGAATGCTTTCCAATGCTTCCTGGCCCTGCTGTAGATCGATGCGCCAGACCATCTCCGTTCCGGTGCTGCAGACAGGAGCCGTAAAACTCCCGACATAACTACCGTCGACCTGACGGCGAAGCGGCACCGGGTACTCGCCCATGTACATGGATTCGCCCCTGAGCACCGCGAGGAATCGTTCCGGGGGCTCGGGCGATATTACAGTGAGCCTATACTGGGAATCCTGACTGCCCTCACCAGGGACTTGAAGATCTACCGTCCACTGCCCGGCCCGGCTTGACCACGAACAGCTTCCCTCCAGCAGGTCGCATATCACAGTTGGGCCGCCCCATGGTTCCTGACCGTTATTTCTTAACATTCGGGGGACGAATACCACCGTAGCGACCAACGCCAGTATCAATCCCACAATCATGGCTGCTCGTAACATTGTTATACCTCAGTTTCGGACAGCGGCATTATGAGCGCTGAGCGGAGACAGGCAAAGCTTTCTAAATTGGCGCCAGTCATGAGAAAATACTGCGCTTTCATTTCTGACCCATTTTAAAGACAGGATACGCCCGTGCAGCCGGACATTTCCGTAAAGCACCTCAGCAAGGTTTATGGCGACGGTTTCCAGGCATTGAAAGACATCAACCTGGAAATCAACCGGGGCGAAATATTCGCCCTGCTCGGCCCGAACGGAGCCGGAAAGACGACCCTGATCAGTATTATCTGTGGCATCGTGAACCTTTCCCAGGGCGAGGTGAAAGCTGCCGGCCATGACATCGTGCGAGAGTATCGCAAGGCCAGGCAGTCCATTGGCCTGGTCCCCCAGGAGCTGAACACGGACTCCTTTGAGACCGTATGGGACGCTGTTTCGTTCAGTCGCGGTCTCTTCGGCAAGGCCCCCAAACCCGAACACATCGAGAAGGTGCTGAAGGACCTGTCGCTCTGGGACAAACGCAACAATCGCATCATGTCGCTGTCCGGCGGCATGAAACGCCGGGTGATGATTGCCAAGGCGCTGTCCCATGAACCCCAGATTCTCTTCCTTGATGAGCCAACCGCAGGCGTTGACGTTGAATTGCGCCGGGACATGTGGGAAATGGTCAGGAAGCTCCGGGAGAACGGTGTGACCATCATCCTTACCACACACTACATTGAAGAAGCTGAGGAGATGGCGGACCGGATTGGTGTGATTCGCCACGGCGAAATCATTCTGGTGGAAGAAAAAGACCGCCTGATGAGCAAACTCGGCAAGAAGGAACTGCGGCTGCAGCTTCAGAGCAGGCTCGATAAAATGCCTGGCGAGCTCACGCTCGAACCCATTGAACTGTCTGATGATGGCTACGAGCTGATCTACACCTTCGATTCCCAGCAGGAACAGGCCGGCGTCGCGCGGTTGCTGCGTACCCTCGGCGATCTCGGTATCGAATACCGGGACCTTCAGACCCGGGAGAGCTCCCTGGAAGAGATTTTTGTCGGCCTCGTGCACGAATAGCCCCGCCCGAATCACTGGAGAAAGGCATGAACCTTTACGGCGTCCGCGCAATCTACAACTTTGAAATGGCCCGCATGAAGCGCACCGTGATGCAAAGCGTGCTGTCACCAGTCATCTCCACCTGCCTGTATTTCGTCGTATTCGGCTCAGCCATCGGCTCGCGCATGGGAGACATCGACAACATCAGTTACGGGGCCTACATCATTCCCGGCCTGGTAATGCTCTCGCTGCTGATGCAGAGCATCTCCAACGCTTCTTTCGGCATTTATATGCCAAAGTTTTCCGGCACCATCTACGAGGTGCTGTCCGCTCCGGTCTCCTACGTGGAGGTGGTACTCGGCTATGTCGGAGCGGCCGCCACCAAATCGGTGATCCTCGGCCTGATCATACTGGCCACAGCCCGGCTGTTTGTGGATTACGATGTGCTGCATCCGTTCTGGATGATCTCTTTCCTGATCCTTACCTCGGTCACCTTCAGCCTTTTCGGGTTTATCATTGGCATCTGGGCGGATGGCTTCGAAAAACTGCAAATCGTACCGATGATGATCGTTACGCCGCTGGTGTTTCTTGGCGGTACCTTCTATTCCATCGATATGCTGCCACCAATCTGGCAGACCATCAGCCTGTTCAACCCGGTGGTTTACCTGATCAGTGGCTTTCGGTGGGCTTTCTTCGGAGTGTCGGACGTGCACGTGGGAATCAGCGTCGGTATGACCCTGGTCTTCCTGAGCGCATGCATGCTTGCTGTCTGGTACATTTTCAAAACCGGTTATCGGCTGCGCTCATGATCTCCAATCGCTATGCCTCATTGCTCGCATTGCTGCTGGTTCCGCTGGTATCCGCCTGCTCCGCGGACCCAAGCGTTCCCCAGCCCAGGCTACCGAGTTCAACGGCTTGCTTTATAACGCCGGAAGGCTCAGTTCCGGTCACTCTCGAGGTGGCGGAGGACTTCGGTCAGCGGCAGAAGGGACTGATGGGGCGCAAAGCCCTGGCGGAGAACGAGGGTATGTTGTTCGTGTATGAGCAGCCCCAGAATCCGGAGCATGGATTCTGGATGTACAAGACTCTCATCGCTCTCGACATTGCCTATATTGGCCCAAAGGGGGAAATCGGCAATATTCGAACGATGGCACCATGCAGTTCAGGCAACTCCGGAAACTGCCCGTCCTATCCGGCGAGAGTGGCGTTCACCTCGGCGGTTGAAATGAACCGGGGTTTTTTTTCGGAGCACGGCATAGGGGTCGGAGACCGCCTGGTCGTCGGCGAAGCTGACTGCCTCGCCGACTGATTGCCACCCTCGCCTCAGCTATCCTGCCAATCCGGCTTGCGCTTCTCCAGGAACGCACAGATCCCTTCCCGTGCATCATTGGCCTGCATATTGTCCGCCATCACGGTTGAGGTAAATTCGTAGGCCTCCGCCAGGGGCATTTCCAATTGCCGGTAAAATGCCTCCTTACCGACTTTCAGCGTGTGTCCGGACTTGTCTGCAATGGTCCTTGCCATCCCGTAGACCGTCTCGTCCAACACCTGCTCATCCACCGCCCGGTTCACCAGGCCGATTTCCTCTGCCCTGACGGCACTGATCATTTCACCGGTCAACAGCATCTCCATGGCGTGTTTGCGCGAAACGTTGCGGGAAAGCGCCACCATGGGCGTGGAACAGAACAGACCAATGTTGACCCCCGGCGTTGCAAAGCGGGCGGTATCCGCGGCCACGGCCAGATCACAACTGGCGACCAACTGGCAGCCTGCGGCGGTAGCCACACCGGCAACCCGGGCAATCACGGGCTTTGGCAGGGACACAATCTGCTGCATGACCTTGCTGCACTGATGGAACAGGGCGAGTTGGAAATCCTGATCATCGAATTGCTCCCGGATCTCCCGGAGATCGTGGCCCGCGCAGAACACACTGCCATGGGCGGCAAGGACCACCACGCGGGTATCCGCGTCACTGGCAATGGCCTCCAGTTCCCCGGACAGCGCTTCAAGCATGGCCATCGAGAGGCTGTTCCGGCTCTGGGGCTGGTTCAGGGTGAGCGTCGTTATCCCGCTGTCGCTGTATTTGCGAACCAATGGTTCCTCGTCAGACATCATGATTCGTTCCCCCTTCACGCGGCTCTGGAATTACACATCACTGAATGTTTCAGTATTAACCACGTACGTATTGCTGTCGAAGAGACTTTTGTAGAACGCTCAGGAATTTACCGTAGGGGTTGTGATTGACACTCTGGCCCCACAGGTAAGTACCAGGTTTCAGTTTGACAAAGGAGCGAGGCATGTCCAAATCGACGATCCTTCGGGCTTTGGTCGCCATTGCTATCATTGTGGGTGGAATACTGGTGATCATGGAAGACGAACCCGAACCGCCAACCGGCGATATCAACCGTATTGAACCACTTCCAAAACAGGATAGTCCTTGACCAAACCACAACGCGTATACCTGGCGGGGCCTGAGGTATTTTTTCCAGAGCGCGAGCACAGGTGCATTGTCGCCAGCAAAAAGCGCCTGCTGGCTGCCTGCGGCCTGGAGGGCGTAGACCCGCTGGACACCGAACTGGAAGGTCCAGGCAGCGAATCAAAACGGAGCCTTGGCTTCCGGATATACCGAGCCAACCGCGAGCTCATGGACAGCTGCCAGGCCATCATTGCCAACCTCAGCCCATTTCGTGGCCTCAGCGCCGATCCCGGTACCGTCTTCGAAGTCGGCTACATGATCGCCAAGGACAAGGCTGCGGTCGGATACACGATGGATCCGAGAAATTATTTCGATCGGGCGGGCTCTTCCGACACCGACAACCTTGGCCACACCGTGGAGAATTTCGAGTTCAGCGATAACCTGATGATCGAATGCGGTATCGTGGAGGCCGGGGGCGAAATCATCCGCGGACAGGGCGCGGCCTCACACCCTTTCTATGATGAGGACGTATTTGAGCGGTGCGTACGCGCCCTCATCCAGCGGCACCCGTAAAGCGAAAAACCTTATGAGCGACAGAAAAACCCAACGCCGGCAGCTAAAGAAGCAACTCGGCGAAGCGGATTCCTACCGCCAATGGTACGCCACCGCCGAAAAGCTTGATGAGCTGGACGGCACACTGGCCTGGCGAGAGGAGGCCGGCTGTGAACTGCTGCACGAAAAGCTGCTCAGGGATCACATCGCCGCAATGATCCGCTGCCGAAAGCGCGGTGACACACGGGGATTGACCCGTGTGCTCCAGGAAAGCGTTTACCGTCACCTGGGCGAGATCGCCAACCCGGACCTCTACGCAGTCGCCCGGACCGGTACCAAAGTTCTGGTCACCGAGTTCCTCGACGAAGTGGAACGGTCAATGAATTTCGTCTGTGACCACGACATGCCCGGCGTGTCGATGGAACAGAAGCTCCGACTGTTCAGGGATGCCGAACGGGTGTACGGCCGGCCGGCCCTGATGCTGAGCGGTGGCGCGGCTTTCGGGATCTACCATATTGGTGTTACCCGGGCGCTCTGGGAGGTCGGGCTGCTCCCTGATGTGATCGCCGGGTCCAGCATGGGCGCAATCGTAGCCGGCGCCGTCTGCACCCGAAACAAGCGCGAGCTTGAATCCTTTTTCACCGAACCTGACGAGATTCACCTGAACGCCTTCCGATGGCTTGAGCCGGAGCGTATCTGGCGTAGAAAGCACGCCATGGATCCCTCCCACTTGCTGGAACACATCCGGACCAACATCGGCAGTATCAGCTTCAAAGAGGCAGAGGCCCACAGTGGGCGCACCCTGAACATCTCGGTATCGCCCACCCGCACCCGACAAAAACCGAGGCTGCTGAACAGCCTGAGTTCGCCCGAAGTCCTGGTGGACTCAGCCATTCTGGCCTCCTGCGCGGTGCCGGCGATCTATCCCCCGGTCACCCTGCAAGCGCGGGACTTCGAGAAGGGTTCTGAGGGCTCCAAGCCCTACATGCCAACCGAGCGCTGGATTGACGGCAGCGTACACGGGGACTTGCCGCTGATGCGTATGGCGCGCCTGCACAACGTGAACCGAACCATCGTGAGCCAGGCCAACCCCCATGTGCTGCCCTTTATTACCCATCACCATGAACGCGGGCCTAAAGCCACACTGAAACAGGCTGCCGCTTCCATGGCGCATGCACAGGTCGCAACGGCGCTCAAACTCAGCCGCAACTCAGCGCCGTCATCGGTTGTTCGTCCGCTTCTGGAGCAGGCCCACGCGATGACCACACAAACCTACCTGGGGGACATCAACGTCCACTTCCCATTCCGCCCCTTGCTGTACCGAAAACTGTTATCGAACCCCAGCCGGGCTGACCTGGACATGTTCATCCGCCTTGGCGAACAGGCAACCTGGCCGCGCATGGCCATGATTCGAGACCAGACCAGAATCAGCCGAACCTTCTCGGATTGCATTGCCCGGCTTGAGGCCGCCATCCGCAACCAGAACCGGCCGGAGTAATCGCTTGGAAACAACCCGAATCAAGGGACTGAGCATTGCAGCGATCGGCGTCATGTTCATCACGCCGGATGCCCTGCTGGTAAAAATCACCTCCGTGGAACCGGTGGTTTTCCTGTTCTGGCGGGGCATCTTGCTGGCGTTCAGTTTCCTCGTGATCAACAGCGTTCGCTACCGATCCGGCCTTGCCGCGGAAATGCGCAAGTGTGGCTGGAAAGGATTATTCTGCGCCGCCGCCTTTGCCATGAGCACACTGGGCTTTGTAGTCGGCATGAAAAATACCGCCGCCGGAAACGTATTGGTGATCCTCAATACCGCACCGGTTATCGCTGCCCTGATTGCCTGGCTGGTCTGGAAGGAAACCCTGCCGCTGAGAACCTGGGCCATCATCATCGTGTGTGTCACCGGCGCCACCATCATGGCCATCGGGGAATGGGGCCGGGGCGAACCCCTTGGTATTCTGATGGCATTTATCGCGGCAACCGCGCTGGCGTCCAACCTGAACGTTGCCCGATCAAAGCCGGACGCCGACATGAGTGTCATGCTGATGTTCGGCGCCCTGATGCTGGCTGGCGCAGCCGCATTGGCAGGTGGTGTAGAAATTCCCTCTCTTCGGGATAGCCTGTTCATCGCCCTGCTCTGCCTGGTGTTCCTGCCGGTTGCGGCGACGATGATCCAGATTGGCCCGCGCTACATTCCGGCGGCTGAGGTCAGCATGATGCTCTTGCTTGAGACGGTGATCGGTGCATTTCTGGTCTGGCTGTTCCTGGGGGAAGTTCCGACACCCCTCAGTCTCATTGGTGGCGTGATTGTGTTCTCGGCCCTTCTTACCCACGGATGGATTGAAGTGAGGCGGTACCGGCTTGCGAGGCTCCAGGCTCAGGAGTAAATAAACTTAAAAACCCGGAAACACCAGAGGACGTTGCAGGTCAAAGTCTGCTCAGGGACGCGGTTTAGCGAAGGACTCATGGGTAATCGGGAGGGACGATCATGTCCATTAAAAACATCATGCACAAAAACATTCTGTGCTGCGACATGGAGAGTTCTCTGGAACAGGTCGCCACCGAAATGTGGAACGATGATCTGGGAATCGTGCCTGTCATCGACCGGGAGAAAAAGCTGGTTGGCGTGATCACGGACCGGGATATCGCCATTGCGGCAGCGCTTAAACACAAGCCGCTATGGGACATTGCGGCCTCGGAACTGGTTGAAGGAAAGACCTGTCACTTCTGTCACCCGGAGGACGACATTCATGACGTTCTGAAAATGATGAGCGAAGCGCAGATACGACGCGTGCCCATTGTGAACGAACAACGGGAAGTCGTAGGAATGGTCGGCGTTAAGGACATTGCAGAGCACACGGCCAGAACCGGCAAGGCAATGGGGACGGATGAATTCTCCTCGGAAGAATTCCTTGGCACTGTCCGTCAGATCTGTCGACCCAACCTGCCTCAAGCCGCAGCGTGAACAGACAGAGGCCTGAAAGTGAACTCCATCGCCCTCCCAAACGTTCAGGGGTGGACGATGGAGACACGCCAAGGGCTCGGGTTATTCACCGCCGCCTGGTTTCCGGGCTGTTTCTCGACATCACGACAACCTCTACCAACGGCGGCTAACCTTCGGCATTTGAGGCCCATCGGGCCGGAACGATCCTGATACCCTTATTACAAGCTCACTCAAACACCGGCCTCATGAAGCTGCGCTCGCAGCTAAATACGCAACGAGTCTTTTCTGCATACTGGAAAGCCGCTTGGCAATCTGCATCTTTAAATGACGCCTCACGATACTGCTCGTAAGCGGCCAGCGACTCGAAAGTGAATAATGCGATGGCGATATTGTTGGCTCCCTCGGATGGCAAAAAATATCCATGATGCTGACCACCGAATTTCTGAACCAGAGGTATCCACATCTTGGAGTAGTGCTCAAACTCAACGGCTTTATAGGGATCTATGACGTATCTCAGATAACAGGTAACCACTTGAACTCCCATTCAGTTGGCCTTGTAACGCCTCGCATCAGCGGCCCAGCTTTGCTGAGCCCGTCTGAATGCGTTTGCTAGCGGTAAATTGATAACTCTTGTTCGTGGCGATCCCGATCCGGATCCTGTATCGATCCAACCTCTTCGATGAAAGCTATGTATCCAGCTGGAAGATCGTTCTCTCTAGCGCCACGTAATACGTGTTCCACATACCACGTATACGGTTTCAAGTTCTCGTCGATATCCGTGGCGTAGTACGTAAATGCGCTAAATGTCGCCCCATCCGTTCCGACCAACTCAACCTGTTTCTGTTCGTACCCATATCCAAGTCCCTCAACTCTATCCAGGGCAGCTTTTCCACTATGATCAATCTCAAAAACAACTCCCCAGACAATATCAGTCTCGTTGGACGACTCCGCGATATCGCATTTCGCCGAGGTATCTCTTCTCGAAATCTTTCGAAATTTTAGATTATGCCCATTAAGGATAGCGACGGTATCGAATACGGCAGAGGGAACTCTTGCCGAAATTCTCTTGATGGACATATTCGAACCGTATGAAAAGTATTTCAATGATTCATCCCCTTACAGCCAACGCTTCAAAACGGGCGAATGCCGCAGGCATTTGTCTCGCGATCCGACTGGTTATACTGCAGCTGATTAAACCAACACCTCTAGCAATTTGTAGCACCAATACACTCCGATACCCATTTGCACGGCAAAAGCACCAAACCTCATCGTTACTGCAACCGGACTTAATGATGCAAGGTGAAGCAAAGACTGAGCTATTCTCGCGGCCAGGAAAATATATGCCAGCTGATCGGTTACATTGGCGTTTGAAGTGATGATCGCCGCAATCATGATGCCCCCAAATATCGGAAGACCTTCAACGCAGTTGGCATGGGCGCGAGCCAACCGTTGCATAAACGGTGATAAATTGGAGTTCTGAGGGTTAAACTCGTTCGGAGCGATCTCTTTGGTAAGTACCATCTTCGATCGAATAGACTCCATGAGCACGAGCAAAAGCAAACTCCACGCTATGAATCCGACTAATGTAATTATTGTTGGTGAGCTCATCCCTTTAGTCCTGCCACTATCCGTTGAATTTTATGTTCTTAGCTTAACGCTGAAGGCAGCGGCGCGTCCCGCGCGTCCGTTGGCCTGACTTGTTAAAGAAAGACTTCAAAGTGCACCGCTCGTGGCATTCGATCTTCTCTTTGGTTTAGCTGATATTCTCTGTCAAATATTCGAGATGCTTACCATCTGTACCACAACAACCACCAAGTATTTTCAATCCAAAAACTCTGTTCAACTGAACCATGAGGCTACCCCATTCCTCAACGGATTCAGATTTAAGTTCTTTTGAAGCCTCAAGCTCGTCATGGCTCAGGGAAGATGCGTTTGCCTGTATACCAATTAGCCTTTCAAATGCTTGTTCAGAGAGTGTCGTTGGATTCAAAAATGATGGGTAGGAACAGTTAATAAAATAGCCAAGCGGATTATTCGTAGTCTTAGAATCCACATATTCAATAGCTTTCTGAACTTCCGTTCCATCCAGGATGTTGCCATCGGAACCAATCACGAAACTTATGATGTAAGGTAATCCCGTGGCTTCCATTGCTAGAGAGATTCCAGCTGCCTCCTCTACGGAAGGCAACGTGACTGCAATCAGAAAATCAACTCCTGCGCTTGCTAGCTGATCGATCTGCCATTTATGGAACTCGCTTGCTTCATTCAGTGACAATCCCTCCTCAGGTAAATAGCAATCGTTTTTACAGCCAATCACACCGCCGATTTTAACGGGCACTTTCTTGGATTCGTCGACAACTAGTTCTTTGAGGAAATGCGCGGCATCAACGTTAATGGTATGTCGCTGATTTGATGTTTGCACTCGCTCCTTGTTTGCCCGCCAAGTAGGCGTAAAAAGGAATATAGGAAGGTTATTCGCGTCGGCGATGCCCAGATATTCACGGTATAAGCTCCGTAGTTCTGCTCTACCCTCGTGACTATAGATCAATGGGGTGTGAACTAAACTTCTGTCCAGCTCAATCCTTTTGCTACGACGGAGCCTTTCAACAACAGCAGCCTCGGCGAGGATAAAATGATGGTTTTCTAGGAGCTCTTTCATCTGACATTCTCAGGGAGTTTGGTCAATTAACGCTTGTGTTTAGCGGCACCCTCATAAGGGCGTCCGCTGGAGGGCGAACGGCAAGGAACAACCGTAATGGCCTTGTTATAGCTTTTCACGTACCGAACTCACGAATAGGTAGGAGCAGATGACGCCAACTAGCAAAGGGATACTTGCTGCCGCTTTATTGCCCAAAGTCGCGCAGATCGGTGCAATGATCAAACCGAGGCTCGTACCACTGGGACCACAATCTGACCCGCCCATGTAGAGGCTATATGCCCACCAACATGAAATAACAATGCCGATCCCGAACCCTGTGCTTGCCATGAGTTCTTCCCCGACTTCTTCGTACTAGGCTTCTTCGACAAAGGCAGATTGCTTTAACTTGAATTGCAAAGCCCCTCTGACCTCTCAATCTTGCTAACGTCCGTCGCCGCCCCAGCGATTGGGATTATGAGAAATCCAGTGCCTGCAAAAGAAACTGATTGACTGACACGACCTTGCCCATGCGCGTCGAGACCTAGAACCGTTTTACCTGTCCCGACTCCAATGAAAACATTTCCGGGCTCACGGGCCCCAGAAGCTATATATTCGCGGTCCAATTCGATACGACCGTTTTCGAACTCAAAATCTCTCCCCGCCTCGAAGGCAGATTTTTTTAGAATCATTCCATTCGAGATTGCAGAAACGATTAATCTATTGTTGTCTTCTTGCTTGATGAAAACTGCTTCAGGCTTGTTTTCTATCCCAAACACCTTCGGCCATACGATATCGCTGAGACAAGCCAACGCTGAGCCATCCGAAGTGTTGCTGCAGTTTTTGTAGCATCCTTCAAAAGCTTTTAGGTTAGCCACTTCGACAAAACCCGAATCATTGCGTGGCACCGTTGTCGACGCACAGCCGGTGAAAATTGCTATTGCCAAAAATATAAACACTCGGTTCATTGTGAGCTAGCACTGGTTAGATAGCGCGTTTCGTTATTGCAAAAATACGACGGCTTCATGATTACACAATGTCATTTAACACGCAGCCATATCTATTGTTTTAAAACAACACGTTATCCCAACCATAATTGAAGGGCAATGTAATCATTTTACAGGCGCGAACCATGCGAACAGCAACGATAGTCAGACGGCTCGGCTACTAACCTGGCGCGTTAATCGCGATGTTTATGATTAGAATATTTGGGATTGGTGCTCCGGGCCGGAATCGAACCGGCACGACCGTGAGGTCGAGAGATTTTAAGTCTCTTGTGTCTACCAATTTCACCACCGGAGCATCGGAGGGAGGTTTGGACGGGCAGAATTGTATAAGGGCAGGTTCGGTAACGCAATTCGGATTCCAGCGGCGCGCAGGTTCATGCGCCCGCTGGCTTGACGGCCCTGCCCTTGTAGACATAACCCGCAATTTTGGGGGTCTTGGGAATGTAAAGGTTTTCAAGATCCGTTACCTCGAATCCCGCTGTCTGAATCAACTCCGAAATCGGCCGGTTGAGATGGCAGCCTCCGGCGACTTTCTTCCAGGTCGGTGTTACGCGATTCTGCCATGTGCGAGTTCCGGGATCCGGTGATTCGCCGTGTTCGAGGAACAGCAACTCACCTTCCGGTTTCAGCACCCGCTTCATTTGCTGGAGCGCAGCGCTCCAGTCAGGAATGGTGCAGAGGGTGAAGGTCAGTAACACGGTATCCACGCTGTGATCGGCAAGGGGGATTTTCTCGCCGGGCAGGTCCAGCCATTCCACTTCTACGGATGAGCGCGAGAGGTTTGCCTGGGCTTTGCGACGCATGCCTTCCGAGGGTTCCAGGCCGTATACGAGCTCGACTGTTTCCGGGTTATAGAACTCAAGGTTTATACCAGAGCCCATACCTACTTCCAGGACAACGCCTCTCGCCTTGGGGACCACCTGGCTCCGGAGTTTCATCACCTGGCCATTCGAGCAGACCCAGTCAATCAGGTGGGGAAGTATGCGTTCTTCGTAAAAGCTCATTTCGTCCACCATTATTGTCATTTGTCAGGGGGTGCGACAATCTGCCCTACCTGATTTGTCCATGTTTTTAGTAGCATGGCAGCTATCTGCCGGTAATAACAACATACAACATGCGCCCAGGCAGCGGCCGAACGGGACTGCTGTTCCCCGTTTATTGTGATGCATGAGTTACCGGAGGGTTCCCATGGAACTAGATCCTCTCATCCTTTCGCGAATACAGTTCGCCTTTGTAGTGTCTTTTCACGCCATTTTTCCGGTCTTCACCATTGGCCTGGCTTCCTACATTGCGGTGCTTGAAGGCCTGGCCTTCAAAACCGAGAACCCGGTCTGGGTGAAGCTGTCGGCATTCTGGACCAAGGTCTTCGCCGTGGTTTTCGGCATGGGCGTGGTATCCGGCATCGTAATGTCCTTCCAGTTCGGCACCAACTGGAGCAATTTCGCCCAGGCATCGGCCAATTTTCTCGGGCCGATTCTCAGTTATGAGGTGGTCACGGCGTTTTTCCTCGAGGCGGCATTCCTCGGGGTTCTGCTCTTCGGGCGGGACAAGGTGCCGGCCGGGCTTCACCTGTTCGCCGCCGTTATGGTGGCCACGGGCACTTTCATTTCCTCGTTCTGGATTCTGTCCGCGAACAGCTGGATGCACACCCCGGCCGGTTTCGAGCTGCGGGAGGGGGTATTCCATGTGACCTCCTGGAGCGAAGCGATCTTCAATCCTTCCTTTCCTTACCGGTTCATGCACATGGCCCTCGCCTCATTCCTGACCGGTGGATTCGTGGTGGCCGGGGTCAGCGCCTGGTATCTGCTGCGAGGTCGCGAAGTGGAGGCCAACCGCAAAGCCCTCTCCATGTGCCTGTGGCTGCTGCTGTTCATTGCTCCGACCCAGGCCGTGGTTGGTGATTTACACGGTCTGAATACCCTGGAACATCAGCCCACCAAAGTCGCGGCGATGGAAGGCAACTGGGAGACCTCCCGAAACGTCCCGCTGCTGCTGTTCGCCATTCCGGATCAGGACAGTCAGAGCAACCTTTACGAAATCGGCATTCCCGGTCTGGCTAGCATGATTCTGACCCACGAGTGGGATGGCGAGGTGCCCGGCCTGAACGAGGTACCGGCGGCGGAGCAGCCGCCCGTTGCCATCGTGTTCTGGTCATTTCGGCTGATGGTGGGCCTGGGCCTGCTGATGATTGCGTTCGCGGTGACCGGCCTGATTCTCCGCGCCGGCGATCGTTACTGGCGCAATACCTGGTTCCTCCAGGGACTCAGGTTCATGAGCATTGCGCCTTTCCTCGCAGTCCTCAGTGGTTGGTTTGTTACAGAGATTGGCCGCGCGCCCTGGCTGGTTTACGGCGTGATGACCCAGGCGGAATCGGTCACACCGTCGCTGACCGGCCCAATGGCTCTGTTTACCCTGATCGGCTACATCGTGGTTTATGGCCTGGTGTTTACCGCAGGGCTCTATTACCTGATGCGGGTGCTCTATGTGGGGCTCGAAGACCGCCCCGATGATTGGGAGCACGAAGCGGAACGCCCGAAACGGCCATTCTCGGCCGCCCACGTACCGTTCGAGATTGACGGGGACGACCAGACAGGCAAACCCATCA
This sequence comes from Marinobacter albus, assembly GCF_030238305.1. Lineage (NCBI taxonomy): Bacteria > Pseudomonadati > Pseudomonadota > Gammaproteobacteria > Pseudomonadales > Marinobacteraceae > Marinobacter > Marinobacter albus. The sequence goes on along the minus strand of NZ_JASSQD010000001.1, from coordinate 2,016,111 downwards.
ACCAGGGAGGTCACTGATTATGGAACTGTTCGATCTGCCCCTGATATGGGCATTCATCATCGGCTTCGGCGTCATCATGTACGTGTTGATGGACGGATTCGACTTGGGCGTCGGGATCCTCTTTCCGTTTGCGCCGAACGAGGAATCCCGGGACACCATGATGAACTCGGTGGCGCCGGTGTGGGACGGTAATGAAACCTGGCTGGTACTTGGCGGGGCCGGCCTGCTGGCTGCTTTCCCGTTGGTTTACTCCATACTCCTCCCCGCGCTGTACATTGGCGTGTTCCTGCTGCTCGCCGGCCTGATTTTCCGGGGGGTCGCCTTCGAGTTCCGCTTCAAGGCCAGAACGTCACGGTATCTCTGGAACTTGGCGTTCGCGGGTGGTTCGACGGTTGCCGCCTTTGCCCAGGGCGCCGTGGTGGGAAGCTACATTCAGGGCTTCGAAACCGCCAATGGGGTCTACGTTGGCAACGCCCTGGACTGGCTGACGCCGTTCACGGTCCTGACCGGACTCGGTATGCTCGCCGGATACGCCCTACTGGGCTCAACCTGGCTGATTCTGAAAACCGAAGGCCGCCTGCAGGCCTGGGCCTACCGGATTACCCTGCCCCTGCTGGCCGGAGTGCTCGTGGTGTTCGGCATTATCAGTGTCTGGACGCCGTTTGTGGACGACATGGTCCGGGAGCGGTGGTTCAGCAATCTCAGTGTGATCTGGATCCTGCCGGTACTGACCCTGCTGTGTGCCTTGCAGATCTTCCGTTCGGTACGAAACCGCTATGAAGGCATGCCCTTCGTGGCCACCATGGGGCTGTTCATCACCACCTACCTGGGGCTCGTGGCGAGTCGCTGGCCCTATGTCGTTCCGCCGGAATACACGCTTTGGGACGCCGCCTCTGCCTACGAAAGCCAGCTTTTCCTGCTGCTGGGCCTGCTGTTTGTAATCCCGATCGTGCTGGTCTATACCGCATGGACATACTGGGTTTTCCGCGGCAAGGTTCGTGCAGGTGAGGGCTACCATTAAGTGGCAGAAACAGCCGATCGACAGTCTGACGGGGCTGGGGAGCAATCTTCAGCCCCGAATCAGCGTGAGGTAAAACGCTGGCTGGCCAGCCTCGCCAGGGGCAATCGGCAATGGATTCGTGCCACGGTCGCGGCTGGCGTTGTCTCAGGGCTGGCGACTGTTTTGCAGATGTATTTTCTGGCCACCCTTGTCCATCGGGGCGTGGTGGAAAAAGTACCGGTTACCGACCTGACACTGCCCTTTATTCTGGTGCTTCTGGCGATTGTCGTCCGGGCGGTGTCTCAGGGCCTGCAAACCCACATGGCAGCGCGATGCAGTGAAGATGTCCGGCAGGATGCCCGCCGCCATATCAATCGCCAATGGCAGGCCGCCGGGCCTGTGGCCATCAGTCACGCCTCAGCCGGAGAGCTTTCCCGGGAGTGGCTGGATCATGTCGAAGCCCTCCACGGCTATTTCGCCCGGTTTCTGCCCCAGATGGTGCTGTCCCTGATCATACCGCTGATCATTCTGGTGCTGGTGTTCACTCTTGATTGGCTGGCAGGCATTTTCCTGTTGTTGTCTGCGCCTTTGATACCGCTGTTCATGGCCCTGGTGGGCATGGGCGCGGCGAAACTCAATCAGCAAAACTTCCAGGCTATCAGCCGGCTTTCAGGGCAATTCCTGGACAAGGTCAGAGGCCTGAGCACCCTGCAGTTGTTTGGCCAGACCGAAGCCGCTTCGCTCCTGATTCAATCGCGCTCCGATCACTACCGGCGCATCACCATGAAGACGCTTCGGGTGGCCTTTCTCTCATCTGCCGTGCTGGAATTCTTTGCGTCGATGGCGATTGCCGTCATCGCCATCTACATCGGTTTCGGCTTGCTGGGCTACATTACCTACGGTCCGTCCGACCAGCTCACCCTGTTTTCGGGCCTTCTGATTCTCTTGCTGGCGCCGGAATTCTTCCAGCCACTTCGCACACTGTCCCAGCATTATCACGATCGCGCCGCAGCCCTGGGCGCCGGCGCAGAAATCCTAGAGCGGATGGACAAACTGGGGCCGCGCTTTCAGGGCGATCACCCCAAACGTGTTACGAACCAGGCTGCAGGCCCCGGCGATCGGATAGAACTCCAGTCTGTTACCGTGGAATACCGGCGCGGCCATCCGGTCTTCCGGAACCTGTCGCTGACCTTCGAAAAAAGCTCCTGCGTTGCCCTGACCGGGCCCTCGGGCGGCGGGAAAAGCACCCTGCTCCATTTGCTGGCCGGTTTTGTCGAACCGAACGAAGGTGCAGTGAGTGTGCTGGGCCAGGCCCCAGGCGCTGACAGTTTCGGGTGGCTGGGTCAGACCGGGTTTCTGGTGAACGGCACCTGGGCAGACAACTTGCGGCTGACCAGTCCGCAGGCCTCGGACATAGCCATCGAGACCGCCCTTAAAAACGTCGGCCTGCGGCCCCTTCTCGACAGTCGGGAACAAGGCATATACAGCTATGTGTCCGAGGACGGACAGGGCCTGTCGGGCGGTCAGGCTCGGCGGCTCAGCCTGGCCCGAATTTTCGTGGCGGACTATGACCTGATTCTGCTCGATGAACCTACCGCCGGGCTGGACACCGACAGCGAAGTCTACGTGCTGGAAGCGCTGCACAAACTGGCCCGGGCGGGGAAAACGCTGATCTTCTCAACACATCACCAGGCCCTGCTTACCCTGGCCAACCGGATGTTGCTGGTTACGGAGGGTGAGGTACACGATGCGTGAACTTGCGCCCTGGCTTCGCCTGATTTTCCAGCGCCCCGTTCGACTTACCGTGGGCGGCGGCCTGATATTGATCACACTGGCGTCCGGAATCGGCCTGCTCGCCCTGTCGGGCTGGTTCATTACTGAAACGGCATTGGTCGGCCTCGCCCTGGCGACCGGCGCCCAGGCTACCATCAATCTCTACACGCCGGGCGGCGGGATCCGGTTCTTCGCGCTGTCCCGCACGATCGGCCGTTATGTGGAACGGGTATACAACCACAACACCGTCCTTCGCCTGCTGACCGACATCCGGGTCTATCTGTTCCGGCGGCTGGCAACCACTACCCCCGTTCATCGATCCGGGCTCTCCGGGGCCCAATGGTTGTCGCGGCTGACCCGGGATGTGGATACGCTGGACACCCTGTACCTACGGTTGATTGCACCAACGGCTCTCGCCGCCCTGGTGGTTCTGCTCATGGTGGTTCTGGCCGGCGTCTGGTTCAACGGCACCGTAGCTCTCTGGCTTGCGGTGTTCCTGTCCTCGGCGCTTCTGCTCGCCACGCTGGCTGTTTTCCTGCGCACACGGCGGATTTCTAGCCGGCAAAGCGAGCGGGAGGAGCGCCTGCGTATAGCAGTCATCGAGCATCTGGAGGGTTTTGCCGAACTCACCGCGGCCGGGCGCACCGGAAAGCACGCGGCCTGGTTGATGCGGCAGGCCCAGCAGCTCAGTTCCGAACAGGCGAAAGCCGACCGGCGTGTCGGCTGGCATTTGGCGAGCAGTCATCTTCTTATCAATCTGGCGGCCGTCTTTACGCTCTGGGTCGGATTTTCGCTGTTCGAGGCGGGCCTGATTTCGGGACCGGTTCTGGTCCTTCTGCCCATTGCCCTGCTGGGGCTGGCAGAGGTGTATGCAGCACTGCCGGAGGCCTTCGGCAAACTGGGAGCCACGGAAAGCTCGGCTAAGCGATTGAATCGCGAGTCAGACGCGCCGAAGTGGGACGGAACGGCCGCCGAAACGGACTTGCCTGCTGGAACGGCCCTGATTGCATCGGATCTGAGTATCCGCCACATCGATTCGGCCCCGATTTTCATGCATTTCAATTTAACCGTCAGTGAGGGGGAGCACCTGGGTGTGGTCGGCCATTCCGGCAGCGGTAAATCTTCCCTGGCGAATGCTCTGTCTGGCCTGATGCCCGCTTATCACGGCTCTGTTAGCCACGTTCCGCTTGCGTACCTCACCCAAACCACCGTTCTGTTCGAGGATACCCTCAGAGCGAACTTGCTTCTGGCACACCCTCAAGCCAGTGATGCCGAGCTGTGGCAGATCCTGGAGCTGGTTGAGATGGCAGAACGGTTTGGATCGGAAGCGGACAAGCTGGACACCTGGCTGGGTAGCGCAGGCAGTCGGCTTTCCGGGGGCGAGGCCCGGCGCGTTGCATTAGCCAGAGTGTTGCTGAGTCCGGCGCCTTTGATCATCCTTGACGAACCCTTCACGGGAGTGGATGCGGCGACCAGGAAGCGGATCTGTCAGAGGCTGGAGCAATGGCTGGAGGGAAAAACGGTGATTGCTCTGGCTCACGGGGCCGACGCCCTTCCGGGCACCGACCGCATGATCCATTTGACTTACTGAGACTGCTTCCTAACGGGTTTCCAGCACATCGAAGGTCAGTCCGGCCTTGCTGGTAAGCCGCTCCATGAGGCTGCCGTCCAGCAGGGACGATGAGGTCCAGAAGCCCCCTTCCTTCTCGGCCGGCACATCGAATGCCAGGCACATTCCGGCTTCCCCGAGCATTTTGCCGGTGGAGCCGTACCCCGGATCGCGATCGCCCGTCACCTTGGTGATAATGGTTTTGCCGTCCTCGGTGCGCCCGACAAACCGGAGGTCATAGAATCCGGCTTTCTGGGCCGCCGGGCTGGGGCCCTCACCGGGCTTCGGCACGAATTTCTCAACCAACCAGCGCGTAGGTTTCAGGGCCGAAGCCGTTAAGAAAGCGCCCAGGCCACCGGTAATACCGTAGGCCGCCAAACGGCCTTTTATACCACGCCCAGCCATCATTGCCTCATCATAGGTAAATTCCTTACCGTAACGGGCGTTCTGCAGGGCGTTAGAACGGTGAACGATCCGGGTATTGATCGCGCCCATAACAAACGGCGCCAACCAGACGTCGAAGGTCTTGTCGTATTCGGCGCCCTTCAGGCTCGGTTGACGAGTCTTGGAGCGGTGTTCCGGAGGACAGATGGAGAACGGGTTTGCCAGCTCTTTGCGAAGCTTGGAATCGGCTGCCGCTTCCTTAACAGCGTTCATCAGCGATGCCACGGTGCCACCGGAGAATTCGCCCTTGGCAACCTTAACTCGCATGCGAACATCGCGACAGGGCGCGCCAAAGGTTTGCTCCGCTTTCTCCTGCAGGAACCAGACGCCCATGTCAGACGGGATGGAGTCGAAACCACAGCTGTGGACAATCCGCGCGCCGGAGGCCTTGGCCTCATCCTCGTAACGGTCGACCATCTTCCGGATCCACTGTACCTCACCGGTCAGATCGCAGTAATCCGTGCCGGTGCGAACGCAGGCCTGCACAAGGGGCTCGCCATACAGCGCGTAGGGGCCCACTGTGGAAATGATCACCCGGGTCTGACCACACATCGCCTGCAGGGCGCGCTCGTCCGAGGCATCGGCCAGGATAACCGGAAGTTCTTTTGCGTCTTTCCCCAATTCCTCTTTCAGGGTATTCAGCTTGGTTTCTGAGCGACCGGCGATCGCCCAGTTCACGGACTTACCCAATCCGTAGGTGTCGAGCAAATACCGGGTAAGAATCTGACCGACAAAACTGGTCGCTCCAAACACAACCAGATCATAAGTCGCGGCTGATTTAGTCATTGCTCATCCTTAGTTCGATATAATAATTTATGTGATCAAGCGGCGGCGCGCGGTGCGCGGGCCCCCATCAGGCGCAGGAAGGTCGCCACGCCAAGGCCCCAAAATCCATTAAGGATCAGGCCGCCAATCCAGGTTTGCGCTGAAACATCGAGGCCCTTGAGCGGGAACACCACGAGCATTGCCACTGCGGTAGGGCCGATGGCACCCACCAGGACGTGCCCCAGCCAGAATTTGCTGCCGGCCAGACGGCCAAGTATCAACCAGAGCACAAGGCCCCACAGGCCGCCGAAAAATGCCAGTGAAAGGACGGACGGAACCCCAAGCGGTGGAACAGGAGTCAGGTTGAAAGGTGCCATCGGCACCACGCCGCCCAGATAAAAAAGCATGAACATTCCCTGGTGGAATACCAGGGTTGCAAGAAAACCGGCGATAAACGCCTTGAACCAGACCATAATAATTTCCTTAAGTGGGACAATCGTAGGTCTTAACCCCTTGATTCTGCATAGCAGTCACGCACACTGCAAATCTTGTTGGCTGTTTTGAGGGCAGGTTCCAATTTCACCACAGACTTTCGAGATCACGTCGTCAGGGCCAATCGATTGTCATGGTTTGTCAGGCAAACTGCGAAAAACGAGTTTAACGACCCACGGAGATTCGAATTGACCACAGTCCTGGTGATAGTAAGCCTGGTTCTCGCCACTTTCAGCGGTTTTCTGTGTTGGCAGGTGCTGGAACAGCGGAAATTGATCGCCCGCATGATGGAAACCGACAACATTGAGAACCCGGATCAAGACCCGGAGTTTGTTCTTACGCTTCGGGTGCTCGATCCGATTGCCATTGCCAAACGGGAATCGCGGTCAGCCCGGGTACTGGCAGACCGGCTTCCGGTGATGGTCCGGAAAATGGTGTATCAGGAAGTGATGAAAGAGCTGGAGTCCGAACTGGCCGAACGTGAAATCGATGTCGAGATGCACATCGAGTATCGGTAGGAGACCTGCCACATGACCCCTTACCTTTTGATATGCCCTGCCCTGTTACTTGTGTCTGCGGCAGCAATGGGCTTTACATTCCGGCAACTGCAGGTGGCCCGGCGGCACCTGAGAGTACTTAACTCCCATCGGATTGCCGCCCACAGTGCGATCCAGAAAAGCCGGATGGATCTGCTTGAGGTGCGAAACCGCGCAAAGCTGCTGGAGGACACCGTGTCAGGCGGGGCCAGCGCCGTGGAAAAGGTTCACAAGGCAATATCCAACACGACCTTTGGTCTGATTGACCTGTTCTCTGAGGATGCCGAGTTTCGTGAAAGTACCCGGAAAGCGAGGCAGACACACGATCAAACCAGTGAGACCCTTTATAAGACGGTTCGGACCACCAACAAGGCCCTGCACATCCTCGCCGATACCCTGATTATCGGAAAAGCCGAAAAACGGATCGTTTCGCGCAAGCCCGGGCGCAACCGGGCACCGGACAAATCAGGTTAGGCAAGCGAACGGGAGTCAGGTCTTCTGGAATCGTCTGAGCACAGCATCCACGGTGACGGTCAAAGTCGTCAGTGCCGCGGCCTTCTCAAGCCCTTCAGCGCCGGCGCGGTATAGATGCGGGGTCATTGCCAGCAAATCCGAAATGACGTCCTGGCTGCCCAGAGTAAGGCTGTATTTCACGTTTTCACTACCAACCAGATGGAAACCCTCCGGGACAGCCTCCCTGTCAGGCCGATCGGATTTCAGTTCCGGATAGATTATCTCCCGAAGTTCCTTCAGGTGCTCCGGGCCCGCATCGATCTGGAGGATCTGACCACCCGGTTTCAGAACCCGGCGGAATTCGCCGTACACCGGAAAACCAAAAAGACACAACACACCATCCAATTCGTTCGACAACACCGGCAGATTGGCGTTACTGCCCACCACCCACCTGAACCGCTTATCCTGTTTTGCGGCGGCCAGGACTGCCCATTTCGAGATGTCGAGCCCCAGGCCTGCAACATCCTGGCTCCCCTCCAAGGTATTTGCGAGTCGCCGTGCATAATAGCCCTCACCACACCCGGCATCGAGAAACGACGCAGTGGCGTGTCCCTGGACCACATCAGCCGCTCCGACGTTAACCGCATCGGATATCCGCTCGTAGTAACCCGCGTTGAGAAACCGTTGGCGTGCCGCCACCATCTCCTTACTGTCGCCGGGATCCAGGGAGCGTTTTTTCTGCACAGGCAACAGATGGACATAGCCGTGCCGGGCAATGTCGAAGCTGTGCCCGCTTTCGCAACGCCAACTCCTGTCGGCTCGCAATAAGGGCTGTCCATCCAGAGGGCAAGCCAGTGCTTCAAAGGGAGAGACGGTCATGACGAGGCATCCGAGTGGCTACTGTGGTTGGTTAAGGGCATGGGCTATTTTATGAGCAGGCAACAAAAAAGGCACCCGGAGGTGCCTTTTTCAACCGAAGAAACTATCAGAGTACTTTCTTCAGTTCTTCTTCCAGCTGCGGAACTGCTTCGAACAGGTCCGCTACCAGGCCGTAATCGGCCACTTGGAAGATCGGCGCCTCCTCATCCTTGTTGATCGCAACGATCACCTTGGAGTCGGACATACCAGCCAGGTGCTGGATGGCACCGGAGATACCAACAGCAACGTACAGCTGCGGAGCAACGATCTTGCCGGTCTGACCAACCTGCATGTCGTTCGGCACGAAGCCAGCGTCAACCGCGGCACGTGATGCACCAACAGCGGCGCCCAGCAGATCAGCAACCTGCTCCAGCATCTTGAAGTTGTCGCCGTTCTGCATGCCACGACCACCGGAGATTACAACACCGGCACTGGCCAGATCCGGACGGTCGGATTCCGCTTTCTGCTCACTAACGAACGCGGAAATACCGGCATCCTTGACCACGTCCAGCTGTTCTACAGCGGCAGAACCGCCTTCGGCAGCAACCGGATCGAAACCTGTCGGACGAACGGTAATAACCTTGATGCTGTCACTGGCCTTCACGGTCGCGATCGCGTTACCTGCATAGATCGGACGAACGAAGGTGTCTTCGGATTCAACGCGAATGATGTCCGACACCTGAGCAACGTCAAGCAGGGCAGCAACACGAGGCATGAAGTCTTTGCCGGTGGTACCGGCAGCCGCCAGAATGTGGCTGTAGCCCTTACCCACTTCGGCAACCAGCTCGCCCAGGTTTTCGCCCAGGAAGTGACCATAAGCGGCGTTGTCGGCAACCAGTACCTTGTTCACGCCTTCGGCCTTGGCAGCTGCTTCCGCAACGGCGCCACAGTTCTCACCGGCAACCAGGACGTCGATGTCCCCGCCGATGGCCTTGGCCGCCGCTACAACATTCAGGGTAGCCTGTTTCAGGCTGCTGTTGTCATGTTCAGCAATTACAAGGATGCTCATTTAGATCACCTTCGCTTCGTTCTTCAGTTTATCGACCAGCTCAGCAACGTCAGCCACTTTCACGCCAGCCTGGCGGGCGGCAGGCGCTTCAACTTTCAGCGTGGACAGGCGCGGGGCAACGTCGACACCCAGATCAGCCGGGCTCACAGATTCGAGCGGCTTCTTCTTGGCCTTCATGATGTTCGGCAGAGAAGCGTAACGAGGCTCGTTCAGACGCAGGTCTGTGGTAACAACCGCCGGCAGGTTCAGAGACACGGTCATCAGACCACCGTCCACTTCGCGGGTTACGTTAACCTTTTCGCCATCAACAACCACTTCGGACGCGAAGGTACCCTGAGCCATACCGGTCAGTGCAGCCAGCATCTGGCCAGTCTGGTTGTTGTCGGAATCGATGGACTGCTTGCCAAGAATGACCAGCTTGGGCTCTTCTTTCTCGACAACAGACTTCAGCAGCTTGGCCGCTTCGAGAGACTGAACCTCTTCGTCTGTTTCCACGTGGATACCACGGTCAGCACCCAGGGCCAGGGCAGTACGGATTTGCTCCTGTGCAGCTTTCGGGCCGATGGAGACCACCACGATTTCACTGGCAACACCCTTTTCTTTAAGGCGAACCGCTTCTTCAACCGCGATTTCACAGAATGGGTTCATTGCCATCTTGACGTTGGCGAGATCAACACCGGTATTGTCCGGCTTGACGCGCACCTTTACGTTGTAGTCGATTACTCGTTTTACAGCGACCAGAACCTTCATAGATTCCTCGTTCTTCTACGATGGGTTTAAAGACTCGCAATCAGAAACACTCTTTTCGCGACCCCGCGGCTGCGGATATCGGAGTATTCTTGATTCCTCTCGCTTCGGCGTGAATCCAGAATTATGGGCGTTCACGTCAAACGTTACAAACAGCTTCCTCACGCGGGGCCTGCTGTCACGGCGGACTAATACTGCAGGCAAAGGTTGAATGGGTCAATAGCCCCATCCGACGCGTCAGAAGCGTTTCTCAAGCCAATCGGCCGGTGTTGACTCGGCCTGGCGGTGAGACGATACTAAAAAACGCCTCAGAACACACGATGTTTCGGTGCGCACTTACAATGCCAAAGGACGCAGAGAATTTCAAACAAACGTTTGTTTGATTCTTTAAATACGATATCCTTTCTTCCTAATAAGTCGGCTTGTTCGGCTTTGGGCAGTCGTCTATAGGCACTTTTACCGGTATGATGTCGGCCCAGAATTGGCCTGCGGGCAAATAATATCCATTAAAGAAGTTTGAGGAGACCAACGTGGAACGCGAATCGATGGAATTTGATGTTCTTATCGTCGGCGGCGGCCCGGCGGGCCTGTCGGCAGCTTGTCGTGTCATGCAGTTGGCACAGGAAGCTGGCGAAGAACTGACCGTATGCGTGGTAGAGAAAGGGTCTGAAATCGGCGCGCACATTCTCGCCGGTACCGTATTCGAGCCCACTGCCCTCAACGAACTCTTCCCGGACTGGAAAGAGAAAGGCGCCCCGCTTAACACGCCGGTCACTCGTGACGATATCTTCCTGCTGAAAGATCAGCAGAAAGCGACCAAGATCCCGAATGGTTTCGTGCCGAAGAACATGCACAACCACGGCAACTACATCATCAGCCTGGGCAACCTCTGCCGCTGGCTCGCTGAGCAGGCCGAGCAGCTGGGTGTGGAAGTCTACCCCGGCTTTGCTGCTGCCGAGACCATCGTTGAAGACGGTCAGGTCAAAGGCATCATCACCGGCGACATGGGCGTGGCCCGTGACGGCTCCGAGAAAGACGGCTACATGCCAGGCATGGAGCTGCGCGCCAAGTACACCCTCTTTACCGAAGGCTGCCGGGGCCACCTGGGCAAGCGCCTGATCAACGAATTCAAGCTGGACGAAGGCAAGGATCCCCAGCACTACGGCATCGGCATCAAGGAGCTGTGGGACATTGATCCGTCCAAGCACGAGCCGGGCCTGGTTGTTCACACCACAGGCTGGCCGCTGAACGAGAGCGGCTCTACCGGCGGTTCTTTCCTGTATCACCTGGAAAATGGCCAGGTGTACGTTGGCCTGATCACCGATCTGTCCTACAGCAACCCGCACCTGAGTCCGTTCGACGAATTCCAGCGCCTGAAGCTTCACCCGGAGATCAGCAAATACCTGGAAGGCGGCAAGCGCGTGTCCTACGGCGCCCGTGCCATTTCCAAAGGTGGTTACAATGCCCTTCCGAAGATGAGCTTCCCGGGTGGCCTGTTGCTGGGCTGCGACGCTGGCACCCTGAACAGCTCCAAGATCAAGGGCTCCCACACGGCCATGAAGTCTGGCCTGCTGGGCGCTGAAGCTGTATTCGAGGCGCTCAAGGACGGTAAGGCCGGCGAAGAAATCACCGATTTCCAGAAGCGTTTCGAGGACAGCTGGCTGTATAAAGAGCTGTACGCCGAGCGTAACTTCGGTCCGGCCATGCACAAGTTTGGTAACATCGTTGGTGGCGCGATTGCCTTCTTCGAGCAGAACATCCTGCGCGGCAGCCTCCCGATTACCTTCCACGACACGGTACCGGACTACGCGACACTCAAGCCCGCGTCCGAGGCCAAGACCATCAGCTATCCGAAGCCGGATAATAAGCTGACGTTCGATCGCCTTTCTTCGGTGTTCATCTCAAACACCAACCACGAAGAAGATCAGCCAGTGCATCTGAAACTGACCAATCCGGATATTCCGCTCAAGGAAAACCTGCCGAAGTATGACGAACCGGCTCAGCGCTACTGCCCGGCCGGCGTTTACGAGGTTGTCGAGAAGGACGACGGCAGCGGCAAGAAATTCCAGATCAACGCCCAGAACTGCGTTCACTGCAAGACCTGCGACATCAAGGATCCTGCACAAAACATTAACTGGGTAACTCCGGAAGGCGGCGGCGGTCCGAACTATCCGAACATGTAAGTTTGGAGCGCAACGGAAAACGGCCCTTCGGGGCCGCTTTTTTGTATCCTGAAATCATTCAGGCATAAAAAAACGGCTCCCGGGGGAGCCGTTTTTCGTTGGAGCTTCTGACAAGCTTAGTGAGCGTGACCGTGCTCTTTTTCTTCGTCAGTAGCTTCACGAGCCTCTACAACTTCTACGTCGAAGTGCAGGGTCTCGCCAGCCAGCGGGTGGTTGGCATCGATGGTGACGGTTTCGTCGCCGACTTCAACGACACGGACAACCTGGGGGCCACCCGGGGTCTGTGCCTGAAACTGCATGCCGGGCTCGATCGTGTCGACACCTTCAAAAGCTGAGCGCGGAACCGGTTGGACCAGTTCTTCGTTAACTTCGCCATAACCTTCTGCCGGCTCAACAGATACTTTGACCTGATCGCCAGGATTCTTTTCGTTCAGTGCACTTTCCAGTCCACCGATAATGTTCTGGGCACCTTCCAGGTAAGACAGAGGCTCGCGACCTTCTACACGGGAGGAGTCAAGCTGCTCTCCCTGGTCGTTGGTGAGCGTGTAATGGATGGTGACAACACGAGGTTGGGCCATGTGATCTCCTTGCGTGTCGCAATGACTGTTTAATGAATTAAGGTAATCGAAAGTGATCTTGAACAGTCAGACTGCACAGAGGGACTGACGACCACCGGGCCTCGTTAGAGAGCCAGGCTCGTAACAAGTATGAAAACACAGTTTAACAACTGAGTTGATGCGTTTTCTACCGTTAGAGGTGGGGGCGACGTATGGGTTTTCAACCACCCCGGCCGATTTTGTAGAAATTTCCGCGACTAAAAACCCCCAGCATCCGGTCGTCTGCCCCGCCCTGTTCAACAACATGATTGGCCAGATCGTAAAATGCTGCGGTCACCAATCTTGCATCGACACCGTGACGAACCCGAACGACCGGGCGTGGTTCCTCGGAATCCGGATACACCCCGACATCGAGCGGGTGGTCCTCTCCGACCTCGAGCGTTTCACCCACATTGGTCGTCAGCTTGATGACCTGATCCTGCCCCTCACCTTCGACCGTCAGGGAGTGAGCGAGCAAAGGGGTGTCTTCCACCTGGATCCGCCACTTCTCCACCGGGGTTACCAGGTAATACTCGCCGTCTTCTTCCCGGCGCAGGATCGTGGAAAACAGGCGAACGATCGCCTCGCGGGCCAGCGGCTCACCTTTGTGTATCCATTGCCCGTCCCGGGTGATGCGCAGATCCATGTCACCGGAGAGTTCGGGGTGCCATTGGTCGAGCGGCGGTTGTTCGGGGTCCTTCACAATCTGCTCCACTTGCCTGGCGAGGTTTTCCGGGTTCTGGCTCATACGATGGCTCCGCAATCTTTCCGTTACAACCCACGCATCCATTCCGCCCTGAGAGGAACGGCACCGGGGCTGCTGATTGCCAGATCAACCTGATCCAGCATCTTCTGTTTGTCGCGCCCCAGCGTTCCTTTCAGGACGAGGTAGTTTGACGCGTGGTCACTACGAAACACCGTGCGTTCCAGCTCAAGATGCTCCAGAAACAGTTTGATTTCCTCGAATAGCCCCTGCTGGGACAGAGGCACAAAGTCGTCCCCGAATCCTGCCCGGAACCGTTCCTCTCCCTGAGGAAAGCTCACGACCAGCGTAGACAGGAAATCCGGCTGCGTTTCGTTGCACAGTGTGGCGGTATTGATGGCATGCTGGCGCGACAGGCTTTCGCCACCCAGCCCATTCAGAACCATTACCGAGCTCGTCAGACCCGCCTCCCGGATTTTCAGCAACGCAGAGCGGGTGGATTCCCAGGACTCCCCTTTATTAACCCGGTTCAGTATCTCGTCGTCTCCGGATTCCATCCCCACGTAAAGTATCTCTAGCCCGGCGTCCTTCAGCTGTGCCAGCTCTTCCACCGTTTTCTTCGCCAGGTTTCGGGGCAGACAGTAACTGGACACCCGCCGCAGATCCGGAAAGGCCGCCTTCAGATCTGCCAGGATCTCCAGCAGACGCCGCGTTGGCAGCACCATCGCGTCGCCATCTGCCAGGAAGACCCGCCTCACACCCCCGAGGCTGCGCGCTGCTTTGTCGATATCCCGACGAACGTCCTCCGGCTTGCGGGCCCGGAACTTCTTCTGCGGTTGGGTGTACATTTCGCAAAAGGTGCATTTGTTCCAGGAACACCCGTTGGTTACCGGAAGGATGAGGGATTTCGCCTCACTGGGCGGGCGAAAGACCGGCTCAACGTAATCAATGGGAAAACTGTACATATCAGGAACTCAATCAATAGCAGGAAATTCGATAAGGAGGAGATCAGGGCAAAAACTGGGCTTTCAAGTCTGCACATCCGGGACCGACCACAGGCATATCTAGCAGCACCGCCTGCGACGTCATAAAGGGAATGCCATGGCGGTGGCCGTCGACCAGCAAGGTGGCAAGACTGCCCACCAGGGGCATGTGCGAGATGAGCAGCAGCGGTGAGGTCCGGTTTTCCAGCAAGGCGTCAAGGCACAGGCCAGGATCGTCATCCGGCGTAAGGAACTGCTTCTCTTCCACGGCACAGTTCAGGATTTCCGACACAATGGCCGAGGTCTCTCTGGCCCGCACGTAAGGGCTGGTCCAGATCAGCTTGGGTCGCCACGGGGATTCCGCCATCTGCGCAGCAGACTCGGCAACATGCAGGCGCCCGGCTTCGGTCAGCTCGCGCTCCTGGTCAAGCGTATGCCAGCCAGCTTCGCCGTGCCGCATGATAAGCAACTGCACAGGCAACCCTCCACTGAATAAACGTTACTGACTGATCGTGCGCGGCAGTATAAATTCCACGTCGGAATTCTGCACCGCCATCATCAGGCTGTTGATGACTGCCTTGATGGACGCCGTACCATAGAGAATTTCGTACAAACCCCGCACCAGGGGCATGTAGATCCCGATAGCCTCGGACTTCTCTTTCACCAGTTTCAGAGTATAAATACCCTCGGCGACCTGGCCCAGCTCCGCCACGGCATCGTCCAGCTTCTGGCCCTTGCCCACGGCATAGCCAACCCGATAATTCCGGCTCTTGGACGAGGTGCAGGTCACGATGAGATCCCCCACCCCCGCCAGGCCCATGAAGGTCATGGGGTTGGCGCCGAGGCTGACGGCGAAACGGCTCATTTCTGCCAGCCCGCGGGTAATCAGCATAGCCTTGGCGTTTTCACCCATTTCCAGAGCCGACGCGAGACCGGCCACGATGGCATAGATGTTCTTCAGGGCGCCCGCCAGCTCCACGCCATAGATATCCACATTGGCATAGACCCGGAAATACTCACAGCCGAGCAGATCCTGCACTGTCCGCCGCACGTCCGGATCTTTGGCGGCGATCACCGTCGCAGTCAGATCCCGGTTTACAATTTCGCTGGCAAGGTTGGGGCCGCTAAGAACACCGATGCGGCAACGCGGTATCTCCTCCTGGAGAATCTCGCTCATCAGCTTGAAACCATGCTCTTCGATGCCTTTGGTCAGGCTGACAACAATCTGGCCGTCACGGAACTGATCGCTGTGGTCCCGGATAACGAACCGAAATGCTTTGCTCGGTATGGCGACGAAAACAATCTCGGCATTGCCCACAGCCTCGGCGAGATCTGTCGTAGGCTGGATATCGCCGGAGAGCTCAACGCCTGGCATGTATCGGCTATTGATGCGGGTCTTGGTGATTTCTGCTACTTGAGCGTCATCGCGCATCCAGAAGTGAACACGATGGCCGTTTTCGCCCAGCACTTTGGTCATTGCCGTACCGAAGCTGCCACCGCCAAGTACCGCTACGTCGTGTACCGGCCCCTTGGCGCCATTGTCTTGAGGCGAGTTCTTTTCAGACATAACTCTTCCACTGTTTTATAAAAAAAGACGATGAGAACCCGGAGCGCTTCAGGATCAAAAACGTGCCGGCTTAACCGGGCTCTTCACATTCGAGCGCACGCACCAGATTCTTGAACTCTTCCCTGTTCCGGCTGTTCAGCCCCATCAGCACCTTGTGAGCGTCCAGGACCTTATCGCGGACCTGTTGCTCGCTGGCTTTCAATACGGGAATCTCTTCGAGCTCTTCAATACGGGACGCGGGTTCTCGAACAATAATGAAAATCTTGTCGAACCCCATGGATGTGATAATGCGGGTAATATCCGGGTTGGTGGAAATCAGCGTGGGGAGGAAATGGCTTTGTTGCTGGGCGGCCATGGCGATCTTGGCGAGGAGCCCGAGCGTGGTGCTGTCGATGATTTCGGTTTCAGTCAGATCAACGACCACGGTTTTGAACTGGGGATCCTGGGTGATGGACTCAACCAGATTGTCCAGCGTCGAACACAGGTTCAGCCGGATTTCGCCAATAAACTTCAGGACATAGATGCCCTGTTTTTCAGCTTGCAGGATCTTGTAACCAGCCATTTTTCACACTGCCACTATTTCGACGACGTGTTATCTGATCCGATCATGGTATCAGTAACCGACACGATAGCTATATCGTCCGGTAATTCCGTGATCTCGTCGAGATTCAGAGCCTCATTAAGGGAGGCGATAGTGTGACTACCTCCTGAAACGAGTTCAAGTAGCGTCCTTTCCTTTTCATCAAGGCTTTTGGCGCGAATGACCTCCAAAATGCCGTCCGAGAACAGGATTAGCCGGAACGGTTTATCCAGCGGTATTTCGTAAACCTCCCACTGGGGCGCCTCAAAAAGGCCTACCGGTAACCCACTCCCCTCCAGAAACGCAGTTTCGCCGCCTTCAAAGGACAGAATGGGCATCGGGAAATGGGCCCCTACTGCGTACTTTAATTTACGCTCGTTGACAGAAATAATGCCAACAAACACGGTTACGTGTTTGCCGAGACCCGTATCAAGCAACTCCGAATTGATCCGTTCAAGGAAGCGATCCGGGTACAGGATGTCATCACTGGACTGGCGCCGGAGGTTCCGCTGCAACCGGTTGGTCAGGTTTTTCAGAAGCACGGTGACGAAAGCGGAACTGGCGCCGTGGCCTGAAACATCGGCAATGTAGACCAGCACCTGGTCTTCGGAAATGCGAAAGTAGTCCAGGAAATCGCCACTGAGATACAGGGACGGTTTTATCAGGTGATCAACATGTAACCCCACCAGATCCTGCTCATGATCCGGAAGCATGCGCAGCTGAACTTTCCGGCCGGCCCGCTGATCCGCCCGAAGTTCGGCAATACCGTTGCGCAAATCCCGATTCGCTTCCTCCAGTTCGTGGCGGTAAAGCTGATTCAGGCGATTCACCCGGACACGGTCAAAGAGCTTTTCAATGACGTCATCCAGTGCGCCTTTGTCATCGTTGCAGGGCTTTAGCACGAAGTCCGCAGCCCCTGCCCGGAGCGCTTTTACCACGTCGGCGCTGGAGTCACTAGTGGAACAGCAGACGATGGGCGTGAAGGTTTCGGATTCCTCCAGGCGGGAGGCAAGGTCGCCGATCGCTGATGGCGGAAGGTCTGCAAAGATGACATCAGGAATGCTATCGTCAAACAGCGTCTTGGCAGAAGACAGACCGGAATACCCGGTAACATAAAAGCCTCGGGCCTCCAGATAATGAGCCAGATCCCGGCGGGCCTTTTCATCAGCATCAATAATCAGTATGCGCTCGGTGCGCGAGGTCATGGCTGTTGCCCTAAGCTACCAGCGATAAAAGGAAAATCGGCTTTAATAAGCCTATTCTGGCACGACCCTGTGATATAACAAGGCCAGTTTTACTAAATTGGGAGATTCCTGGATATGAGAAGTGCCGTAAACGACTTGCTAGGCGCTTATGACAAGCTGATCATGGATCCAGTCCATGGCGGCATCCCCCTCTACCGGCACGAAATCCAGGTTATCGATCACCCCCTGTTCCAGCGCCTCAGAAACATCTGCCAGAACGACATTCTGAGCCTCGTTTTCCCGGGGGCAACCCACTCCCGCTTTCTTCACAGCATTGGTGTCATGCATGTGGGAACACGCATGTTCCGATCCATGATCGACGCCTATCTACGGGAACGACAACTAAGCAAGCAGACGGACCTCAGCCTGAGCCAGCTTGATGCAATCGACTACCTCGCCAAGACCATTCGCTTGGGGTGTCTGCTGCACGACAGCGGCCATTCCAGCTTCTCTCACCAGTTTACGCAGGCCCGCCGCATTCGCGACCTGATGTCCCGCCCGGGACGCTTCGGAGATCTCTGGACCGGCGTCGAATACTCGGCCTACCATTCCGCTGAGCCGGATGAACTGGAACACGAGCACTATTCCGTACGCGTTGCCCACGACGTGCTCACGGCCGTCGATCTGGAGAGTGCCGGGCTCTGTGCCCGCGATGTCATCGGGATCATGGAGACTACGGATGTGTCGCCCAGCGACACCTTTCGCCGCCACGCGCGAACGTTCTGGGCTTTTATTGCCGGTGAGGACGCTGAATCCGGATCCCTGATCAGCAACGATATCCCCCGCATGGTCATGGACCTGCTTAAATCGATCGTTTCCGGAGAAATTGATGCGGACCGTGCCGATTACATGCTCAGGGACGGTTTCCACTCATCAGTGACTATCGGTGGTTTCAATCTGGACCACCTGCTGAGCAACCTCCGGTTCGGCTGGAACGTTTCCGAGCCGTGGCTGGGATTGGCGATTACCCAGAAAGGCCTCGGAGCCCTTGAGGATTTCGTGTACAGCCGGCACCAGATGTACCGCAAGGTCTACGCCCACAAAACGGCCCTCGGCTTCGACTGGCTTCTGCGGGAAGCCATCAATGAAGTGCTGGAAGACCCCGAGAATTTTCAGTGGGTGGATACCTGCCTGAGCGACATGCGGTTTTTCGCCGAGCTGACCGACAACTTCTTCTGGGAAGCCTTCCGCAAGGTCGCAAGGCGAAACCCGGCCAGCTTCTCGTTCTGCATCGTCAACCGGGTCAAACTCAACCATCTCGACACCCGAGAGGATCTGAGCGATCGCGGCATTGAGCGTCACAGCGCCTGGCTGGCGCAGGAACTGAAGCTCAATCCCGCGCACGTCGTGACCTGCTCCATGCGGGCAAGGTTTTCGAATATTCAGGATAACTTCAACGGCATCAAGGTCCTGACAAGGGATCCGATCAACCGAAAGCGGTCATTGAAGAAGATTACGCACGTCAGCGCCTTTTTCAGCAAATTCAGTGACGGTACGATCACGCACTTCTACCTGCGCCCGGACGTAACCACCCAGGGCCAGGACGGCATGACCGAGTAACCGGCGTCAGTCATCCTCCGACATTGCGGCCACCAGGCTGCAAGCACTGTTGAAGGCGCCTTCAACCCGCCCTCCACTGAGCCAGTCTCCGGCGATGCCAATGTTCTGATCAGCAAACCAGAGGTGTCCGGGCTGTTCGCTGTCCGCCGAACGGGCATAGAGCCACCGGTGAGTCACCACCTTGTCCGGCTCGCCGGCGGAACCGACCAGTTCCCGGAAGGCGTCAACCATCAACTGCGCGACGTCTGCCGCGGGCGTTTCTACGTGCTGTTCGGTCCATTCCGGGTTGGCATGCAACACCCACCATTGGCCGGAGTCTTCCCTGCCGGGCTTGCTGGAGTTGTTAGCCACCCAATAAAGCACCGGGTGTTCAACACGCATCCCTTCGTAAGCAGCACTGGGCGCATGCTCGAAATGCGCCGCCACTGCCCAGCAAGGTAATACCTTTTTGACGGGCTCATCCAGCTTGGCCGCCAGCTCGCCAAGATTGCTGTCTACCAGCAGGGTCCGGGTCTGGGCCGGGGGCGCCGTGATCACTACTTGATCGAATTCACCAAGCGCGGTGCCTTCCGTGTCCGTCAGGGACCATCGACGCCCCACTTTTTCAAGTGCTTCAACCCGGGTCTCCGCCACCACTTGAAGGTGCGCGGAGAGCGCCCGGGAAATAGCTGTCATTCGGGGGCTTCCGACGTACCGGGGTTCATCCGGGAAGCTATCCCACTCACCTCGCTCATTCCGGAACGCGAATCGGCCCTGCCACTCGGCGAACGCGCTATCACCGGCGAATTCTTGAAGGAATGGAAGAAATGCAGGATTACGGGCGGTGAAATACTGAGCTCCTACGTCCGCCGATCCGCCCTGAACCCGTTTGGCTGCCAGCCTTCCACCCGGACCGCGGCTTTTCTCGAAAACCGTGACATCGTGGCCCTGTCGCTTCAACTTCAGGCCGGCCGTAAGTCCGGACAGGCCTGAACCAACAACTGCAATACGGCGTATATGGGTTGACTGCGATGGCTGATTAAACATGGGTTATCGTGCATCCAAAGTGATGAGTTAGAACGTACAACCCTGCAAGCGTTTTGTTCGGCCAATTCCGATGAACACGCTGTTCAGGTTCATTTTAGAGACAAGGGCAAACAGGGTATGACCCGAGTACAAAACTGGTTTACAAACATTCTGAGGTGGTTCGATTCCTCTGCGGGTTCGGATCACATCGACGCCAGCTCCCGATCATTCAACTTTATCCGGGTTATTCCGTTTCTGGCTTTGCACCTTGCGTGCCTGCTGGCGTTCTACACTGGGGCCAGCACCTTCGCAATCGTGTTCGCAATCGCCTTCTTCGTTATAAGGATGTTTGCAATCACGGGTTTTTACCACCGTTATTTCGCCCATAAAACCTTCAAAACAAGCCGGCCCGCCCAATTCGTCTTTGCGGTGCTTGGCGCCAGCGCAGCCCAGCGTGGGCCCCTCTGGTGGGCCGCCCACCATCGCCATCACCATCAGCATTCCGACCAGGAACAGGATCTGCACTCGCCTCACCATGGCGGGTTCTGGTGGTCCCATGTGGGCTGGTTCACTTGTGATGCGGGCTTCACCATGGATGAGCGTCGGGTTCGGGACTGGATGAAGTTCCCGGAGCTCCGGTTCATTAATCGCTTCGATGCAATCGTTCCCGCCCTGGCTGCCATCGCCATCTACGGGCTCGGCGAGGCCCTGGCAGCCTGGGCACCGGGGCTGGGCACCAATGGCCTGCAGCTGCTGGTGTGGGGTTTCTTCATTTCTACCGTTGCCCTGTTCCACGCAACCGTTTCGATCAACTCGCTTTCCCATGTCTGGGGCAAGCGGCGGTTTGAAACCTCCGATGGCAGCCGAAACAATTTCTGGCTGGCACTGCTTACCTTGGGTGAAGGTTGGCATAACAACCACCACCGCTGGCCCCAATCGGTGCGTCAGGGCTTCCGGTGGTACGAGATCGATATCACCTGGTATGGACTATGGCTCCTGTCCCGCCTCGGGATTATCTGGGAGCTCAACCCGATACCCAAACATATCAAGGAAGAAACCCGTCAACTGGACAGAATGAGGAGAACACGTTCATGACAAGCGCCTCGGCCATTGAAGTCGGTTCTCATAATTCCGCGGTTCCCGTCACGCTCGCCGATTTCAGGCGGCTGTTTAACGAACTCGACAAGGGCAACCTGAACAAGCTGTCTGAAGTCTACAGCGAAGACATTCAGTTTCAGGATCCCTTGGGATCGGTTCAGGGCCTGGATGCATTGACTCAGTATTTTGCCAGTGCCTACGCCAACGCCATCAGCTGCCGGTTCGAGTTCTCAGAGCCGGTCGTCGATGGCTCCTTTTCAGCCGTGCCCTGGGTTATGCACCTGCGTCACAAACGCATTAATGGTGGCAGGGAAATTCAGGTGGATGGGATCAGTCATCTGCGGATCGCCAACGGTAAGGTGTGTTATCACCGCGACTACTTCGATGCAGGCCAACTGCTGTATGAAAACCTGCCGGTAGTGGGCGGTGTTATCCGCTGGATTAAAGGATACGCCGGATGAGTGAACGTCTGCAGACCCACTCGAACATCTGGATCACCGGCGCCAGTTCCGGCATCGGCGAGGCCGTAACCCGGGCCCTTGCCCGAGGAGGCCATCGACTGGTGCTCTCCGGTCGTCGGGCGCAACCCCTGGAGGAGCTCAAGGCCCTGGCGCCAGAACGGATCCTTACCGCACCTGGCGACACCACCAGCAAGGAGGATCTCCGGGGTATCGCCAATGTCCTGGAAAATCACGGCGATCTTCACATGGCGATCCTGAATGCCGGCACCTGTGAATACCTCGACATAACTCACTACAACAGTGATGTGATCGAGAAGAACATCCACACCAACGTGATCGGAACTGCCCGCTGTCTGGACATAGCGTTACCAGCCCTTAGGCGCACTCGAGCCAAAGGCTTGCCGGCAACACTGGTGATTGTCAGCTCATCGGCCTGGTGGTTTCCATTCGGCCGCGCCGAAGGCTATGGCGCCTCAAAGGCTGCCCTGACCTATTTCGCCCAGGCTTTGCGGGCGGATCTGGCCGCCGAAGGGATTGATGTGGTCGTTGTCTCCCCGGGCTTCGTCAAAACACCGCTGACGGATCGGAACGACTTCCCCATGCCCTTCCTCGTCTCGGCCGAGGAGGCGGCGGACCGAATCGTTAGCGGCCTGGCCAAGGGCAGGAACGAGATCGCCTTCCCCAAACGTTTCACCTGGATGCTCCGGATGCTCGGAACTCTGCCACAGGCTCTGATTGATCGCATGGCGGCGAATATGGCGAGAAAAAGTACCACTGAACAGGAAAACAATGGATGAGTAACGAACGTCAGCGTATAGCTGTCATTGGCGCCGGCGTTTCCGGCCTTACGGCCGCGTGGCTACTGGCCGAGAAGCACGATGTGGAAGTATTTGAGGCCGGAGACTATGCCGGCGGCCACACCAATACCGAACAGGTCGAGGCCGGTGGCCGCACCTGGCCCGTCAACACGGGGTTTATCGTCTTCAACGACTGGACCTACCCCAATTTTATCCGATTGATGGATCGGCTCGGTGTGCCGTCAGAAGTCAGCGACATGAGCTTCAGCGTCGACTGCAAAGCCAACGGTCTGCAATACAACGGCACCAGTCTCGACACCCTTTTTGCCCAGCGCAAGAACGTGTTCAACCTGCCTTTTCTGAAGATGATCCGGGAAATTCTCCGGTTTAACCGCGAGACCCGGGCAGATCTTGCCGCGGAGGCGATCAACGACAGCGAGACTCTGGGCCAGTATCTGAATCGCAACGGCTACTCCCGCTATTTCAGGAACTATTATATCGTACCGATGGGCGCGGCGATCTGGTCGGCACCGGAAATCGTGCTCGAGCAGTTCCCGATTCGGTTCTTCCTTCAATTCTTCAACAACCACGGCATGCTGTCGGTGGATGACCGCCCGACCTGGCGAGTGATTTCCGGTGGCTCGGCCCAGTATGTCCACAAGATGATGGACCGACTGGGGGACTGCACCCACCTCAACAGCCCGGTCGAAAGTGTGAAGCGGGATGAGCACGGCGTCACCCTTAACGTTGGTGGCGAAGAGCGCCGTTTTGATCAGGTCGTGCTCGCCTGTCACAGCGACCAGGCCCTGGCGATGCTGACGGACCCCAGCGACCGGGAACGCGAGGTCCTCGGGGCCATCGGTTATCAGAGTAACGATGTCGTGCTGCACACTGACAGTAGCGTACTGCCGGATACCCGCCGCGCCTGGGCCGCCTGGAACTACTTCATTCCATCCCACAGTACCGAGCCGGTGTCGGTCACCTACAACATGAACATTCTTCAGAACTTCCATGATGCGCCGGAAACCTTTTGCGTGACGTTGAACCGCAGCCACGATATTGCGCCGGACCGGATCATCAAGCAGTTCCGTTACAGTCACCCGGTGTTTACTCTGGAGGCAGTCGCAGCGCAGGGCCGGTACGACGAAATCGGGAACCAGAACCGGACCCATTACTGTGGGGCTTACTGGTTCAACGGTTTCCATGAGGACGGCGTACGCAGCGCGCTCAGAGTGACCGAGGCCTTCGGTCTGGAGCTATAGCGATGAACAGCCAATGGCTTGAAGGGTCGGTCCGGCACCGCCGGAAATTCCCGGTTAACCACGAGTTCGAGTACAGCACCGGCATGCTGGCACTGGACGTGGACGAATGGGACCGGGTCACCAGCATCAGCCCTTTGTTTTCCCTGGAGCGTTTTAACTGGCTTTCACTGCGGCGGGCGGACTACTTCCAGCCCGAAGCCGGTTCGCTGGCTACCACCGTAAGGAATCATGTGGAAAAGGCGACCGGCTGGCATCCGGATGGCACCGTCGAACTCGTGACCCACCCCCGGTACTTCGGGTACGTTTTCAATCCAGTCAGTTTCTATTTCTGCTATGGCTGTGATGACAGTCCCCAGGAAGGCGCCGTACCCCGGGTCATCGTCGCCCAGATCACCAACACCCCCTGGCACGAGCGCCATGTCTACTGTCTCGAAACTCTGGGCGAAGGCCCTGGCTCGGGGGGCTGGCACACTGAACGGTTTGGGTTCAGCAAGCGTTTCCATGTATCCCCCTTTAATGGCATGGAACAGCACTACCAGTGGACGTTCAGCTTCCGGGGTCCCGATCTGCGAATTCACATGAACGTGCTGGAACAGGAAAAGAAACATTTTGATGCCACCCTGGTGGTCCATCGCACCCCGCTCACCCGTAAAGAAATACACAGAAGCCTGCGGAAGTTTCCGGTGGAGGCGCTCAAGGTGTCGGCGGGTATCTATTGGCATGCCCTGAAGCTGAAACTCAAAGGCGCTCCGTTCTATACCCACCCGGACAAACTGTCCGAAAAGGACCCGGCCTACCGGCGGGGGGCAGACGATTCGGGGCTGGATGTCTCCAGTACCGCACACAAAAACGAGAAGCGTGGAAGGGTAAGTTCATGGAGAACCTGAATACCTCAGTTCAATCGGCGGAAGACCAGGACCGTTCACGTTCTTTGGCCAGCCGCATCGCCAGGAGTCTAGTGTTACAACAGCTAAACCAACTTCGCGACGGCATCCTGACTGTCCATGAGGATGGCTGCGATGACCTGGTGTTCGGTGATGGGGATGCCCGGTACCCGGCGGCTGAGCTGGTGATTCACGACCACAGCACCTGGCGGGATCTGCTCACCGGGGGCAGCGTCGGGGCTGCGGAAGCCTTCGTCAATGGCGACTGGTCTACCCCGGACCTGGTGGCCCTGCTCCGGTTCTTCACCCGAAACGTCGATCGCATGAACGGGTTTGAGGATCGCTTCAGTTGGGTGACAAAACCGGCACTCAAGGGACTTCATTGGCTCAACCGGAACACCCGGGAGGGTTCACGAAAAAATATCAGTGCCCATTACGATCTTGGCAACGACCTGTTCGAGCTCTTCCTGGATCCGACCATGATGTATTCCTCGGCGATCTACCCGAGTGCGGACGCGACGCTGGATGAGGCCGCCATTCATAAGTTGGACACCATTTGCCGGAAACTGGACCTGCAGCCTGGCGACCGGGTCATCGAGATTGGCACCGGCTGGGGCGGATTCGCTATTCACGCCGCCAAAAACTATGGCTGCCATGTAACCACGACCACAATCTCAAAAGAGCAGCTGGAACTGGCTAAGGCCCGGGTTACCGAGGAAGGCCTCGATGACCGCATCACCCTGCTGTTCGACGACTATCGCGATCTAGAGGGTCGGTTTGATAAGCTCGTTTCCATCGAGATGATTGAAGCCGTTGGGCCGCAGTTTCTCGACAGTTACCTGGCACAGATCAGCACCCTGCTCAAAAACGATGGGCTGGCGTTGATTCAGGCCATCAATATGCCGGAACAGCGCTATAAGCGCGCCCTGAAGAATGTTGATTTCATCCAGCGCTTTATCTTTCCCGGCAGCTTCATTCCATCGTTCGGTGCCATCCTCGATTCCATGAGAACCCAGAGCAACCTCGTGCTCACGCATGCCGAGGACATTGGTTTCCATTATGCCCGCACCCTGCAAGACTGGTGTGAACGGTTCATGGCGAACCCCGGAAAACTTGAGGCCCTGGGCTACGATCAGGCCTTCAGACGCCTCTGGGAATTCTACTTCGCCTACTGTGAAGCCGGGTTCAGTGAGCGCGCCATCGGCGTATCCCAGATCCTGATGGCAAAACCGGGAAACAAACGATCAAATATCCTGAGCCTATGATCCGATCTGAGACCACCCGAAACATTCTGAACTTTGTTGTCTTCCAGGCCGGCTGGCTGATCTGCATTCTCTACCCCGGAATGCCGGCAGCGGGCCTGGTGGCCGGACTCCTGGTTCTGCACCTGCTGCTCGTAAGCCAGAAGCGAATGAGCGAACTCCAGTTCATCGGCTTGGGTACGGTGCTGGGGGCTTCGCTTGACCTCCTGTGGTTCCGTTCCGGAATCCTGGCCAGTGCGGATGGTGAAGTGCTGTTGACGCCACCGTGGCTGGTTGCGATCTGGGCCATCTTCATGACCACGCTCAGCCATTCCCTCGACTGGATCAGCCGCAAAGCCTGGCTGCCATTTGTCCTGGCTCCCATCGCCGGGCCATTTGCCTACTGGTCTGCCAGCAAACTGGGCGCCGTTATCCTGCCCGAGTTGGTGCCCTCCCTTATGGCCCTGGCCATTGGCTGGCTGGTGGTGTTCCCCTTGCTCCTGTTCCTCAGGAAATCCCTGTACCCGGAGCTTCAGCAATGACCAGGCAACGGGCCGGACTCATTATTACGGCTGCATGTTGTCTGGCCGCGCCAGCGGCTTTCGCCGCGCAGATGAGCTTTACCGGGACGGCCAGAACTTACGCAGGCGAAACTCTCTACCTGGAGCAACACGCCGTGGCCGGCACATGCGAGAGCGGTGTATTCCAGCCTCAGGAACACTCAATTGCCTACCAGAGGCCGGACCGCGATCATGCGTTCGCGTCCAAGGACCTCAATTACTCGGATTCGGTCCTTCGTCCCGCCGTCGACTTCCGCCAGCCGGAATTCGATGAATCTCTGTCTATTGAATACCCCGAGCCCAATACCCTGGTCATCAATTGGCAAATGCCGGCCGGGGAAAGCAGAACCTTCGATGTTCCCTTCTCCGAGAAAGTTGTGGTCGATGCCGGTTTCGACAATTTCGTCCGGCGCAACTGGCGGGCTGTGCTGAATGGCGAATCGGTAGAGTTCCGGTTTCTCGGCCCCACGCGCGGTGAACACTACGAATTTGTACTCGAGTCGACTGAAAGCTCGAAGGTAACGGCGGATCATGTTGTTCAGATCCGTCCCACCGGGATGGTCCTGCGGTTTCTGGTGGACCCGATTATCCTGGGTTACAACGCCAGGGGCGCCCTGACCGACTATTATGGGCTCACCAATATCAGGAAGAACAACGACGCCAATTACACTGCTCACATTCAGTATTCGGTATCAAACTGGCCGGATTGTGAACTGACTCCCTGAATGCGTCGCCACTGCCAAGGCCGCCCCCCGTACCCATTGTGTTAAACTCGCGGCGGAGTCAACGCCGGAGAATCAGCACCTATGATGTTTGTGTCGTTCAACGTCAACAGTATTCGTACCCGTCTGCACCAGCTCAAAGCCGTCATCAACAGTCTGAAACCGGATTTCATAGGCCTTCAGGAAACCAAGGTCCGAGACGAGGAGTTTCCGGTGGAGGCTGTCCGTGAATTGGGTTATCACGTTCACTTTCATGGCCAGAAAACCCACTATGGCGTGGCACTCTTGTCCCGGATGGAACCTGACACGGTCCTCAAGGGCTACCCCTGGGATGGCGAAGACTCCCAGCGGCGCCTGATTACAGGCCACTTCATGGTAAATGGAGAGCCCCTCACGGTCGTCAACGGCTACTTCCCCCAGGGCGAGAGTCGGGACCACCCGGTGAAATTTCCCGCCAAGGAAAAATTCTATGCCGACCTGATGAAATACCTGGATGACCTGAAGCGACGTGGCGGCCACGTTGTGGTGATGGGCGACATGAATATCTCACCCACCGACCGGGATATCGGGATCGGCGCGGACAACGCAAAGCGGTGGCTCCGCACCGGAAAGTGCAGTTTCCTGCCCGAAGAGCGGGAATGGCTCGGACAGGTCGAAGCCCGGGGATACACCGACGTCTTCCGGCATCTTCATCCCGAGGAATCCGATACCTTCAGTTGGTTTGATTACCGCAGCAAAGGGTTTGAACGCGATCCCCGCCGCGGGCTGCGTATTGACCTGATCATGGCCAGCGACAGCCTGCTGCCGAAAGCGCGTGAAGCCGGTGTTTCGTATGACATCCGCGCCATGGAGCGTCCATCCGATCACTGCCCTGTCTGGGCAAGCTTTGACCTATAGGAGCGCACCGGGCGCGACATGAAAAAAATCAAAACCCGCGACCGTATCCTCGATACCAGCCTGGCGCTGTTCAACAGCGTCGGCGAACCCAATGTGACTACGCTTCTGATCTCCGATGAGATGGACATCAGTCCCGGCAACCTCTACTACCATTTCAAGAGCAAGGGCGACATCGTCGAGGAGCTGTTCGGACGGTTCGAGGCAGAAATGCTGGATCTGCTGGCGGTGCCGAAAGACGTCGACATCAGTCTTGATCAGCAGGGCTTCTTCCTTCACCTGCTGTTCGAGACGGTCGCCCGCTACCGATTCATTTACCAGGATCTGGTGAATGTCCTCTCCCGGTACGACCAGTTACAAACCCGGTTCAGAAGACTGAAAAAGAAGAAGACTGCCGCCTTCCAGGTGATTTGCGAGAGTTTCCGACAGCAGGAAATGATGGAGATTGGCTCGGAGCAGCTTCAGGCATTGTGTGAGCAGTTAACGCTAACTGCCTGCTATTGGTGTAGTTTTGATACGCTTTCTCATCTGAATGACCGGGAATCAGTGGATCCCGGTCGTGGTGTCTACCAGATGATGCATCTGGTGATTCCCTACCTGGCTCCAGACGAACAAAATCACGCCCGTCTGATGAGCCGGGACTACCTCTAGTCCCGGGAAATTATTCTTCCTCGTCGTCCCCGCGTTCGCTCCGAAGGCGCATCAGCTCATTTTCGAGTGCCTCTATCCGCCGCTCCATGGCTTCTATTTCTTCGCGCCGGTGAATACCGAGACGACGGAGAGCACCGGATACCCGCTCATCGAACAGCGTTTCCAGTTTATCCCAGGTGCCGGTCGCGCGCTCCCGGACATCTCCAACCCGATCCTCGACGGACTTGATCTGTTTCTCTACTACGCCACGGGTCTTGTTCTCGAGCTGCTCGCCCTCCTGGACCAGACGATCGAAAAATCGCCCGGTGTCCTCTTCTGCCTTGGTGTATGCCCCGAGGCCGGCCAGCCATATCTGGCGCGCCGAATCCTTGATCTTGGCCGCCAGTTGCGGATCGTTTTCCGGCTTCTTGTCGTGTTCGTCAGACATGTAACAACCTCAGGGGATAAAATATTGCTGGGAGTCCTCATTGTATTACACTGCGAGGCCGATTTCAGTCGGCCTGAAAGGCGCACAGGGAAAGGCCGCAATATAAACAGGCATTCAATATGAAAAAATGTTTTGAAACGAGCCGGGTAGCAGCTTGAAGTGTTCAAAATATGGTCAATACTTCCTGATACCGGTATCCCTGCTGATGCCGGTTTGTCTGGAAGTCTTTCATGGATACTACTCGCACGCCTCTGCCCGGCACCCTGTGCCGGGCTTTTTTTTGTTATTATCGCCCCTATTTATATGCTTATTCCAAAAACCTTCCTTTGAACCACTGTGGAGACTCTGAATGATTGAAATTGCGTGGAGTAACTTTACGCCCTGGTCGGCGTTGGCGGGCGGCATTCTGATTGGGCTGGCAGCAGCCTGCTTTCTGCTTCTTAACGGCCGGATTGCCGGTATCAGCGGCATCCTGGGTGGTCT
Organism: Marinobacter albus; assembly: GCF_030238305.1. Taxonomy (NCBI): domain Bacteria; kingdom Pseudomonadati; phylum Pseudomonadota; class Gammaproteobacteria; order Pseudomonadales; family Marinobacteraceae; genus Marinobacter; species Marinobacter albus. Next base: position 1,986,464 of record NZ_JASSQD010000001.1, on the reverse strand, counting down.
CCTCGTACCGGGCCGCGGTGACATTGCCTGGCGCCTGGCGTTTCTTGTCGGGCTCATTGGCGCACCCGCTGTGTGGCTACTCGCAGCGGAACTGCCTCCAATTGAAATCAACGCCGGCTATCCAGCGTTGATCATCGCGGGCCTGCTGGTTGGAATTGGCACCCGCTACGGCTCCGGCTGCACCAGCGGCCACGGTGTTTGCGGGCTTTCCCGGCTCTCTGTCCGATCCCTGGTAGCAACCCTCACCTTTATGGGCGCGGGCTTCGTTACCGTCTACATCATCCGGCACCAGTTGGGAGTGTAAAACCATGAGATATCATACCGCTTCGCTGTTGGCCGGGCTCATTTTCGGCCTGGGGCTCATTGTGTCGGGCATGGCCAACCCCGAAAAGGTTCTGGGTTTCCTCGATATTGCCGGGCTCTGGGATCCGTCCCTCGCATTCGTGATGGGTGGTGCCGTCGTGGTGGGCTTGGGGGCCTTTGCGCTGGCGCGTCGCCGTACCTTGTCGTTCCTCGGCTTCTCCATGAAAATTTCCACCAACAACCACATCGACAAACGCCTGGTTGTTGGGGGGCTCGCCTTTGGTGTCGGCTGGGGGGTGGCCGGTTTCTGCCCCGGGCCCGGCTTGGTCGCACTGGGAGCTGGCGAGTTCAAGGCTCTTGTTTTCGTAACATCCATGGTTGCCGGCATGGCGGCGTTTGAAGTCATAGAGCGTCGCCGCACCAAAGCCTGATCAATTCTGTTACTGTCTTGAGCCGCCATTCTGACAGCACCCCATAGCTGTGAGATCATGGCGGCAGTCCCACAGTTAACGACTACGGAGGCGCACGTACATGGAAATCAGAAAGATCGATGACACTATCTCAGTCGCACCGCAAATCTCCGTCGATGATGTCGCTGAGGCGGCACGTCTCGGTTTCAAGACCCTGGTTGCCAATCGCCCTGACCAGGAAGAGTTTGGACAGCCCCCGATGTCGGATATCGAAGCGGCCGCCCGCGAAGTCGGCCTCGACTGGGTTTATATGCCGGTTGAGTCAGGCAACATCACCGACCAGGACGTTGACCGGTTCGCCCCGATGATCCGAGACGCGGAGAAACCCGTATTGGCTTTTTGTCGTTCCGGTACGCGCTGCACAGTGCTGTGGGCTCTGAGTGCTGCCCGGGAAACCTCCGCCCAGGAGATTTTCACCAAGGCCAGGAACGCCGGTTATGACATCAGTGGCCTTGCTCCTCGCATGGCCCAGCAGGCCTCGGAAAAATAGAACCGTCCGGCCCTTCCCAGAAGATCAATCACCAGGATTTCCTCTATGCAGTTCAAAGGTTCAGAGAATTTCAGCCACAACCAACCCGAGCGCCTTGGTGTTCTTGTTACCAACCTTGGCACTCCCGATGCGCCCACAACGTCTGCGCTTCGCCGGTACCTGGCTGAATTCCTCTCTGACCCGAGGGTCGTTGAGCTTCCGCGCCCGCTCTGGTGGCTGATACTGCATGGGATTATTCTTCGTATTCGCCCCAGGCGGAGCGCTCAGGCCTATGCCGGAGTCTGGATGCCCGAGGGCTCTCCCCTGCTGATCCACACCGGAAAACAGGCCGAGGGAATCCGGGAGGCCCTGAAGAAAAAATACGGCCCGAACGTGGTGGTCGGATTCGCCATGCGGTACGGCAACCCGTCGATCCCCAACGTTCTGGATGAAATGCAGGCCCAGGGCGTTCGCAAACTGCTCGTGTTGCCCCTCTATCCCCAGTACTCGGCCTCAACGTCCGCGTCCACCTTCGATGCCATTGCCAAGGACTTCAGTAAGCGCCGCTGGTTGCCGGATTTGCGGTTTATCTCCCACTACCCGGACTACCCACCCTACATCGAAGCGATGGCCAGACACATCGAAGCCCACTGGGCCAACCATGGACGCAACCAGAAGCTCATCCTGTCCTACCATGGTGTGCCCCTGAAATACCTGATGAAAGGGGATCCATACCACTGCGAGTGCCACAAGACATCCCGCCTCCTGGCAGAGCGTCTTGGCCTTGCTGGCGAGGACTATCTGACCACCTTCCAGTCCCGGTTCGGAAAAGAGGAGTGGCTCAAACCCTACACCGACGAAACGCTTAAATCTCTCCCGAAAAAAGGCGTAAAATCTATAGATGTGTTCTGCCCCGGCTTCTCGTCGGACTGCCTCGAAACCGTTGAGGAAATCGATGAAGAGAACCGAGAATACTTCATGGAAGCCGGTGGCGAGGGCTTCAGCTATATACCGGCGCTTAACGCGACCCCAGGGCACATCGAAGCGCTGGTCAGGCTGATTGAGGAGAACCTCCAGGGCTGGCAGATTCCGAAAAACAAACCGGAAAAGCTGGCCAAACGGCAGAGGTTGGCAGACGAACGGAAAGAGGCCACCTACCCTGGCCGGGACATGTGAAAGATGAAGCTGAATTGTGATCTTGGGGAGAGCTACGGAGCCTGGGAAATGGGCCAGGATGAGGCGGTAATGCCCCTCATCGACATGGCCAACGTTGCCTGCGGCTTTCATGCTGCCGACCCCATGGTCATTCGCCGTACCGTTGCGCTGGCCGCAGAACACGAGGTCGAGATCGGTGCCCACCCCTCCTACCATGACCTGGCGGGCTTCGGACGACGCTCCATTGCCCACACGCCGGAGGAGGTCCACGCTCTCATGCTTTACCAGCTTGGCGCGCTGGATGGGATGTGCCGGGCCGAAGGGACCCACATTTCCTACGTGAAGCCCCACGGGGCACTCAACAACGACATGATGCGGGACGACACGTTGCTGAGAGCGGTCGCCGAAGCCGTGGGCACCTATCGTCACAACCTGCCCCTGATGATTCCCGTTACCTGCCGCTATCACGAGCAACAGGCGCTGATAGAAAGCCTTGGCGTGCCGGTACTGCTCGAGGCCTTTGCAGATCGCGCCTACACGGATGAAGGCCTTCTGGTGCCACGAAAACACAAAGGCGCGGTGCACAGTGATCCCGAGATCATTGTGAGCCAGGCGCTATCATTTGCGGAACAGGGAGGGGTAACAAGCATCAATGGCCGCTGGCTGGAACTACCCGCTCACAGCCTGTGCGTTCATGGGGACAACGACAGTGCATTGGCTGCGGTTCAAGCCATCCGGGACGCCCTGAAATCGCCGAGTGCATGAGCCTGCACCACCTCCTCCCCCAGAAGCACCCTTCGGACGCTATGGTTTGTCCCCGGGATCTTGATCGGACAATTCCGGAAAGGACTGGCAGAATGTGCATTCACCCGTATCAACAGCGGCACCTCCGGACTCGACGTACCTGACCCGCTGACTCGCCTGCCCGCGATTCGCGGATACGGAAAACCGACGATTCGTACGGACATCCGACTGTTCGGGTACACTGGAATTCAATTTTTTTTCGCTCACGGGGCCTCCCACTCTTCAATATCACTATCGTGAGGTCTCGGGTTCGTAAACCAAATACGCACAAACACGCGAACCGAATCGCTGAGGCTACATCAAGGGGGAGAATCTGAAACCAGGAAAAGAAAAATGGCGGTGGGCCAGGGATTCGAACCCCGGGAAGGCTACTAACCTTCGGCGGTTTTCAAGACCGCTGCATTCAGCCACTCTGCCAGCCCACCGTTTTTCCATTGCTGCCGTTGCGACAGCGGGGAGCATGATACCGGAATTGCCAACGCTGTCAACGCCCTGCATAAAACCAGCCGGACTTTCTATCATTAACAGGTTTTAATGAAATCCACGGGGCAGTTTCCTGTCGTAAATGATTGAAAGTTGCGTATCTGACACTATGATGGAAGACAGTATCCAGACGTTCACAACGGAGAGCACAATGGAAGACAGACGATTCGGCGTTCAAAACGATCAGGGAGCCTATTCTGCGCCCCAGACGGAGCGCGCGTCCACCGGAATCAGCGCAGATGCAATGAAGGTGTTGCGAAATACCTACATGCTCCTGGGCATGACCCTGGCCTTTTCGGCCCTAACCGCATATCTCAACATGAATGGGGCCCACCCCGGATTTCTGATCACCATCGTGGGTTACATCGGCCTTCTGTTTGCGACCTACAAGCTTAAAAACAGCCCTTGGGGCATTGTTACCACTTTCGCACTGACCGGCTTCATGGGTTACACCCTGGGCCCAATCATCGGCGCGTTTGTGGCAGCCGGCGCCTCCCAGATTGTTGCTCAGGCTTTGACACTGACGGCAGTGGCCTTCCTTGGCCTCTCTGCCACCGCGATCATTACCAAGAAGGATTTCAGCTTCCTGTCCAGCTTCCTGACCGCCGGCGCGTTTGTGCTGATCGGCGCCATGCTGCTGGCCTTTTTTATGGAAAGCTCCATCCTTCACCTGGCGGTTTCGGCTGGCTTCACCGTCTTCGCTTCCATCATGATCCTGTTTGAAACCAGTCAGATCATCAAAGGCGGAGAGCGAAACTACGTCATTGCGACGGTTGGTCTGTACGTATCCATCTACAACCTGTTTGTCAGCCTGCTCCACCTCTTGTCGGCATTCAGCGGCGACGACTGATCAAGGGATCAGCTACTCGCTCAAACAGCCCCGGCTCTTGCCGGGGTTTTTGCATTCTGTAAACTGAAAACTTTCTGGCCAGACCCAACATCATGAATAACCTCGACCCGCATTCCTTTACCCTGGTTATTACCGGCGCGCCCTATTCCACGCAGGCGCCGCAGACCGCCTTGGCCTTCGCCAAGGCAGCCATTGCTGCCGGACATGCCATTGACCGGGTCTTCCTCTACGGTGACGGTGTTCACCTGGCCTCAGCCCTGGTAACGCCACCATCCGACGAGCCGCACTGGCCCAAGAACTGGGCCACGTTTCTTGAGGAACATGAGGTGCCCGGCGTGGCATGCATAGCATCGGCATTACGACGGGGACTGGTGGATGACAAGGAACAGAAACGCTACGAACTGGATGCCAGCAATCTCAGGGCACCGTTTACCATTGCCGGCCTTGGCGAATGGGTTGAAGGCAACATTAAATCTTCCAGGACCCTGTATTTCCATGGAGACCGCTGAGGATGGCGATGCTCATTATCATTGACCAGCCCCCCTATGGTGGCTGGACCGGACGCGAAGCCCTCGATATGGCATTTTCACTGGCGGCGTTTGATCAGCCTGTGAGCCTGTTGTTTATTGGCGCGGGCGTTAACTGGCTGCGTACAGGCCAGAACACTTCCGGCATCGAACAAAAATCCGTTGAGAAGAATCTGGCAGCCGCTCCTGTCTTTGGCATTGAGGATATCCTGGCCGACCGGATTTCCTGTGAGCGGTACGGCATTGCTCCGCCGGAGCTTGCGGACAGTGTGGTGCTGACTGACGCAAATGCGGAGCTCCTAGCACAATATTCCCAAGCCGCGTTTGGTGGCTAGCGCGGATAACGGACTCAGACTCGGAACCTAAGAATGAATGAACTTCATACTCTGCATATTCTGAACAAAACCCCGGACCATCCACGGTTCGGCGAATGCCTTGGGATGCTTGGCCCGGATGACGCCATCGTGCTGATCGAGAATGGTGTGCTCGGCCTCGCCGCAGCAGAGGGTTTTCATTCCGCCCGGGTGTATGCCCTCAGAGACGATGTGGCAGCCCGGGGCCTCTCTGGCGGCACCCAAGCTACCTCACTGGTCGACTATTCGGAATGGGTTGGCCTTACACTTCAGGCAGAACGTGTAATCAGTTGGTGAACCATGGTCAAGAGTCCAAGCCCGGAACGAAACAACGAAGGTTTTCTGGAGGATGCCTGGGCATGGAGCCGGGATACAGCCGAAGAAATTGCGTCCGAAGACGGACTTGAATTATCAGAAAACCATTGGGAAATCATCATGTTCCTAAGGGATTTTTATAAGGAACATGAAATATCACCCCCATCCAACAGGCTGTTTGTCAAAGCCGTGAAGGACGCCATGGGCGAAGAAAAAGGCAACAGCATTTACCTGATGCAGCTGTTCCCCGGGACGCCGGCCAAGACCGCTTGCCGTATTGCAGGCCTCCCTCGCCCCACCAACTGCCTGTAACTGTCAGTCAGCAGGTCGTTGTCCCCGACGTTCAGCCTCAGCCTTCCGCTCAAGGTCTGCCGCACTTCCCAGAAAACTGCTCAGCCCGTTCTCGAAAAGGCCCGAGCCGAATTTCAGGAACTGCCGGGTCGATTCCTTAACCGTCCCGTCCAGCGCGCTCTCGGGAAAACCTTTGATGGTTTCCTCAACGCCACGCTTTACGCCACGGGTCACATTTGGCTCGATCTCCTGTGACGCCTGGATTAGCTCCGCCACTTTCCGGTCCAGATAGGGCCGGACAACCAGTCCCCAGAAACCGGCCTGCACCAGCGCGACCGTGAAGGCCGTGGCCAACACCTGAATCAGTATTACCGCCCAAACCGGCATGGTTCCTCTCCTCGCGTCTAAAAACGCGTGTCGTCAGTTAAAAGCTCAGATGTACCAGCGAGACGAACTGGACCAGTCCCGCCAGAGCGCCGAAAATCCCGCCCACGATCATCAACTGGAGCTCCTCCTCACGGAAGGCGGGACGAAGGATGTCCTGAAACTCTGACGGCCCAAGCGCCCGCATCTGACCCGAAAGCACTTCAGCGACTACGGGAGCACGCTCGCGGTTGAAGGCAGGATCGCTGAAGACGTCTTTCGTCGCCAGCACCGCCTTCTGATTCATCGCCTTCTTCAACTCGGTGTATCCGGTCATCCCGACAGTCACCTGCGCCGTCAGTTTCATAACCACCGAATTATCAAGCAAAGGCCGGAGGTGTTTCTGAATGATGGCGCGTGTCCGGTCGCCATGGCGACCATTGAGCATGGCGTCGGCCACCTTCTCGACCGTAATCAGCTCGTCCGCCACCAATCTCGCCCAGACATCGCTGATCTCGGGCTGTCGGCGCAGGAACAGCCCCTGGACCTTCCAGAAAAGGATTCGTCGGGGCCTGAGCGGGGCAAAAATTAACGTGATGGCCACCCAGTTGGTGAGAAAACCAATAGCAAACCCGCCAACTGGCAACAACCAGGGCTCCGGAAAGCGGATCCACAGCGGAATCAATGCAGCACCCAGAATGCCGCCAATGATGGCGCCCCGGTTAATAACCGATTGCAGTTCCACCGCCCCGGCCTGCTGAAAAATACGGTTCATAAGGTCCGGATGCTTCTCAAGCTCCCTACTGAGCAGGGCCTTCAGATCCACCAGTTCATCAAGATCGTCTCCAAAATCCTCGACCAGCTCCTCGACCCGGGAAGGTAACTGTTCTCTGGCCCACTGGTAGATCCGGTTCTTTACGAACAGCGGCAGGTTATCCCATAGCACCGGCTGAATCTCATACATCACTTCATCGATGTATTCGTCGAGTCTGGGGGTAACCTGAGAGATGACCTGCTCGGCGATGCGCTGGGGTTCAAGCTTGTTATAGACGGAATTCAGGTCACCAAACTGCTGCAAAGTGCGATCAATGCAGATGTGCGCCATTTTTTCTGCTTTACGGGGAATAACGCCTTGCCAGCCCAGTATGCCCACTCCGATAAACTGCACCGGATAAAATGACATCTTGATCGCAAGCCAGTTCGTGAACCAGCCTACGGTGGCCGCCATGATCGGCAGGGACAGAAGCGCTAGGTCGGACAAATGAAACCCCGGTAAAGAATGTGTGGCCGAAGAGAATCCTGGATAGGTTTGACTCAGTAGACCATTGTAGCCGTGTGCTGATTCAGTTTATGTGACTGATAATGAAGTATTTGGAACTTTTGGACATTGGCCGTGAAGCCATCAGAATAGCGGTATTGCGGCAGGTTTTGATCGGAACCCGCCACACCACGATCGGCGGGGCGGGTCAGAAAGACAAGACCTACTGATAGTAGGCGTTTTCGGTGTTGGTGTGGTCCGTCACATCCCGAACGGCGGTTATCTCCGGCACCCGCTCCTTCAAGGTGGACTCCACTCCCTGCTTCAGCGTCAGGCTGACTGCGGAGCAACCCTGGCAACCACCGCCAAAGCGGAGCACGGCAACCGACTCGTCGACGATTTCCACCAAAGAAACGTCGCCGCCATGGGCAGCAAGGTTCGGATTTATTTCGGACGCCAGGATGTAGTTCACCCGATCCGGCAGAGGCGCGTCATCGTCAATCTTTGGCACCTTGGCGTTCGGGGCCTTGATCGTCAGCTGGCCACCCATTTGATCTTTGGAGTAATCAACAAAGGCTTCTTCCAGAAACGGCACTGAGTTGTGGTCCAGGTACAAGGTGAACTTTTCCAGATCCAGTTGTTCATCTGTCGGAACCACTTCATTGGGCGGACAATACGCCAGACAGGTTTCGGCATTCTTGGTGCCGGGCTGGGTTACGAAAATCCGGACACCCATGCCGTCCACGTCCTGCTTCTCAATAAGTTGTGCAAGATAATCCCGGGCGGGATCTGTCACAGTAACCAATGCCATGTTTTCAACCCGTTTGAAAGTTTGAGTCCATTTTAAGGGACTTCGCGCAAACATGAAAGACCAAGTAAAATGGTTGGTCTTTATAGGCGTAATGACTTTCACCTACGACAAAACCTCTGTGCGCCCGTTCAATTGAGCAGATGATAATGGTCATTCGTACTAAGACGGGCTTGCGCATTTTTGCTATTATCCCGCGCCACTGAGATAAATACGCCGTTATAAACGACATCCGGAAGTACTGATATGACCGATCGCAACACCCGTCTGGAACAGCTCCACAAGGCCCTGCAGGAACGCATTGTGATTCTTGATGGCGGTATGGGCACCATGATCCAGAACCTGAAACTGGACGAGGAGGCGTTTCGCGGCGATCGGTTTGCAGATTACGACCGGGAAGTTCAGGGCAACAATGACCTGCTCAACCTGACTCAGCCTGCCCTGCTCCGCAACATTCACGCGGATTATCTCGATGCCGGCGCGGACATTATCGAAACCAATACGTTCAACTCGACCCGTCTTTCCCAGGCAGATTACGGGCTGGAAGCCATCGCCAAGGAGCTGAATGTGGCGGCGGCACAACTGGCCCGGGACATTGCCGATGATTTCACCGCCCGCAACCCCGCCAAACCCCGCTTCGTGGCTGGCGCCGTTGGCCCGACCTCACGCACCGCATCTATTTCACCAGACGTGAACAATCCCGGTTATCGTAACGTCGATTTTCAGACTCTGGTCGACAACTATTACGAAGCCGTGGAGGGCCTGGTTGAGGGCGGTTGTGACCTGATCCTGATCGAGACCATCTTCGATACGCTGAACGCCAAGGCGGCCATCTACGCGACCCAGCAGTATTTCGAAGACAGCGGCATTGAATTGCCAATCATGATTTCCGGCACCATCACCGATGCCTCGGGGCGGACCCTGTCTGGCCAGACAACCGAAGCCTTCTGGAATTCCGTTGCTCACGCAAAGCCCGTTTCCGTTGGCCTCAACTGCGCACTGGGTGCAGACGCCCTCCGTCCTTATGTAGAGGAACTCTCCGCCAAGGCCGAAACCTATGTCAGCGCGCACCCGAACGCCGGTCTGCCCAACGAATTTGGTGAATACGACCAGACTCCAGAAGAGATGGCCGAGATCATCGAAGGCTTCGCGCGGGACGGCTTCCTGAACATCATCGGTGGCTGTTGCGGCTCACGCCCGGATCACATCGAGGCGATCGCCGAGGCGGTGGCCAAGTATCCTCCGCGCCAGATTCCCGTGCGCAAAAAGGCCTTGAGACTGTCTGGCCTCGAACCGTTTACCGGTGACGAAAACACTCTTTTTATCAACGTTGGCGAACGAACCAACGTAACGGGTTCCAAGCGCTTCCTGCGACTGATCAAGGAGGAACAATACGAGGAAGCCCTGAGCGTCGCCCGCGATCAGGTTGAGAACGGCGCCCAGATCATCGACATAAACATGGACGAAGGGATGCTGGAGTCGAAGGAGGTGATGGTCACCTTCCTGAACCTCGTCGCCTCGGAACCGGACATCTCCCGCGTGCCCATCATGATCGACTCCTCCAAGTGGGAAGTGATCGAGGCCGGCCTCCGCTGCACTCAGGGCAAGGCCGTGGTGAATTCCATCAGCCTCAAGGAAGGCGAAGATGAGTTCATCAAGCGGGCAAAAGACTGTATGCGCTATGGCGCGGCCGTCGTTGTAATGGCCTTTGACGAACAGGGCCAGGCCGACACATACGAACGCAAGACCGAGATCTGCAAACGCTCCTATGACGTGCTGATGGGCATCGGATTCAATCCCGCTGACATCATCTTTGACCCCAACATCTTCGCCATCGCTACCGGCATCGAAGAGCACAACAACTACGCCGTCGATTTCATCAATGCCACCCGCTGGATCCGGGAACACCTGCCCCACGCCTCCATCTCCGGCGGCGTCAGTAACGTGTCGTTCTCCTTCCGGGGCAACGACGTGGTGCGCGAGGCAATTCACTCGGTCTTCCTGTACCACGCCATCAAGGCCGGCATGAACATGGGCATCGTCAATCCGGGACAGCTGGTGATTTACGATGAAATCGATCCTGAACTCAAGGAACTGGTCGAAGACGTTGTTCTGAACCGCCGGGACGATTCCACCGACCGGCTGCTGGAGATTGCCGAACGGTTCAAGGGCAAAGGCGGAAAAACCCAGGAAGAGGACCTTGCCTGGCGCGAATGGCCGGTAGAGAAACGCCTTGAGCATGCGCTGGTTAAAGGCATCACCAACTACATCGTCGACGACACCGAGGCTTGCCGCCAGAACGCCTCCCATCCCATCGAGGTCATCGAAGGCCCGTTGATGGACGGCATGAACGTGGTTGGTGATCTGTTCGGTGACGGCAAGATGTTCCTGCCCCAGGTGGTGAAAAGCGCGCGGGTGATGAAACAGGCAGTCGCTCACCTTATTCCGTACATCGAAGCCGAGAAAACCGAGGACCACAAGGCCAAGGGCAAAATCCTTATGGCCACCGTTAAGGGCGATGTCCACGACATCGGCAAGAACATCGTGGGCGTGGTACTCCAGTGCAATAATTACGAAGTGATTGATCTGGGCGTGATGGTGCCCTGCGACAAAATACTTGAAACCGCCAAGAAAGAAGGCGTAGACATTATCGGTCTCAGCGGCCTCATCACGCCGTCGCTGGACGAAATGGTTCATGTGGCCAAGGAGATGCAACGCCTGGACTTCAACATTCCATTGATGATTGGGGGCGCCACCACCTCCAAGGCACACACAGCGGTCAAGATTGAGCCCCAGTACAAGAACGACATCGCTCTGTATGTATCTGACGCCTCGCGCTGTGTGAACGTCGCCTCCCAGTTGCTGAGTAAGACCGGCAAAGACGGTTTGGTGGAAGCCGCTCGCATCGAATACGACGAGATCCGCGAACGGCGCAAGAACCGGGGCGACCGCACCAAACTGGTCTCTCTCAAGGAAGCGCGGGCGCGGGCACCGGAAATCACCTTTGACGGTTACACCCCACCAAAACCCGCGTTCACCGGAATCAAGGTGTTCGAGGAATATGACCTGAACGAACTGGTGGAGTACATCGACTGGACGCCTTTCTTTATCTCGTGGGATATCTCGGGCAAATACCCCGGCATCTTTGACGATCCCAAGCGGGGCGAAGCCGCTCGAAGCCTGTTCGACGACGCCCAGAAAATCCTGCGCCAGATGATAGATGAAAAGCGGATTACCGCGCGGGCGGTTATCGGTTTCTGGCCGGCCAGCCGTCGGGACGATGACATTGTGGTCTACAAGGATGAAACCCGAAGCGAAGAGTTGACCATACTCCACCACCTGCGCCAACAGGATGAGAAGGCGCCGGGGAAACCGATGATGGCGCTTTCGGACTTCATTGCACCGGAGGGCTCCGAGGCCTGTGACTACGTTGGCGGTTTTGCGGTCACGACCGGTGTTGGTGCGGAAGAGTTCTCCCTGGAATTCAAAGACCGCCACGACGACTACAACGCCATTATGGTCAAGGCGCTGGCTGATCGCCTCGCCGAAGCCTTCGCCGAGCGCATGCATGAACGGGTTCGAAAGGAATTCTGGGGCTATGCCAACGATGAGAAGCTGAGCAATGAAGATCTGATCAAGGAACGGTACCGTGGAATCCGCCCTGCTCCGGGATATCCCGCATGCCCGGAACATACGGAAAAGGCGACTCTGTTCGAACTGCTGAACGCCACGGAAACCACCGGCATTGAACTGACCGAACACTTCGCCATGTTCCCCACTGCAGCGGTTTCGGGCTGGTATTTTGCCCATCCGGAATCAAAGTATTTCGCGGTCGGGAAGATTGGCGCGGATCAGGTTGAAGACTATGCTGAACGCAAAGGTATTTCGAAGGCGGAAGCAGAGCGTTGGCTGGCGCCCAGCCTTGCCTACGATCCGGCTGAATAATTCGAACGGTCACTCATCATTCGCAACCACAGGCGATGCTATGGCAGATCCGTCAGGCAGAGAAGAACATAAAAATGGCAAGCCCGGTGGCCCGGGCGTATTGAAAGTCATGCAGAGCATTCTCGCCGGCGCTTTTGGCGTCCAGTCAGACAAGCGCCGGGAGGAGGATTTCTCAAGCCACAGCCCCTGGCCTTACATCATCGCGGGGATTCTCTTCACCGCAGGTTTCGTAATTGGGCTGATCGTGATCGTGCAGATGGTGTTGGCCAGTCAATAACCTACTGACCAGATACCCACACAACGGCGAAAGCAACGGCGAGCAGTACCAGCAACACGGCGGCGACAGCGTCAGCCTGACTGTCTGAATGCGCAGATTTTTTCATTGTGCTTTCCTCTTTCGGATCTTTTACTCGTGGATCTTTTTATTATTTGCATAGGCTGATGAAAATTACTTCAGCCCAGCTCTCAGTAAAGCCTTAAAATTGACATCCGTCCAGTTTCCCGCGCTCCCGCTTATCGCCTCAATCGATAAACATATTTTGAAATAATCATTTTAAGAATAAAAACACGGTGCTATCCTCCCGGGCAGATATAAGGCCCGACTTCCTGGATTTCAGAATTTGTTTTCGGAAGGCCGTAACGACGCTTTAAAGCAGGACGTTCCCTATGTACGTATACGACGAACATGATCGGCGAATCGCTGCCGAACGGGTTGCCCAATTCCGTGACCAGACAGAGCGCGCCCTGGCCGGTGAACTGGCCGAAGATGAGTTTTTGCCACTTCGCCTCCAGAACGGGCTTTATGTCCAGCGCCTCGCGCCAATGCTCCGGATTGCGGTTCCATATGGCATGTTGCGGTCAGACCAGTTGCGTCGGCTGGCGCGGATTACCCGCGATTACGATAAGGGCTACGCCCACTTCACAACCCGACAGAATGTCCAGCTGAACTGGCCGGCACTTGAAGACGTTCCCGACATTCTCGCCGAGCTCGCCGAAGTGGAAATGCATGCCAACCAGACCAGCGGCAACTGTATTCGGAACACCACGACCGACCAGTTTTCCGGTGTGCAGTCAGACGAAATTGCAGACCCTCGCCCCTACTGTGAAATCATTCGCCAGTGGTCCACATTCCATCCGGAATTCGCCTTTCTGCCACGCAAGTTCAAGGTAGCCGTTAATGCGTCCGAGAAAACCGACCGGGCAGCTATCCAGGTGCATGACATTGGTCTGCAGATGGTTCGGAACGATGCGGGCGAACTCGGTTTCAGGGTTCACGTTGGTGGCGGCCTTGGCCGCACCCCGATGGTTGGTCCTGTGATTCGTGAGTTCTTGCCGGAACTGGACTTGTTGACCTACCTCGAAGCTGTACTGCGCGTTTATAACAGGTACGGTCGTCGCGACAACAAGTTCAAGGCGCGTATCAAGATTCTGGTCAAGGCCCTGACTCCGGAAGCTTTTGCGGAGAAGGTGGAAGCCGAATGGGCGCACATCAAGGATTCGCCTACACGCCTGACCCGCGATGCCATTGATCGGATTCAGTCCTATTTCACGGAGCCTGACTATACGGCCACCGATAATGCGACCGATCTGCTGGCGAAGCAGCGCTTTGAAAATCGGGAGTTCGACCAGTGGCTGAGCCACAACGTCGACACCCACAAAAAGCCAGGGTATGCGATTGTCACCCTGACCATGAAGAAGACCGGCACACCGCCGGGCGACGTCACTGATCGCCAGCTGGAACAGATCGCCGAACTGGCCGATGAGTTCAGCTTTGGAGAGGTCCGCGTGACCCACCAGCAAAATGTGGTTCTGGCTGACGTCCGTCAGGACCGGCTACTGGAACTGTGGCAGGCCGTAACCCCCATGGGCTTTGGCACCGCTAACCTTAACACCCTTACCGATGTTATCTGTTGCCCCGGTGGTGATTACTGCGCATTGGCAAACGCCAAATCGATCCCAGTGGCCGAAGCTATTCAACGCCGGTTCGATGATCTCGACTATCTGTACGATCTGGGCAACATTGACCTGAACATCTCAGGTTGCATGAACGCCTGCGGGCATCACCACGTCGGCAACATTGGCGTACTCGGTGTCGATAAGAAAGGCGAGGAGTTCTATCAGATCAGCCTGGGCGGGTCATCCCATCACGACGCCGCCATTGGCAAGATCCTCGGCCCCTCGTTCGCCCGTGACGATATGCCCGAGGTCGTCGCCAAGATCATCGATGTGTACGTCGACAAGCGTACCGAGGAAGAAACCTTCCTCGATACCTATCGCCGTGTTGGAATTGATCCCTTCAAGGAGCGGGTTTATGCCTGATGTAATTTTCCAGGATGGCAGCATCCAACGTGATGACTGGACCGTCGTGCCCCGCCCCGCTGAGGGCGAATCCCTCAAAATTCCAGAACAGGGTAAGGCGCTGATTCCCGCGGACCTCTGGCTGGCAGGCTACGAGCATTTTGCCGGCAACTACTCCGTTGGCGTCTGGTTTGATAGCCACGACGAGCCGGAGATACTTGAAGGCAAGGTCAACGAACTGCCCGTCATTGCCGTCAACTTCCCGAAATTCAGTGACGGGCGCGGGTACAGTATCGCCCGGTTGCTGCGTGAACGCTTCGGGTATGAGAACGAACTGAGGGCCATCGGTGATGTCCTGCTTGATCAATTGCAGTTCATGAAGCGCTGCGGCTTCAGCGCGTATGCCTTGCGCCCGGACAAGGATATTAAGAAAGCCGTTCGCTGCCTCAATTTCTTTAGCCAGGGCTACCAGGCAGCAACAGATACGGATGTTCCTCTGTTTCGCCGGCGAGCTTCCTGAACGGAACCGGGCCCCGACAGAGACAAGAAAAGCCTGCCACGCGTGGCAGGCTTTTTTATTTAAAGGCTATGATCAAGAACAATCTTTCCAGCCGAGGCACCTTTCAGGAATGCCTGCAGAGCTGGCTCCAGACCAGACCGTCCGATGTCTTTGGCCGACGCTTCGGTTTTCGGGCAGGCCCACTCGCCGGAAAATTTATCCCACACTGACTGTTTCTCCGTAAGCGAGATCTCCACCGAGTCTACGCCGAGCAGATTGACTCCGCGCAGGATGAACGGAAGAACGGTGGTCTGGAGCTGAGGCCCGGCCACAAGCCCGCAACAGGACACGGACCCACCCGGCTTGATCTGTTTCAGGAGCTCCGCCAGAGGGGTACCCCCGACAGTATCTACGGCGTTTCCGAAAGCCGGTTTAACCAAAGGCTTTTTCTCTTCGGCCAAGGTATCACGGCCAACCACCTCAGTAGCTCCCAGTGCCTTCAGGTCATCAGCATGATCTGACTTGCCACTGATGGCGACAACTTCAAATCCCAGTTTGGCCAACAGCTCGACCGTGACGCTGCCGACGGCACCACTGGCGCCGGAAACCGCAACTGGCCCCTGGGACGGGTTAGCGCCCATGGTGAGAAGCTTCTGAACACACAAACCCGCCGTCAGACCGGCCGTTCCGTAGATCATGGCCTTACGCGCATCCCAGCCGGCCGGCATCGGGACGCACCAACCGGCGGGAACGCGAATGTACTCGCCAAATCCACCATCGGTATTCATACCCAAGTCATACCCCGTGACAATTACCTTGCTGCCCGCAGAGATGTCCGGGGAGGAAGACTCAACCACCTCGCCGGCCGCATCGATACCCGGGGTATGAGGAAAAGTTCGGGTCACGCCCTTATTACCGGACGCCGACAAAGCGTCCTTATAATTGAGGGAGGAATGCGAAACCCGGATCAGTATCTCGCCGTCCGGGAGATCGCTCGTATTGAGGGTCTGTTCGCTACCTACGTACCGCCCGTCCTTTTCCTCGACGCGCCAGGCTTTAAAATCGGTTTTCGTTGGCATGGTTATCCCCCACCCTGCAGATGCTATTGCATGTTTTGGTTCCGAAAGGCACTGAGTACCCGCCAGATCGTGTGCTCAAGGGCAGCGCTGGTCGCCAGACCCAGCTTTTCCGGGAGCGACCGCTTACGCTGGTACGTCACTGAGACTACGTCCGCCCGGTCACAGGCTTCAATGAGATATTCGTCGGAGGTTTTGATTTCATCAATGAGGTTGACGTCCAGCGCCCGCTTACCGAACCAGATGTCCCCGTTGGCAACCGCGCCTATGTCGACGCCCGGACGACGCTCACTTACGTATTCCTTGAATAGCACATGGGTGTCTTCCAGGTCTTCCAGAAACTTTTCCCGCCCCTTTTCAGAATTCTCACCAAAGATGGTCATGGTCCGCTTATGCTCGCCCGCAGTAAGCACTTCGAAGTCAACATCGTTCTTTTTCAGGAACCGATGGAAATTGGGTAATTGAGCAACCACACCAATGGAGCCCAGGATAGCGAATGGTGACGCGATGATTCGGTCTGCCACACAAGCCATCATGTAACCGCCACTGGCCGCGACTTTGTCAACGCAAGCCGTCAGCGCAATCCCCTTGCTGCGAATCCGGTCCAGTTGTGCGGCCGCCAGCCCGTAGGAATGCACCAAACCGCCACCGCTCTCAAGGCGGATCACCACTTCATCCCGCTCGGGATCGGCGACACTCAGGACTGCTGTGATTGACCGACGCAGAGGATCGGTATCGCTGGCCTTGATGTCGCCGTCAAAGTCGAGAACATAGACCCGTGATCGGGTTTCTTTATCAGCAGTCCCTTCTTTCTGCTGGGCCTTTTCAGCTTTTTTCTTCGCCTTTTGTTCTTTTTTCTGGCTCTTCTCGTAGGCCTTGCGTTCGGAATCCGACATCAATCTGGCCTGAATGGACTCGCGAAGCCTGGTGTATTTCTCATTCAGCTTTCGGATTTTCAACTCGCCTTCCCCGCCATGATCGTCACGGTCCTTATGGGCTGCCGAAATGATGACCGCGACTACGACGATCGCCGCCACCGCAAAGGTGACAACCTTGGCTAAAAACAAACCGTATTCTGTCAGGAACTCCAAAGTGCTTCTCCGTGCGATTGTGAAAACGTCAAAGTGTAACTTACCGAATTTATAGTGATAAGAAGAGAAAAATAATTAAAACAAGCGTTCGATCGAGCTTGACACAACCTGCCACTAACCATAAAGTCGGATGGCGAGGTCGGCTCCAGACCGGCTCCCATTCTGCGGTACCGCGCGAGGGAGATCTAAGCCGTCGCCATGACAAGACAATCATCACAAAGGGTAGAACAATGTCGGTAGCTCAGGTATTTGAACAACTCGAACAGAACTTTAACGCAGACGCTGCGCAGGGCCTGGACCTGGTATTCCAGTTCGACATCGAGGACGACAAGACCTATCACCTGGTCATTAACGATGGCACCTGCAAGCAACACGAAGGCGCTCACGATGACCCTTCCGTTACCCTGATCATGAATTCCGAAACCCTGCACGGCATCGTTTCCGGCGAAACCGACGGCATGCAAGCATTCATGGCCGGCCAGCTGCGCGCTGAAGGCGACATGATGTTGGCCACCAAGCTGGGCGAGCTGTTCAAGATGGGCTAACTGCCCCGGCGAAGGCTCACAAAAAAACCTGCGCACTGCGCAGGTTTTTTTCGTTCAGAACGTCCGTTTTACTGATCCCACTCCTGCACCGCCTGGCGAGCTTGCTGGTTTACCGGAACAGCAACCAGGCCCGAAGCAGAGAGACGCACGTCAAACAACGCACCGTCCCGCATCGGCATGAAAGTCGCATTGCCGTAAACGCCCTCAATGAACGGCATGTTGAATTCCTGATCCAGCGCCCACAGATCCGGCCAGGTCACCTCGCCAAGACTGACGACCGATCTGGGTTGGGAGCGCTCCTGTTCTAGTGACGTATAACGTCCGCCCAGCCGCTCCAGACGATACCCCGGAGCAATACCGATCCAGCGCAAGGGGCCGGAAAACCGGATTATCCGGGCATCTACCTGCCACTGATCACCGCTCAACGTTTCGACGAATGGGGCGGCGTCGTTCCGTGGCTCAAGCGTCACTCGCCAAAGCTGGTCATCCTGACGCTGGGTCGAAATGGTCGCAACTGTCTGCATCCCTTCCAGCGATTGATACCCTGCCAGGTTGACGGCGATGATCAACACATAGGCGCCCAGCAGCATCAGGCCAAAGACCGCCATCCCTTTTAGCCAGCCAAGCAACCAGCGCGGGCGCAAGAAGAACAAAAGCCCGATGATAACCAACAGCCCTCCGCAGGCTGCCAGAACGATGGTTGCAAGCTCGTTGGACATTGCTTCAGAGACCTACATCAGTCAGGGAGGTTTGCGCCAGCTTCAAAAGATCGACATTACGGTCTTCCCGCTTGCCGATGCTCTCGATGTAATATTCCAGCGAGGTGAGTGCATCCGCCAGCGCTTCGAGCACTTGCATGGGGGGAGCTTCACGGGAATCCAGCAGGCGTTCCTGAATGGAGGAAGCCACGCGCTCCAATACACTCGCCGCACCTGGGTCGTCCACCATCTGCAGACCACCCCAGATGCTGTGGAGAGTCGCAGGCAGGTTGGCCAGATGCAGCTTGTCGTAATCCGACTCCATGAATGCGGTGATTGCGCGTTTTGCGAGCGTCAACGCGCTACGCGCTTCGTCCGCTACCACAAACAGCGCTTCGCGCAGATAGACAGACTCATCCCGGTTTCGCTGGCCACTGGCCAACGCGTCCGTTTCGGAGGTGATACCGCGAGTTACTATCTGCATGATCGCGTCTTCGATACCCAACACCGAATCGGCAAGACGGTACAGTTCGTCATCACCCGGCAGCCGGGATTCCTCTTCCCATTTCCGCAGCCTTGAAGCCTCCTCGCGGGATACTGCTGCAAGCTTGTTCAGGTCCAGCATCAGCAGCGTGTTGGCAAGGCGCTCAAGCGTTCCAGCGATGGAAGACAGTTCGGCAAGATCCGGCTCAATCCCACGCTCGATGATGTCCAGCTTGTCCTTTAACTGATTGAGTTCGTCCTGCAGGGCATCGGAAAGGGATTTCAGGACGTCGCTGCCCGGTCCATAAAGCCTGCGGGCGTGAGCCTCAAGCATGGCATCGGGGAATTCGGCCGGCGTCAGACGGTAGCTCGACAGAACGCTGGTAACTTCCGGGTTGGCCGATCCGCTGCGATAGAGGAGATAGATGAGGTCTCGAACCAGTGAATCCGGCGCATCCTTGGCGGTCGCGACTTTGCCGACGTACACCACTTCGCGGGCGTACTTTTCAATACGCATGAACATGCGCTTACGGGCCTTGGTGAAGACCATGGCCCTGTCCAGCATGGTATCGGCGACAATCGATACGAGACACCACATCTGCCCCATGGGGGCACCCTGACACAACCGAGCCAGACCGCGCGCCGACCGTCCTACCAGCTTTTTGCTCACGACGTCATTGCGGTCTTTAAGGATGCCAAGCAAGGCCACCTGAAAGGTCAGGCGCATCCGGCGTGCCAGAATTTCGTACTCGGCCTCATTGCCATCAAAAGGCTGAACCTGGATACCGGCGCAAAAATCGGGGCGTTCCTTGACGTCAACATCGAAGAAGCAGGACTCAGGGTATGGCTTTTCCCGGCGGGCTTCCCGCAAGTCATTGATCACCGGCAGCAACAATTCCGGATGATCTTCCCTTTGCTGATGATAGTACTCGACATACCGGCGAAGGATAAACAGTGCACTGTTCAGGGTAGTCAGGAGGATGTTCTTGTCGTCGTTTGCGCCAACCGGGACATCGTTGGCCATGCTGACCGCTTCCTGACACAGCAGGGTGCCGCCACGAAGCTCAACCAGAATGAAAATTCCCCGGAGCTGGTTGATGAAGTCCACGCAGTTCTGGAGATCTTCACCACTCTCACGGTTTTCCTGAAAGCGTTCAAGGCTAGATTCTGCCTGTCTGATGGTCTGTTCTATTTCATTTTTGACCAAATCAAACGACTGCGATTTCGTCGCCAGAGACGATTGAACCATAAACGCTTCCTGTTAGTGTGCGGAGACTACCGCTTCCTCATAGTGACTATTGCCTGTCGGACGAATTGACAGGCTTTCTTGTTATAAGCCGGATCAAGCCTTCCCGGCCAGTAATGCCCCTAAAACAGGGTTCAGTTCGCAAAAAACTGGCGAACTTATCATTACTTATAACATAAAACTCAAGTACCTCAAGAAAGCGGGAATGTAACAATTGGTACAGACTGACGCAGTTCTCACCCTACCTAACTGAGTTTTCCCCAGACTGTTTCACCGGCCTTTTTTTCCAACATCGCCATGAATTCATCGTGGGCAGCGCTTTCGTCATCGGAGGCCCTTATCACCGACAGCGCCGCGCGGTCTTCGGCTAACCTACGAATGCCACTGCTGCTACCACCCTCCTCAGCACCAGCGTCAAGGGAGAGCGCGGTCTGGCCACCGGTAAGAAGCAGGTACACATCGGCCAATATCTCGGCATCCAGCAAGGCACCGTGCAGGTCACGGTTACTGTTATCAACGCCATATCGCTTACAGAGGGCATCGAGATTGTTCTTTTGCCCCGGATGCCTTTTGCGGGCAATGGCCAGGGAATCGACGATGCCGCAATAATCGGCGGTCTTCCTCACGGGTTTCAGTCGCGCAAATTCCGCATCCATAAAGCCGACGTCGAACGCCGCATTATGAATAACCAGCTCCGCACCTTTGATAAACCCAAAGAACTCGTCAGCGACTTCCGCAAACCTCGGCTTATCCGCCAGGAATTCGTTCGTAATCCCGTGCACAGTAATCGCTTCTGCTTCGACTTCCCGCTCCGGATTGATGTAAACATGGTAATTACGACCCGTGAGCTGCCGCTCCATCAGCTCCACGCAGCCAATCTCGATAATCCGGTGACCCTCGGACGGATCAATACCGGTGGTTTCGGTATCCAGTACTATCTGTCTCATAATGCACACTGCTCAATAAAATCGTTCTCAGGCTTTCGCGAGTTCCGCAACACCACGGTTGGCCAACTCGTCCGCCAGTTCGTTATCCGGGACACCTGCGTGACCCTTGACCCAATGCCAATTGATCCGGTGCCGGGCCACCTCGGTGTCGAGTTCCCGCCACAGGTCTTCGTTCTTGACCGGCTTCTTGGCCGACGTTTTCCAGCCATTGCGCTTCCACCCCGCCATCCATTCGGTGATGCCTTTGCGGACATACTGGGAATCGGTGAAGAGTTCGACTTCACAGGGACGCTTGAGCGCTTCCAGCCCCCGAATCGCTGCCATCAGCTCCATTCGGTTGTTGGTAGTCTCCGCCTCTCCGCCATGCATCGTCTTCTTGACATCCCCATACCGCAATACAACGCCCCAGCCGCCCGGTCCGGGATTGCCCTTGCACGCCCCGTCGGTATACAAAATCACCTTACCGGCCATCGTGTCTCCTGTCGGTTAATCAGTCTTGCCTGGCGCATACTGCCTACGGGCGCACCCCCTGGATGCTCCGATTGTTCTGGTTCCCGAGAGTGAAATGACCTTTGCCTGTCGCCAGGCAGGCTTTCTGGGAATACCGGCGTAAACGCGTTTTTTCGCAAGGATACAGTAATAAGCGCCGACAGGCAGGATTCTGTTACCCCCGAGTTTTGCGTCGAGCCGGCTTCGGGCTTTGCGACCACTCCTCTGGAGAGGAAGCCGAAAAAAGCGGGTCACCGATGCTTCCACATTGAAACCCAGCAAGTGCAGCCAGTCCTCCATTCTCCCGCGCAGCATGAATCGCCCACCCCAGGGTCCGTCTCGATGGCGGGAAGCCAGCTTTCGGACCCCCCAGAGACTCACGGGATTAAAGCCGATCAGAGCAATGGTCCCCTCGCCTCGCAAAACCCTCGCTGCGTCGCGCAACACATCATGGGGATAGCGACTGAAATCCGCGCTGTGGTGAAGCACAACAAGGTCCATGGAATCGCCCGGAAACGGTAATTCATGGGCGTCACAAACCGCCACACCGTCCGGAATGTGGGGATACCAGCGGGGCGTTGTCATGATCCTCTGGGCGAAATCGGTGCCGGTCGCCAAGGGTAGGCGATGACTGACGCCAACCTGGAGCTGACGTGCACCCGTCAGGTGGCTCAATTCGTGGTCAAGCATCCTTCTCTGGTCCGCCAGCAATGCCCGACCGAGGGGCGTCCCGAACCACCGTTCAAACGTCTCGTGACGCTCCGGATAATCAATCGCTCCAGACTTGCTCACACTGTGTTACCCCCGCAACCGGAGCCCACTGTTGGGGCCCTGTATCTAATGGACTATCATATCAGTCACATTCGTTTTGCACATGTGGGGCTTTATGTTGACCATTTCCGCCATTCCAGCGTTCAACGACAACTATATCTGGTGCCTGTCGAACCAGGAAAATCGCAAAGCCCTGGTTGTTGATCCGGGCCAGGCAGGCCCTGTGCTTGAGCACCTGGCGGACAATGGGCTGGTTCTGGACACCATCCTGGTCACCCACCACCACCCCGACCACGTGGGGGGCATCAGTGAGCTGATGAGGGCTTTCCCGGAGTGCGGCGTGACAGGGCCGGCCGAATCTCCGTTTACGGGCTGCACAGACAAGGTCCATCCCGGCGATGAGGTATTGTGGGAAAACCTGACGTTCCAGGTTCTTGGCGTCCCCGGACACACCCTGGACCACATTGCCTACTTTACCGACACGGAAGTGGATGGACGCCCTGTTCTGTTTTGTGGCGACACGCTTTTTGTCTGCGGTTGCGGCCGACTGTTCGAAGGCAAGCCCGAACAGATGCGCCAGTCGCTTCAAACTCTCCGGGCCCTGCCTGAACGGACCGCGGTTTACTGCGCCCACGAGTATACGCTGGCAAACCTGAAGTTTGCCCGCAGCTGGCTGCCCGGAGATGAAGGACTCAAGGCGTTCGAGATCCGCTGCAAGCAGCGTCGGGAAGATGGGTACCCGACGGTTCCGTCGGTACTCGGAGAGGAGAAACGCCTCAATCCCTTTCTCAGATGGGACGATCCGGTGGTTGTCGATGCGGCAAGGAACTATTGCGCAAGGCACGGCCTGCCGGCCGATTCCGAGAACGCCATCTTTGCGGCAATCCGCCACGGCAAGGATAATTTCTGACTGGTTAACAATTTCTCTCAGGGACGTAACGAGAGGTTTCTTGACCCCTGGAAAAGGCCTCCCATAGAATCATGACAAATTTGTGACCGTAACCCTTTAAATATGCCGGAATTTCAGACATACCATCCGGCTTCAACAATGAGCCGGAAGCATTCTATGTCGGTCAAACGTTTGTCTATCCTCTTGTTCGCCGGGACTCTGGCCAGCGGCTGCAGCCTGCTGAATCAACCTGGTAACTCATGGGTCAATCCCACGAACTGGTTTACCGAAACCGATTCGGGGGAACAGGAAACCAATCCACTTGAGACTGACCAGGTTACCGTCGCCACGGGCGACGAAGATCTCAAGCAATCGGTTGAATCCGGCGAGGACGACGATGCCGCAGTCCATGGCGCACTGGACGAAGCGATTGCGCCAGAACTACGGGACACCGCTCGGGACGCCCGTGAAAAGCTGGACAACCCCGGACAGCAGATCGTTAAGACCGCACCTCAACAGACCGATTTGTGGAGCCGCCTGCGTGAAGGCTTTGCGCTTGACCACAACGTGGACAACGAACGGGTCCGGGATCAACTCAACTGGTATGCCAGTCACCCCGGCTATATCAATCGAGTGGTAGACCGGGGTAGCCGTTACCTTCATTACATTCTCGACGAAACGGAGAAACGGGGGCTGCCAGCTGAATTCGCCCTGCTGCCCGTGGTGGAAAGCGCCTTCGATCCGTTTGCCTATTCCCATGGTCGGGCTGCTGGCCTCTGGCAGTTCATTCCGTCAACAGGGAAATACTTCGGCCTGACTCAGAGCTGGTGGCACGATGACCGCCGTGATGTCGTGGCTGCAACGGATGCTGCCCTGACCTATCTGGATCGGCTCGCCAACCGGTTCGACGGTGACTACACACTGGCCCTTGCCGCGTACAACAGCGGTGGCGGAACGGTTTCCAGTGCCATGCGCCGGAACCGGAAGAAAAACCGGCCACAGGATTTCTGGTCCCTCGAACTGCCTCGGGAAACCCGCCACTATGTTCCAAAGCTGATTGCCCTGGCGAAGATCTTCGACAAACCCGAGGACTACGGCATCACCCTGCCCGCCCTGGAAGACGAGCCCTACTTCGAGATTGTCGAAACCGGTTCCCAGTTGGACCTCGCGCAGGCGGCCGAACTGGCCAGCATCGATGTTGACGAAATCTACCTGCTGAACCCCACCTACAATCGTTGGGCAACCAATCCGGACGGGCCACACCGCCTGCTGGTACCCCGGGAAAACGCCGAGACCTTTCGAGCGGCCCTTGCAAAGATTCCAGCCGGTGAACGGGTTTCCTGGCGCAACTACAAAGTACAGTCCGGCGACAGCCTGATCACCATCGCCCGCAAGTTCGCCACCACGCCATCGGTGATACAGCAGGTCAATAACCTGAATTCCGACCTTATCCGGATCGGCCAACGACTGATGATCCCATCGGCCAGCAAAGCTTCCGACACCTATGCCCTGAGTGCCTCACAACGACTGGAGCGCAAGCAGGACCGCAAACGTGATGGCAACAAGGTTCGTTACACCGTCCGTCGGGGTGACACCTTCTGGGACATAGCCCGGGAACACCGGGTATCGGTTCGTGAAGTCGCTGCCTGGAATGGCATGGCTCCCGGAGACCCGCTGATCCCCGGAAAGAGACTGGTCATCTGGTCAAAGACCTCGAAGCCCACAGTCGTCGCCACCAATAATGCCCGGGGCAATGCCATGGTTCGGAAGGTCGGGTATCGCGTCCGCAAAGGTGATTCGCTGTCCACGATTGCCAACCGCTTTGCCGTGAATGTGCGGGACATCGCAAGCTGGAATGACCTGAACACCTCACGTTATCTGCAACCGGGTCAAAGTCTGGTACTCTACGTTGATATTCGGAACAGTCCCTAGCACCCTCGCATCCGGGCGCAGGAACTTTCCCTAACTACAAGAATCATAAGGGTTCGATTAGGAACCAACGGTGTGCCGGACCGGATTCTGGCGTACCGGCCTGACACTCCGGAACGTGCGAGACCTATGACAAGCAAACGGATAGCCTCATACCTTACATCGATCCTCTCCTCTTTAGCCCTGCTGGCCATGACAACCTCCGTGATGGGCAGCGAACACGCCTCCGACTCCCCGGAACCACAGCACGGCATCGCAATGCACGGCGAGCCAAAATACCCCAGCGGGTTTCCTCACTTTGACTACGTGAATCCTGAGGCCCCCAAAGGCGGAGCACTGAAGATGGCAGTGGTCGCCAACGGCTTCGACTCGTTCAACCCGTTTGATATTCGCGGTGTCGCGGCGGCCGGTATCAGCACCTATCT
Source organism: Marinobacter albus (assembly GCF_030238305.1). Taxonomy (NCBI): domain Bacteria; kingdom Pseudomonadati; phylum Pseudomonadota; class Gammaproteobacteria; order Pseudomonadales; family Marinobacteraceae; genus Marinobacter; species Marinobacter albus. The sequence continues at coordinate 1,960,684 of NZ_JASSQD010000001.1, read as the reverse complement.
GTACGACACTCTCCTGGTTTCCTCGGATGATGAGCCATTTTCCGCGTATGGCCTGATCGCGGAATCCCTGGAAACGCCGAAAGACCGGAGCTATGTGACCTTCAATCTGCGGGAGAATGCGCGCTTTCACGATGGTGAGCCCATTACCGCCGAGGACGTAAAGTTTTCCTTCGAAATCCTGACCTCCAAAGGCCACCCCTTTTTCCGCAACTACTACGCGGATGTCGCCAAGGTCACCGTAGAAAGCCCCCAACGAATCCGTTTCGATTTCAGACCCACCATGAATCGGGAACTGCCACTCATCCTTGGCCAGATGCCCATTCTGCCTGCCCATTACTGGCAGAGCCGTGAGTTCGGTGACAACGGCCTGACACCGCCGCTGGGTAGCGGCCCCTACCGGATTGGCGACTTTGAGGCAGGCCGGTCAATTATCTACGAACGTGTCGACGACTACTGGGCCAAGGACCTCGGCGTCCGAAAAGGCCGCTTCAACTTTGATCAGATCCGGTACGACTATTACACCGACGATACCGTGGCCCTCGAAGCCTTCAAGGCCGGAAACTTTGATTTCAGAGTGGAAACCTCGGCAAAGAACTGGGCAACGGCATACACCGGCTCGAAATTCGACGAAGGGACAATCGTTGCCGAAGCAATTGAGCATCATCGACCCACCGGCATGCAGGGCTTTGCATTTAACACCCGCCGTGAGGTATTCAGTGATCCCCGGGTGCGCGAAGCACTTGCCTATGGCTTCGATTTTGAATGGGCCAACAAGAACCTGTTCTATGGCCAGTACACCAGAACCGACAGCTACTTCGAAAACAGCGATCTCGCCTCTTCCGGCCTGCCTCAGGGACGGGAACTGGAAATCCTGGAGCCCTACCGGGATCAGCTCGGCGGGGACGTTTTCACAGAGGAATATCAGGCACCGGAAACCGAAGGCCAGAAGGGCCTCAGAGAGAACCTGAGATCCGCCCTCGAGTTGCTGCGCTCGGCCGGTTACGCAATTCAGGATGGCAAACTGGTCAACAAGAGCACGGGAGAGCCACTGGCCTTTGAAATCCTGTTGTTCCAGAAGAGCTTTGAACGGGTAGTTCTGCCGTTCAAGAACAACCTTGCAAAACTGGGCATTGATGTCTCTGTGCGACTCGTGGACAGCAATCAATACGTGCAGCGGGTTCGGGAGTTTGATTTCGACATGATCACACAGGTCCTGCCGCAGTCCGATTCCCCGGGTAACGAACAGCGCGAATACTGGCATTCCGCCAATGTCGACGCCGTTGGATCACGAAACTACATGGGCGTCTCCGATCAAGTCGTCGATGACCTGGTCAACAAAGTCATACAGGCCCCGGACCGCGAAGAACTCGTTCAGCGAGTCCGTGCACTGGACCGGGTTCTTCTGCACGGTCACTATGTGATTCCGCACTGGCACCTGGCCAAAGATCGGGTGGCTTACTGGAATCATCTGCAGCGCCCCGAAATGACGCCCAAGAACGGCATTGATCTGGATAACTGGTGGGTACGGCCCTGAGCAATTGATTCTGATCCTCGCTGTAACGGAAGGAACCCTCCGCTAAATGGGCATATACATACTACGAAGGCTGGCGCTGATTATCCCGACGCTTATCGGGATAATGCTGTTGAACTTCGTGATCGTCCAGGCCGCACCCGGCGGCCCGGTTGAACAACTCATCGCCGAGATGGAAGGCCACGGAGGCAGCGCTCTGGCGCGGGCCTCGGGTGGTGATTCCGGCGGCGAGGTTTCCAGCGCCTCCGGCGACAGTCGCGGATCCCGGGGTATTCCAGATGAGCTGCTTAAGGAAATCGAAGTCATGTATGGCTTCGACAAGCCGCCCCACGAACGATTTATCAAGATGCTGGGGGACTACGCCACGTTTAACTTTGGCGATTCTTTTTTCCGCGAAAAGAGCGTGACCAGCCTGATCGTCGAGAAGATGCCGGTCTCCATATCATTGGGACTGTGGTCGACCCTGATTATCTACATCATTTCCATTCCCCTGGGCATCCGCAAGGCAGTGACTGATGGCTCCCGGTTCGATGTATGGAGCAGCTCCGCGATTGTCATCGGTTATGCCATTCCGGGCTTCCTGTTCGCGATTCTGCTGATCGTGTTGTTTGCCGGCGGCAGCTATTTCGACTGGTTTCCGCTGCGCGGACTTACCTCGACCAACTTTGACGAACTCACCTGGTACCAGAAGATCGGCGATTACTTCTGGCATCTGGCCCTGCCCGTCACCGCCAATGTGATTGGTGGCTTTGCCACACTGACGCTGCTCACAAAGAATTCATTCCTCGACGAAATCAGCAAGCAATACGTGGTGACTGCCCGCGCCAAGGGACTGGAGGAGAAGCAGGTGCTCTACGGCCACGTGTTCCGAAACGCCATGCTGATTGTCATTGCAAGCTTGCCCGGTGTTCTGGTGGCGCTGTTTTTTACCGGATCGCTGCTGATCGAGGTCATCTTCTCCCTGGATGGGCTAGGCCTACTGGGGTTTGAGGCTGCCTTGAACCGGGATTACCCGGTTATATTCGGAACGCTCTACATCTTTACCCTGATGGGCCTGATCCTGAAGTTGATCAGCGACATCACCTACGTCCTGGTGGATCCCCGTATCGATTTTGAAAGCCGGGAGGGGGCGTAAGCATGAAATCGCTCACGCCAATTCAGCAGCGGCGGCTGCGAAATTTCCGCGCCAACCGGCGGGGGTATTGGTCTCTCTGGGTGTTTCTCGCCCTGTTCGGCCTGTCCCTTGTGGCGGAGCTGATCGCCAACGATTCACCACTGGTTGTGTCCTACCAGGACACCTTCTATTTTCCGGTCGTGGAGTCCGTTTCTGAGGAGACCTTCGGGGGCTTTTTGCCCACGGAGGCCGATTACCGCGACCCATTCATCTCCAGTCAGATCGAAGCCAATGGCTGGATAGTCTGGCCGCCAATCCGCTTCAGTTACGACACCATCAACTACGACCTTGAGGTGCCCTCGCCCGCACCGCCCAGTCCGGAGAACTGGCTGGGTACCGACGACCAGGGACGGGATGTTGCCGCCAGGGTGATCTACGGCTTTCGCATTTCTGTGCTGTTCGGACTCACCCTTACTTTTGCCAGCTGCATCGTGGGTGTCGCGGTCGGAGCCATTCAGGGCTACTACGGCGGCAAGATTGATCTGCTCGGACAGCGTTTCATTGAGGTGTGGTCGGGGCTTCCAGTGCTGTACCTGTTGATCATCCTGTCGAGCATCGTGCAGCCGAACTTCTGGTGGCTGCTGGGCATCATGCTGCTATTCAGCTGGATGGGGCTCGTGGATGTAGTCCGGGCGGAGTTCCTGCGGGCCAGAAATTTCGAGTACGTGAAGGCGGCCAGAGCCCTGGGTCTGGACAACCGGAAAATCATGTTCCGGCACATTCTTCCCAACGCCATGGTCGCGACGCTGACCTTTCTTCCGTTTATCCTGACCGGCGCCATCACCGGGCTGACTTCACTGGACTTCCTCGGATTCGGCCTGCCGTCCGGCTCGCCGTCTCTGGGCGAACTGATTGCGCAGGGGAAAGCGAACCTGCACGCGCCCTGGCTCGGCATATCTGCCTTCATCTCGCTTTCGGTCATGCTGACACTCCTGGTGTTCGTCGGCGAGGCCGTTCGGGACGCCTTCGATCCGAGAAAGAGCTGATATGAGCAACCTGTTACAGATTTCGAACCTGTCTATCTGCTTCGATCATGGCCCCCGGGCAGTGGACTCCCTGTCACTTGCCATCCGCGAGGGCCAGACGCTCGCACTCGTAGGGGAAAGCGGATCGGGCAAATCCATATCGGCACTGTCGGTGCTTCGGTTGCTTGATGAGCGACACGCCAGCTATCCGACCGGAGAGATCTTTTTCCGCGGCGAAGACATGCTGAAGGCCAGTGACAAACGCCTTCGTCAGATTCGGGGGCGCCAGATCAGCATGATCTTCCAGGAGCCAATGACGTCCCTCAATCCTCTGCATACCGTCGAGAAGCAGATTGGGGAAACCTTGGCCCTGCATAAGGGGATGCGCAATTCCGCCGCTCGAAAGCGCTGCATTGAATTGCTGGAACTGGTCGGCATCCAGAACCCCGAAAGTCGTCTCGGTAGCTACCCGCACCAGCTTTCCGGGGGACAGAAGCAGCGCGTCATGATTGCCATGGCGCTGGCCAACGAGCCCGAACTCCTGATTGCTGACGAACCCACCACGGCGCTGGACGTCACGGTGCAAAAACAGGTTCTCGAACTGCTCCGGGAGCTTCAGCAGAAACTCGGCATGGCGATCCTGCTGATCACTCATGATCTTTCCATTGTTCACCGCTATGCAGACGAGGTGGCGGTCATGGAACAGGGGAAACTGGTGGAGCTTGCAGACACCGAGACTCTGTTTGATCGACCAAAACACCCCTATACCCGAAAATTGCTGGATGCCGAACCGCCCGAGGCCCCGCTGGCAGCCGCCGGCAGTAGCACCCCCCTGCTCAGCGTCTCCCATCTGGACGTCCGTTTTTCCACCCGTAAATCACTTTTTGGCAAGGTCAAAGACTATTTTCACGCGGTCCAGGACACCAATTTCAGCCTGAATCGCGGCGAAACCCTCGGGATTGTCGGGGAAAGCGGAAGCGGCAAGACCACCATTGGTCACGCCCTACTCAAGCTGACCGCCAGTACCGGTAGCATCCAGTTGGCCGGCGAAGAGCTGGGCAACCTCACCCAGAAGCAGTTTCGTCCCTGGCGGAGCCGGATACAGATCGTGTTTCAGGACCCATTCGGCAGCCTTAGCCCGCGAATGTCGATCGCTGAGATCGTGCGCGAAGGCCTGGAAATTCACGAGCCTGGCAACTCTGACGACCACGAGCAACGGGTAATCCGGGCCTTACGGGACGTTGGCCTGGATCCCGACAATCGACATCGCTATCCTCACGAATTTTCGGGCGGACAGCGCCAGCGCATTGCCATAGCCCGCGCCCTCGTGCTTCAGCCCGATCTGATCATTCTGGACGAGCCAACCTCTGCGCTGGACAGGACCGTCCAGAAACAGGTGATTGAGCTTCTGCGGGATATACAGGGCCGCTATGGTCTAAGCTATATTTTCATCAGCCACGATCTGGCCGTCGTTCGCGCACTCAGTCATAAACTGTTGGTATTGCACCACGGAAAGATTGTGGAATACGGGAACGCCGACGACATTTTCCACGCACCAAGCCAGGCATACACTCAGGAACTACTCAGTGCGGCGTTCTTCTACCAGAACGCGTCTACGACCAATTGAGCGTTACCCGGAGCGCGCGAGTTCAGGGATAATGCTCCGAAATCAGGAACACAGGGAGAACTACCCATGGGATTACTCAGTGGCAAAAAAGCACTGATCGTTGGCGTTGCCAGCAAACTGTCCATCGCCTACGGTATCGCCGAAGCATTCGCCCGGGAAGGCGCGGAGCTGGCGTTCACCTATCAGAACGAAAAGCTCCAACCCAGGGTGGAGAAATTCGCCGAACAATGGGGCAGCAAGCTGACTTTTCCCTGTGACGTTGCCAGCGACGAAGAAATCGAGAACGTCTTTACCGAGCTTGGCAAACACTGGGACCACATCGACATCATCGTTCACGCCGTTGGGTTTGCGCCCGGGCATGAATTGGACGGCAATTATGTCGATGTTACCACCCGCGAGGGTTTCCGAATCGCCCACGACATCAGCTCTTACAGCTTTGTTGCACTAGCCAAGGGTGCCCGGAAGATGATGCACGAAGGAAGCTCTTTGCTGACGCTGAGCTACCTGGGTGCGGAACGGGTACTGCAGAACTACAACGTGATGGGCTTGGCCAAGGCCTCACTTGAAGCCAATGTCCGTTACATGGCAGCGAGCCTGGGCAAGGATGGAATTCGGGTCAACGGCATCTCGGCCGGCCCGATCAAGACACTGGCGGCCTCGGGCATCAAGAGTTTCCGCCGGATGCTTGCGGAGAATGCCAAACAGGCTCCGCTGCGTCGTAACGTGACCACCGATGAGGTCGGCAATGCCGCCGCTTTCCTGAGCTCGGACATGGCCAGCGGCATCACCGGGGAAATCATGTACGTCGATGCCGGTTTCAATATTACCGGTATGGCTCAAATGGAAGAATGAGTCCCAGCGGCAGTCGCTATCAGGATTAAGAAAGCCGGCCCTGCGCCGGCTTTTCTGTGCCTCCCATTACTCCCCTTCCATTGCTGAAGCGACCGCGTCCAACCATTCAACGTAACCCGTGCCGTCTGATTCCATGATCTGAACACCAACCAGAAACTCCGACCGGTTCGGGCGGCACCAGACCACTTCCACCATCAATACGAACGGCGTCGGATGATCGCCCAGTACTACCGTCGCTGGAAGGAGCGCCCCCAAAGACAGCGGCTCCGGAGAAAAAAGGCACATTCCACGCGCTGAAATGTCGCGGATTCGGCACACCAGGTCTCGTCCGCGGTTTTTCAAGGCCTTCCCGGGCACCTCGGATTCTAGCTCGAGCGTTGCTCGTGCCGTTGCCGTGAGACGATAGTCTGCCCGATTATCGGGCCCCTCTGAAGCGCTCTCGGAAGTGCCAAAACCGTAGTCTGTATTACTCATTATTATTTTTCCTGCTCCTCTTTCGGCCTCAGTTTCGGTCCACTCGGATCCGGCCAACCACCCGGCTGAGGGTATCGTCGAACTCCGCAGAGCTGCCCAGAACCCGAATCCGGCCAACTACGATGCCCTCCACCAGGTTGTCCTCCAGGAACTCCCGACGGTTGAGTCCCAAACGGTCGACAAAGACGAGCTCGCGGGATGCGTTGATTCGGACGGCCAGCTTCAATCGAATTGGTTCTTCCTCAGGTATTGACGGCGAAACCACGATCCAACCTCCCAGTTTGAGGCCAAGAACCTGCTTTCGGGCGAGAAGCCGCTGCTCCCGGGCAAGATGTTCCCGTTCAGCCCTATCATCATCCTGGCGTTGCTCCTCCAGTCGCTGCCTTTCGCGCCGAAGCTCTGCCTCGCGAGCCGCTTCTTCCCTCTCGCGCTTCAAATCCTCCTGCTCACGCTTTCGCCGCAGGGCATCAGCCTGATTCCTGGCTTCTTGAGCGGCGTTCTCGCGTAGTCTGCGCTGCTTCTCACTGACGCCGGCAGCACCGTGACGGTTTCATTCAAAACCTGACCAAAGGGCGTCAACCTGGGTAGCGGGCGCAAGTCTCCGCTTGCCCGGGCCCGCTGAAACTCAGCCCACGGCTGAAGGCCAAGCTTCACCTCGGTGCCATTGGTCCACAGAATTTCGGCAGTGTCCTGCAGCAGCGCGAAGAAATAACCGCGCTGCTCACGATTACCCTTGCCTTCAACGAACCATTGACCTTCCGCTACACTTGCCTGCCCCAGGTTCGCGCCCGAAAACTTCAGCCAAGAAGTATCCCATCTGAACCGCTCAGGAGGCGGCAAGGCGTCCGCCAGCTCCGGCGCTTCACCTCGGAGGCGTGAGACCATGACGAAAGGTCTCTCCCTCAAAACCGGTTTCCCTGATCGGGTGTTTAAGGAGCCGATGCCAGTGGTCGAGCGCAAAACGACTGATGGGAACCGGCAGTTGGCGGCCCCGCAATGCCCGACCAATCAGCGCCCGGGCCGTCTGGTCAGCGCGACGTTGGCGAGCCGCGCCCTGCTCGGTTTCCAACAGTCGCTGCCTCAGTTTGCCAATCTGACCGTTGCGCCTGTCTGCACCCTCTTTCCATTGGCGGCAAAAGTCCTCGACCGCAGACACCGTCCCCGACTCGAAACTGCCCGAAACCGCAATGACCAGGGCGTCGAGCTGATCAAGAAGCACTTTCGAGGACCGGCCCCCGGAATCACTCCAGCCACGCCATTCCTGCAGGCTGTCGAGCCATTCAACCAGGTTGGAACTGAACGCTTTTGCGCCCTCAAGGTTCATTCGCCAGGCGAGAAAAACCGCAGTCGGGCAAGGCGGCATTGAGCTGCATCGCCGACCAGTTCAAGTGAACGGAACGGACAACATGAGTAACACGCTCGTCCCTCTGCTCAGCCCAACAGGACAAAAGCGATCTTTCCCGAGACCGTCCTGCGGACCGGAACATCTCGCGATTTCTGCCGGTTTTGTGACATCCAGACCCCGTACTGAAGAAGCGTTGAAAAGGCCTACCAAATGACGCAGTATAACCACCTCGCCGGGGTTAATCGCAACCGGACACCGGTGACATTCGCGTTAATCTGCAACCCCGTTGGCATTTGTTCGTCCAACCGGGAAGCAACGATCAGAATCGGGGATATAGAACAACATGTCGGGCAAAAAACTAGAGAATCTGAATGTGGCCAGCCAGGAACCACTGATCACTCCTGAAGCGCTGAAACAGGAGATGCCGCTCTCCGACAAAGCAGCCGACACCGTGGCGAATGGACGTCAGGCCATCTATGACATCATGGACGGCAAGGACCACCGCCTGTTCGTGGTGGTAGGCCCCTGTTCGATCCACGACGTGGAGGCTGCCCGTGACTACGCCCAACGCCTGAAAAAGCTTGCTGACGAAGTCAGCGACACGCTGCTGATCGTAATGCGCGTTTATTTCGAGAAACCCCGGACCACCGTGGGCTGGAAAGGGCTGATCAATGACCCGAAGCTGAACGATACATTCGATATCGAACAGGGCCTGCACATTGGCCGTCGCCTGCTCCTAGATATCAACGAACTCGGCCTGCCGGCAGCCACTGAAGCCCTGGATCCTATTTCTCCGCAATACCTGCAGGACACCATTGCCTGGTCAGCAATCGGCGCCCGTACTACCGAGTCGCAGACCCACCGCGAGATGAGCAGCGGTCTGTCTATGGCCATCGGCTTCAAGAATGGCACCGACGGCAGCCTGGACGTCGCGGTTAACGCGATGAAGTCCGTGTCTCACCCCCACAGCTTCCTCGGTATTGACCAGCAAGGCAAAGTTGCGATTATCCGGACCAAGGGAAACAATTATGGACACGCGGTTCTGCGCGGTGGTGGCGGAAAGCCCAACTATGATTCCGTAAGCGTAGCTCTTTGCGAGCAGGCACTGGAAAAAGCCAAGCTCCGGAAGTCCATCATGGTTGACTGCAGCCATGCCAATTCGAACAAGGATCCCGGGCTACAGCCGCTGGTTATGCAGGACGTGGCCCACCAGATCCTCGAAGGCAACAACTCTATCCAGAGCCTGATGGTGGAAAGCAACATTAACTGGGGCAATCAGTCCATTCCGGACAATCTGGCCGATCTGAAGTACGGCGTCTCCGTAACCGACGCGTGTATCGACTGGCCGACCACCGAAAAAGCCATTCGGGAAATGCGTGACAAACTGAAGGATGTCCTGCCAAAGCGCAAAATTGGCTGAGCACGACCGGATAGCAAAAAGGGAGCCTCAGGCTCCCTTTTTTTGTTCAGACTCAATGATGCGGTCGCCCGCCTCGCTTGCAACTCAATCCTGCGCGAGGGTTCTATCAGGCAGCCCACCTACCCAATCCAGGCGCTCCCGCAGAGCCACCACATGGCCAATAATCACCAGTGTCGGCGGCTGAACCGGCTGCGCCTCAACCCGCTCCACGATGTCGGTCAAGGTGCCGGTGATCACCAATTGCTCGGGAGTCGTTCCCTTGGAAACAAGCGCTACGGGCATATCTCGAGACATGCCATGGCTAACCAGTTGCCGGCAGATGATGGGCAGTCCCACCAGACCCATATAAAACACGAGGGTCTGGTTGTTCTGGACAAAATCCTTCCAGGGAAGGTCGCAGGTATCGTTCTTGAGATGGCCGGTCACGAAGCGTACTGACTGAGCGTAATCGCGATGGGTGAGCGGAATTCCGGAATACGCCGCACAGCCGGACGCCGCCGTAATGCCGGGGACCACCTGGAACCGGACACCGGCTGCGGCCAATGTTTCTATTTCCTCACCGCCCCTACCGAAAATAAACGGATCACCGCCCTTCAGACGCACCACTTTGCGCCCGGTCCGCGCCAGATCCACCAGGCGCTGATTAATCTGATCCTGCGGTAACACGTGATTGGCGCGCTGCTTACCGACGTGGATCTTTTCAGCGGAATCCGGAATAAGTGCCATGATCTCTGGCGAAACGAGACGATCGTAAAGCACCACCTCGGCGCAGGTAATCAGGCGCCATGCCTTTAGCGTAAGCAGTTCCGGATCACCCGGGCCCGCCCCGACAAGGGCCACCTCTCCCGCGGAGCTGTTCGGATTATCCGTGACGGGATTGGTTCGGTACCGGATTGGTGCTGGGGTTGCACCAACGCCCTTCCCTGGTGCATGTGTCGGCTGATTGGTCATTGGATTCGGTCGATGCCTCCCATGTAAGGCTTTAGTACATCCGGAACCAGAATGCTGCCGTCTTCCTGTTGATAGTTCTCCATCACGGCAATCAGGGCACGCCCCACCGCCAGACCAGACCCGTTCAGAGTATGTACGGGCTCCGGCTTTCCGGTCTCCGGGTTACGCCACCGGGCATGCATGCGCCGTGCCTGAAAATCACGGGTGTTGGAGCAGGACGAGATCTCCCGGAATTTCTGCTGCCCCGGCAGCCAGACTTCCAGGTCGTATGTTTTGGCTGCCGAGAAGCCCATATCTCCTCCGCACAGGGTGACGACCCGGTACGGCAGTTCCAGCAACTGGAGAACCTTTTCGGCATGCCCTGTGAGTGCGTCCAGCGCGGCATCAGAATCCTCTGGCCGAACAACATGTACCAGCTCGACTTTGTCAAACTGATGCTGGCGAATCATGCCCCGGGTGTCACGGCCGTAGGACCCGGCCTCACTGCGGAAACAGGGTGTGTGGCAAACCAGTTGAAGCGGCAGCTCCTTGGCGTCCAGGATGCTGTCTGAAACAAGGTTGGTTGCCGGGACCTCTGCCGTCGGGATCAGGTAAAGGGGATTCTCTCCCTCCATCTTGAACAGATCTTCCTCGAATTTGGGCAACTGGCCTGTGCCATACAGCGTTTCCGCGTTCACCAGGTAAGGCACATAGGCTTCGGTATAGCCGTGCTCGCCGGTGTGGAGGTTCAGCATGAACTGAGCCAGCGCCCGGTGCAGACGGGCAATCGGGCCCCGCATAACCGCGAATCGGGAATGAGCCAGGCGGCTTGCGGTCTCGAAATCCAGCCCTTTGAGCCCCTCTCCCAGGGCGACATGATCCTTCGCCTCGAAACCCAGGGGCCTCGCGGTCCCCCAGGTCCGGATTTCGACATTGTCGTCTTCACTGTCACCCGCCGGGACATCCTCGTCAGGAAGGTTGGGAATGCCCGCCAGGAAATCCGAAAGCTCGTCCTGCAGGGTTCGCAACTCATCTTCCGCGGCAGATTTCTGCGCCTTCAGGCTTTCCACCTTGTCCAGCAACGGCTGGATGTCTTCACCGGCGGCTTTGGCCTTGCCAATCGACTTTGACTGTTTGTTCTGCTCGCTCTGCAGCGTCTCCGTCCGCACTTGCAGGGCGCGACGGCGTTCCTCGAGCTGCTCGAAGGTGGCGGTATCAAAGGTAAAGTTCTTGATGGCCAGCCGACGGGCGATCTCTTCAGTCTGAGTGCGGACACGTTTGGGATCGAGCATGGTTATCCTGACTATTCCGGTTAGCGATGTGTGATAAATGACTGGCCATTATACCTGCACAGAGGCCCGTGGCTACCGTGGGAAAGGCTCAGGAGTAGCGCTTTCGGGAGCTCTGGGCGTTGAGCTGATCGAGACGCTCCCGTTTTTCAGCCAGCTTGATTTCGAGCCCGCGATTCACCGGCTGGTAATAGCGGCGCTGATGTATGGATTCGGGCAGGTAGGCTTCGCCGGCGGCGAACGCATCGGGCTCATCGTGAGCGTACCGATAGGATTCACCATGGCCCATGGTTTTAAGAAGCTTGGTCGGGGCGTTACGCAAATGCACGGGCACTTCAAAATCCGGATCCTGGCGGATGTCTGACATGCATTGGTTGAACGCATTGTAGACTGCATTGCTCTTTGGGCACATGGCCAGGTAGGTAACTGCCTGGGCAAGCGCCAGCTCACCTTCCGGAGACCCCAGCCGCTCCTGTGCGTCCCAGGCGTCCATGCTGAGCTGCAGCGCCCGCGGATCGGCGTTTCCGATATCCTCGCTGGCAATCCGGACTAATCGCCGGGCAACGTACAGTGGATCACAGCCCCCATCCAGCATGCGGCAAAGCCAGTAAAGCGAACCGTCCGGATCGGATCCCCGGACCGATTTGTGAAGTGCCGAGATCTGGTCGTAGAACACGTCCCCGCCTTTGTCGAAGCGACGCAGGCTGGTTTGCATGACCTGTTCGAGTTGCCCATGGGTGACACAATCACGACCATCAGCGTCCGGTTCGGCCAGATCCGCCGCCACCTCGAGAATGTTCAGAGCTCGCCGGGCATCCCCTCCCGATGCAGCTGCCATCAGCTCAAGTACATCCGTTGGCACCGATAAACGGCCAGCGAAGCCGTCGCTTGAGGCCAGGGCCCGCTCAAGCAATCGCAGGATATCGTCGTCGTCGAGGTTTTTCAGAACGTAAACCCGGGTTCGGGACAGGAGTGCGCTGTTCAGCTCGAAAGAAGGGTTTTCCGTGGTAGCCCCCACGAAGATGAAGGTACCGTCTTCAATATGAGGCAAAAAGGCATCCTGCTGGCTTTTGTTGAAGCGATGCACTTCGTCCACGAACAGGAGCGTGTCCCGCCCTTCGGATTGCTTGCGATTGCGGGCCCGATCAACAACGGCACGGATCTCTTTCACGCCACTGAGGACCGCCGAGATGGTCTCGAAGCTGAGATCGCTGAGGGATGCAAGGAGGCGAGCGAAGGTGGTCTTACCGACACCCGGTGGCCCCCAGAGGATCATGGAATGCAACTGCCCCTGCTCAACAGCACGGCGCAGAGGTTTGCCGGGCCCCACGAGATGCAGCTGGCCGACATAATCATCAAGGCTGGCAGGCCGCATTCGCGCCGCCAGTGGGCGAAAACCGGGCTGGTCCTCAAACAGGCTATCCTGCATCAGGCTCCGTCCCGGATGATGTCGACGCCCTCCGGGTATTCCAGGGAAAAGGCGCTGTTGTCGACACTCTCGTTCAACCTGATGTTATCAAAGCTCAGAACACTGAGCTGGCCCAACGAGTCCTGCATCCGCATCTCCTGTAGCTCACCCTTGAAAAACGTGAGACGCAGGGAGAGGAACAGGGAATCCGGGCTACGGGGCTCCAGCATGAATTCACGGGTATTATCACCAATGGCCTTTCTGGAGACCCGGTAGGTTTCCTCAAGGTTATCGACCTCGCCACTGAGCAAAAGAGCCGGGGTTGTCTGGACCCGTTCGTCCAGATTATGAATGGTCACCTGCTCAAGATCTGGATCGTAGACTTCAACCGTTTCACCGTTGCTGACGATGAATTGGGAAAGCGGCGCACTGGTTTCCCAGTAAAACAACCCGGGGCGTTTGGCTTTCAGAGCCCCCCGGGTTTCCTGAACCTGGTTGCCGTTTTCATTGACAACGATCTGAATGAAATCAGCCTGATAGGACTCGTAGCTCTTGAGCATGGAGGCGAGCCTGGCAGCCGCATCCCGCGACTCTGACCCGTTATCAGCCGCTTTCGCTGCCAACGCAAACAGGGTAACCACTGCGATGGCGAATATCTTCAGAAAGGGATGGTATTGCATATGATACGGCTCCTAGTCTCTGGGGGGTGGCGGGGCCAAAACTTCCCGTGCACCATTGTGCCCGGCGGCACTGACGACGCCCGAAGCTTCCATGGCATCGACGAGATTCGCCGCCCGGTTGTAGCCAATCTTGAACTTGCGCTGAACGGACGAAATCGACACCCGCCGGCCTTCGGTGACAAACGCCACTGCCTCGTCGAACAGGGCATCGCCTTCACTATCGCCACCACCCTCCGAGAGTGTCGGTACGCCGGGCAGACTTTCGCCCTCGGCACCGTTCAGAACGTCGTCCACGTAGACCGGTTCGCCACGCGCTTTCCACGCGCTGACGACGCGATGGACTTCATCGTCATCGACGAAAGCACCATGAACCCGGACCGGCAGGCCAGAGCCCGGCGGCAGGTAGAGCATGTCGCCATGCCCGAGAAGCTGTTCGGCGCCGCCCTGATCGAGAACCGTCCGGGAATCGATCTTGGACGAGACCTGGAAGGACATACGCGTGGGGATATTTGCCTTGATCAGACCGGTAATGACGTCAACAGACGGTCGCTGGGTGGCAAGCACCAGATGAATCCCCGCGGCCCTCGCCTTCTGGGCAATTCGGGCAATCAATTCTTCCACTTTCTTGCCAACGATCATCATCATGTCGGCAAATTCATCGATCACAACCACGATGAACGGCAGGGTTTCCAGTTCTGGTCGTTCCTGCTCGTCATTGGCGAGATATTCATCCGGCTTCCAAAGCGGGTCCAGTAGCGGTTCGCCGGCTGCAATGGCATCCTTGACCTTGCGGTTGTATCCCGCAATGTTCCGAACGCCAAGATTGGCCATGAGCCGATAACGGCGTTCCATTTCTGCGACGCACCAGCGAAGCGCGTTAGCGGCTTCTTTCATGTCAGTGACAACGGGCGCCAGAAGATGGGGGATGCCGTCGTAAATGCTCAACTCGAGCATCTTTGGGTCGACCATGATGAAGCGGACCTCATCGGGCGTCGCCTTCAGAAGCATACTCAGCAGCATGGCGTTCACGCCGACGGACTTGCCCGACCCCGTGGTACCCGCCACCAGCAAATGGGGCATCTTGGCCAGGTTGGCCACCATCGGGTTACCACCTATGTCGTTGCCCAATGCCAGTGTCAGCGGTGACGACGAATCCTCGAACACCCGGGCGCCCAGAACTTCGCTCAGGCGGACCATTTCCCGTTCTTCATTGGGAATTTCGATCCCGACAACGGACTTACCGGGTATGACCTCGACAACCCGCACACTCAGAACCGCCAGTGAGCGTGCCAGATCCTTCGCCAGGTTCGAGATCTTACTCACCTTGACGCCGGGAGCCGGCTTGATCTCGAAACGGGTGATCACGGGCCCGGGATTGACTTCAACGACTTCCACGGAGACACCGAAATCCCCCAGCTTTTCTTCAAGCATTCGGGACATGTGTTCGAGGGATTCTTCGGAATAGCCTCTTTCTCCCTTGTGCTCCTCGGGTGGATCCAGCAGAGAAATCGGCGGGATCGGGTTTTCCAGGTCCTCCAGCAGCGAGGGCTGTTTGTCCTTGCCGTTTTTGCTGGAAAGTGGCTGCTCATCCTTCTTGAACGGCGAAATCTTCAGCGACCTTCCCGAAGGCTTGGGTGATGAATTAGCAGGCGCCGGCTTGCTCTGAGACGGTTCAGGAGGCGGGTTATCGTCTGTGGAGCTGAAGCTTTCAAGCCGTACCGGCTCTGGGTCCACTGCAGCACTGAGGCCTTCCAGCCCCGGCTCTCGCCGTTCGGGCGAAGTCTTTGCCGGTTTCTTGGCCTTAGATGGACCAAAGCCGGGAATTCGATGCCACCATCGCGGCCCGTTTTTTTGCTTTTCAGCAGTTCCAGACTTTGGTGCAGGGACTCGGTCCTTTACCACCGGAGGCTCTGCCTTGGGTGATGGTGCAGGCTTTTTCCTATCCGGGTTGGGAGTGAAGAGTGCCTTGAGCGCTAGCGCGAACCTGAGCGTCGCTCCACCAATCTGGTCCATCAGCCGGAACCAGGACAATCCAGTGGTGACGGTGATCGCGAACAGAAATATGGCAATCAGCAGAAGCGTTGTCGCGGGCAGGTTGAAGAACCGGACCATGGCCTCCGATACCGCCGTTCCCAGGACCCCACCAGAGGACACACCGAGACCGAAAACTGAATAAAGCGAAAGCAGACTGGTAGCAGACAGCAGGATCAGCAAAAAACCGCCGAACCGCATCATGAACAGCGGCCAGTGCAAATCCATGGAATCGTTCCGACGACGAATCAACATGATTGCATACCCTGCGATCATCAGCGGGAACAGGTAGGCCACCTGACCAAAGAAGTCCATGAACAGACTCGCGAGCCAGGCGCCGGTGCGGCCCGCATAGTTCTGAACGCTGGTATCGTGGCCAATACTGGCCCAGCCCGGATCAGACGGACTGAATGTAACCAGCGCCATGGAAAAGTAGATGCAGAGCGCGACCAGCGCAATCACGGCGCCTTCCCGGGCACCCTGTGCCACCAAACGGCGAAAGCGCAGCTGCTTCTCTGTCAGTTCCTGTGGTGCTTTCTTCGCTTTTGCGGATTCGGCCATGAATACTCAAACGTTTCCATTGCTTGGGTTCTGAAGTGCCTGAAAGCCACGTGCAAGATCGGTCTTCAGGTCCTCGACTGCTTCTATGCCCACCGAAATCCGGACCAGATTTTCAGTGATACCCGCAGCGTCCTTGTCTTCCGGCGACAGGCGACCGTGGGTGGTGGTGGCCGGATGGGTGATCGTGGTTTTCACGTCGCCCAGATTCGCGGTAATCGAGATCATCCGGGTGGCGTCAATGAAAGACCAGGCTTCTTGGCGCCCGCCCTTCAAACGAAACGAAAGAACACCACCAAACCCTGATTGCTGCTTCTTTGCAAGTTCGTGCTGTGGGTGACTCTGCAAACCGGCATAAAAAACCTCTTCAACCGCCGGTTGTTGTTCCAGCCACAACGCTAACTCTACCGCATTGTCGCAGTGGGCACGCATACGGATTGGTAAGGTTTCCAGCCCCTTGAGGAATACCCACGCGTTGAATGGGCTCATGGTAGGACCAGCGGAACGAAGAAAACCGTACACCTCGTCCATCAACTTTGACGGCCCGACCACAACACCGCCGACGCAACGGCCCTGGCCATCCAGATACTTGGTCGCCGAATGGATAATGATATCGGCACCATGCTCCAGGGGACGCTGCAACACCGGCGTACAGAAACAGTTGTCCACCACGAACACGGCATCGTTGGCATGGGCCAGGCTGGCCAGCGCTGCCATATCCGCAACTTCACACAGTGGGTTGGACGGCGTTTCTATAAAGAGCATACGGGTTTCCGGGCGTACCGCGGCGGCCCACTCTTCCAGGTCCGTGAGACCGACAAACGAGGTCTCGACGCCAAATTTCGCCATATATTTCTGGAACAGCACATTAGTGGTGCCAAACACGCCACGGGAACACACCACGTGATCCCCGCTTTTCAGCAGCGCCATGCAGGTACTCAGAATGGCAGCCATCCCCGACGACGTCGCTACGGCACGCTCGCCCCCTTCCATGGCCGCAATTCGTCCCTCGAAAGCCTGAACCGTGGGATTGGTGAACCGCGAGTAGATGTTGCCCGGTTCGTCGCCGCCGAAGCGGGCTGCCGCCTGGGCCGCGCTGCCATAGACGAAGCTCGATGTCGGGAAGATCGGATCACTGTGCTCCAGCTCCCCCGTACGCACCTGCCCTGCCCTCACCGCCAGGGTATCAACAGACATACCCTCAAGATCCGACTCCGGGATCCAGACATTTTGTTCACGGCGGAAAGTCATGAGCTACTCCTGGTATCACGCGTTGCGCGTTTAATCTTCATCATTGTACAAATCGATGATGCCGTTATCACCGGAATCTCCACCCTGCTGTTTCGACTTCTTATCGTCATTGCGGGCTTCCTCAAGCCGATTCAGGTACTCCTGATCGACGTCGCCGGTGACGTAGTTTCCGGTGAAGACCGAGCATTCCCAACCTTCAATCTCGTCGTTAACGTCGTTCACGCACGCAATCAGATCTTCCAGATCCTGATACAGCAACCAATCTGCCCCGATCAGTTCACGGATTTCTTCCACCGTCCGGTCATGGGCAATCAGTTCACTGGCCGAGGGCATGTCGATCCCGTAGACGTTGGGGTATCGGACGGGAGGCGCCGCAGAAGCGAAATACACGTTTCGTGCACCGGCATCACGGGCCATCTGAACGATTTCCTTGCAGGTGGTTCCCCGCACAATCGAATCGTCGACCAGCATCACGTTCTTGTCGCGGAACTCAAGATCAATCGGGTTCAGCTTCTGGCGGACAGATTTTTTGCGCATCTTCTGACCCGGCATAATAAAGGTTCGGCCAATGTAGCGATTCTTGATGAAGCCTTCGCGGAATTTCACACCCAGGCGGTGGGCCATCTGCATGGCCGACGTACGGCTGGTGTCGGGAATTGGCATCACCACGTCAATGTCGTGCTCCGGACGCTCGCGAAGTACCTTGTCGGCAAGGGTCTCACCCATTCGCAGGCGCGCCTTGTAGACCGACACCTTATCGATGATCGAGTCGGGCCGGGCAAAATAGACATGCTCGAAAATACACGGATACAGGTGGGGCTCTTCTGCACACTGTTCCGTGTAGAGCGTACCGTCGGTTTCGACATACACCGCTTCGCCCGGAGCAATATCACGGACCAGGGTGAACCCGGCGGCACTCAACGCGACGCTCTCTGACGCGATCATGTATTCCTTGCGCCCGTCCTCCGACTCCCGAACGCCGTAACAGGCCGGACGAATACCGTTCGGATCCCGGAAACCGACGATGCCGTAGCCGGTGATCATCGCAATTACGCCGTAGGCTCCACGGCAGCGCTTATGTACAGCCCTGACCGCCGCAAAGATCTCATCCTTGGTCGGGTCCAGCTTACCGAGCTTCTGAAGCTCATGGGCAAACACGTTCAGCAAGACTTCCGAATCAGAGTTGGTGTTTATATGACGAAGATCGGTGCGAAAAAGATCCTGGCTAAGATCATCAGCATTTGTCAGATTGCCATTGTGAGCCAGGGTGATTCCGTAAGGGCTGTTCACGTAGAACGGTTGAGCCTCGGCCGAGCTTGAACTGCCCGCAGTCGGATAGCGCACATGGCCGATACCAACATTGCCAACCAGACGACGCATATGACGGGTATGAAAAACATCCCGAACAAGACCGTTGTCCTTGCGCAGAAAAAAACGCTCATCCTGAAAGGTAACAATGCCCGCCGCGTCCTGGCCCCGGTGTTGAAGAACAGTCAATGCATCATAGAGAGACTGATTTACGTTGGAAGTGCTGACGATGCCGACAATGCCACACATGGATAGGGTTTTCTCCGAGTGTTAGATTCGAATGTTAGCTGGAGGTAGACGCTGGTTCCACGCCTTCCTGCTGTTGATTACTGCCTGGGTCACTCTGGCCATCCGAAGCCGGCCCCAGAAAACGGGCGAATTCGTCACCCAGTGTCCGTCGCGACCAGTCCTCCACAACGGCCAGCCTGCCTATCATTAACGATTCACGCCACCAGGTGTCCTGTGCCAGAGGGGTGTATCGGGTGAAGGCAATGGCAACGATCACCACCACAACCCCACGTAAAAGCCCGAATCCCATCCCCAGAACCCGATCGGTGGCTGACAGGCCGGTGGCCCGCACGAGGTGACCAATCATATTGTTGATGATAGCGCCCACGATGAGCGTGCCAAAGAAGAGTATTGCAAACGCTGCAATCAAACGGACCAGGGGCGTTTCGACTGTGCTCTCAAGGAGCGACTGCATTTGCGGGTGGAAGGTTCGGGCGAGTATGAACGCACCTACCCAGGTCACCAGCGACAAGGCCTCTTTGACGAAACCCCGTTTAAGACTGATGAGCGTGGACACTGTAATCAGGGTAATGATGACCCAGTCAATCCAGATCAGCGCTTCCATGAAGAACCCGATGGAAAAAAGGAAGCGCGAATTCTATCAGGAAACCGGCCGCCACCAAACTGCCTGGAGCCCATAAACCATCAGAAAGACGCTTATTTGTCGCCGGTTGTCACCAGGCTATTGAGACTGAACGCTTCATCAAGACTGCGCTTGGCGGCTTCTGCATCGGCTTTACTGGCGAAGGGACCACTGAAAACACGGGTCAATGTGGCATCGCCCCGCTCAACCTTCTGCAAGTGGGAGCCATACCCCTTGTCACGAACCTTGTCTCTCAGGCGGCGGGCATTGTCAGCGTTACCAAAGCTACCCAATTGAACCACCCACGCCCCTTCCAGCGAGCGGGTATATTCAGCCGACTCAGTTTCACTTTCATTTCCGGAAGCTTTGGATGGCTCGTCCGCCGGGGTCGTATTTTCGGCCACTTCATCAGCTGTTTCTTCTACTGGGTCGACTGGCTCCGGCTGACTCGACTCGGGAGGACTGTCGAAGGGGTCCTGGCTATCTTCAACGATTCGGTAATCCGGAGCATCTGCCGCGGATTCAACCTGTGCCGGGGTTTCGGATTCCGCTGCAGAGGCGGGTTCCTCGTAGGACGGAGGCATCGAAGTGTCTGCCTCCGGTGACGTCACCTCCGGGAAAGGCGGCTCCTCTGGAATCTTGATGCTGGTGGAGGTTCGCTCGGAATGCGGCTCGTCAAACAACATCGGAACAAAGATAACCGCCAGGGAAACCAGAACAAGCGCCCCGATTATTCTTTGTTTCAATCCATCCACGATTCCCGGCTCCCGTAATTTGGTGATTTACCACTCTTGGCATTAGCAGCTGATACTAACTGGCATCTTCACAGAACTCAAAGCACCACCCCAGGCTATGGACAAAGTTTAAGGCGCTCCGACGTCCCTGGCATCAGACTTCAGGGATGTGAATTTTCCTCCGCCCTCCCCGGCTGATCCCGCCCGGCAAACTTTGCCAGAATGTGAGCAATGCGCTCGCGCAGTTGTCGACGGTCAAGAATCATATCAACAGCCCCCCGCTCAAGCAGAAACTGGCTGCCCTGAAAACCATCCGGCAAACCTTCAAGCTCAACCTGCTGAATGACCTCGGGGTAGGAGGCCCCGCTTCTTGCATCCGGTTCGGCAATATTCAGATCGCCAAGCATTGCGAGGCTTGCAGACACCTCTCCATACACCAGGTCTGTTATCACTGAAATATAGGGAATCCCCTGCTGCTTCATCCGCTCGAGCACTGCAGCGGTTTTCGCCATCTGAATCAGCGCAAGAAACCCCTCCTGGACCCGGGCACCACCACTGGCAGAGAAGCATACCAGCGGGATGTGACGATCAAGAGCGACGTTTGCCGCCTGGACAAACTTTTCTCCCGCGACTTCCCCCATGGTTCCGTCCATGAAACTGTACTCGAAAGCGCAGGCAACCAGCGGCACACCAAGGGTAGCTCCCTCCATGGCAACCAGCGCATCGGCCTCACCGGAGGACTTCCGGAATCGGGACAGCTGTGCCTGGTAGAGCTCGCTGGCGTCGGACCGGAGCACATCCGTGACCTCAAGGCCCGGAGCTATCTCCCGGCGATCATCCACATCCAGAAACAGCTCAAGGCGCCGACGGGCACTGATCGGTGTCAGCCGCGTGCGAGCTTCAGCCACCGTGAAAAAGGACCCGAATATAACGATCAGATCCTGGGGCCGGGCACTGGCCTGGGCAGCCGTGATCGCCGCATCAACCGTCTCGGCCTGCCGGCATTCCGATAGCCCGGCACCTGCGGCCCTGTCACCTAACATGTCGGAGGAGAGCCCCCGGGGTACGTCCAGTCCAGCCAGCCACCATTTATCCACGACCGACTTCATGGCGTCAAAGACGCCCTCCACGTCCTTATCACCCAGCGCGGCGTAAACTGCCAAAACCCGGCGATTTGCCGATTTCAGGGCCGCCAACCGACCCGCAAGCCAGCCTGCAGCATGAGGATTGTGACCCACGTCGACAAAGACATCCGGGTTTGCCGACATCTGCTCAAACCGACCCGGCACTTTCAGGCACTCCAGCGTCCGCTCAATGACGGACACATCCATACCCGGCTCAAGAACTCGAAGTGCCACCACCGCTGCAGCGACGCTCGGAACGGGGAGCGGCCCATTGGGCAGTTTCACTTTCCAACCCTGATAATCCAGTACCAGTCTGGCCGGCACCTGCCCTTCGCCGTCTTCCGCGTCCAGCAATCGGTAATCGCGTCCGGCGAGCGCCAGATCGACCTTTTGCGCAGCTACCTGTTGGAGGACCGACCGGGGTGGATCGGAATCCGCATAGACGGCGGGTATCTTCGGCCGGAGTATTCCGGCCTTTTCAAAACCGATAACCTCGCGGTTATCGCCAAGAAAGGCGACATGGTCAATGTCCACCGAGGTTATGATTGCGATATCCGCATCAAGGACATTAACGGCATCCAGCCGCCCCCCGAGGCCTACCTCGAGCAGCCAGTCCTCGACCTCGGCTTCGGAAAACGCTACAAACGCAGCCAACGTGCCGAATTCGAAATAGGTTAACGAAATGTTTCTGCGGGCAGCTTCAACCCGCTCAAAAGCCGAGACCAACGACGCGTCGTCGATATCGGAACCGTCTAACCGGACACGCTCGTTGTAAGACTCCAGATGCGGCGAAGTATAAGCGCCGGTTCGTCGTCCGGCCGCACGAAGCAATGCCTCAAGCGACGCAACCGCACTCCCCTTTCCATTCGTACCCGCAACGGTGATGATCCGGGCAGATGGCTTACGCGGAAAAAGCCGCCGCAAAACCATAAGCACGCGGTCAAGACCAAGATCTATTTCGGTTGGATGAAGGGCTTCAAGGTAGGTAAGCCACCGGTCGACAGTGGCGCCAGTCCCCGGCGGGTGTGGGGACTGGCCAGAGATGTTACTCGATGGGGGCATCGGTTTCCGGTTTTTCCGTAACTTCAAATTCAATCGGTTCCTCGGTCTCGGGCCGCTCCTGACCCGTGAACTTCGCCAGGACGTGCGCAATGCGCTCGCGTAACTGGTGGCGATGGAGAATCATGTCGATGGCACCGTGATCAAGCAGGAACTCGCTACGCTGAAAACCTTCCGGCAGCTTTTCCCGGACGGTCTGCTCGATGACACGCGGGCCGGCGAAACCGATCAAGGCGTACGGCTCAGCAATGTTCAAATCACCAAGCATGGCCAGACTGGCCGACACACCGCCGAACACCGGATCCGTCAACACGGAGATGTAGGGGATGCCTTCCTGCTTCATACGCTCAAGCACTGCCGCCGTCTTGGACATCTGCATCAGCGATAGAATCGCTTCCTGCATCCTGGCACCGCCGCTGGCAGAGAAACAGACCAGCGGAATGCGGTGCTCGAGGGCGACATTGGCGGCCTGGACAAATTTCTCGCCCACAACCTGCCCCATAGAGCCCCCGAGGAAATTAAACTCAAATGAGCAGACAACGAGGGGTACACCCAGCGTTGTGCCTTTCATCGCCACCAGTGCGTCTTTCTCACCTGTGGACTTTTGCGCGTGGGACAATCGATCCTTGTAGCGCTTGCTGTCCTTGAATTTCAACCGGTCCCAAGGCTCCAGCTCTGTAGCAATCTCCTCCCGACCATCGGAATCGAGGAAAACATCCAGACGACGCCTGGCGCTCACCCGAAGATGGTGGTTGCACTTTGGACAAACATCGAGATTCTTCTCAAGTTCCGGCTTGTAGAGAAAGGCGCCGCACTTGGGGCATTTTTTCCACAACCCCTCGGGAACGCCAGTTCTCTGCTTGGATTCCGAGCGGATCTTGCTCGGCATGATCTTGTCCAGCCAGTTACTCATGATTTCATCCTGTCCTGTGATGCCTGTCGGCCCGGGCCCATATTTCAGGAGTCCAGGCTATCCAGCGCTTCGCGCATCGGGTGGAGCAGATCCTTCAGCGCCCGCTTCAGCTCGTCGGTATCTGCCTGATTTCTGGCTATTGTATCGACCAGAACGCTGCCAACAATTACACCATCGGATACCTGACCCACCGCTGCAGCCGTTTTTGCGTCACGAATACCGAAACCCACACCTACTGGGAGAGCTGTGAGCTGATGAATATGGGCCACCTTGGTAGCCACTTCCTCCACGTTGATCTTGCCGGCCCCGGTGACTCCCTTGAATGAAACATAGTACACATAGCCGGAGGAGTGCTCACTGATTGCGCGAATCCGTTCATCTGTTGTGGTCGGCGCCAGCAGAAAGATGGCGTCCAGTTTGCGCTCAGTGAACAGAGGCGCAACATCGTCCGCCTCTTCCGGGGGCAGGTCGACGGTCAGTATTCCATCAACGCCCGCATCGACAGCCGCATCGGCAAAAGCTTCGTACCCCATTGCCTCCATCGGGTTGAGGTAGCCCATCAAAACCACCGGGGTTTCGATGTCTTTGGTCCGAAATTCCTTGACCATAGCTAACACCTGACGCAAGGACGTGCCGTGCTTGAGGGCTCGCTCACAGGCCAGCTGAATGACCGGCCCATCGGCCATGGGGTCAGAGAACGGCACGCCCAGTTCAATAATGTCGGCACCTGCTTCCACCAGCGTGTGCATCAGATCCACAGTCACATCGGGATGGGGGTCTCCGGCAGTGATGTAGGGAATAAGTGCCTTGCGACCTTGTCCTTTGAGGGTTTTCAGGACCCCTTCAATTCGGCTCATGCCTGCTCCTGTTGATTCTTCAGATCTCGATGCCTTCTAACTTGGCAACCGTGTTAATGTCTTTATCACCCCGGCCGGATACGTTGATCACGACGGTTTGATCCTTGTCCATGGTTGCAGCGAGCTTGATGGCGTAAGCCACGGCATGAGCTGTCTCCAGGGCGGGCATTATGCCTTCGACCCGAGTGAGCTTGCGGAAACCTTCCATGGCTTCATCATCGGTCACGGATACATAATTCGCCCGGCCAATATCCTTCAACCAGCTGTGCTCAGGACCTACCCCCGGATAATCCAGACCAGCGCTGACCGAATGGGTGCCGGCAATCTGGCCGTTCTCATCTTCCATAAGATAGGTGCGATTGCCGTGGAGTACCCCTGGACGACCGGCACACAGGGGCGCGGCGTGTTTGCCGGTTTCAATACCGAGACCACCCGCCTCGACACCGTAGAGCTGAACGGATTCGTCGGCGAGGAATGGATAGAACATGCCAATGGCGTTCGAGCCGCCACCAACGCAGGCAACCAGTGCATCGGGTAACTTGCCGGTTTTCTCCAACGCTTGACGGCGGGTCTCGCGACCAATTACAGACTGGAAATCCCTCACCAGCATGGGATAGGGGTGTGGCCCCGCAACTGTTCCGATGATATAGAACGTTTCATCGACATAGGAGACCCAGTCACGCATGGCATCATTCATTGCGTCCTTAAGCGTTCGGCTACCACTCTCGACCGCGTGGACCTCGGCGCCTAGCAGCTTCATGCGAAAAACATTCAGGGACTGGCGCTGAACATCTTCGGCGCCCATGAAAACATGACACTCCAGACCTAGCCGGGCACAGACTGTCGCTGTCGCAACGCCATGCTGACCTGCCCCGGTTTCAGCGATAATCCGTTTCTTCCCCAAAAAACTGGCCAGCAGTGCCTGACCAACGGTGTTGTTTACCTTATGGGCACCGGTATGACAGAGATCTTCCCGTTTCAGCCAGATTTGCGCACCGCCTGTTTCGCGGGTAAGCCTTTCAGCGAAATACAGGGGGGTGGGTCGGCCTACATAATCGGCCAGCTCTTTGTCGAACCGCGCTTGAAACTCAGGATCGTGCTTGAGCTCGTTGTATTGCTTCTCGAGCGTCATGAGCGAATCCATCAGCGTCTCGGAAACGAAACGTCCGCCAAAGGCCCCGAAGTGCCCCCTCGCATCCGGCAGTGCTTTCAGCATTTCTTCAGTCAGTTTTACAGACACGGTGAACCTCTTTAATGAAATCGGAAATTTTTTCGATGTCCTTGATGCCTTTACTTTGCTCAACACCGCCGCTGACGTCCACGGCCCAGGGTTTCACCTGCTCGACCGCGCGGGATACGTTATCAGAAGACAACCCACCGGCCAATATGAGCGGCATAGGCCGATCAGAAGGGATGAGATCCCAGTTGAATGACTGCCCCGTTCCGCCGAACCGATCAGGATCCCAGGCATCCACCAGCAGCCCGGAAGCCTGGCTATAGTCTGTGAAGGCCGCCTGTATCTCCCGTCCCTGCCGGACCCGAATGGCCTTGATCCAGCGCCGTCCGAATTGCGCACAGAACTCAGCACTTTCGTCGCCATGGAATTGCAGCAAATCCAGAGGAACCCGATCCAACACCTCCCGGACCTCATCCTTTGTCGGATTCACAAACAGGCCAACGACCGCAACGAAGGCGGGAACGTGGCGCGCCAACTCCGCAGCCTGAACGATACTGACCGACCTTGGACTCGGCTCATAGAAGACAAGTCCCAACGCATCGGCGCCAGCTTTGACCGCCGCCTCGATGTCTTCGACACGTGTCAGTCCGCAGATTTTGACTCGCACGCTCATGGCTTCTGTACCGATAGCTTCGGATGTATGTGGGTTGGAGGAATCGGATGGTTTTCCCCCTCACTGTACCAGGGCCTCAGGAAACCGGGCCCGCATTCAGCCTGGGGTATCCCATACCGCTCCGGGTAACCGACATCCACGAGATAAAGGCCATGCGGTGGTGCCGTCACGCCAGCAAGTTTCCTGTCCCGCTGTTCGAGTATCTCACGAATCCAGTTAACTGGCTGCTGCCCTGATCCTACTGCCATCAAAGCTCCGGCTATATTTCGAACCATATGGTGTAAAAAGGCATTCGCCTGGATGTCTATTACGACGAACTCTCCCTTACGGGTTACTGTCACCTGCTCCATAAAACGGATCGGGGAACGGGACTGGCATCCGGCTGCCCGAAAAGCTGAAAAATCATGCTCGCCCAACAGTGCCTGCGCTGCCTCATGCATGCATCCGGCATCCAAAGGCCTAAACGTCCAGCTGACCTGCCCCCGCTGAATTCCAGGCCGCACGGGATGATTATAGATCACGTACCGGTAGCGCCGGTAAACGGCAGAAAAACGAGCATGGAAGTCGCCCGGGGCATTGCCCGCCCAGTGAACGGCAATATCGCCTGGTAGTGCCGTATTTATCCCCATTACCCAGGATCGGAGACTCCTGGTGGATGAAGTTTCAAAGTGGGCAATCTGATAACTGGAGTGTACGCCGGCATCCGTCCGTCCTGCACAGACCAGGTCAACGGGATGGTTTGCAACTTTCGAGACCGCCGCCGTCAGGTCTGACTCGACGGAGCGAACGCCGGACTTCTGAAGTTGCCAGCCGTGAAAATCACGGCCGTCGTATTCGAAAGCAAGGGCAACGCGACCATCGCCTATGTCAATTTCGGTGGTAAGCTGTTGAGGTTCGAGAAACAAACGCCTATCCGGAATGAATGATACTGAAAAAAACAAAGCGCCGGCTTGTGTCGAAATGGATTCGACGGCCGGCGCTTTCCGCCTGATCAAGGCGATTATAACGAATCAGGACAGATTTTTAAGAAGATCCTGCGCTTCCGCTTTCTGATCCTCATCTCCTTCCAGTGCAACTTCCTCGAGTATATCCCGGGCGCCGTCACTGTCTCCCATCTCGATATAGGCACGGGCGAGGTCAAGCTTCGTTGCAGCTTCGTCAGTTCCTGCGAGGAAGTCGAAATCGTCATCGTCGCCAAGCTCGTTTTCGTCGATCTCGACGGTGCCAGATCTGTTCACATCCTCACCAATTTCGTCTGACGCCACGGGCAACTGCTCTTCGATCTCGGAACTACCTTCGGAAGCCTCGTCATTCTGCTCTGCCAGTTCATCCAGAGAACCAAGGTCCTCCAGCTCTTCAGTGCCGGCCACTTCTTCTTCCGGGCTGGCAGCCGCGCTTTCACCGAGGACATCACCCTCACCAAGAGTATCCTCAAGGTTTAGCTCTTCATCCAGAGCGGGAGCCTCGCCCTCGTCGGCACTGGCTGAATCGGCGGAATCGGAGAACTCCTCCATCAAGGCGAGGTCTTCATCGGAGACATCCAGCTCGAGATCATCCAGAGACGACTCCTCCATCTCATCCCCGCCCAGCTCGTCTTCTTCGCCGGCAACCTTATCCAACTCGGCATCCAGCTCATCCAGGAAGGATTCGTCCAGAGAGTCAGTGTCGCTGTCGGCTGAATCGTCAGCGACCTCTGCGGAACGTTTTTCTCCAGATGCGTTGGCGCCAGACTCATCTTCAACAGCGCTGTCCAGTTCGAGACCTAGGTCGTCGGACCAGTCAGTGTCATCGATTTCACTTTCGGCCTGATCGCTGAGATCCATCTCAAACGAAGAATAATCGGTTTTGCCTTCAGTGCCAGATTCCTGGCCTTCAACCGCGTTTTCCTCTTCGGATTCCAGAGACAGACCGGACAGGTCATACTCAATTGAATCGTCACTGTTCTCTTGCTCTGAGGCTTCCTGAGACTCCGTTGTCCCGGCGTCCGCAGAGTCCTCTTTCGACTCAAGCTCGTTCAGATCAAAGTCCGCAAAATCCGTGTCCAGCTCACCGAATTCATTTTCAACCTGTTCCTCTTTCCCGGCGTCATACTGGTCCGCAAGCAACTCGTCCGAGAGCTGGGAATCATTTTCTGTTCCCAAACCGGGGACGCTTTCCGCAGTTTCAGCCTGTGAGCCTCCGAATGAATCTGAGCGAAGCTGGGACTCAAGGTCATCGATACTGGGCATCGATTCCGCTTCGTCCAACTGAGCGCGCAGTTCGTTGGCCGAAGCCAAGGCCTGATCGTCATCCAGTGCCTCAATTTCACCAAACTGCTTCTCAAACGACTCACGGTCCTGATTGTCGGCATAGACACCCAGCAGCTTCAGTCGAAGGTCCTTCCGGCTTGGCTCCCTCGAAATGGCCGCCTCCAGAGTCTGGGCAGCCTGATCATAGCGTCCATAGGCAATGTAGGAGTCCGCTTCTGCCAGTGCTTCATCACTGGCACCGTGATCCGCGTCCTCTTCGTCCAGACTCAACTCGAAGGAGTCCGATTCATCACCGGATTCACTGTTCAGCTGCTCATAAAACGCCTTTTCGCGGTTGGCATTCCGACGCGCCAACGACAGGAGAAGAAGGAGCAGGAGGATAAGACCTCCGCCCAGCGCAACCTGATAGAGCAAGTTGCCGGTAATGGCATCAATGATGTTGCCCGGAAATCCTTTTTCCGCGACTGGCGGTTGCGCCGAAGGTTTGGGTTCCTGACTTGCCGACTGCTCAGCTTCGGGCGATACGACTGTTTCTTCTGGCTCAG
Source organism: Marinobacter albus (assembly GCF_030238305.1). Lineage (NCBI taxonomy): Bacteria > Pseudomonadati > Pseudomonadota > Gammaproteobacteria > Pseudomonadales > Marinobacteraceae > Marinobacter > Marinobacter albus. The sequence goes on along the minus strand of NZ_JASSQD010000001.1, from coordinate 1,931,639 downwards.
TTACCTCGGCACCAGCACCAGCACCCGCATCAGCTTCGTCAACCTCTTCCATGGCCGCTTCATCAGCGCCACTCTCGGATTCCTCAGCAGAGCCTTCCGCCATTTGGTCGGCAGCATCGCCATTAGCAGCCGCTCCCGACTCCTCTTCTGCCTGCCCAGCTTCGTCGGACTCTACGGCCACGCCTTCTTCATCCATGGCAGTCGCGTCAGCATCCGGGCTTTCGACACCGACAGTGCCTTCTGTCTCGTCGACTTCACCGGGAGCCGCTTCATCAGGCGCCGCTACTGCCGGGTCGGAGCCTTCAGCACCCTCTTCATTCGCTTCGCCCTCAACAGGGGCTGTCGCGTCAGCGGAAACCTCTTCGGATTCACCCGTCATCTGCTGCATATCTGCCAACTGACTGTTTTTCAGCTCAAGCAGTCGCTGCAGCGTTTGTACCTGATCCTGCAGATCGTTAACGCGACTATTCAACTCATCGTTCTCACGACGCGCGCTTTCCAGCTCCTCCATTGCAACTGCGGTACCCGCGTCGACTCCACCCGGAAGTTCTCCATCACCACCCGCGGAGCCACCGTCACTGGATTCCGTGCTTTCATTATCCGCAACAAGCAGTTTCAGCTCATCGCCGCCGGCGGATGCCTGTGTGGATGCTGGTTGGGCTTGCTGGCTGTCAGTCGCATCAACCGTGCGCTGCGGAGACTGGAATTCCTCATTCTGCTGCCTGACAACCTGTGTGGCTTCTGCCCTGGTCCGGGACTGGATCTGATCAAGCGTGGGTACCCGAAGTACCTCGCCCCGTTTGAGGCGGTTGATATTCTCCCCCATGAAGGCATCAGGATTAAGATCCTGAATGGCAAGCATGACCTGCTGGGTGGTCACACTGTTGTTCGGACGAACACTGGAGGCAATGGTCCAAAGGGTATCTGACGCACCAGTCGGGCCGAAGGTGTTGCCCTGGTACCCTCGCCCCAACGACTGCTCCGCCTGCGCCTGACGACGAACAGACTCGGCACTGCGACTGGTAGACGGCTGGCTGGCTCCGGAGGTGACCGCTGGCGCACTCACCCGTTCCTCGACACCGGAGTCCTCCGCGTAGACAGGAGGATCGACCAGAACAGCATACTCCCGCATCAACCGTCCATTCGGCCAGGTCAGCTCGAGCAGAAAGTTCAGATACGGTTCACGCAAGGGCTCCCGTGAAGATACGTTGACTGCCAGGGACCCGTCGCTCTGGGTAATAACCTGGAACCTGAGTTTACTCAGAAACTGGTTGCGGCTAAGTCCGACTGTTTCATAGGCAGATTCGGGGGCTATATTCACGAATACATCGCCCGGATCCACACCTCGGCTCTGGGGCAGATTGATCTCTGCGTCCAAAGGCTCGTTCAGATAGGACTGAAGTTCAATTTCTCCCAGCCCCAGGGCTTGTGCAACGCTGGATCCGAGCCCTCCCGCCAGAGCCAGGGCAACCGCAAGCTTGCGTACCTTCATGCTTTTTCCTTTCCAGTCTCCGTTATTCGTTACTGCTTTATAAAAACAGAATCGGACGAGGTTGGATGACTTCCGTCTGGATCGTTCTAGTTATAGTGTCGTTCTATTGACGCTTGGTGCGGCAAGTATTGTTGATAATACCTCTTTTATCAATCAATCAGCCGCAATCCTTGTACCATTTTTTTATCAATCGAGCGGAACTCCCTAGCGCTCTTGAAAATAACAGGGGCGAAGGCCGAAATCAGCCTTCGCCCCCAACCGGTTTTCTGAAACCGGACACAGTTGGCATTAATTACCCCTGCGTAACATTTCTTAACGCTCCTGCAGGATCCGCAGCATGCGTCGCAGCGGCTCCGCTGCTCCCCACAAGAGCTGGTCACCTACCGTGAACGCGGAGATGTACTCCGGCCCCATGGCCAGCTTCCTGATGCGACCGATAGGCACACTCAGGGTACCGGTGACCTTCGCCGGCGTAAGCTCTTCCATGGTTGCTTCGCGATCATTCGGAATGACCTTCACCCAGTCATTAGCCTTGGCCAGAATCGATTCGATCTCGGCAACGGGCAGGTCCTTCTTCAGCTTGATCGTCAGTGCCTGGCTGTGCGAGCGCATGGCGCCGATGCGCACGCAGATACCGTCGATTGGAATCGGGTTGTCGCTGCGACCAAGGATCTTGTTGGTCTCAACGCCTGCTTTCCATTCTTCCTTGCTCATGCCGTTATCGAGCTGCTTATCGATGAAGGGAATCAGACTACCGGCCAGCGGCACGCCAAAGTGCTCTGTCGGGAAATCACCGCTTCGCATGGTCTCCGTCACCTTACGGTCGATTTCAAGAATGGCGGAAGACGGATCGGCCAACTCGGACTTCACACTGCCATGCAGATCACCCATCTGATTGAGCAATTCCCGCATATTCTGGGCTCCGGAACCGGAAGCAGCCTGATAGGTCATCGGGGAGACCCACTCAATCAGATCCTGCTCGAGCAGGCCACCGAGGGCCAGCATCATCAGGCTTACCGTGCAATTACCACCCACGTAATCTTTCACACCCTTTTCCAGGGCAGAGTCGATAACGTCGCGATTGACCGGGTCCAGGACAATCACTGAGTGATCCACCATGCGCAGAGTCGAGGCGGCATCTATCCAGTAGCCTTGCCAGCCCGCGTCGCGCAGTTTCTGGTAGACCTTGGTGGTGTAATCCCCACCCTGACAGGTCACAACCACGTCGAGGGTTTTCAGGGCATCAATATCGAACGCGTCCTGAAGTGGAGGAACGCCATCCTTACCAACGTCCGGTGCGGGCTTCCCGGTCTGGGAAGTCGAAAAGAATACCGGATCGATATCGGCAAAGTCGTTTTCATCGCGCATGCGCTGCATGAGGACTGAACCTACCATGCCGCGCCAACCTACAAGTCCAACTCGCTTCATGTGCGACCTTTGAACCTCGTTTTATGCCCGCCCGCTGCCTCTATCGCTGGCAGGGACAGGATGGATGATCCCGCGGCAACAGCATGTTGTTACCGTCGGGTCGCAAATTCAGCCGGAACCGGATCAGCGCCTAGAGCGCAGCGAGAACCGCTTCTCCCATCTCCCGGGTAGAAACCTGGGTTCCATCCGGAGACATGATGTCCGCAGTCCGAAGTCCCTGATCCAGTACCGTGCTGACCGCTGCCTCGATAGCCTCTGCGGCTTCCTCTTCACCCAGACTGTACCGCAACATCATGGCTGCACTCAGTATGGTGGCAAGCGGATTGGCTATGCCCTGGCCTGCAATATCAGGCGCCGAACCATGACAGGGCTCGTACATCCCCTGCTTCTCGGAGTTCAGTGACGCAGATGGCAACATGCCAATTGATCCGGTCAGCATAGCCGCTTCGTCAGAGAGAATATCACCAAACATGTTGCCAGTCACAATCACGTCGAATTGCTTGGGCGCCCGGACAAGCTGCATGGCGGCGTTATCGACGTACATATGCGAGAGCTCAACATCCGGATATTCGCGACACAGGTCATTCATGATTTCGCGCCACAGAACAGTCACTTCCAGCACATTTGCCTTATCAACCGAGCAAAGTTTCTTGCCTCTCTGCTGGGCCGCCTCAAACGCCACCCGGCCGATTCGGCGAATCTCGGTTTCTGTGTAGGCGTAGGTGTTGTAGCCCTGCCTTTCACCACTCTCCAGTTCCCTTACACCCCGGGGCTGACCAAAGTAGATACCGCCCGTCAGTTCCCGGACAATCATGATGTTCAGGCCGGAAACCACTTCCGGCTTCAGGGAAGATGCGGAGGCAAGCTGCGGGTACAGGATGGCCGGGCGCAGGTTGGCGAACAGTTCCAGGTTGGAACGCAGGCCCAGCAAACCCTTCTCCGGACGCTGGCTCATGGGCAGACTGTCCCACTTCGGTCCACCGACAGCGCCGAGCAGAATGGCGTCCGCTTTCCGGGCCTTGTCCAGCGTTTCTTCGGGCAAAGGGGTGTCGGCGGCGTCGAGCGCGGCACCACCGACAAGACCAGATTCAAAACTGAGATTCAGCGCAAAACGGTCGTTAACTTTTTGCAGGACCTTCTCTGCCTCTGCGACGATTTCCGGCCCGATGCCATCGCCTGGCAACATCAATACGGTTCTGGACATAATCCTTTCCTGTGTCAGATCACTTCAATTTGTAAAACTCAGTTGCCGGCACCAAACAGCCAGGGAGCTGTCTTGCGGCGTTGTTCTTCATAGGTCCTGATCGCGCCGGCATCCTCGAGCGTCACACCAATGTCGTCAAGGCCATTCAGCAGACAATGCCGACGGAAATCGTCCACATCGAACCCGAAGGACTCACCGCCTGGAGTAGTAACGGTTTTCGCTTCAAGATCGACGGCAAGCTCGTACCCCTCACTTGCTTCCGCCTCCTGAAACAGCTGTTCAACAATTTTTTCATCAAGAACAATGGGTAACAAGCCATTCTTGAAGCAGTTATTATAGAAAATATCGGCGAAACTCGGGGCAATAATCACCCGGAAGCCATAGTCTTCCAACGCCCAGGGGGCATGCTCACGGCTGGATCCACAACCAAAGTTCGCCCGAGCCAGCAGCACGCTCGCGTTCCGATAGCGGTCCTGATTGAGCACAAAGTCAGGGTTCAACGGGCGGCTGGAACAATCCTGATCCGGCTTGCCCTCGTCGAGGTATCGAAGCTCATCAAACAAGTTGGGCCCAAACCCCGTACGCTTGATGGATTTCAGAAACTGCTTGGGGATGATCATGTCCGTGTCCACATTGGAACGGTCCATGGGGGCTACCAGGCCCTGGTGTTGCGTAAATGCTCGCATGGTCTCTCTCCTGTGGATCAGTGGGTCAATTCGCGGACATCGACAAAGTGCCCGGTCACGGCTGCTGCGGCCGCCATCGCCGGACTCACCAGGTGAGTACGACCACCGAAGCCCTGACGCCCCTCGAAGTTGCGGTTGGAGGTCGAGGCACAATGCTCACCCTGCCCCAGTTTGTCGGCATTCATGGCAAGGCACATCGAACAGCCAGGATCGCGCCACTCCAGTCCGGCTTCGATAAAAATCCGGTCGAGTCCTTCCTTCTCTGCCTGGGCCTTCACCAGACCCGAGCCCGGAACCACCATGGCCTGCTTGAGACTCGGTGCTACCCTACGCCCCCTCACCACCGCTGCGGCTTCCCGGAGATCCTCAATCCGACTGTTGGTGCAGGAACCGATGAAAACCCGATCCAGCTGGATTCCGGTAATCGGCATATTTGGCTCCAGCCCCATGTACTTCAGGGCCCGTACAATGCCTTCTCGCTTGATAGGGTCCTGCTCTTTGGCGGGATCCGGCACAAAGCCATCAACGCCGGCGACCATTTCCGGTGAAGTTCCCCAGCTCACCTGCGGCTTTATGTCCGCCGCCTCAAGCTCTATCACTTTATCGAAGACTGCATCGTCATCGCTGTGCAGGGTCCGCCAATACTCGACCGCCGCATCCCATTGGTCGCCTTTGGGTGCAAAAGGTCGCCCGCGAACGTAATCGATGGTGGTATCATCCACCGCAACCATTCCCACCCGGGCACCGGCCTCGATGGCCATGTTGCAGATGGTCATCCGCGCTTCCATGCTCAAGTTCCGAATGGCTTCGCCGCCAAACTCAATGGCATGACCAGTCCCGCCAGCGGTTCCGATTTTGCCGATGATCGCGAGAACCACATCCTTGCCCGTTATGCCCGCTCCGAGTTTGCCATTCACCCTTACCAGCATGTTCTTCATTTTCTGCTGCACAAGGCACTGGGTTGCCAGCACATGCTCAACTTCGGAGGTACCAATGCCGTGGGCGAGGCATCCGAATGCTCCGTGGGTGGAGGTGTGGGAGTCACCACAGACAATAGACATGCCCGGCAGGGTTGCACCCTGCTCCGGCCCGATCACATGGACGATACCCTGACGGGTGTCCTTGATCTTGAATTCGAGGATGCCAAACTCATCGCAGTTCTTATCAAGGGTTTCGACCTGTGTTCGCGAAACCGGATCGACAATGCCATCAATGCCCTTGTCCCGGTCCGTCGTCGGTACGTTGTGATCGGGAGTGGCAATGTTGGCATCGATACGCCACGGTTTTCGTCCCGCCAGACGCAGGCCTTCGAATGCCTGCGGAGAGGTTACTTCGTGCAGCAATTGCCGGTCGATATAGATCAACGCAGAACCATCGTCCCGTTGCTTGACCAGATGATCGTCCCACAATTTGTCGTATAAGGTTTTGCCGGCCATGGTTGCTCTCTCATTATCCCGGGTTTCTGGTTTTGACTTCATATCGAACTATCATACTCCCCATACCAAAATAACCTCAATTCATGTTTTTTATCCTTTGCATTCCTATTTGGCATCTTATAGCGTTTGACATACGGCCAGCACCCCAGAGGATCGACGGCTAACAACATAGCAGGACACGCCATGGAACCGACTGCGCTTCGCGCCTTTCTGACAATTGTTGATCAGGGATCTTTTTCGGAAGCCGCCGAATTACTTCATCTCACGCAACCGGCCATAAGCAAGCGCCTTGCAGCCCTGGAAAGCCAACTGGACGTGAAACTCATCGACCGTAGCCACCGACAGATCCGGCTCACGGATGCCGGCGTCCGACTTCTGCCCCACGCCCGGCGAATTCTTGATGAAATCCACAACGCCCGGATTGCACTCTCGCCGGACAACGAAAAACTTGAAGGGGAACTGGAGATTATTGCCAGCCACCACATCGGGCTCCACCACCTGCCTAACTGGCTTCGAAAGTTCACCAGTCACTACCCGGAGGTAAAACTGAACCTTCAGTTCATGGAATCCGATGCCGCTTACGCTGAGATGCAAAAGCGTAACGCCGAACTCGCCTTTGTCACACTCAGTGACAGTATGGAAAGCCACTTCATGGTATATCAGCACTGGCCAGATCCGATGGCGTTCGTTGTAGGGCCGGAGCACGAGCTTGCCTTGAAAAAATCGGTGTCGCTGGAGGACCTGGCACGTTACCCGGCAATCCTTCCGGACACGACCACCGCCACTTACCGGGCGGTAAGCCGCCTGTTCCTGGAAGCAAACCTGGCGCTACAACAACAGATCCCGACCAACTATCTCGAGACAATCAAAATGATGACCAGCGTCGGGCTCGGATGGAGCGTTCTGCCCATCACCATGCTTGATGAAAGCACGCACAGACTGGCCACGAATTTTTCAGTCTCGAGAGTACTTGGTGCAGTCGGGCTTTCCGGGCGTCAGCTCAGCCTCGCTGCGAGGACACTCCTGGAAATTGTCCGCCAGGAAGAAACAGAATCATGAACCACCGATACAACACGCTTAGGAGATTTCATGGGCTTTGACGATTATCTGCGAATATTGGCCAAACACGATGGCTCGGACCTTTACCTGAGCACCGGCGCTCCGCCCTGCGCGAAATTTCACGGTTCCCTCAAGCCCATTGACCGAACTCCCCTGGCTCCTGGCATCATCAAAGATATTGCCTATTCGGTGATGGACGACGAACAGATTACCGAATTCGAGCAAGAGCTGGAGATGAACCTTGCCTACAGCATTCGCAATGTTGGCCGGTTCCGCATCAACATCTTCCGGCAACGGAATGAAATCTCCATTGTCGCGCGGAACATCGTCGCCGAAATTCCCAATGCAGATGACCTGGGTCTTCCGGCCATCCTGAAAGACGTCGTGATGGCCAAGCGCGGCCTGGTACTTTTTGTCGGTGCGACCGGATCGGGGAAATCAACGTCGCTGGCGGCTCTGATTGACCATCGTAATTCCAACTCGGCCGGGCACATCATCACCATCGAAGATCCGGTGGAATACATCCACCGGCACAAGAAAAGCATTGTTAACCAGCGCGAAGTGGGCGTGGATACCCGGAGCTTCCAGAAAGCCCTCAAAAACACCCTGCGCCAGGCCCCTGACGTCATCCTGATCGGGGAAATCCGTGACCGGGAAACCATGGAACACGCGCTAGCCTTTGCCGAAACGGGCCATTTGTGTATCTCCACACTTCACGCGAATAATGCAAACCAGGCGCTGGACCGCATCATCAACTTCTTCCCGGAAGAACGCCGGTCGCAATTGTTGATGGATCTCGCCATGAATCTACGGGCCTTTGTCTCCCAACGGCTGGTACCCACCATCGACAAAAAACGATGCGCAGCCATCGAGATTCTGCTGGGAACTCCAACCATCAGCGAACTGATCCTTCGGGGAGAAATCGAGGGCATCAAGGAGATCATGGAAAAATCCGCAAACCTTGGTATGCAGACCTTCGATCTTGCACTCTTCAATCTCTGGAAGGATCGCAAGATTTCGGAAGACGAAGCACTCAAGAATGCCGACTCCGCCAATAACCTTCGCCTGAAGATCAAGCTGCACGGACAGGAAGGGAACGAAAGCCCATCGGCGGCATCATCCGGAGGGCCGAGCGGCAGCGGGCTGTCGCTTCAGATCGAGGACGACGAGGACGAATCAGCGGAGTAACGAGACTCAGTCACTGCTCGGTTGGCGGGGGCCTCAGCCCTCGCCAAGTGACGGCAATGGCCACCAGCATGGCACCGGCACCACCCCAGAAAGCCGCCGACGTGTCGAAGCCCTCTACCAGAAAACCAGACAGCCAGGCGCCCAACGCGCCGCCCGCCCCGAAGGTGAGCCCGCTGTAGAGTGCCTGTCCCTGACCATGGTGGTGGCGACCGAAGAATCCCTGAATGTACTGGACCGATATGGCGTGGAGCGCTCCATAGGATGCCGCATGCAGACACTGTGCAAACACCAGCACCGCGACCACGTCGGTTACCTCAGCAATCAGCACCCACCGGATCATCGTCAGCGTTAAAGCACCCAGGGCAATCTGTCGAACGCTGAATCTTCGGGACAGTCGATGCATGATCAGGAAAAGGGCTATTTCGGCGATGACACCAAGTGACCAGAGCAAGCCGATCGAAAGTTTGCCGTAGCCGTGTTGCTCCAGATGAATACTGAAAAACGTGTAGTAGGCGCCGTGGGACACTTGAAGCAGGAAATTCATCAAGAAGAAGGTGACAACGGCTGGGTGCGTCACGATCTTTTTCAGGCTTCCTTTTGGAGCCGCTGATTTCGGCTCTCCAACCTCTGAAGGCACTAGGAATGCCGAGACAGCAATACCGGCAAACACCGGCAACAAGAGCCAGGGCAGGGTCTGAACCGGAACAAACTCGAGGACGCCCCCCACTAGCCCGACCGCAAAAATAAATCCGACAGACCCCCACAGTCTGACCTTACCGTACTTTTCCTTGCGCGCTCCCAGCGTTCGGAGCGTGATGACCTCGTAGAGCGGAAGAATGGCGTTCCAGAAGAAGGTAAATGCCAGCATAACCAGCAAAAGGCCATAAAACCCCGGCTCCAGAAACACGCCAGCGAAGAAAAGGGACCCGGTAATAGCGCCAAACCGAACCAGTCGCACGCGCTGTCCGGTCCGGTCGCCGAGCCAGCCCCAGACACTGGGTGCGATTATCTTGGTCAGCTGTATCGTCGCCATCAACGTGGCGATCTGAAGGTAGGAGAAGCCCTGCCCCTCTAAATAGAGGGACCAATAGGGTAACAGCCCTCCGAGGAGGGCAAAGAACCAGAAGTAGAGATTGGAAAGTCGCCAGTAGATACTCTGCTCTCCAACGCAGTGGCTAGCCGTGAATCAGAGCTGGCCTATCACGGGGGTGGACACGGAAACGTCCGCATTCTGTCCGCGATGACGCAGGTAATGGTCCATCAGCACGATGGCCATCATGGCTTCCGCAATGGGCGTGGCCCGGATGCCAACACAGGGATCGTGGCGCCCGGTGGTAATGATCTCCGCGGGGTTTCCGTGGACGTCGATACCCCGTCCCGGCAAACGCAGACTGGAGGTCGGTTTCAGGGCGATGCTCGCGAGGATCGGCTGCCCGGAAGAGATGCCGCCCAATACACCACCGGCATTGTTGGAAAGAAAGCCCTCGGGCGTCATCTCATCCCGATGCTCCGTTCCTTTCTGTTCCACACTGTCAAACCCTGCACCAATTTCAACGCCCTTGACCGCGTTGATGCTCATGAGGGCGTGAGCAAGGTCAGCATCGAGGCGATCAAACACGGGCTCGCCAAACCCTGGCGGCACTCCCTCGGCGACAACATTAATGCGGGCGCCGATGGAATCACCCTCTTTACGCAAGGCATCCATGTAGGATTCCATTTCCGCGACCTTGTCTGCATCAGGACAGAAGAAGGGGTTCTGATGGACCTGCGCCCAATCCAGCTTCTCAACCTTGATCGGCCCGAGCTGGGACAGATAGCCACGGATGACGATGCCGAGTCTCTGTTCCAGGAATTTCCGTGCCACCGCACCCGCGGCAACGCGCATCGCCGTTTCCCGGGCAGACGAACGTCCACCGCCGCGGTAGTCACGAACGCCATACTTGTGCATGTAGGTGTAATCGGCGTGAGCCGGCCGGAACTGCTCTGCAATCTTGGAATAATCTTTCGAACGCTGATCGGTGTTCTCAATCAACAGACCGATTGGGGTACCTGTCGTCTTGCCCTCGAACACACCGGAGAGTATCCGCACTTCGTCGGCTTCCCGGCGCTGGGTCGTGTGTCTGGACGTTCCCGGTTTACGTCGATCCAGATCACGCTGCATATCGGCTTCCGAAAGCTCCAGCCCCGGCGGGCAGCCATCTATGATGCAGCCGAGCGCGGCGCCGTGGCTTTCACCAAACGTGGTGACAGTAAACAACTTTCCGAAGGTATTTCCCGACATGATTCAGTACTTTATCCAGTTAATATAAGAAATCTGTTTAAGCTCAGCTCTGCCATTCCTGCAGCGTTTCCGCCGTTACCAGGAATACGCCACTACCGCCATTCTCAAATTCCAGCCAAGTCAGCGGCAGATCAGGATAGGCTTCGTCCATAGCGACCCAACTGTTGCCCACTTCGACGATCAGCAACCCTCCGGGCGAAAGGTGATCCAGAGCCTGGGCAACAATTCGATGCGCGATGTCCAGCCCATCTGCCCCCGCTGCAAGGCCGAGCTCGGGCTCATGGCGGTATTCCTGCGGCATATCCGCAAGATCTTCCGCGTCCACATAGGGGGGATTACTCAGAATAACATCGTACTGGCCGTCAATGTTGCTGAAGACATCGGACTGGATCGTTCGAACCCGGTCCCGCAGGCCATGGAAATCAATGTTGGACTCAGCGACCGCCAGGGCGTCGTCTGATATGTCCGCCAACTCGACCTCGGCCTCACCGAACACACTGGCCGCTCCGATTCCAATACACCCACTGCCCGTACACAGATCCAGAATGCGGTGCACGGGCTTGTCACCCAACCAGGGCTGCAGACCGTTCTCGAGCAACTCGCCGATCGGCGACCGTGGAACGAGGACACGTTCGTCAACATGAAATGGCATGCCCATGAACCAGGCCTCGCCCAGCAAATAGGCCAGCGGAATTCGTTCGCTGATCCGCCGTTCAATGCGCTCGTGAATCAGTTGGCGTTCTTCCCGCACCAACCGGGCATCCAGGAACAGTGTATTGTTCTCTAATGGCAGGTTAAGGCTGCGCATAACCAGTTGGACGGCCTCATCCCAGACATTATCCGTACCATGACCAAAGTACAGCCCGGAAGCCGCAAACTGCGAAGACGCGTACCGCAGGTAGTCGCGGACGGTATAAAGATCATCAATGTGGCTGGTCACAGAGTTCAATCCTGTACTGGAAATGGTCAGCGCGGGATTATACGCCCTTTGGCTACCGTCCTGCAGCCTCTGCAACATCACGCCGGGGAATGGGAGTTAAATCGCCAAAGGTCCGCTACTGTTTCTGTTCGCCTCGAAACGGTCCAGTGCAGCCGACATGCGTTCACGACCCAATTGAATCAGCTCGGGCGCTTTGTGGTAGTCGTAGCTACGGCAGGCATTTTTGGGCACGTTGACCAGCAAGTCCGGGGGATACCCGGCGATCTTGTACTGCACCAGGGCACTCTGCATGGTCTCAACCGTCAGGTTCATCACATCGAACTTGCCGATACCGAGCTTGTCCCAGTCGATGGTCTCGTGTTCTTCCTGAGCCTTTTTATCGGAAGGCTTCGTGTCTTTTTGCTTATCATCATCCTTCTTGTGCATCTCCCTTGAGATCTTTTCCTCCGGGGTCTCGCCGCTGTCGGGTTTCCGGGCGGCGAAAGACTTGAGCGTGTCCCAGTCAAACCATCGGGAAGCCTTCTCTCGAATCGTATCAACCCACTCATCCATTTCGGACTCCTCGCCCTCCTGATTGAAGGCCGCATCCGGTACCCTTTGGCGACGCTCATCCTCCCCGCTGAGATTTACCGCAACGATGATGTCAGCGTGGGACGAAATGGTGGGGATGATCGGAAGCGGATTGAGCAAGGCGCCATCTACCAGGACGCGACCGTTCAGCACCAGGGGCGTTACCACACTCGGTATAGCCACGGAGGCGCGAATGGCCTGATCCAGCGGTCCTTCCTGGAACCAGATCTCCTTGTGCGCAAGCAGATCCGTCGCCACAGCGGTATAGGCAATCGGCAGATCTTCAATTCGGGTATCACCCAGCATTTCCCGAACTACCGAGAATATCTTCTCACCGCGGATCGCGCCCACCGAGTTGAAGGTGACGTCCAGAAGCTTCAGAACATCAAACTGGCCCAGACCAGTCACCCAATCCTTGTAGTCCTGCATTTTTCCCGTAGCGAACATGCCTCCAATCAATGCGCCCATCGAGCACCCTGAAATCGCCACAATGTCGTAGCCCCGCTCAACGAGGACTTCTATCGCGCCAATATGGGCGTAGCCCCGGGCACCGCCGCTTCCAAGAGTCAGCGCAACCGTCTTGCGCTGGCCGGCGGTCCGGGTCTGCTTTGGTGACCCCTTGGAGGTGGGCCGGGCCACATCGGCACTTTTCAGGACCTTGGACGCCTTATCCTCCGTTCCCGATTCTACCGTTTTTTCAGTCTTGGGACCTTTGCCATCCCTGGATTTACTCATGGGAGTTACCTCGTGATGACCGTCACTTCCACCCGATCACCCTGGCGGTCCGGATCATCCAGGGGAACACTCGGGCCCACAATGATGAGCTTCTGCTGCTCCGACGATACGCCGGTTTTCGCCAACACTTCAGACAGCGATTTGGTTGCCTCCGAAGCCCGCGCCATGGCATCTTCGAAGCTCTCGTCCGTGCCCAGCGCGGAAAAACCGGAAAGAACCACGAGGGCGCCCTCGTCACCCGACCACTCGGAAATCTTGCGACGATCAGTTGCGGACCAGTCAAACCGATAGGTTATGCCCCCCGTCCAGGGCACAATCACGGGCCCGCGAATACGGCTGTCAACGCTGCCCAAGCCTGGCACCCTGGCCCCCGAAGCCACCGCAAGATGTTCAATCCAGACGTATTCTCTCAGGTTACCCCGTGTGACTGTGTAGATGAGGGTTAACCAGCGACTGCCATCACTCGCCGTCGTCCCGGCAACCAGGTAATCCTGGGTGGCATCTCGTCCATACAACTCTCTTTGATCAAAAATCTGATTGGCCCAGACATTACTGCGTCCACAGGAAAGGCCCGTGCAGTCAAAAAGAATCTGGGCGCCCCGGTCCTGCAAAAGCCGGAGATAGTGCTCCCGCGCCTTATCCCGACCGGAATCCCGGGCAATTTCGTAAAGCCGGCCCTCGCCGGCGACCGGGAGTCTGGCCATGGTTTCCGATCGGATCTGGTTATTCACTTCCCGCACAGGACTGAACAGAACCAGGTGCCCGGGCGACTCTATGGCTGTTGTGGTCTCAAGCGTCGATTGGGGAAAGGGTTCGGGCATTTCCGCGGGGATGGCGGCAGCCGCCAGCCCGGGCAAAAAGCCAGAGAGAAAGGCAATGCAATGGACAAAACGATTGTTCGGCAAGGAGCTACTCATCTTCAAGAAAGTTTCGGATTGCCTCGGCAACTGGCCGGGTGTCGCCATCCAGATGACAATGATGCCCGCCCGGAACGTTGGCAATGTCGAGGGAGGCGATTACTTCACGACGCTCATCGAGCCCCTTCCTGAAGGCAAGCAGGCCTTTCTCCGCACGGACAAAGAGTGTCGGTGTAACAATCGCCTTTAACGACGCTATAACCTGATCCTCGCTCATCATAAGGGGCGAAGGGTGCCTCAGTCTTGGATCGGTCCGCCAGACGAAACCGTCTCCCTCGGGCTTCATATTGCGTGGAATAAGGGTAAGCGCTGCCTCGGGACTGAGCGGGCTCAAACCGCCCTCCCTGGCTTTGGCGGCGGATTGAATATCCGGATAGACGGTCTGGCGCCCGGACCCCGCGAGCCGCTTCTTGATGGCGCGCCTGAGCTGGGGCACCGTTTCTTCAACGGGCCGGCTGATCGCGCCCAGGCTGTCAATCATGACCAGTTTACGGACGTTCTCTGGAAAGGCAGCGGCATAAAGCGCACAGACGATTCCGCCAAGGGAGTGCCCGACAAGATCCACCTGGGTTTCGCCCGTGCCGGAGAAATGCCCGTCTACGACTTCCGCGAGATCGGCGACGTAATCCATAAGCAGGTAGCTCTGGCCCTCTGGCCGATGGCCAGACTGACCATGCCCTGCCATATCAATAGCATGCACATTCGCCAAGTCAGTCAACTCGGGGGCTAGCTTGATAAAGGACAGGCTGTTGTCCAGCCACCCGTGGAGCATGAGCACCGTTTTTGGTTCGGTCGCGCGCGTTCTGGCGGGCCAGGTCAATCCGGCGAGGGACAAGCTTCTGAGGCGCCATTTGGACTCCCGAAACCCTGCGGCACTCTTGATGGCTTCCGACGACATGGCGATATCATTCATGGCGAAATCGCCCTCACATTGTATGGGTGGGACGATCGGAACTCAGAGACCCTGCAAGGTAGGATTCAATTTTCGTACGGGCGGTTTCATCATCTCCATTAAACTGCACGCCGATGCCGGCTGCGCGATTTCCTTGCGCCCCTTTTGGCGTTATCCAGATGACTTTTCCGGCCACCGGAATTTTTTCCGGCTCATCCATCAGATTCAACAACAGGAAAACCTCATCGCCCAATTGGTACTGCTTTTGGGTCGGAATGAAGAGTCCGCCCTGTCGGATGTACGGCATGTAAGCGGCATAGAGTACCGCCTTGTCCTTGATGGTCAGGGTAAGAATGCCACTGCGTGCACCAAATCCGGGCCCCATAACTGACACCTTTCTTGTGTTATCTCGATAATTTGTCGTTTCAGGGACCAAAAATCCCTGTCATTTCGCAATCATAGCAGTTGTGAACGCTAAAGGCGCAATGCACCGGGATTGCGACCCTCAGCCAACCCGCCGTTTAACCGGCATCAGCTTTTGCCATGCGATCAATAGCCGGCTGGCTTCCAGTTCCGGGTTGGCATTGTAGACACCCGCTGCTCTGGAATCCCTTACCATATCCAACAAATCGTGGGCTCGCCACGCCGGATTCATTCGAGCAAGGTAAGCCAACATCTCTTCCGCTTCGTGATCATGGGCGCTCCCCCCGGAGCTCAATCGGGCCAGGTCTGCAGCCCAACCCTCGAATAGCCACAGACTCCCCTCAAGACCCAGGGCCTTGAACGCCTTGGCGGCCTCAGCTACGGGCATCTGCCCCTTCATGAACTGCTTGAACCGGGTAAATGCCTCATCTCGAAGGCTAAGGAAATCTCCGGTGGCATATTCCAGCGCCAGCCGCGGGGCATTGCCCGAGAGCATGAGGGCTTTAGCCAGAATGTCGGCAGGTGGGCGGTCCGCCTCTTCCAGTGCCTGGACTCTCTCCACCAACCACGTGTTTGCGGATTCCAAATCCGGCGTCGGGATGGTCAGAGTCTGACAGCGCGACCGAACGGTCGGCAGAACCGGCCTGCCGCTTTCCTGCAACAAGAGAAGTGTGACGTCCGGAAGAGGCTCCTCCAGAGTCTTCAACAGGGCATTGGCCGCATTGATATTCAGTTGATCGGCGCGATCAATGATTGCCACCTTTCGATTGGCAACCTGTGGGGACGCCACGGCAAACGTCGACAGTGCCCTGATCTGATCCACTTTGACCATTCGTGATTTTTCAGGGGCATAGACACGAACATCCGGGTGGCTGGACGCTGCGTACAGCTCGCATTGCTTACAGCGACCGCAGGCAACCGGTTCACCGGGTGCCTGATCTGCAGGGCTATCACACAGTAAAAGGCCGGCAACGGCTTCGGCCCATGCCCGTTTTCCGACACCCCGTTCCCCCGTGATGATCAGTGCGTGCGGGAGCCGGCCTTCCGACAGACGGTGCTGAACCGCTGACCAGGCCCGTTTGTGCCAGGGCATGTTGCGTGCGATATCGGTCACGGGCGTTTACCTGCTGTTGAATGAGAACGGCGCATTTGCTTTTTCATAGTGGCCAGCAAACGGCGGAGACGCTGCAATTGGTCATCCCTGCCTTCGGTCGGGTTGTCGCTATAGTAATGGCTGTTGACGGTTCGGGCAAAGAGCCGCGCAGACTCAGCCACCGCAGGTTCCGCCCGGCCCAGGCGCTCAGCCAGCGCAGTGGGTGTCTCGCCAGTCCGAACGGGCACTCCCGCCCGGAAACAGAGCAGGTGCCAGGTATCAACAATTCTCCGAAAGGCATCCCGACGTTCGCCCATGCGCACTTGCCACGCGGACATCAGACCAGCCACCAGCAAACCGGCGCCAACAATTCCCGCACTCAGATAGCCTAACTCTTTCAAGCCAAAACCTCCGGGTAGGCGTGACATCAGGTCCATCTGACTTTGTCCCTGGTAACCCACGACCCAGCGCTGCCACTGATAATTAATGCGATCCAATTGAAGGCTTGCCCATTGGATAATGGGAATATCGTTGTACCGTTGCGGCGATGTCCAGTCATCCTCAAGGAAGGAGCCCTCCTCCGCCACAGCCTCACGGAGCCCCGACTCAATCCGATCCGGTGCAATCGCAGCAGTTGGATCTACCCGAACCCAGCCCCTGCCCTCGATCCAGGCCTCAACCCAGGCGTGTGCATCGTATTGCCGCACGATCAGGTAGTCGCCACCGGCTCCTCGATCACCGCCCTGGTAGCCGACAACCACTCGCGCCGGAATGCCGGCCGCCCTCAAAACGAACACGGTCGCGCCGGCATAATGAGCACAAAAGCCCCGCTTGGCGTCAAAAAGCAGTGTGTCGATGCCATTGTCAGGCATTTGAGGTGGTCTGAGTGTGTAGAAATAGGGCTGTTCCCGGAATCGGGTCAGCAATGCCTGGAGGACTTCGCTATCCGTCAAACGTCGGCGCAAATCGTCAGCCAGATCCCGGGCTCTTGGATTCCCGGTGGCCGGCAACTGAAGGTACCGTCGGGCCTCCGCCGGTGGCAACGAGGTTGCCCCCCGATTCTCGGTTGCTTCCCGTTCCAGGCGGTATCGAACTGATGTGTCGGCTGGCCGTTTGAATCGAAACAGATCCTCGGATTCCTCGACCACATTGGCAGACACCGCCCGGGAGTTTTCCAGTGCAAAGGCCCAACGCTTATCGGTGGGTTCCAGAAGCACATCGTACTGTCGGGGCCCAAGATCACCTACGCCACCGTCCAGCGCCACACGCCCGGGGCGCTGATACCCCCCACCAGCGACCTGCCGCCAGGTTTCACCGTCCAGGTAATCCAGCACAAGGCCACGCCAATAGCGGTCCCTGTAGGCAGGCATTTCGCCACCAAACGTCACCCGAAACGCCCGCTCGCTGCTCTGTGCCAAGCTTGAGATGTCGCCCGGGCGCATAGTGTCACTGATACCCGACCTTGCTTCGCCGGAAACCAGTGGTACGCTCCATAAAGGCGACATTCGGGGAAAGAAAACAAACAGGAACACGACAATCGGCAAGGTTTTCGCCAACAACAGCCCCAGCCTCCGCCAACTCGCTTTCATGGCACCGGGAAAGTCCGGCGCATTAAGCACCTGCAGGCCCACCAGCAGTGCCGCAATCGCCGCCAGGTTTACCAGGGTCCAGTGAATCTCCTGGTGGAAGAGAAAATTAACCGTACTCAGATAGACCAGGATGAAAAACAGGACGTAGAAGTCCCTGGATGAGCGGGTTTCAAGCCACTTAAGACCGACCGCAAGCACAAAGAACGACGCGGCAGTATCAACGGAAAACCGGCCCCGCACGGTCGCAACATACACCGAGATCAACACCAGCATAATCCCGGCTCGCAACCACCGCCCCGGCAATCTTACTCGTCCGTACTGGGCAAGGCAGCGCCAAACCGCCAACACGGCACACGCCGCAATCAACCAGATTGGAAGGCGATCCAATTGCGGCGTCAGCAATAATGCGAAACTGCCGATAAGCCAAAGCACGGCCCTGGAAGGCAGGCCGGAGGTGGGGGATGGTACCTCCGACACAGCGCCGGATCGTTCCTTTAGCCCTCTCATACACCTTCCTCCGCAAATCCTGAGCCTGCAGCGTCCGGTCGGAGTCTGGTTCCGTGGCGCACTGAATCCATCTCGCGGGGACGTTTCTCCCCATACACGGCGAGGGCCCTAAGGCAACGATTGACGTGAGATGCGCCTGAATCGGGTTCAACAAGTTGACCCGGCAAACTGAGACCGAAGGGGATGCCGGATCGATCACGCTCGGCCACAAGCCAGGCGAGGTAACTGAGCCGTAACTCATGATCTGTGCCGGGGAAGGCATTGAAATCGAGCCAGTAGGGACTGCCTTGCTCTCCCTCCCATTCAGCGACCACCATCTGGCCACTTCGGGCGTAACGCTTCCACATCACCCTTTGACTCATATCCCCTTCGCGCCACGGCCTCAGGTCGGCGTGGTCGTTGCCTTCCGCCGGGCTGGAATTTTCGGAATCACTGCCATCTTCTACCGAACTGCCCACATCGGGAGCAGGAACCGGCCGAGGAAACACGATGCCGTAGGAGGCAGGCCGAATCCACGACCAGGCCTTGAGCAGACCGAAAGGAAACCGTGTCTCGATACGGATCCGGTCCGGGCGCAAATAGCCTCGATGCACCGAAGGGACTGGTAACGTCAGGTCTTTCGCCTGCCCTGCGGAAATGTGAGCGGCCCCAAGTCCGGAACCGTCACAGGATAAACGGATAGCAATGGCATTATCGCGACCGGCCGTCGCGCGAATTCGAAAAGGTAGCTCTTCACCCGCAATCCCTTCGCCTGTCTGGACCAGAGTCACTTCCAGCCCGGAAAGGTTTCGATGGGTCTGATGCATGGCACCAACGAAAACCGCCCCCAGTAGAAAGGTCGTCAGGTAAATCAGACTGTTCTGATAGTTAATGCCGGTGATCAACATCACCAGCAACAGGACACCGAATACCGTGCCGGCACCTGTAGGCAAAATGAAAATATTCTTCTGACTGAGCAACTGGACGTCCGCGCGGGGAATTCGTCGATTCACCCACCGTTTCCAACGGTTCTTGAATAGGTTCTTCATGGTGCCCTTCGGGCCAGTAAAAGCATTAAAAGTTCCGGCAATATAAACCGTGTAGCGACAGCTTAATAACAATACTGGAAATTCGACGATTCTGATCACAAATGCAATCAATCCAGCTTGAAAACCTGTCCTACAAACCGAATACTTGATATTGGAAGCATCCTGACTGCAGTAAGGTCAGACATGCCATGAATCAGCGTTTATCTTCCCAAAAGGCCTGATTATGAAACGCCGAAATCTGCTCGCTGCTTCAGTCGCAGGGATTAGTGCATCCCTCCCTGCCCTGGCAGGTGTTCAGGCACTGACTTCAGACGAGATGGTCGAAACCTATGTTAAGGATTCTGCCGTTATTGTCGTCCCCAAGGAGCAACAGAAATCAGAAGCGGACCGCCAACGAATCATCCGCTCGCTCACGATTTCCCCCGGCGAGCCGGTGCTCAGCGAGGCCGAAGAGGAAGCCTATCGGGAAGCCTTGCAAAGGTACATTGAGGAAGGAAAAACGGATGCGCTCGAAAGCGCTGAAGACGAATTCCTGAGACGCGCCCTGCTCTTGCCCCAGGAAGAGCTCGCGCGGGCACAGCCCCCCGCCGAGTTTACACCTACGATTCCTCCGCTGATTTTCGGCCAGCAGGCCCAGATACCGGATGAACCATTTTCCCAGACTTTCCTGAATGATCAGTTGGGGATTGGGTTTGACGGCCAGAACCTCAACTTCTCCATTGGCAATCCGCCGGGCATTGATCAGATTCAGGTACCCCAGGCGATCAACGAAGGGCCCGTCACCCTTACCCCCCGTCCCGGTGGCGGGTTTGATCTTTCCATTGCAGTGCCCGACCAATAATCTGGCCCCATTTCAAGACCAAGACGGCAGCCCCAGGGTTGCCGTTTTTTTTCGATTCCAACTTTTCAGGTGCAAAAAAAACGCCCCGCTAGGCGGGGCGCTTCACCAGTTCTGGTATCAGGTCAGATTAGTGACCGTAGATAGCCATCTTGGTGTCGGTAACGGCCAGGTTATCCAGGGCCACGGAACCGATGGAGGTACCACCAATTTCAACAGCGCCGATAGCAACGTCCATGTAGACGTTGTTTACGTCAACGCGCAGTACGTCAACAGCGGTAGAGGCACCCAGGCCAGCACCCTTGTAAACGTCCAGGTTAACGTTCGCATAGTTGGTCAACTTACCAAACGCCAGCTGTTGCTGCGGGTTAGTAAGATCGTAGCCCTCTGCAGACGCACCGCTGCTTGCTGCCAGTTCTTCATCAGCAGTTGTACCGTTACCATCGTAGTCGAAATTAGTGCCAGCACCTGTAACGGTCAGGTCACGGATACCGATAGCCAGGAAATCAACGTCGAAGTCCATATCGTCGATGTCGAACGCAACAGCTACGTTGAGGTGATCAGTCGCAGTGTCTACGCGCATATCCAGAGCCGCCAGGTCACCGTGCATACTCATGTTGGAGATCAGAGTAGTGCTGTCTGTACCAGTAGAACCCGCGAGGAGCTCCATGGAATCAACAGTCATACCCCAGTCGATCGGAACAGGTGCGCCGGTGGCCGGATCGGTCTGAAGTGACCCAACGTGGATGATGGCGTCACCATCGTCAGCAACGTCAATATCGATCTTCAGCTGGTCAAGGAGGTCAGTGCCAGTACCACCGGCAACACCAGAACCACCAAGCACGATGCCGTTAACCGCGAAGGAGCCTTCATCGGTGTACTTGAACTGGCCGATGCTTACTTTGGTTTCCAGCTCGATGGTCACACCGGCCTGACCGGTAACGTTACCCATGGCGCTGTCGTTCATGGCTTTCAGTTCTGCGTTGGCTGCAAAAGGAGCCGCGGCGATAGCTGTAGCAAGAGCAATTTTATTCAGGCCTTTCATTCTTATCTCCTTATAAACTCATGTTGTTCTTATCTGAGCTTTTTAGTTTTGGGTGTGGACTTCGTTACTCCACAATTCCATTTAAGATTGTTTTACAGTCCTAGTCCGTGACTTCATTCACAGTTCTTAACCCACCAATTACAACCTGAAACAAACCACGACTATTTCTCAAAATGCCCTTAACTGGTGCTAGGTGCCTGACCTTTATCATCGTAGAACATCTGAAATGGCTTATTGTTGGTCACAGGTTCCGCGTATTTGACGTTGCCACCATCAATCTCAAAAGGAACAATCTTTGTCGCAGAAATACCGAGGCGATGTTCGTGTTCAAGCACAAGCACCTCTTGAGGATTGTCCTCACTGAGCTTGCCTGCATAGACGATAACCGCAGCATTAATTTTTCCCCTCCGTGCGATGGATTTCAGCGCTGCCCGGAACATGGCGATCCGGATCTGGGGGGGCGCACCATCAGCCGATTCATCCAACGAAACCTTCTTGACGGTTATGCCATCTGACATAAGCATCCAGGCTGACGGCATCGCCTGTCCCTTTCCCTCCAACTCAGGCGCATACTCTTCCGTCGCATTTCTGGCCAGGTAAGCTAGTTGCTTGTTCCCGATCACCAGATACTTTGCCATCTCCTTCTTTGAGATCACCCCATCCGATAACACACTGTTCTTCGGAATTTTCACCTCAACGGTCTCCTCCTGAGCCAGAGAAACCCCAGAACCGAGCGTAATAACGCCAGATAACAAGGTCGCGGTAATTTTTGCCCGAGAGAAAAGCTGCATGGTTTATTTCCTGTTGTTGGTTCATGAAACAGACGCGAAGCCCGGCCTCTTTCGATAGAATAGGCCGTGCCGTTATTGCCATTTGCGTTGATTGTTTTTAAGTACATCATTAAATCAGCGCTAATCCGCAACCGACAATGTCCGTTTTGTGGCCTGATTATCATTCTTCCGAATTTTCCGAGGGCAAATTGACTCTTTCCGTAACCACTCCCATCAGTGAGCATCAGTACAAACGTCTGTTGACCCACGCATCCAAAGAACGTGATTTCGTGTATGTGGGAAGTGTGGGTGCAGGGGAAGCCCGGGGCTCATTCAGTGGATTCTCGGCAACTGCCTCGGAATCCCGGATCCTGTTTTCGCCGGACGCCGGCCCAGCGGAAGTCAAAACACTGATTGCGGACATGGAGTCAATCGTTTCAGACTTCGAGCTCCGTGACGAAGGGAATAAACAGTGCCTCAAGGGTGGATGGATCGGTTTTCTCAGCTACGAACTCGGCTACGCAAGGGAAGCGCATCTTACAGCGCTATGCCCCAGGTCGCCGGTGCCTCTTGTCTCTGCCGGGTTTTACCTCTGGACTGCGAGCTATAATCGCAAGACCGAAGCGCACTACCTCTGGGTACACCCACAATGCCCGGCAAGGGTGCGCGAAAAACTGGATGGTTGGCTGAGCTCCGAACCCGTAGCCATTGATTCATCCTGGGCCATGCCCTCCTGCTTCAGGCCCCGCCAATCCCCCGAGGCGTTCAAGGCCAGCGTTGAGGCTATTTGCCGATACATAGAGGCGGGAGACTGCTATCAGGCGAACCTGTCTCAGGAGTTTGTAGGCCGGTATCAAGGTGAGCCCTGGACCGCGTTCCAGGCACTTGCAGAGGCGAACCCGACACCGTACAGCGCCTTTATCCGGGCCGGAGATGATGCCGTTCTCTCCATTTCACCGGAACGGTTCCTGGAAATTGACGGAAACACGATCACAACCAGCCCAATCAAGGGTACCCGAGCAAGGGGTACAACCCCGGAAGAAGACAGAGCACTGGCGGAAGAGCTTGAGGCATCGGACAAAGACCGGGCCGAGAACTTGATGATCGTCGACCTACTGCGGAATGATCTGAGCCTGAATTCGGCAACCGGCAGTGTGATCGTTGACAAGCTTTTTGCCCTCGAATCCTATCGGAACGTTCACCATCTGGTCAGCCACATACACGCCCGACTCGCACCGGGCGTAACGCCGCTAAAGGCGCTCTTCGACGCTTTCCCGGGCGGCTCCATCACCGGCGCCCCCAAGATTCGGGCCATGGAGATCATCCGGGAACTGGAACCACACTGGCGCGGTCCCTATTGCGGCTCTGTTTTTTATCGGGGCCTGGACGGCACACTGGACAGCAACATCGCCATTCGGACCATGCTGTGCCAAGGCGACGGCACCATACGCTGCTGGGGAGGCGGGGGAATTGTCTCGGATTCGGAACCCGAGAGTGAATATCAGGAGACGCTGACGAAGGTCAGACCACTGATGGAGTTCCTCGAAAACCTGTAAGGGGGAGCCACGAACCCTCCCCCCGCCAGAGAATCCGCTCAGGCGCTGTGATTGGCGCTGGCTTTGAGAAATTCCTGTCTCAGATCGTCAAAGTTGTGCACCGCCGGGAATTGTGGAAACTCGTCAATCACATTCTGGGGCGCATGAAACAGAATCCCCGCCTCAGCCTGCCCCAGCATAGTGGTATCGTTGTACGAGTCACCGGCAGCGATCACCCGGTAGTTGAGCAACTGGAAAGCTCGGACAGACTGCCGCTTCGGGTCGCGCTGGCGCAGCAGGTAATCTGTAATCTGTCCGTTGTCTGCCACTTCAAGCTTATGACAGAGCAACGCCGGGAAACCGAGCTTTGCCATCAGCGGCATGGCGAACTCGTAGAAAGTATCGGACAGAATCACCACCTGGAATCGTTCCCGCAGCCAGTCCAAAAACTCCCGGGCGCCTGGCAGCGGGTCCAGTTCGCCAATCACCTCCTGAATCTGTGGCAATCCATAGCCATGCTGGTCAAGCAGTTTGAGGCGCTGGGTCATAAGTACGTCGTAATCAGGGATGTCACGAGTCGTCGCCTTGAGCTCTTCAATACCGGTTTTCTCCGCGAACGCGATCCAGATTTCCGGGATCAGTACTCCCTCAAGGTCAAGGCATGCGAGTTCCACAATGGTCTCCTGATAGACAGTTAGGTATGTCGGAGCAACGGCCCCGCTCTGGTTTGCGCCGTATGATAAGAAAATACCGCGAGGATTGCATCGGGCATAACCATATAGACGCTCATTCCTTCATGCTATGAGGCATTTAATGGTAGCCTTTTCACTCATTTAGATCAGGTACCTGCAGGACATGACCGATATCCAACAGCTCCGGGACGAATTAGAAGGACAGAGCCCCCGCTCCATCCTTAAGGCCGCACTCAAGGCGTACGACAACATAGCCATCTCGTTCAGTGGCGCCGAGGACGTAGTGCTCATTGAAATGGCCCACAAACTTACCGACAACCTTCAGGTCTTCACCCTGGACACGGGTAGATTGCACCCCGAGACTTATGAGTTTGTTGAGAAGGTCCGGAAGCACTATGGCATCGACATCGAAGTGCTGTTCCCGGACGCCGATGAAGTACAGGACCTTGTTCACCGAAAGGGGCTGTTCAGTTTTTACGAGGATGGTCATTCCGAATGCTGCGGTATTCGTAAGGTCAATCCCTTGAAGCGCAAACTTGCAACCGTCGATGCGTGGATTACGGGGCAGCGGAAGGACCAGAGTCCGGGCACCCGCAATGATGTGCCCGTGGTCCAGGAAGACTCGGCGTTTTCGACAGACGAGAAAACCCTGGTCAAATTCAATCCGCTGGCAGACTGGACGTCCAAGGAGGTCTGGGACTATATCCGGATGTCAGAAGCACCCTACAATGAGCTGCACGAAAAGGGCTTCGTCAGTATCGGCTGCCAGCCGTGCACCCGCCCCGTTCTGCCGGGCCAGCACGAACGGGAAGGACGCTGGTGGTGGGAAGAAGCCACCAAGAAAGAGTGTGGCCTGCATGCCGACAACCTGATCGCCAAGAATTAAACCGGCCGTGCTATCGAATCGCCCACCGACTCAGTAGGTGGGCAGATCCACATCCTTGAAGAGTTCCTCTATCTCAGCCCTGCTTCCCTGATGGGCCACCGCCTCATCGACTCGCTCTTTGGTAAGATGCGGCGCAAAGCGCTCAATAAAGTCATACATGTAACCGCGCAGGAAAGTGCCTTTCCGGAACCCGATCCGGGTGATGCTTGGACGAAACAGCTTCCTGGCATCAAGGGCAACCAGGTCCTGGTCGGTTTCCGGGTCAAACGCCATGCTCGCAATGATGCCAACACCGAGCCCCAGGCGAACGTAAGTCTTGATGACGTCGGCATCGGCGGCCGTGAACACCACCTTGGGCGTGAGTCCCTGGGACTGAAAGGCTTCGTCCAGCTTGGAGCGCCCGGTGAAACCGAATACGTAGGTCACGAGTGGGTACTCGGCGAGGTCGGGCAGTGTAAGCTCATCGATTTTGGCCAACGGATGGTTTTTTGGAACGATTACACTGCGATTCCACTTATAGCAGGGCATCATGATGAGATCGTTAAACAACTCCATGGCCTCAGTGGCGATGGCAAAATCGACCGCTCCATTGGCTGCCATCTCAGAAATCTGCATTGGCGTCCCCTGATGCATGTGCAAGGAAACGTCAGGATAGGATTCAATAAAGCCTCTGATTATCGGCGGCAAGGCATACCGTGCCTGGGTGTGAGTAGTTGCAATACTCAGATCTCCCTGGCGCTGGTTACTGAATTCCTGGGCAATTTTCTTGATCCCTTCTACCCGGCGCAGGATTTCTCCTGCCTCGCGGATGATTATCTCACCGCCCGGGGTTATCCGGGTCAGATGCTTTCCGCTCCTCGCGAAAACCTCGAGGCCAAGTTCATCTTCCAGCAAGCGAATTTGCTTTGAAATTCCCGGCTGTGAGGTAAAGAGGCTTTGAGCGGTTGCGGACACATTAAGGTCGTGATGGGCAACCTCCCATATATATCGCAACTGTTGTAATTTCATTGAGTCTGTTGCTCCCTGGATTCCCGGCCTTCGGCTAGCGGCCTGTTCTCGCAATTCTGCCCCAGCCTACGCATAACGAATCTATTTTTCATGCTTTTTTAGTATAGAAGAAGCTTTATCCTAAGTTTAGACCAAAAATGAATTAAAGCGTCGTTCAACCTGCCCTAATGCCTTAAATCCCCTTGACTTGGCTGTGACAAAGCACACAATCCGTTATCAACACTTTCCGCATTCAGAGATACAATGCTGCTGACCACCAAATTCCTTCGGCCGACCTCTGACCATCGTGCTGTTCGCCGTGACCGGTTGAGCACGATGCTCGAGCCTCACAGCCCGAAGAGGCTGAACCTGGTTATAGCGCCGGCCGGTTTCGGAAAGACGACTCTCGTTGCTCAGTGGTGCGCAAGCACGCCCTCTCCCACGGCGTGGCTCTCACTGGATGACCATGACGATGAGCGGCGACGGTTTTGGCAGTACGTCATTGGAGCGTTCGAATACTCCGGGCTGGCCGGGCTGGATGAATGCCGGAAAAAGCTCAGCCAGGATTCCCACGACGCAGCGACCGGCGCAATTACCGGCCTCCTGAATGTTCTGTCTGCTGACCAGAGCCCCTGGAATCTGGTGCTCGACGATTTTCATCTGGTTCAGGATGAGCAGATTCTGCGGGACTTCGCCTATTTCATTGACTACCTGCCACCCGAAATCACCGTCACGCTGGCTTCCAGAACTGAACCGCCGCTCCCCCTTGCCCGCTGGCGGGTCCGGCGGTGGATTGAAGATATCCACCCGGGCCTACTCGCGTTTTCAGAGGACGAATGTCGCCGTTTCTTTCACGACACCATGGGGATAAACCTCCCTGACGCGGAGGTGCGCTCCATATGTCGGAGGACCGAGGGCTGGGTTGCCGCCATGCAGCTCACGGCGCTGTCGGGCGGCGGCCAGATCAGCGATGTCCGCAAAGGCAGTCACCTGGCCAGCGAGAGCCAGGCTCAGCTGGATATCGATGAGCGGCATATCAGTGATTATGTGCTGGCTGAAGTCCTCGAACAGCAGTCGGCCGAGGTGGCAAACTTCCTTCTGGATACCGCCTGCTGTCCGCGGCTCTGCGCCTCACTCTGCGACGCCATTCGCGGCCAACAGGACAGCCAGCAGAGACTGGAGCAGTTACTCAGTCAGAACCTGTTCCTGATTCCCCTGGACAATCACGATCAATGGTTTCGCTATCACGACCTCTTCCGGGACGCACTACTGCAGCGTATCCGGCACTCAGATCCGGACCGGGCGCTGACACTTTGGCAGAAAACCGTTAAATGGTTACTGGACCATGGACAGGTTCAGGAAGGCATTACCCAGATAGTCAATCAGCAAGACTGGGACTGGTTGGCAACCGTGCTTGCAGAACATGGCAACAACCTGATTCACGGAGGGTATCACTTACCGGTGCTGGACTGGATTGAGTCGCTGCCGGAGCACCTCGTTCAGGACAGCCCACAGTTACAGATGCTCCGAATCTGGGGCCTCTTTTTTGCCAATCGCCTCGATGCCCTCGCCCCGCTGCTGGCCTCGGTTGAAGACCTGCTAGACCGTCGGGTCGCCGACTCGCATCCCGATGCTGAAGGCGCCTTGGGCCTTCAGAGCGAAATCTCTCTCATTCGGTCATACCTGGCCCGCACACGAAGTGACGACAAGAGTGCCAGCGACCTGACCAGACAGGTACTCAAAGACATCGACCACACCCAGATTCCGCTCAAGTCGGTTACCTATTACGGCTTGGGGCTGGACTACCATGGCGAAGGACTTCTCGCCGACGCGGAAGACGCGCTGCAATCAGCTGTCCGATACGGTCAGGTTGAGCGAAAGCCTAGCACCGTGCTCTCCAGCGGAGGTCTGCTGGCGTGGATACAATACAACCGAGGCGATGTCGACCTGGCCCTGGAAACCTGCATGGAGATACGCAGGTGGGTCGACAAACATTACTCCGACCCCAGCCAACCGCGGCTCATTTCATGTTGGCAAAACAGCGCCCTGACCGAGATCTATCGGGAACGGAATGAACCTCAACTGGCGGCAACGCACCTTGCGCCCCTGCTGGAGCATGTTAATCGGGGCACAGAGCCTGGGCAGCACGTTATTATCCAATACGTTCGTGGCCACCTCGCCTTCAGCGAAGGCCGACTCCAGGATGCGATTGAAGTGCTTGAGGATGCCGTCCTGACTGGGCGCAAACGCCGGGACCACATTGTGTTTGAACCGCCGGCAAGCTCCGCCCTTCTGGCCAGATGCTATCTGGCCACCGGGCATCCGGAAAAAGCAGAGGCATGCCTCGGGTCGCCGGACGATCGCCAGTTCACCAACCCACTGAATCGCGAGCAGAATCTTATCAGCATCGCCAGAGTTCTGGTGGCTAAAAAATGCCCTGAAAAAGCCCAGCAAATACTCGAGGATCTGCTGCCCTTGGCTGAGCGCAATGCTCACAATCGCCACCTCGTCGAGATACTCCTGGTTTACGGCGAGGCGCTGGACCTGCAGGGCCGCCATAGGGAGGCCACCGAAATGTTGAATCGCGCGGTGTTAAAGGCGTCGGAGGCAGGATTTATGCGCCTGTTCGCAGAGGAAAGTCCCCGGCTGCGCCATCTGATTCAGGAACTTTCAGTATTGAAAACTCCCGGCCGCTGGAACCAGGCACTCCTGGAGATGCTAAAACAGCAGGCATCCGTGATGGCTGACACCACGGGACCAACTTCCGTGGCGCCACCACAAACTCCCCCGGGCAACCAGTTGCAGGAACCGCTGAGCCACCGGGAAATGGAAGTGCTTGCCCTAATCCACGAGGGGCATGCCAACAAGGAAATTGCGACAAAGATGGACGTGGCACCCGCGACCGTGAAAGCTCATATACGCAACCTGTACGGTAAGCTTGGCGTGGGCCGACGGACCGAGGCGCTCGCAAAAGCCAGGGATCTGGGGCTACTGAACCCCTGAGGTCCAACGGAGGTTTTTGTGACGCACATCTCATTTTCTGGCAACTAATGATGTCCACTACGCCCTTTGGACGATCCGGCTACGCCCTCTAATCCCCTATTATCTTTCCAACGGTGAGGCAAAACCGTCACCTCGAATTCTGAAACTTCAGGCCTTCAGACTTCTTGTTCCGCGTTGTTTCGACGCCCCGGGTTCGTAAGAACCCTTTCACGAGAGCCAACCCGCAAGGGCTGGCTCTTTTTTTATGGGCGAGGCACCGGCATCTGCCCGTCAGTACTCAATGATCCGGCGAAATGGCGGAAGCGCATCCAGCAGAAGTTGGCCGTAACGCCTCGCGATGATCCGCCTGTCCAGAATGGTTACCCGGCCGGTGTCCTGTTCGGTCCTGAGCAACCGCCCAACTGCCTGCACCAATTTGATAGAAGCGTCGGGAACGGTAATCTCCATAAATGGATTGCCTCCGCGCTGGGTGACCCACTCGGCCAGGCTCGCCTCAATAGGATCGTCCGGAACCGAGAATGGCAGTCGGGTGATCACAACGTGGTGCAGGTACTTTCCTGGCAGATCGATGCCTTCCGCAAAACTGGCAACGCCGAACAATACGCTGGGCCTGCCCTCATCCACCCGTTTGCAGTGCTGCCGCAACACCTCACCCTTGGCCATATCGTCCTGGGTAATAATCAGATCCGGGTATTCCGGCGCCAGGCCATCACGAACCTGCTGCATCTGGCGCCTGGAAGTAAACAGCACCAGCGTCGCCTTCTCCCCGGCCCACAAATCCGGCAAACGGGTGACCAGTTCGTCAGTAAACGCATTGTCAGTGGGCATAACCGAGATCGCTGGAACTTCGACGGTGGCCATTTCCCCGTATTTGAAGGAGCTGGGGACCACCAGATACCTGCTCGACTCCGGAAGCCCTGCCCGCGCCTTCAACCGATCGAACCTGCCCAGCGCGGTGAGAGTGGCGCTGGTTAATACCGAACCGTAGGCTCGCGACCATAGTCGCGCATACAGAAGGTTATCGGCGAGCACCGGGGAGCTGTAGAGGGTAATGTCCTCGGCGTGGTCCCAGCGCTGCTTCACGGCCCAGCGTGCCGCTGCGGGACTCTTGTAGCCTGTGCGTTGGGGCTCAACCTGCTCCGAACCCTCTGTTGGACTTGTCTCGCCATTGGTCTGCTGGTTCCCGGTCTGCTCACACCAGGCGGTCCAGAGACGAAGCTGTTCCTCGGATCGGCTGTGAAACGCTCCAATCACCGGAAACCAGGCCTCCGCGGTATCTCGATCGATCTCGTGTGCCTTGCGCTCGTCAAAGGCGCCCTGAAGTTCGTCAGCCAGGGAACCAAGATGGCGAGCCAGATTGGCCGTGGCAAGTCGCGTTTCGCCCGCCAGCTCCCCGAGCGCCTCAGGCAACTCTCCTTCCGGATAGCGCCATTGTGCAGTCCGCCGTTCTTCGTTGAACTCCCAGCCGGTATTCTGCTCTGCCTCTTCATAGACCCGGGCCAGCACGAGATCAACGTCCCGCGACGCCGTACTGATGCGGTCGAGCGTCTTGGCCGCCTGAGTCGCCGGCGCCAGATATGGCTGCATCTTCGTCAGTGCCTGCGAGAGCTGTTTTAACCATTGCCGTGTCGAGTTCAGAGGTACCGATGCGGCAAAATGATTCAGCGCCTTGTCAGGCAGGTGGTGCGCCTCATCGAAGATGAACAGCGCGTTTTCCGGTTCGGGCAGGATAGCGCCGCCACCCAGGGCCAGGTCGGCCAAGACAAGATCATGATTGGCGACCACGATGTCTGCATCGTCGAGGTCTTTTCGGGCGTCGAAGAACGCACAGCTGTCAAAGTAGCTGCAATGGCGATTGGTGCACTGGCGGTGATCGGTGGTTACCTGGCGCCAGACATCATCCGGGATCTGCTCCGGCCAGTGGTCCCGGTCACCATCCCACTCCCGCGAGCCATAGCTGGCCAGCATCTCCTCAAAGAACGCCCGCGTGCCCGGCTCTTCACCCTGCGGGCCATCAAGCAGGAACAGCGGCATGGTATCACTGTCGCCATTGCCCTCGTCGTGGAGACGGGCCTCCAGTCTGGACATGCACAAATAGCGGCCGCGGCCTTTGGCGAGGGTCCAGTTGAAATCCATCTTGCTGTGCTTTCGCAGGTCCGGCAGATCCTTCAGAACAATCTGGTCCTGCAGCGCAACGGTGGCAGTGGAAATTACCAGAGTCTTTCCAAGTGCCTTGGCGACCGGTATGGCGGCGATCAGGTAAGCGAGGGTTTTGCCCGTACCTGTGCCAGCCTCGACCACACAGGTCGATGGAGGCGAGGTGCGCTGGCCATCGTTATCCGTGATGTCCCCCATGTAACGGGCGATCTCGGCAATCATCAGACGCTGGCCATAGCGGGCCCGGATTTCCTTGCCCGCCAGTACGTCTCGATAACCCTGTTGAATCTGCTGTTTGATCTCGTCAGTTAACGCCATTAGCGGGGACTCACCCAGTCCCGTACAATCCCCACCCGGAATCGCTGGCCCTGCTTACTGAGAATCACGCCATCCTCGGTAATCCTCTCCACCCGAAGCCCGGAAAAGCTGTCGCCCCTGCGCAGGTAGTTGTTGTTGATCATGACGCGACTGGCGTAGGGATCCGAGGAGTAAATATGGCTGTTGAAGGTCAAATCCGGAACGCTCTTTTGAAAGGAAAGGGGTAACTCGACAAGATGCGGTACCCTGCCAGCCGACATCGAATCTGGCAATACCGGATTGTCCCTGTCCGGACGGGAGGACGGCACGATAATGGTGGGCCGTTCACGAACCGCTTCGTCACTGGTATTGCCCCCACTCTCCGCCAATGCAGTCTCCGGTTGGGCCTCCGGCAAGGCCGGCGCTTCAGTGTCGGCAGGCATCGGGGGCTCAGCTGCAATCTCGTCGGTAACGGTTCGGCCGGATTGCTGCTGTGACGCCTCCCGCTGCGCACTGGCGCTGACCTCATCGCCAGCAGGTGAGACAGGTGGTGACTCCGCGGTGACCGGTGCCAGACGCGGCCAGAAAACCGCAGCAAGCACGGCCGCGTTCAACACCAGGGCAATGGCAATCCAGCCAACCGCCGATAACCGTTTTTTCTTTGGTCGATGGATCAACTGGACCTGATGGCCGAGATCCGGGATCTTGCCCTGCCGACGCTCGGTTTCCGATTTTCTGAGCGCATCAAGTATGTACGACATCGCCTATTGCCCCTCCGGGGACGCCGAAGGAGCAAGCCTGGGCACGTCCGCATCCAGATCATTATTGATCTGGATAATGGTCATGGCCCCTGCAATGCCATCTACGGTCAGCCCCTTGATGCCCTGATACCAACGAACCTGCTCCTCCGTGGACATTCGCTTGATACGTCCATTTTCCGTCACCGACGTGCTATATCTGTCCGCCAGTTCCATCATCTTGGCCCCGAGCCACAACTGCTCAGATCGACTCCCGTTAGCCGGTCCCTCGGACAGAAACTCGGGACGATTCCACAGCACCCGATAGCCACCGAACCAGAAGGGCTCGATACTGGCGAAGGAAACCTCATGTGACCCGTCCGGAAGCCGGATCTCGGCGACCTCACCCTCCAGGCTACTCAGGACCACATACCCGCGATTACCGGAGCCGTCCTGCAGCTCAAGGATGGCGGGACGGTCAAGAAACTCCAGACTACGCCTCGAGCCCTGCCGCTCAAGACAGCCCAGACCATCTTCGAGAGCAAACTGGCACGCAACCGGAAACAATGCGGGACTGTAATCCCGCTCCCAGAGCTTAAACAACGACCGAAATGCATCTGGCAGACTTCGGGATTGTTCCGGGAAGCGAAATGCCTTGGGCTTGCCGGCATCAGCCGATTCCGCAGCCTCGTGCCCGGAGCTTTCCGATTCGGAAACAGGTGGAGCTGTTGGCTCCCCAGGTTCCTCCCGTTCAACGATGCCTGCCTGTATGGCGGACGCAGCCAACTCCGATCGAATGTCGGTAACCGTCACCGGCCAACGATCAACCAGCCAGGCGGTTCCGATCACTGCCACCAATAAAGAGGCGGTCAACATTAAATACCGGGCGGGCTGAACGGCGCCCCCGGACTTGCTGGACGCCGGTGCGGAGAAATCTCCCCGGACCTCCCGCGCAGCGTGTCGTATATGCGTGGCAGTAATTTCGTGCTCCCCCTCGGCATATGCGCCGAGCAGGGCCCGATCACTGATCAGATTGATGAGACGGGGAATCCCCTGGCTTTCCCGATAAAGCTTTGTCACTGCACCGGCGGTGAAAATGTCGCCGCGCATGCCGGCAACACTCAGCCGGTATCGCAAATAGTTGGGGAGTTCAGATTTACCGATTGCGTCCAGATGATATCGGGCGGTGACCCGCTGGTTCAGTTGCCGAAGTTCGGGCAAAGCCAGGATCTGCTGCAACTCGGGCTGACCAAGCAAAACTATCTGCAGCAACTTCTTTTCGGCCGTTTCCAGATTGGTCAACAGTCGCAGTTGCTCAAGCACATCCGCGGAAAGGTTCTGTGCCTCGTCAATCATCAGGACCTTGTGGCGTCCTGCGGCGTGGGCTTGCAGCAAATCCTTGTTGATGAGATCAACCATTTCCCTGACGCTGGCGTTGCCCTTATGAGACACCCCCATCTCACCACAAATCGACGATAGCAGTTCTCGGGCCGACAAACGCGGATTGAGGATCAGGGCTATGTCTACGTGATCCGGCGCATTTTCAATGAAGCATCTGGAAACGGTGGTTTTTCCGGTTCCCACTTCTCCGGTAATGACGATAAAGCCGCCCTGCCCCTGCACACCGTACATCAGGTGCGCCAGTGCTTCCTTGTGGCGTTCACTCAGATACAGGTAACGGGGATCCGGGGCAATGGAAAAGGGGGGTTCCCGAAAGCCGAAGAAGTCGTAGTACATGGGCATCCAGTCTGGTACTCAGGCGTCAGGACCGGCGGCAGTCAACCGATCCCGGCTCTATCGCGGTATCATACCGCCCGCTGAGCTGAGCTGTCATCTCAGGAATCTTCGGAACCCGAATTACTGACCAGCCGAAGCTCCGCGGTACGACGGTTCTGTTGCTTCAGCCGTCTGACACAGCGCTCCAGGGTTTTCGATATCCGGGCGTGAGAGCGTATCATCGAGATCTTGGGCCAGGTCGCACGCTCGCCCGCGAGAATCATCTCTTTCACATAGGCAGGGTCGGGATTCGATAACATCCGCCTATAATCCTTGAGCGAATAAGACGGTGCAATCGTGACATCACCCGAATAGCGTTGGGCCATGATGGTGTAAAACTGACCTGACATCTGTCGCAACAACTCGGGCTTGACGCGCTTGCGCAGGTAATCAAAAACACCCTGCCCATGAAACTGGATTTCCGACTTCAGCAGATGCAACGGCAGGTTGGCGACTGAGAGCTTCTCATCACGCCCGCGATTGGCGAGGAACGGCACGACATGGGGATTGGTCTGGCTGACAATGGTGAAATTAACGTCGTACAGATGCATCAGTCGTTCTATCGGAAGATCGCTTACCACCGAGCCATCCACGAACTTGAGTCGCGGCATGTAGGGCAGCGCATTGCCGTGGATATCCTTCTTCATCAGGGTGACTGGCGGAAAAATACCCGGGACCGCGGCACTGGCGAGCGCGCCACTCCAGACCAACAGATACGGTGAGGTATAACCGCACAACAATCGTGCCTTCTGATGTGCCTGTATGGGCGAAACGCTAACGTTGATGGATCGGCCGGTTCTTTCGTAGGCCTCCTCGAAGGTGTACTCGCCTATATTGGCCCGCAAACAGGATCTTAACTGCTCCTGGTCCATCAGACCGTCACCTCGGACGGCGCTCAGCAACCCGCGCCATTTCCATGCCTTCAGATTATGGTTCTCCGGCACCAGCATTTCCGGAATCTCGGCGTCAGTGTGCACACCAAGAATACCGGCAATAATCGCTCCAATACTGGACCCGGCAATCACCTGAGGCAACAGCCCTTTTTCCCAGAGCGCCTTGATGACACCAAAATGGAACATGCCCAGTGTTGCTCCGCCACTAAGCAGAAGGGTTGGACGACCGTAGCTGGTCAGGGTATCGCGGAAGAACTGAAGCTTGTCGGCCACCGAGAACCCCGGAACCGGGTGATCACACAGGAAATCCAGCGCCTCACAAGCCTGTGTTATGTATTCCTCCACCAGGTGTTTGGTACCGACCTTCGACTGGGTGTAGAGGGCCGGATTCCCCATGTTACCAAGATCATGGTGCAGACCTTCCCGCAGGGCGCGTTTCAGGCGGTCAAAGTCGTTCTGTTGACGATATTGTTTCAGGTTACTGAGGCGCTCATAGATCAGTTCGTAATGATAGAGATCGGAGGCAAAGTCTTCTTTCCACTCAGCTTTGCCCTCAAGGAAATCCAGCTCCAATGCTGCGGCTTTCCAAACTTCGTAGTTCGGTGCTTCGGCGAGCATCTTGCGGAATTTTCGGATCCGTGGGTCCCTGATCACCGATTTTCTCCTTTTCTGTGCGAACCGCGCAGCCTCAGAAATCCTCAAGCATCAGGTCTTCCTCATCGCCGCTGGCAAACGGATCTTCCACCGGCCGGCCATCATTGATGAGAAATTCTCTGCGCTGAAGAAACGCATTACGAACAAATATGTAGCTGTCGCCGGAAATAAAACCCTCGGCGGGGATCAAGTCTGCGCGGGTGTCCACAATCTGAACAGCCCGTGCATAGTAGTTCTCCGGACTTTCGACATTATCCCAAAGCGACGGTAGGACGAAAAGATCAGTGGCAAGACCGCCAAAATGCCGTGGGCTGGAAGGCCCAAGAACAGGAAGCATCAGATAGGGGCCAGATCCGGCTCCCCAGTATCCAAGGGTCTGACCAAAATCCTCCGGACGTTCCGGCAAGTCAAACGATGTCGCAACATCAAAAAAGCCGGCCAGTCCGAAAACCGTGTTATAGGTGAAGCGACCCGCAGCAACAACGGCCGACTCTCCTTTAAGCTGCAACAGACTGTTCGCGAAATTTCGCACTTCCTGCAGATTATTGAAGAAGTTTGTGATGCCACGATCGATGACGTTCGGCGTGAACGTCCGATACGTCTGCGCAACGGGTTTCAAGAACCATTGATCGATGGTTTCGTTAAACCGGAAAACTTTTCGGTTCCAGTTTTCATATGGATCCGAAGGGGTTACGGGCGCAGAACCCTCGGGCGCGGGTTCCTGCATGGCCTGCCCATACACGTTGCCGCTCGAGAGCCCGATCGCCATGGCCATTATCAATAAGAAAAGCGGCCAGCGCCGAGAAAAAAGTTGTCTCATTTTCTGCTCTTGGGTTGTCTAAGTCGTTTCGGTTCGTCGAAAATACCGGCGCTTTTCTTATCATTATTCAAATCATTGCTCTGGAGAGATTCAATGTCAGTACCGGGTAATCATGTCAGCACCCTTACGGTGCCGCTTCGCTGGGGCGACATGGACGCTTACGGCCACGCCAACAATACGGTTTTTTTCCGTTTTTTCGAGGAGGCGCGGATTGTCTGGCTCTCCTCACTGGATCTGGGTGGCCCCGAGGAGCCGACCGGACCTATTATTATAAAGACCAGTGCAACCTTTCTGAAGGAACTGAATCATCCGGCAACAGTGCTGGTGGAAACATACGCTGACAAGGCGGGGAATACCAGTCTGGATACCTACCACGTGATCACAGACGCTGAGACCGGGAATGTATACGCGGAAGGTTACGCCAAGGTGGTCTGGTTCGATCGAAAAACCCGAACCTCGACCCCGCTACCAGACACCCTCAGGGCGCTGGCAGCGGGGTAGGCACGAAATCAACGTCGACGTACAACAACGCTGCCGATCGAATAGCCAGCTCCAAACGAGCATATAACACCGATCTCTCCGGCCTCCAGGTCTTCCTTGTGCTTGTGAAAGGCAATGATCGAGCCAGCTGAACTGGTGTTGGCGTATTCATCGAGAATCACCGGCGCTTCATCCTCTGAGGCGTCACGACCCAGAACCTTTCGGGCAATGAGCTGATTCATATTCAGGTTAGCCTGGTGAAGCCACATGCGGCGCAGGTCCTCTGGCGCCAGCGACAAGCCCTGAAGCTGCTTTTGAATAGTCTCTGCCACCAGCGGAGACACTTCCTTGAAGACCTTTCGGCCCTGCTGAATGAAGAGCTTGTCCGGTTTGCCGATTCCCGATTCATCCGCCCGGTTAAGGAAACCGAAGTTATTACGGATATTGTTCGAGAACTGCGTTTTCAGGCTGGTACCCAGGATTTCAAAGCCCTGACCCGCGGCGGTGTCTTCTTCCCGCTCGACCAGAATGGCGGTACAGGCGTCGCCAAAAATAAAGTGGCTGTCGCGGTCGCGAAAGTTCAGGTGGCCGGAGCAGATCTCCGGACTGACCACAAGTACCGATCGTGCGGCCC
This sequence comes from Marinobacter albus, assembly GCF_030238305.1. Lineage (NCBI taxonomy): Bacteria > Pseudomonadati > Pseudomonadota > Gammaproteobacteria > Pseudomonadales > Marinobacteraceae > Marinobacter > Marinobacter albus. The sequence goes on along the minus strand of NZ_JASSQD010000001.1, from coordinate 1,893,967 downwards.
CGTTTTCAACGGAGTTGACGGCGGCCTGAAGCCCAAACGTAGCGGAGCTGCATGCCACGTTCATGTCGTAGGCAAATCCGTTAACGCCCAGCGCCTGCTGGACTTCGATGGAAATAGCCGGGTACGCCCGCTGCAGGTTCGAACAGGCAACAATGACGGCGTCCACGTCGTCTGCTGTCTTGCCGGCTTGTTCCAGTGCCTGCTTGCAAGCCGACAACGCCATCTCGCACTGGACCGAGGGCTCATCGTTACTGCGCTCGGGAATAAGTGGAGTCATCCGTTTTGGGTCGAGAATGCCGTCCTTGTTGATAACATGCCGGCGCTTGATGCCCGACGCCTTCTCGATGAAGGCTGAGGAAGAAGGCTGCAATGGGGCCACCTCACCTCGTGCAATGTCATCCGCATGCTCGGAATTGAAAAGCTCAACGTACTGATTAAACGCTTCGACCAGTTCGTCGTTATCGATGGTTTCCGGTGGCGTATAGAGACCGGTCCCGCTAATGACGGCTTTAATCACACTAACCCCACGTCATGGTTGTGAAAACTGAAAACTTGTATGTAACGCTGCCCGAAATACTAACACAGTCTTTGGCGTTTGCCCGCCAGCAAACCGTGCAAAGGGCACCGCATTAGTGCAAGTCGGAGCCAGCCACTACACGCGGGTCAGTTCCCATTGCTTATCCAACCTTTTGACTGAAACGGTCATCGACGTGCCCAGTTGCTGTGCAAAGAAGGACACCCGGAACTCCTCCAGCATCCATCGATAGGTAATCAATTCCGGATCACGGATACCCTGGCGCTGCTGCTCATCCCGTTTGGCAGCATAGCGTGCCCACAAGGGTTCGATGGTGTGCAGGAACTCCCGTTCCCTGCCCAACTCCCTGGGCATCTTCTCGAGCCTGATCATGGCAGCCTCAAAATACCGACCGAATTCACCCAGCCATTCCGACGGCGTGGCGACAAGGAACCCCGGGTAAACCAGATTCTGCAACTGGAACTTGAGGTCGGCCATGCTGTTGGCGAGGGCCAGAGGTATTTTACCCTTCAACTGCTTTGCCACCTTTTGATAACCGGACATGGCTTGATAAAGACGGTCATCCGCTTCTTCAAGGGCCGGAATAAAATCGCCACGATGGTGATCGAAAAGCCTTTCGAAATCGTCCCGGTTCCGGGGCAGCTTTTCTCCCAGGAAATGCTGAATGGCGGTGGCAAGCAGGAGGTCGTCTAGTAACACCTTGGCCTGCCCGACGGGTGCAAACATGAGCGCCGATTGCTTGAACCGGGGCAATTTGCGTTCAAGATCGTCCAGCGTCCTGCCAAATCGGTTCAGTATCAGCCGTGCGATGCCTTTACGCGTGGTGTCTTCGGCAGTCAACCTGTCCAGGCACCGGATCTCGCGAACCGTCTTTCCCAGATCCTCGAGCGCCGGATAAACAGTAACCTGCATTCCACCTTTTTCAGTCTGAACCTGCGCCGGCAGGTCCCCGAACAGCCATTCATCGTGTTCGTGGGCTGCCTCGGTCGCTCCGGAATCGTTGGTTGCCGAGGCCAGGGCCTCTTCGGCCTTACCCTCCAACTGGTCCTGTAGCCGGGATGCCTCCCTACCCTCCGCCATTACTTTGCCGCCGTCTCCCAGGACCCGCAGATTCATCCGCAGGTGGCGGGGCAGTTCGGCATTAGGCCAGGCATCCGGATCAATCTGGACGCCGGTCATGCGCCGGAGCTGTTCCCCCAGTTGCAGAGCCAAGGGCTCGTTGGAGGGTTGAAGGTTGGCAAGCGCTGCATCCACGAAATCGGGTACTGGCACAAAGTTGCGCCGAAGCGATTTGGGCAAGCCCTTAACCAGTGCCACGCACTTCTCTCGAAGCAGCCCTGGCACAAGCCACTCCAGCCGTCGGGACGGAATCTGTTTCAGAGCCATAAGCGGCACCTGCAGGGTAACCCCATCGCGATCACTGGTGGGCTCGAATTCGTAGCTCAGGGGATACCGTACCCCTTCCCACTCAAGATAGTCTGGGTAGAGTTCTCCGGCGCGGGCGTCCACCGGGCGCTGCAGAATGTCTTCCTCGGTCAATTCAAGGCTTTTTAACTGGTCAGCAGAAAGGCCTTTCCACCAACTCTCGAAATGCCGACCACTGACTATGTCTTGGGGTAACCTCTCGTCATAGAAGGCGACCAATGTTTCGTCGTCGACCAACAGATCCCTGCGGCGGGTCTTTTTTTCCAGATTCTCAACGGTGTCCAGCATTTCCCGGTTGCGGGCAATAAATGGTGCCCTGGACTGGTAGTCCCCTTCCACAAGAGCTCGCCGAATAAACAGGTTCCGGCATTCCACAGGGTCTACTTTGCTATAGGCAATGCGACGCTTCGGAACAACGTCCAGGCCATAGAGCGTCACTTTCTCGTAGCCCATCACCTGGGCGCGCTTCTGCTCCCAGTGCGGCTCAAAGTAATGGTGCTTGATGACGTGTTCCGCAAGCGGCTCAATCCATTCCGGCTGGATAGCCGCAACCATGCGGGCAAAGACCCGGCTGGTTTCCACAATTTCAGTGGCTACAATCCATTTGGGCCCCGTTTTGGCCACTTTGGACCCCGGGAAAATCAGCACCTTCCGGTTTCGGGTCGCCAGGTACTCCTTCTTCTCAACTTTTACGGCAACCTGTCCCAGGAGCCCGGCAAGGATCGCCGTGTGAAGCGCCTCGTAACTTGCAGCGTCTTTATTGAAGGCCAGCTTTTGCTCACGGCAAATCAGTGTGAGCTGACGGTGAATGTCCCGCCATTCCCGCATGCGCATCCAGCTAAGAAAATGCTTCTGGCACACTTTCTTCATCTGATTCTGGGATAGTTCCTGGCGTTGTTCTTCGTAGAAGTTCCAGATATTCAGAAGGGTGACAAAGTCCGATTCCTTGTCGTTAAACGGGGCATGGGCCTGGTCTGCGGCCTGCTGTTTTTCCTGGGGGCGTTCGCGCGGGTCCTGAACACTCAGGCCGGCAATGATAATGAGCGTTTCCGCCAGACTGCCGTGCCCGGCTGCCGTAACCAGCATACGGGCCAGGCGTGGATCCAGCGGCAACCTGGCCATGGTCCGCCCCAGCCTGGTGACCCGGCGCTTGTCATCAACCGCACTAAGTTCTTCGAGCAGCTTGTAGCCATCATTAACCTGCCTGCGATCCGGTGACTCGAGGAACGGAAAGTGTCGTATTTCACCCAGTCCGGAGGTAGCCATCTGCAGGATGACGGAGGCAAGATTGGTCCGCAGGATTTCCGGGTCAGTGTACTCCGGCCGATTGATGAAATCGGTCTCGTCGTAGAGCCGGAAACAGATACCCGGGGCAACGCGCCCGCATCGCCCTGCCCGTTGATTGGCACTGGCCTGTGAAATCGGCTCAATCGGGAGCCGCTGAATCTTGGATCGAACACTGTATCGACTGATCCGAGCCACACCGGTATCGATGACATAGCGGATACCCGGTACGGTCAGCGACGTTTCGGCCACGTTGGTCGAGAGAACAAGTCTGCGCCCCTTGTGGGACTGGAAAACCCGATTCTGTTCCTGGTTGCTCAAGCGCGAATACAGCGGCAGGACTTCCGTGTGCTTCAGGTCCACGTGGCGAAGCACCTTGCTGAGCGAGCGTATTTCCCGCTCGCCCGGCAGGAATACCAGAACATCACCCGGCGGCTGCTTCTGGGCACGCTCATGCTGTTCGATCTCATCCAGCGCGCCCAGGACACCATCCGTCCAGCCCTGGTCTCGGTCATCCTCGTCGCCAGTCAAAGGTCGGTAACGAATATCCACCGGGTAGGTCCGGCCGCTGACTTCAATGACGGGCGCCTGATCAAAAAACTCACTGAACCGTTCCACTTCGATGGTGGCGGAGGTGATGATGACTTTAAGGTCTGGACGCTTGGGCAGCAGCTGACGCAGATAACCCAGCAGGAAATCGATGTTCAGGCTTCGTTCGTGAGCTTCGTCGATGATAATCGTGTCGTAGCGATCGAGAAATCGGTCATGCTGGACCTCGGCCAATAGTATGCCGTCGGTCATGACCTTGACCCGGGACTGCTCTGAGGTAGTGTCGGTGAATCGAACCTGGTAACCGATCTGCTGGCCTGTCTGCTCTCCCAGTTCTTCCGCAATTCTGGCTGCAACGCTCCGGGCGGCAATCCTTCGGGGCTGGGTATGGCCAATCAGTCCGCGAATGCCCCGGCCGCTGTTCATGCAGATTTTGGGAATCTGCGTGGTCTTACCCGAACCGGTCTCCCCGGCAATGATGACCACCTGATGCTGTTCGATGGCTTCCCGAATGTCATCGACCCGTTCCGAAACCGGGAGTCCTTCCGGAAATGAGGCGGGCTTGTGCAGCGCGCGGCGTCGCTGCGCTGTCTCAAGCCCCTGACTCAGCCACCGCTCCATCTTCTCCAGATCCTTCGGACCGGGATTTCCCTTACAGCGCGCGACGGCCTTCAAAATTCGGGCCGCCTCCAGCTGGTTGCAGGCGTCCAATTGGCCCATAAAAGCTTTGACTGCTGACTGCCCGTCGGACTTTCGGTTTGAAGCGCTGGCGTTATCGGCGGAGGTGTTTGTCATCAAAATGCGGGATTGCTCTCGTTCAAGGTCGGTTTTCCGGGATTGGCGATAGTCTAGCGGGAAAGCCCCTCGCTTAAAAACGGAAAACCCCGCCGAGGCGGGGTCATCCTTACCAACGGTCCCAACCGAGGGACCGGGCACCGCTGGTGCCCGACCGATACTAACTGGCGCTGGCTTCGTCGCGCAATTCACGGCGCAGGATCTTACCAACGTTGGTCTTTGGCAGCTCCTCACGGAACTCATAATGCTTCGGAACCTTGTAGGCAGTGAGGCGTTCCCGACAGAATTCCTTCAACTCGTTTTCAGTGACGCCTTCCGCTGTCGGAACCAGGAATACCTTGACGGCCTCCCCGCTCTTGTCGTCCGGAATACCTACGGCTGCGCACTCAACAACCTTGGGATGGCTGCTCACCACATCCTCAATTTCGTTGGGGTAAACGTTGAAGCCGGACACAATGATCATATCCTTCTTACGGTCAACGATCCGGATGTAGCCATCTTCCTGGATCAGCGCAACGTCACCGGTCTTGAGGTATCCGTCTTCTGTAAAGGACTTCTGCGTGTCCTCGGGCCGCTGCCAGTAACCGCGCATGACCTGGGGACCTTTGACACACAGCTCGCCCGGTTCACCCAGCGGAGTCTCGTTACCCTCATCATCAATGGTCTTGATCATGGTGGACGGAATCGGAAGACCGATGGTGCCCAACTGGATGGCCACGTGCGGGTTGAAGGTCACGACCGGTGACGTCTCGGTCATGCCGTAGCCTTCGGAGATCTCACAGCCCGTAACCCGTTCCCACATTTTCGCGGTATCGCTGGTCAGCGCCATACCGCCAGACGAAGTCAGCTTCAGACTGCTAAAGTCGAGGTTTCGGAACTCTTCATTATTGCAGAGCGCCACGAACAGGGTATTGAGGCCCAGGAACGCAGTGAACTTGTGGTTCTTGAGTTCTTTGACGAACCCCGGGATGTCACGGGGATTCGGGATGAGCACATTATGGGCCCCTGCTTCCAGCATGATGCCGCAGTTCAGGGTGAAGGAATAAATATGGTAGAGCGGCAGAGGTGCGACCACGACTTCCTGCCCTTCAACAACAATGTCGCCCATCATTGGGCGGGTCTGGAGCAGGTTGGCCACCAGGTTACCGTGGGTCAGCATGGCACCCTTGGCAACGCCGGTGGTGCCACCGGTGTACTGGAGCACGGCAATGTCGTCTTTCTTGCACTCAACCGGCGTGAATTTTTCACGAGCGCCTGCGCTAAGCACTGCCGGCAGTTTGTGAGCACCGGGAATGTTGAACGGTGGCACCATCTTCTTGACGTGCTTGATGACCGAGTTCATCAGTGTGCGCTTGATGGGCGAGTGCATGTCTGCGATCTCGGTGATGATCACGTGCTCAACACCGGTGTGAGGCAGAACCTTTTCGGCGTTCTCTGCCATATTGGCAAGAACAACCAGAGCCTTGGCACCGGAATCGTTAAACTGGTGTTCCATTTCCCGAGTGGTGTAGAGCGGGTTGGTATTCACCACAATCAAACCCGCACGCATGGCGCCGAAAACAACCACAGGATACTGGCTCACGTTGGGCATCTGGACGGCGATCCGGTCACCGGGCTTAAGATCGGTCTTGTTCTGCAGCCAGGCGGCAAAATTACGGCTCTGGGTATCCAGGTCACGGTATGTGAGAGTCGCCCCAACAGCAGTGAATGCCGGACGGTCCGCGTACTTCTTTACGGACTGTTCAAACACTTCAACCATGCTGTTGTACTTGTTCAGGTCGACCTCGCGAGGGACGCCGGCGGGGTACTTGTCCTGATAGAACTGCTCCAAATCCATCACCATCTCCTGTTTGGCGCTTCTGATTGTAATATTCACCAATGCAAGGCTGGTCAAAAATCAACCCTACAAAAGTCTCAGCCTCAAAAAAGAGGGGAGAGAATAGCAGTTTTGTTAACGATGAGGTAGTTTTCAGAAAACAACTCTGAACACCTGTACTCAAATGCCAATCGTGCGGAGCACACCATGAGCGACACCCTTGATACTCTTGAAAATATTACCTATGACGAGCTGAACGAGGGCGACACCGCCACCTTCACACGCACCCTGTCTGAAGAAGAACTGGTACTATTCGCCGCGGTATCCGGAGACGTAAATCCGGTTCATCTGGATTCGGAATTCGCGGCCGAGTCCATGTTCAAGGAACGCATCGCCCATGGCATGTGGAGTGGCTCGCTCATTTCCGCGGCGCTGGCGACGGTTATGCCTGGGCCGGGCACCATCTATCTGGAACAGAGCCTTGCCTTCAAGCGACCGGTCAAACTGGATGACACGTTGACGGTGACGCTCACTGTGCTGAGCAAGGAACCCAAGAACCGGGTGGTGTTCCAGTGCGATGTCCAGAACCAGAATGGGCAGAAAGTGGTTTCCGGAGAGGCAAAGGTCATCGCTCCGACGGAAAAAGTGTCCCTGCAAAAACCGCGTCTACCCAAGATCACCATCGAGAGCTGATGGGTCGACGGTGACCGGGGAACCGGTATTGGAACGCTCCCCTGGTGGTTAACCGGGGAGAAAGTCGATGGGGAACCTGACCCTCCGGGTTTCGACGTTGTCCGGGCCAAAGTTGAACAGACGTACTCTCATGGCAATACGCTGTTCAAGGGTTGGATTTTCCAGTTCCGAGCTGACGACCTGGCAAGCCGAAACAGACCCGTCTGGCTCAATCACCAGTTCAAGCAGCACCTTGCCCTCCAAAGTCGGATCCTGTCGCAACTCCCGTCGATACAGGGAGTACAGGGCGGTTTTCTGGGCATCAAATACCCGCCGGATATTGCTCATTGCACGTTCGCCAGTTGTCGGCTTCGCCGGCTGCGCACTCGCCACCTGCTGAGCCACCGGCTCCGGTGCGGCCTCTACCTCTTTCACCCGATGGCCCTCAACGGCCACCTTTGCGTCAGGGGCTGCAGTATCCTTCACTCCACCACTGCCCTTCAGCACATCGTCCGCGCCGGTGGCTTCGGTGCCGACAATCGACCCACCGGCCCCAGTGTTAGCCTGCAGTTGTTCCACGGAGGCATTATCCGGTTTCCGCAGCGAGGCCAAGCGGTCTTTCATGGCCAGAAGACCGGAGCGTGATGCCTTTTCACGAGCTTGTTCGACGCTCTGCCGAGTCGCCTTGGGCTTCTCAGGTGCCGGAGTCGGCTTTGCAACCGCCGGCGGCTCGGCGGATTCAGCGGTTTTTTTCGGTTCCGGCGATTTTTCCGGTTTTGGCTCCGGCTCGGGTTCAGGACGTTGCGGCTCGGGTGGCTTCACAGGTTCCGGCCGATCAACCAGACGAGCCAACTGCGGAGGGACCTTTTCAGCTTGGGAACGTTCGATTTCCGGGACCTCGAGTGTGGGGATCAACACGGCCAGGGGCAGGAAAACGGCCGACACGAACATCGACATCAATACGAACCGACGATTTTCTCCTTTAGCGGGTCTCCAGGGCAGCCCCATTCCCTGTCCCCGATCGTCCCTGGCTTCAGCCATTGCGCACCTCCGCCTCGACTGCCAGGCGAACCTGACGGAACTGTTCGTCAACACAGGTCTGCATGATCTTGCGCAACAGACGGTAGTCGGTTTCCCTGCCCGCCATAATGGTGACCTCCAGGCCTTGTTCGGGAATTTCAGACCACCGGTCCCGGCGATACGCAAGTTCGTCCGACAGGCCCCGGATGTGGGTATCGCCGGCTTCAATTGCACTCAGCCTTGCCACTTCGCGGCCCTGCACCAGAATGGCATCGCCGATAACCTGAACCGTAAGATTCTCCACTGCCGCCTGTTTGGCTGAGGATTCGGGCAGGGGCACGTCGGCGGCGTTCTGCATGACTTTGACGTCGGATGAATTAACCATCAGAAAAAACACGAGGATGGTAAAAATGTCCATCAGCGACACCAGGTTCAACCCCCCCGCTTTGTGCATCCGGCCATAATGACGCCGTATCCTGCGTGCCTTTCGCGAGGCCTTCATGCGCCCTTCCCCCTATCCAAACCCTCTCGGACCGCCAGCTTTCGGTCCTCCGGTGCATCCATCAGCGCCACATCCGGAAATAGCTCTCCTTCAACGACGCTGGCGGCAACCACCGCAGGGTAGGATCGGACCGTATCCATGGCAGTCACAAGAGTCTGGTAGTCGATGTCCGGACCGACCTCCAGGACGATGTCGGTTTTCTCTGGAAAGCTGCGCTTAACCTGCCGCAAAACCTGCCTCAGCCCATCAAAGTCCTGCTCACCTCCGGCAACCGGCAATGCCTGGATAACCCCACGGCTGCTGTCGGCAACCTCAATCCCTTCGGGAATCAGTGTGACGACCAGAGTGAGCTGTTCCGGTGATGGAGCCTCTCCGCTCTCTGTACCCGGAAAGTTCAGCTCAATCATCCTTACCTGGCTGAACACCATTCCCAGCAACAGAACGGGAACAAGAACGATCATCAGATTCATGAACGGAGTAATGTCCAATTCCGGTGAACCGGAGAACTTGCGGTGTCGGCGCCTCATACAGGATCACCCATACTGTTTTCGACCCAATGTCCGCTTCCCATCATCAGGCAACGGCACCCTGGCTGTTCTGGTCCGAGATGATGTTGAGCAGTTTGACACCCGCCATCTCGAAGCTGTCCACGATTTCATTGGTGCGGGTTTGAAGTAATGCGTGGAACATCAAAAGAGGGATAGCTGACATCAATCCGAACGCAGTGGTATTCATGGCAACCGAGATGCTTTCGGACAACAGGCTTGCCTTCTGCGAGGGATCCGCTGCAGCGACAGCGGTGAACGCCGAGATCAGACCAATTATCGTGCCCAGCAGGCCCAGCAGAGTCGCGATATTGGCCAGAGTCGCCAGGTACTGGGTCCGCTTTTCCAGACGTGGCAGAACCTCCATCAAGCCTTCTTCCATGGCGTATTCGATGTCCTCTCGACGGCTGTTATTCAGGAGACGGCCGATGCCCGCGCCCATGATTGAAGCGATGGCGCTGTCCGAACTGCTCGCAGCCTTCATGGCGCGCTGGTAATCCCGTTTCTGGAGAAGCGGCAGGATTCCCTTCTCAAAAGCCATACGGTTCCGGCGCCGGACCGACGCCAGATAAAAAAAGCGTTCCAGGGTGATAGCAAGACCCACGGCCAGCACGGCCGCAATGGGGTACATGAAGGGACCACCATCCTGAAAAAACCGAAGCACTGTATCCAGCATGTCTCTTCTCCATTGTTACTGCGTCGTCACGGTTGAGTCCCGACCAGGACTCAGAACCAGGGGGTTGAGGGTTTGTCGAAATACCCGGTGTTGCTCCAGTGTGATCGGATTCACCGGTTGAACCAGTTCCGGTGCCTTGTCTTCGAGTTCTTGTCTCGGCCGGCGAGGAAGGCTGGGCGCCTGCCAGGGAAGAATGTAAAGAACCCTGGGGTTGTCCTCTCCGACACTCGCCGAAATACCCTCCACTGTCAGAGGGTTCCCATCGCGTGAGGAATCACCGGAGGCTTCTGACGCCGCAATGCCAGAATTCCACGCGAAAGCCAACATGCCGACCAGGGCAAGCAGCGCAGAATTGGGTTTGCCCATCAAATCCCGGTATCCCATCACTCAGTCCAACCTTCTTTGCAGATCTGCAATCCACCCGGCCACGGTTTTATCTTCCGCCCCGGAAATCTCGCGGTATCTCTGGTAATGGGTCAGGGCCTTTTCGAGATCGAGCAGATACAGTTCGGCGATGACGGCGAGGTTGTAGTGCAGCTGTGCAACATCGGGCGAATAATCCAAGCCTCGCTCCAGCAACGTAACGGCTTCCGCAAACCGCTTCTCCTCTTGCAACAACAAGGCAAGATTATTGATGGCAACCGGATCTTCGGGGTTGAGTTCTACGGCATGCCGCCAGGCCTGCTCAGCCGCTCGCTTCCGCCCCTGTTCATAGGCCTGCTTGCCCTGGCGGGCAAAATCCAGTGCCATTTCCGGGCTAGCGCTGACGGGGTCCCGTTCTTGTACTGCGGGCGCCGAACAGCCGGTAAACGTAACGAAACCCGCGACCAGGCAGGCCCGGCGAATAATGTCTCTATCCAGCATCATCATTGGTCTCCAGCGTCCATGTCATCCAGCGAACCGACCGGTCATAACGGCCGGGGTTCAGCTCCGCAAGCACCTCAAGACTTTTCCCGATCCAGGCGTCATACCCCCGCGAGGTAACGCGCTGATGGTTTTCGGAGTGCAGACGAATTGCTTTCTCCTCGAACGGAAACGCCTCTTCCTCGAGCAGCATTTGGTACTGCATGGTTTCCAGCTCGTTCAGGTCGGCGGGAACCGACGATGCCATCAGATCCCTCGCCAGAACGCGGTATAGCTCCGCCCGGCGATATAGCGATTCGGACCGAACTGCTTCCCCGCCGAGCTTTTCGGCATCCACAAAGCGTTGGCGAGCGAGCGCCAATGCCCGTTGTTTCCGATCAAGGGATTCAGGTAGGGGGTGAGTCAATGCAATGCCGGCAAAGGAAGCTGCGGCCCTGGCACCGAGCGCCAGTGAGCTCCGCGATGCCCAGGCAAGGGTGTCTTCCGAGTGCCACTGACTCGCCAATTCACGGTCAACCAGATCCTGCTGCAGTTTCAGGCTGTTGGTATCGTTCTCAAGAAGCCGATGCCGCATGGTCTGCATCTGAATGTGCTGGTCGGCAGTATCCGCGCTTGTGTGCGCCGCCAGATACTCCCGATACACCCCATTGCGGTTGGCCGTATCACCTGCCTGATGGAAAAGGGCTGCGGCCCTCAGCTTCAATGGCCAGGAGTTCTCGGCCTCCTCGGCCGCATCCAGCAGTTCCAAAGCTGCGGAAGCTGGACGGTCAGAGGCCACATAAGCATGGACCAGCTTGGCACTGACCTCTTCGGCTAATGGATGCTCCGGGAAATCTTGGCGGAAAAGACGGAGTTCGGTGATGGCAGCGGTCAGCTCCGATGCTTTCAACAATGTGTTAGCGGCATCGTAGCGGCCCCTGATCGCAATCTCGGAGTTGGGTAGCGCAGCTCCCACCCTCTTGAAGTGGTCGACAGCCGAAGCCACGCTACCATTGGCGGCAGCCTGTTCACCCTGCCGATAGATCGCCGTCGCCAGTTGCTGCCGCACCGATGCGCCTGCCTCTGCCTCCTGACCATTGATCTTGTTTTCAGACAGGAGGTCCAGAACGTGATTCCAGGAGCGTTCCGCAAGCTCATATTCACCCTGCTGCTGCCGGACCTTGGCTATGGTGAGCCAGCCCGCGTACCGTTCGGACGGAGAGGCCCGCCCGTTCACCACGGTTTTCTCACCATACTCGAGGGCCCGCTCGGCATTGCCCGCCGCCGCATACCATCGCGATGCCAGATCCGCGGTCAAACCGGGCAACCGAGAATCCTCGGGGAAATGCTCTTCAAACCGGCTGGACTCCAGCGAAAGCGCCGCCAGATCCGGTCGGAATTCCGGGGCCTGGCTTTTGCCATCGACTCCCTCCCTGAGCAGCACCACAGCCGCCCAACCGGCATCGTCGGCCTCTTGATAGGTTGCATCTTCATAGGCGGCTTTCTGAAAATCGGAAAGGGCCTCGGCGTATTCGCCAGACTGCAGCCGGGCATCCCCTGCCAGCCTTAGCAGCTCTCCGTACGTATCGCTACGGTTCGCCAAAGCCTCGTAGTATTCTGCCGCGGTCGAGAACGCCTGACGGGACTTCTCAGGGGCACCGTCTGCCGACGCCGCCGCTCCCTGTTCGTAATAGAAGTCTGCCAGACCCCGGCTGAACTGCCGCCAGCGCTGCTGATCGGAGCCGGAAAGATCCGCGTATTTCGACTCAAACATTGCAACGTAGTTCGCCCGCGCTTCCCGAACCCTGTACCTGTCCCCTGCCCGCTCCCAAACCTCTGCAATCTGAGCCATAAACAGCGGATTCATCGGATGGTTCGGGGAGTATCGAACGAACGCACGGTTAGCCTGGACGCTCGCGTCGAATTCACCACGGATCGCGTAGTAATCCCCGAGTCTGTCGAACAGCAGGTACGCCCAGTGCCTTTCGGGCTCATCATCAAGCCAGGCCATGAGACTTTCGGGACCATCTTTTCTCGCTGACATCAACGCCAGAACACGTAAGGTATCGTCGATCGTATCAACGCTGGACCGGTCAATTTCCCTTATACTTTGCGGCGTCGGCAAAAAATCATCGAGTACGGACAGGAAGGTTTTCGCTGAACGCTCCCAGGCCGAAGGCCCCTGCTTGAACTGGCTCCAGCCCAGCATGTATCCGGCTTTTGTTTTCAGCGCACCCCGCTCGACGGAGTCGATCAAGGTAAGGTAAACCGATTCGGCCTCTGAGTAGTCGCCGGCAGAAAAAGCAGACTCGGCGATTCGGAACCGGGCTTCAGGTACCAGCTCGGACTTGGGGTACAGACCCACCAGCTGTTTCAGGCGCTCAATGGATTGATCGGCCTGTCCCGTCAATGCATGCGCCTTGGCCATCTGGTACAGCAGCTCGTCCAGTCGACCGCTGAAGGATCCGCGGGACAAGATGGACTCGTAACTGTCGATCACCTCCCGGTACACCCGTTCTTCTTCCGCCGGTGAAAACCCGACGTCCTGTCCAGATCGATCCCGGATGTTAGTGAGACGGTTCAGGGCATCAATCCGGACTTCCGGCTCATCCGAGGAATCGAAAAGGCGTTGATATCGACGGGCAACCTCAGCAGGCGAGATTGCCGGTAACGGCCGGGACTCGAATTTGAGGAATACCGGGCGCATATCCCCAATCGTCTCGCCGTCTCGTCCGAGCTCCACACGGAAGGATTCCTGCGCGAAGGACGGCGCGGCAATCTGGGACAAGCATAAAAGAGCAAGCAGCAGACGTTTCAAGGTTTGGTCTCCTGCAGGTTCTCGAGAGCCAGGTACTCATAGAGATGGGCAATTTGCTGCTCGGTCTTGTCCAGCGAAAACGCCATTTGGCGATCCTGCTCGGCGACAAAATCGAGGGCGCGCCTATTCAGACGTTCCTCTGACTGCTGCCTCAATCGGGCGAGCTGATCCTGCAACCCGGTGGTTTGTGCCTTTAACGCCCGGGCCTCACGCAGCTGCTGCCTGAGCACTGAGGGACGTTTCTGGATTCGGCTTCCGAGCTCCTTGAGACTCTTTGCAGACATCGACAGGGTTTCGCTCATCCGGCGCATCTGCCGTTTCTGCTCAGCACTGAGGTTCGCACCGGCCAACCGCTCAAGCGCGGTTTCAAGGGACTCTTGCTTCTTCTTCAATGTCGAAGCGGCACCACCCCGCTCGGTGCCCAATGTTGCCAGTTGGTCTTCCAGGGCCTGAATGAAGACGGCCAGGTCGCCTTTTTGCCGCTCAAGCGTTCGCGCCAATTGAACGAGGTCAGCAACCCGCCTCACGCTTTTCTGGGCATCGGGATGCTCAACAAACTCAAGCAGATACGCCATTCGCGGTTGCGTCAACGTGCGGCTGTCCGCCAGGAACCACTCCAGGTCAGAGTCACGGGCGTCCTCAACCAAGGTTTTATAGGCGCCTTGTTGACGAATCCGGTCTGCCAGTTTCCGAAGCGTGACCCGTTCGCTTTCATAGGCCGCATTGGCCGCCAGATAAGCCTCGCCGGCCTGGCCAAGATAACCTGACAGGTCGAAGCCACGTCCCATGCCAATCCACGCTTCTGCAACACCCGGGTACGCCAGTGGATATTTCTTTGCCCGGTGCCAGCTTTGCATCGAAGCCCGGTGATTTCCTTTCGCGGCCAGCGCCAGACCGTGGAGGTAGAGCGCCTGCGGAGTGCTGTAACTGTCGAGCGGAATTTTATCAAGGAAGCCAATGGCCTTATCATGCTCGCCATTCTGGTACGCCAGATAGCCGGCACGAACCAGCAAGCGGCTTTTCAGATGACGGCTGCGCTCACCGACACCGTCTTTCTCTGCCATGGCTAATGCCACCCGAAGGGCAACCAACGCGCGGCTCGGATTCAGGTCCTCCCTCGCGTAATCGGAGGAAAGGTTGAGATAACCCACGGCCGCCCAATAGCCTTCTTCCATTCCGGCCAGAATCCGCCCGGCCCTGTCCGTTCGCCCGGCTCTTCTGGCCAACTCCGCCAGCTCATAGGATGCCTGTTGTCGGGTCTCGCCAAATCCGAAACGCACCGCCTTGCCGAGCCACTGCTCCGCCTCGCTGGGCTGGTCACCCGCCAGCAGATGTCGACCGAGGATCAAGGCCGCTTCCGCGCGGTGGTGCTGTCCATTGGCAACCTGCCTGAGCTCGGCAAGACCTTGATCCGTCCGCCCGCTGCTCAACAGGAGTTGAGCCCCGAGAAAGGATGCCGATTCGCCCTTGATGCTGTCAGCGAGCCCGAGAGCGGGCGCTACACGGTCGGTCGCGAGTGCATACCTGGCCAGCCCTGCCGCGAGCTCACCCGGCACCCCGACAGTTGCGGCCAGCCCCGCCGGCGCCATAACAAACAGAAGGAGGCTGCATGCGGCGCGCATGGAGGCTTTGAGTGTCCGGCACATCATGGCAGTTACTTCCATTCAACAAACGACACCCGGGGATCATAGCTCGGTGCTTCTGCTTCCAGACTCATCTGAAGCCGCAGGTTTCCGGGGTGTTTCTGGAAATGGTGGGTTGTCTCGCGGCGAACGAAATGGTCCTTCGCCGAACGTGCAGTAACTACGGCTTTTAACTCATGTTCGCCGTTCGAGAGATTGCCGACAAACAGCTGCTGAATGCCGCCTGCCTCAAGGGAATCCCGCTCCCGTTGCGAATAGAGGTGTGAAGCCACGGGTTGACCGTCAACGAACAGCTCGACGGAATCCAGATCCAGGGCCTCCCGATTGCCCAGTGTCAGGAAAACTGCCATCCGCGTATCGGCGGGATGAAGAAGCTCCTGTTCCAGGGCGAACACCCGGGCGGAATGCTCTGAAATCTCGGCCCGCAACTGGTCTATTTCCTGATCGACCGTTGATGCTGACGCCAATGGGGACAGCACCGTCAAGCTGCAAATGCCGGTAAGCAACGCACGCCATGCGTTTATCCGGCGTTCTTTTGTTGGTTTTTTGCCGAACATAAAGCCGTTTCTGCCTCCTGCCCTTGTGGTGACGGGCATTGTTTTGTAACAAGCTGGCAGAAATCGTAACACTTGGTAACCTGCAAGAACGGTATCCAGATCACCAAATGCAAATCCTCGGAAAGGAATTTCAAGCAGTGTCGATTTATTTGACAGGGTAAGAAAGAAAAATGTGACAGTGCTCGTGAAATCTATCGACTTCACGCTCAGGACGCTGTTTTATAGAGACTTTTGTTTAATGGCCCTGGAATTGCTTTGGGAAATTTCGCGGGGAACCCATCCGGGCACCCCGCTAAATATGCCGAGCTTGGCCGATGCTCTCAACCGCATCGGCTTTTTTTATTTGCTCAGGTACTTCATCGCCGATTCAAGGCCATCGATCGTCAATGGATACATGTGGTCGTTGACCAGTTGACGGGTCATACCCAGGGAACCCCCACCGCCCCAATAGCTTTCAGGCAGAGGATTGAGCCAGACCACTTTTCGGAAATGATCGGAAATCCGCTGGAACCAGGTTGAACCGGCCTCCTCGTTCCAGTGCTCTATCGAGCCCCCGGGGTGAGAGATTTCATAGGGTGCCATGGTGGCGTCCCCGACAAAAATAACCTTGTAATCCGGGGAGTATTTATGAAGGATGTCCCACGTGCTTGTGGTTTCGTTCATCCGCCGAATGTTGTTGGTCCAGACACTTTCGTAGACGAAATTATGGAAGTAAAAATACTCCATATGCTTGAACTCGAGTCTCGCCGCCGAGAACAGTTCCTCGCACACCCGGATATGGGGATCCATTGACCCGCCGACATCAAAGAAGATCAGCACCTTCACTGCATTATGGCGCTCCGGCACCATTTTGAGGTCCAGGTAACCGGCGTTGCGGGCAGTCGAACGGATGGTGTCATCCATGTCGAGTTGGTCGGCAGCACCCTGGCGGGCGAACTTTCGAAGGCGACGAAGGGCTACCTTGATGTTTCGGATCCCCAGGGTAATGCTGTCATCAAGGTCCTTGAACGCCCGCTTCTCCCAGACTTTAACCGCTCGACCGTGCCGACCGTTTTTCTGGCCAATACGAAAGCCTTCCGGGTTGTAGCCATCCGCACCAAAAGGCGAGGTACCACCTGTCCCGACCCACTTATTGCCGCCGGCGTGGCGCTCATTCTGCTCTTCCATGCGTTTCTTGAAGGTCTCGATGAGCTCCTCCAGTCCGCCCAGAGAATCGATCTTTGCCTTGTCTTCCTCAGACAGGTGCTTTTCGAATTCAGCCCGCAGCCAGTCGTCTGGAATCAGCATCTCCATCAGGTCTTCAAGGTTCTCGATACCCTCAAAGTAAGCCTTGAACGCCCGGTCAAACTTGTCGAAATGGCGCTCGTCCTTAACCAGACACAGGCGTGCCAGATAATAGAAGTCTTCCATATCGGCAAACGCCAAGCGGTTCTGGAGGGCCTCCAGAAGGTCCAGGAATTCGCGCAGACTGGCGGGCACTTTTGCCCGCCGCACTTCGAGAAAAAAATCAATCAACATAAAACGAGACTCTTGCTGAGTATCAGCTGCGACGACGGGCCATGAATGCCAGTTTTTGCAGCAGGTGAACATCCTGCTCGTTTTTCACCAGTGCTCCGTACAGGGGCGGCAGCGCAGAACCGGCATCTTTCTCCTGTAGCATTTTCGCAGACAATTCATCCGCCATCAGCAGCTTCAGCCAGTCAATCAGTTCGGACGTGGACGGTTTTTTCTTCAATCCCGGAACCTTGCGAACGTCGAAAAATACTTCCAGCGCGTCACGGACTATTTCCTGCTGCAGACCCGGAAAGTGAACATCAACAATGTCCTTCATTGTGTCGTGGTCCGGGAAACTGATGTAGTGGAAGAAACAGCGGCGAAGGAAAGCATCAGGCAGTTCCTTTTCGTTGTTGCTGGTAATGACTACGATCGGACGCTTGCGGGCCTTCACGGACTGCTGGGTTTCATAGACGAAGAACTCCATACGATCCAGTTCCAGCAGCAGGTCGTTGGGGAATTCGATGTCGGCCTTATCTATTTCATCAATCAACAGCACGACCTGATCGTCGGCTTCAAAGGCCTCCCACAACTTGCCCTTCACGATGTAGTTGCTGATGTCCTTGACCTTTTCATCGCCAAGCTGGGAATCACGAAGGCGGGAGACGGCATCGTACTCGTACAGGCCCTGCTGCGCCTTGGTGGTTGACTTGATGTGCCAGGGAATCAGACGCATACCCAGTGCGGCGGCCATTTCCTCCGCCAGCAATGTCTTGCCGGTTCCGGGCTCGCCTTTGATCAGCAGTGGGCGCTGAAGCGATATCGCCGCGTTGACGGCCATTTGCAGGTCATCGGTGGCTACGTACTTATCGGTACCGGTAAACTTCATGTCTAAATGTCCTGTTGGTTACTTTTTCTGATCTGAATCTTCAGCTTGCTGTTGGGGCTCGTCGTCCGCAGGCTCGGGATCATTCTCATCGTACTCGGGAAGATCATCAAATTCCGACAGATCGAAGTCATCCAGCCCGAACTCCTCTTCATCAGCCTGCCCGTTTTCATCGACCTTATTGTCGAGCTCGGGAATGGCATCCACCGCCTGCGCCTCTTCGGTCACCTCTGGAATATCCTCTGATGCCTGCTCGACAGGCTCCTGAGCAAGTGGGTCGGTGACATGTTCCACTTCTGGTTCCGGCTCCTCGTCCAGATCCGCGACCGTCTCTCGCTCGGCTGCCGCCCTCGCCTGCTCCGAACGCTGCGACTGGCGCCTCCTCATGGCAAGCCAGATAACGGCCATCAGCCCCATACCTCCGACACCCGCCCCGATTGTCCAGACTGGAACCGGCAGTGCGCTCACCGCCTCGTCCTCTGGCCCGGCAGGTGGCGTGGCGACAGCCACGGGCTCCTCAGGTTCCGGGGCGGCGGGCTTTTCCACCTCACTGACATCAATCGGATTCTTGATTGCCGGCCCGGTTGTTTTCTCAGTCTCCGATCCGAACACTTCGGCCTGTTTTAGAGGAACCGAGGACGTCCCCGACGTCGACGCGCCAGCCTCGGGCGGTTCTGGGGACACAACATCCGCTTGATTGTCTGAAGTTGGTTGGCTGGAACCAAAGCCAGTGCGAACGCTAAACTTCCGGCCGAATGTCTGACCGTCAGCGATGACCTCTATCTGATAGAGTCCCTCGGCCGGCAGCCTGCCAATGGTGTCTTCATACACGCCATTCTCAGGCGGTTCGTCGCCGGAAAGCACCTTGGTACCGCTCCGGCCGTCCTCCGAGGTTATTCTGAGTCGGACATCAAGAACCTGCAAGAAGTCCCGGTTCGTAATTCTCTCGCCATTCTCGAAGAACGCAATTTCCAGGTTGATGGGTTCCTCGCTGGAGAAAGTTGGTGGCACCGGACTTACCGCCATGCGAAGATCACTGACAACGGTAACCCTGCTACCGTCGCCCAGTTCGCCATTAATACGCCAATCACCCGCCATCGGTTCGCTGACGGTCATGAGATCGTACCCGGCTTCCCGTGCCCACCGAATATTTTCAGGCCGGCGGTCAAGATTAATGATCTTGCCGTCCGGTCGAACCATCTCGAGCTCCCGTGTCTCGCGGGTTTCCCGTTCGCCCCAGAACACGAGTGCCGTGTACTCGGAAACCCCTTCGTCAACCGAAAATGCATTCCCGACGATAGGTATCTGCTCTTGGGGTATGGCCGTGTTCAAGGCCTCCAGGAAAGCTCGGTTCAGTGCTTCTGCGGTATCGGCAACCTGATAACGTCCGCCGGACTCACGGGCGAGCTTTTGCAGGAATTCGGCGTCCGCTTCCTCCGAAAGGGCAATCGGGTGGAAGGTCGCGCCCTGTTCTGCAAGCCCGGAAACAATGGTTTCCAGTATCCGGGTTTCTTCCTGTTGGTTAGTGTCTGCGTTGTCCGAAACATCGACCTTGCCATCGGTCAGCAGAATGAAATGGGTATTCTCAAGAACACCGCCGGTATAAAAGCCATCACTTGCGACTTCAATGGCTTTGCCAAGGTTGGTTCTTAGCGCCACCGAGTTGATTTGACGAGACCGTTCTATCGCCTGTTCGCGCCAATCATCACCGACAACCCGGTGCGGAACCAGCATGTTCACGTATTGGCCAAAGGTCCAGAGCCCTGCCGTTGTCCCTTCCGGAACCATCCGGGCCAATAACCTGACGGCGGGCTGCCGCAGATTTTCCGGATCGTTGTCTTTCATCGACCCGGAAATATCAACGATGATTCGGATATCGGATCGATCCGGAAGACCGGGCGCTGTCATCTCCTGAGCGTGAACAGTGGCCGGAAACAGAGTGACGATAACAATAAGCAGCGTCAGGAGTTTTGGCATCGTTACTCTCGAGAATAGGTCCGTCCAGTGCTACCGACTCGCCACGTTAACGCCGAACCAAACGGTAGCGCACGAGATCGAGCACCCAGACCAGTAGCATCACCAGTGCCGCGATACCGAGGTTGAAAAGGGCTCTTCCCGCCGCTTCCGCCTCGCCAAGGACCAGCTCGTAGCCACCGTACAACCAGGCAGGAATCCACCAATCGGCGAATTCCGGCGACTCCACGGGCGTCAGCAACAACGCCACCAGTGCAGCGAGGAGAAGAGTCCTCAACCCGTAGAAGGGCAAAAAGCGGAACAGGTGCTTCATCATGTAAAAAAACACAACAAAGGCAAAGGCGTAAGCGGCCCAGAAAATTCCATAGGCCAATTGTGCGTCGGTATCGATCATCAAATAATCCAGTGAATAATGTGTTCTTCCCAGTCCTTCTCGGGGACCTGATCTTCAGAGACCACCTTGTCGCGAATGGAGACGCCGGCCTCGTGGACCGAAGCGGGATCGCCACTGCGCAATGGGTGCCAGTCCGCCAGCGGCCTGCCTTCGGCCAGCGTGCGGTATGCACATGTGTATGGGAGCCAATGGTAGTCGTTGACAGTATCCGCTGTCAGCACCGTGCACCCGGGGACCTTCTTCAGTCGCTCGGAATAGACGGTGCACCGGCAGGTCGCTTCATCCATGTAACGGCACACCAGATCGGTGTGATAGACGTCGCCGGTGTCCTCATCCTCGAGTTTGTTCAAGCAGCATTTGCCGCAACCATCACACAGGGATTCCCATTCGGCCGAACTCATCTCGTGGAGGCGTTTTCGCTGCCAGAAGGGAATCTGGGTAATCATTTGTCACGGTGCTCCGGTTTCTTGCGGAAATCGACCACGTAGCTGTCGTGCTCCTCGGGCATCTGCAGGTAGAAATCCTTCTTCGCCAGCGCCTCCAAAACCTGCTTGCCGGTGGTACGCGCCAGTTTCCGATCCGGTGTCATGATCAGATCCATGGAGTGTACGGGCTGGCCGAAAATCCCCCGCAGACTCTCCGGCAGATCCTCCCAGACCTGTCCGCGACGGACGTAGATATAGGTATCGCTTTTCTTGCTGCTGCGAAATACAGAAACAAATTCCCGCTCTTTCATGATGCCAGTAATTCCTCGATATCTGCCCTTGCCGGCGCCAGAATCCGCTCGCGCCAACCCTGGAAAAAAGGCTGATCCACTAAACTGCGCTCCTGGACAACCTTCTCCAAACGTTTTCTCGGTGCCAGTAATTCCACCGGTATATCAGCCTCTTCCGCTGATCTTACGAACAGGCGCTTTAACAATTTGAAGTACGCCTGCTGATCACGTGTCAGCGGTGGCGCTATGCGCTGAAGCCCGGAATTATCCGCCGTCCGGCCTTTATCAACAAGCTGCAGAAGGACATCGCCATAACGCCTCACAGCGCCCGGGGGTATCCCCTGAATGTTTGAAAGAGCCCCCGTCGACTCGGGCATTTTCTCCGCGATGGCGATCAGCAGGGGATCCGCTAACACCCGATTCCGGGGCCGGTCACGGCGCTGGCACTCCTGCTCACGCCACTGAGCGAGCTCCCGCAAAATACCCTGCTGCTGGGTTGTCAGCGTCCAACCTCCGCGAAGCTTGAGATAATGTTTGCCGGGATCGTCCTGCCGTCCCAACTCCTCGGCAAAGCGCTCCGACTCCTCGATAAAGGCCGATTCCAGCTCCCGTTCACGCAGAAGTGACTGAAGCCACCGATACATTGGTTCAAGAAACCGAATATCCTCTACGGCATATCTCTGCTGGGCTTCGGACAGTGGTCTTGCCAGCCAGTCAGACCGGGTGGCCGATTTGTCCAGGGTTTCGCCGAACAGAGTTTCAACCAAACGGGCGTATCCAAGCGAAAAGCCGGCCCCAGCCAAAGCCGCGCCTATTTGAAGGTCAAGCACGCCCTTGGGCTGAATACCCAGCCACTGGCGGAACAGCTCCAGGTCTTCACTCATGGCGTAGAGCAGTTTCGGGGTTTTGGGGTCCGCAAGCACCTCCCGGAATCGGGACGATGCCTCGGCAACCTCAGGGTCAACCAGCCGGAACTCACCCCTGAAGCCAAGCTGCACCAGGCCGGGTATCGGATAAAAGGTACTTACACGTTCAAACTCGGTGTCCAGCGCCAACGGCTCTCCCCTGACGTTTTCCAGCCACTGGTCCAGAGTGGCCGGATCCCGGAGCCAATGAACAGTGTCTGGTGCCGGGGGAACGTCAACGGCCGGAATCGAATGTGTCATAGAAAAGCCTGGTGTTATTTTATTCGGAGAGTGGTTTGCGACCGCGGAAGGCGTGAGTCAGGGTGAAGCCATCAACGTACCCCAACTCGCCACCCACGGGAATGCCATGGGCCAGGCGAGTAATCAGGATATCGCGAGCATCGAGCCGGTCGGCAATGTAATGAGCGGTCGCCTCTCCCTCTACCGTGGGGTTGGTCGCCAGAATCAGTTCCGTTATTCCCTCGGAAATGACGCGAGCAAGCAAACGTTCGATACCGATTTCTTCGGGGCCAACCCCATCAATGGGAGAGAGATGCCCCATCAGGACGAAATAGCCACCGCGGTAGTCTCCCGCCTGCTCGATGGCCAGCAGGTCCGAGGGACTTTCCACCACGCACAGCGTACCGTTACGCCGGGCGTCATTATCGCAGATTCCGCAAATCTCGGTATCCGCGAAGTTCTGGCAACTGTCGCAGCGCCTTACACCTGTCATGGCACTGCTCAAGGCTTCCGAGAGCCGGCTGCCACCGCTGCGCCCCCGTTCCAGCAGGTGAAACGCCATGCGCTGGGCGGTCTTCTGCCCCACTCCGGGCAAACAACGAAGCGATTCCACCAGTTCATCTACGAGCGGGCTGAAGGCCATTAAACGTCCTCAAACTTCCTGATCACGAATCTTGCGGCATTCAGAACGGCATCTTGAAGCCGGGCGGCATTCCCATGCCTGACATCATCCCGGACATCTTGTCTTTCTGATTTGCCTCCACCCGGCGGACAGCATCATTCACCGCTGCCGCCAGCAGGTCCTCAAGAATCTCTTTTTCTTCAGTGAGGAGCGAGGGGTCGATCTCCACCTTGCGAACATCGTGACGACCGTTCATGGTGACTTTCACCAGCCCGGCTCCGGCTTCACCAGTGACTTCCGCCTTGGCGATTTCTTCCTGCGCCTTCTGCATTTCTTCCTGCATCTGCTGGGCCTTTTTCATCAGGTCGCCCATATTGTTCATCATGCTGTCATCTCCTGTTTGTCTCGACCGGCCGAATACTATCTTCGACTACACGCGCCCCGAAACGTTCAACGATCGATTGCACGGCCGGATCCTTACGGATTGACTCTTCCGCTGCCTTTTGCCGGGCCTTTCGCTGACGTTCCTCATAGGCCGCCGGTGTCTGCGGGCCGGGTTCACCCGGTTCTACACGTAACTTAGTGGTAGCACCAAAGCGATTTCTCAAGCCGGCCAGAATCTTTTCTTCATGTCGCGCGTTCAAAAGCCGCGCGTGGCCATCATCAATGGTCAGAACGACGGTATCCCCCTGCCACGACAACGCTCCATGGCTCGCCAGATTTCCCGGCATCCCCACAATGCCCAATGACCTGAAATCCCGCTCCCAGACAAACTCGCCATCCAACTCGGGGACCGGTTCCTGCTCCGCCGGTATGTTGGGCTCTATTTCTTGGGGAGGCTGGGTTCCAACCATGCCCTGTTCATTGAATTCCGGGGCACTTGGAACAGGCTCGGATTTCGCCTCGGAGATTGGGGCATCCTGCGACGTTGCCATACCTCGTTGGGGCTGGGGCTCCTCCGGTTCGGATTCCGGCTCGGCAGACGCCTGAGCGTCAAGACTCGCGAGCCAGGAGTCGTCGTGCGATCCATCAACCTCGGGAACGGTCTGAGGTTGCGCGATTTCATCTGCGCTTTCCGGAACGACGTCAACGGCCTGATCAGGTTCGGCGCCGGCCCCGGGCTCGCCGGCCGGCAGGGTGACAGCGGAGGCCTCGGACACGGCCGAAGAAGCTGGCGCAGGGTCAGGTTCGTCAGAGGACGCTCGTCCCTCCGATTGCCCGCCGGAGCTTACCGCCGGCGGATCCCGTCTGTCGGCACCCGGGCGAAAAGCCAGCATGCGCAACAAGGTCATTTCGAAACCCATGCGAGCGTCCGGTGTGATGGAGAGGTCTTTCCGCCCCATGAGCGCCGCCTGATAAAAAAGCTGGGCGTCTTCGGCGCTCAGCTTCCTGGCCAATGCCTGGACCTGGCCAGCGTCTCCGAGCGCGTTGTCTGCGCTGCCCGGCACCACCTGCTCCATGGTGACCCGATGGAACAATGACAGCAGATCAGCGAGGATAACGCTGTAATCCGGGGCAAAGTCGGAGATCCGGTTGATTTCGGACAGCAAACCCGGGCCATCCCTTTCAACCAGCGCATGCACCAGTCGCTCCACATCACGCTGATCAATCGTACCCAGCATGTTGCTGACATCGCTTGCGGCAAGCTTCTGGTTCCCGAAGGCGATGGCCTGATCTGTCAGACTCAGGGCATCCCGCATGCTGCCATCAGCAGCGCGGGCAAGGAGCCACAAGGCTGGCTCTTCAAACGGTATCTGCTCTTCGGTAAGGACGTGCTGGAGATGGCCGGCAATGTGTTCAGGCGTCATGCGCTTCAGGTTAAATTGCAGGCAGCGAGACAACACCGTTACCGGAAGCTTCTGGGGATCGGTGGTGGCAAGCAGGAATTTAACGTGCTCGGGGGGCTCTTCCAGCGTTTTCAGAAAGGCGTTGAACGACTGGTTGGTCAACATGTGAACCTCGTCAATGAGGTACACCTTATAACGACCGCGCGTGGGCGAATACTGAACGTTGTCGGTAAGCTCCCGCATGTCGTCCACGCCGGTGCGGGACGCAGCATCGATTTCAATCAGATCGACGAACCGGCCTTCCTGGATTTCTGTGCAGCTCGAGCACTCGCCACAGGGCTTCGGGGTGATTCCTGTCTCGCAGTTCAGGCACCGCGCCAGCAATCGGCCAATCGTGGTCTTACCGACACCCCGGGTCCCGGTAAACAGATAGGCGTGATGCAGACGCTGATTTTCCAGAGCATGAATCAATGCCTGGAGAACATGTTCCTGGCCCACCATATCTTCGAAGGTTCGGGGGCGCCATTTACGGGCAAGTACCTGGTAGCTCATGATCCGTCAACTGCAGTGAAAAACGGGCTTAACCTTAGCATGGACCCGACTTGAGAAGAAGCAAAGATCGACCAGGAAAAAGCGCAGAAAGAGCCTTCAGACCGGGGAAAATCAGGTAATTACAGACAAGGAGGGAAAAATCTGGGGGTGACCCCACCAGCGACACTCCGGCACACAATTCCACCGCTGCGGCTGCTCCCTTCCGGGCCTGACCGGGTTCACGGTTTCATGTTGCGGAGGCACCAATGGGGCCACCATAACGGCGTTTCAGGACAATTCCCTGAAAGCGGCGCGCATAGTAGCAAAAGGGTTTGACGACTACAACGACAATTCGGAAATGTCAGAAGCAGGGCATCGCCCTATAGCGGCAGGGGCACCTCATCCTGCCTGAACCAACACGCGAGGCTGTAACGGGTGCGGTTGGCAGGCAACACTTCATGGGGAATCTCTTCACTCAGAAAAAGTGCCAGTCGACCTGCTTCCGGCCGCACCAACCCGCAAATTTCACTATCGCTTTCCCTGTTGAAAACACGGAGCTCACCACCGTCCTCCGCCCGCCAACCATCATTAAGGTAAAGCACGAGGCTCACAACCCTTGAGGCCCGGCCATGAAAGCTGTCCACGTGTTTCTTGTAGAAATCCCCCGGCTGATAGGTCGCATAGTGGCTCTCGAAGCGCTTCAGGCCAAGGAACAACCGTCGATTGAGCCCGGAACGTATCTCCTCGAAAAATTCAAAGAGAGCCGCTTGAGGCGCAGTGATTCCCTGAAGCCAGGCAATCTTATCCCGGCGCACCGAACGGTCACGCATCAGATCACTGCCGCGCCCAATGCCGGCGCTCTTCATGGCGTCAGACCGGTCCAGCAGTGCAACCTCTGACGCCAGGGCGGCCATCAGTGGACGACCGAGGCGCTCCTGCACATCAAGGGTGATCCAGCCATGCTCGCTCAGCCCATCTGCAATCGTCTCTAACCATTGACTGTCGACACGCCCGATAACTCCGGCGTCCACGCCCGCCAGACAGGCGCCGTTGGCAACGGCATCAATACCCTGGCCGGAATTGATCTGATTCAGCCGCGGCGCGGTGAGGGGAATAACAACTGGCTGATCCATTAAGTGCTCCCTGAACATCTCATTGTATTTTATCCACAGTTCTCGCCGGGGAGGGAGATTTAATTTACTCTCTGTATAGGCAAATACCGTTAACCCTGAAGATTTAGATCCGAACCATGTCTGAAAGCAGTAACCGACCACCACTTTCACTCTCTCCCGGCCAGTGGTCCTTTACGCGCTGGAAAACAATCGGGCAGCTTGAAGCACTGGATGTTCACCACCCCCTGTTCAAAGCGACCGTTTTCCTTCAGGGGGCCCACCTGACGCACTTTGTCCCGAGGGATGAAGCCGATTGGCTGTTCCTGAGTGACACTGCCCGCCTGGAACCCGGGCGAGCGATAAGGGGCGGCATTCCGATTTGCTGGCCCTGGTTTGGAGATCCCGCCCGAAACGCTCCGGAAGTCCGGAAACGTATTCACACAGACAGCGCTCATGGCTTTGCCAGAACTGCCTTGTGGAAACTGGAAGACGTTAGGGAAAGCGCCCACGAGGTTGAAATCAGTCTGTCACTTGACGCCAACGAAGATTTCGCGGAAGTGTGGACCGGCCACGCGATTGCCCTCATTACCTTCAGCTTTTCCATTCGCGGCTGCCAGGTGGCGCTGACGACAACCAACCTCGGTAGTGATCCATTGGCGTTCAGCCAGGCCCTGCACAGCTACTTCCCCACATCCGACATTTCCAGGAGCCGCGTCCTGGGCCTGGGGAGCAGCAACTATATTGATACCCTCAGAAACTGGGAGTATTTCAGCCAGGAAGGCCCTGTGTATTTTGAAGGGGAAACCGACAGGATTTACGAGAGCGGGGAGCCTCTTACGATCATCACACCTGCCGGCAGCCGCAAGCTGAAGTCAGTGGGCAGCGACTCCACGGTGGTCTGGAATCCTGGCCCGGATAAAGCGGCACGGCTCTCCGATTTTCCGGACTATGCCTGGAAAAACATGCTTTGTGTGGAAACGGCCAATGCAACTGGCGATTACCGGGTGCTCTATGAAGGCCAGAGCCACACGCTTGGCGTTCTGATTGGGCGCAGTTGAACTTACGATCGAATCCGCTAACCAACAGGGAGTCAGCATGAGTCTGGCATCGTTCCTGAAATCCAGGCTGATTTCTGAAGATCTGGAGCACCACGTAAATCGCATTCGTAAACCCATCGGCACGTTGGGCTATGACCCATGGGGCTACAACAATGAAGCGGTCAAATACGGGCTTGCTCTGACCAAACAGATCTACGAGAAATACTTCCGCGTCCAGGCCCATGGCGTCGAGAAGGTCCCGTCCGAAGGTCCCGTTCTCATCATCGCCAACCACAGTGGTCAGTTGCCCATTGATGGACTTCTTATTGGCTATGCGCTGGCGTCCCGCAAAGAAAAGCCCCGTATGCCGCGAGCGATGATCGAACGGTTCTTCCCCACGGTGCCCTGGCTGGGAAATTTACTGAATGAAGTGGGCGCTGTACTCGGAGATCCGGTGAATTGCGCCAAGATGCTGGCCAATGATGAAGCCGTCATTGTCTTCCCCGAGGGCATCCGGGGCTCCGGCAAACTGTATCGCGACCGTTACGAACTCAAGCGGTTCGGCAACGGCTTCATGCACCTGGCCATGAAGTACAAGGCCCCGATTGTTCCAGTGGGTGTCGTGGGCTGCGAAGAAACCATCCCGGCCATCGCCAACATCAAGCCGCTGGCCAAAACTCTGGGAATTCCCTACGCGCCGGTTGCCCTGCCCGTGGTTCTGCCGGCCAAGGTTCACCTGAATTTTGGCGACCCCATGTACTTCGATGACCTTGAAATACAGGAAGAACAAGTCACGGAACGGGTAGAAAAGGTGAAAGCTGAGATCAGCCGGCTGATAGACAAGGGATTGAGTGAACGGAAAAGGCTTTTCTGATGACACAGCAACGCAGACCTCACATTCTGGTTACCGGCGCCGCGGGTGCCTTGGCCCAGCAAGTGATCAACCAACTGCGCGACCACTGCGATCTCGTGGCCGTCGATTTCCGGGAGCAGGTTTACTTGGGTGATGACATCCCGAGTTATTGCATTGATTTCAACAAACGGGTCTTCGAGGACCTGTTTCGCCGCTATGAGTTCGATGGGGTCATACATCTTGGCCGAATCATGTCGAGCCAGCTCACCCGCATGCGACGGTATAATGCCAACGTGCTTGGCACTCAGAAGTTGCTGGATCTGAGCCACAAGTACGGCATCAAACGGGTTGTTGTGCTGTCCACCTTTCACGTTTACGGTGCTGTCGCCTATAACCCGGCGCTGATTGATGAATCGGCGCCATTGAAGAGCGCTGGCCTGAGTGCCGACCTGATAGATTCGGTGGAACTTGAGAACCTTGCCAACATCTATCTCTGGCGCTACCCGGAGCTCAATATTACCATCTTGAGGCCTTGCAATATTGTTGGTCCCGGCGTAAAGAACTCCATAAGTACCCTGCTTGCCAGTGAGCGGGCACCGGTATTGGCCGGGTTCTCGCCCATGATGCAATTCATCCATATCGACGATATGGCGGACGCGATTGTGCTCGCGTATAAACGACCCGTTCGGGGAGTTTTCAACGTTGCACCTCAGGACTGGGTTGCCTATCAGCACGCATTGAAACTATGTAGCTGCAGACGGATACCAATCCCATCGGTGCCGCCGGTTCTTCCCTCACTGATCCTGCGCACATTGAATCTGAAAAGTTTTCCTTCGTATCTAATGGCGTTTTTCAAGTATCCTGTCGTTATAGACGGCAGGGCATTCGCTAAAGAATTCGGCTTCGAACCCAAGCGGCCGCTCAAGGAAATCTTCCGCTTCTATCGGGATAACAAGAAACCCGTGTAACGTTTCTGCCGTCAGGGACCAGATGACATTCACGCAGGATGCGAGGAATGCTAAGCGACTTTAGCGTAATCAGCCATGTAGCGGCGGCCCTGACCTTCGGGTTGCTGGCCATTCTTGTCGCCACCCGTTACGTTCGGCGCGATGTCGACCGTGCCCTTTTCCTGGCCGCAATTGTTACAACCCTCTGGTCGTCTGCGCTGGTCATGCAGAGTCTTCTCGGATATCCCGGATTTTTCATCCGCTACCTGCTGGAACTGCTGCGGTATGCGGCCTGGATCATTCTGCTTTTTGCCATGCTCCGGAATGCCTTTCACCAGGGCAGCCTGACTGGCCAGTTGAAACAGGTCCTGGGAATATCCACCACCATCCTTCTCATACTCTTGCTTGGCTTCGGGATACTCGAGTACGTTTTCGGGTTATCCATTCTGAATGGCAAGACACGACTCCTTGGGCAGATTGCACTGTCACTGCTCGGCTTGTCTCTGGTCGAGCAGATCTGGCGAAACTCCCCCGGCTTTGGCCGTTCGAGCATTAAATATCTCTGTATTGGCGTGGCCACCCTGTTTGCGTTCGACTTCTTCATGTATGCAGATGCCTTGCTGTTTGGCCAGGTGGCAGACTCGTTCTGGAATGCCCGCGGTTTTGTGAACGCCCTTCTCGTTCCCCTGTTCGCCATCAACGTGATCAATACCCGCAAACAACCCGTTGATTTTCAGCTGTCCCATGCTGCCGTCTTCCACGCCGGGACGCTGATCTTTGCCGGCGCTTATTTACTGTGCCTGGCGATTGGCGGCTATTATGTCCGGGTACTTGGAGGTGACTGGGGAGATGCCCTTCAGGTCCTATTCTTCACCATTTCACTGGCCTTTTTGGCGACGCTCATTCTGTCTCGCCGTATCCGCGCCAAACTCATGGTGCTCATCAGTCGGAATTTCTTCGATTATAAGTACGACTATCGCGACGAATGGCTGAAGATGACCAAGGAGTTGGCCAATCTTGGTGACCAGCCGCCCCTTCCCGAGCGAGTGACGAGAATCCTCGCGGGTCTGGTGGAGAGCAATGCGGGCGCAATCTGGCTCAAGGGTGAACAGGACAGCTATGCCCTGAAAGCTTCGGTCAACCTTTCGCCGCCCCGGTACACCGTCATTGACAAGGACTCCGAGCTCGTGCGCTTTTTCAAGCACCGGGAATGGGTCGTCGATCTTCGGGAATACCGCGCCGACCCTATCAGCTACGACCTGCTCGAGATTCCCGATGCCATTGCCAAGATGCCCGATGCCTGGCTGATCATTCCCCTTTACCTTGACAACGAACTCTATGGAATCGCCATGGTGGGGAGCCCCTACGCAAAGGTTGAACTGAACTGGGAGAACTTCGATCTGGTCAAGGTGGTTGCCCGACAGACCTGCAATCTGCTGGCCCAGGCAGATGCCCAACACCGACTATCGCGCGCAATGCAATTCGAAGCGGTAAGCAAGGCTTCGGCCTTTATGATCCATGACCTGAAAACAGTCATCGCCCAGCTGTCCCTGTTGGTCAAGAACGCGTCCAAACACAGGAACAATCCGGCCTTCATCGACGACATGATCAATACCACTGATCACGCCGTGCGCAAGATGTCGAATCTGGTTGATCAC
This sequence comes from Marinobacter albus, assembly GCF_030238305.1. Lineage (NCBI taxonomy): Bacteria > Pseudomonadati > Pseudomonadota > Gammaproteobacteria > Pseudomonadales > Marinobacteraceae > Marinobacter > Marinobacter albus. Next base: position 1,863,132 of record NZ_JASSQD010000001.1, on the reverse strand, counting down.
ATGCGCCGGCCCTCCAGTGATACCGGCGGGGACATTAAAGAGCTGGATCTTACCGCGCTGGTCACCGAACTTCTGGAGCACTACGTCCAGCAACGCCCGGTTCCGCGTTTCGACGGAGATCCACCCCAAGCCCTGATTATGGCTGATGATGAGCAGTTGAGAAGCGTTCTCGGACACCTGATTCAGAATGCCCAGGACGCGACGCCCCCGGACGGCGAGATAACCCTGACGCTCAAGATCTCCAGGGGTAATGCCGTACTGTTTATCCACGATTCCGGTTGCGGGATGACGGAAGAGTTCATCAACTATCAGTTGTTCAAACCCTTCGAGAGCACCAAGGGCCTGACCGGGATGGGGATCGGGGCATTCCAGGCCCGAGAATACCTTCAGAAACTGGGTGGAAGTATTGATGTTACCAGTGAGCCCGGAGTTGGCTCCTGCTTTTCGCTCCGCTTTCCGCTTGCCGAAACCGGCTTCGACGTCGATCAGGAGACTCCCGGAGGGTTTCTGTCCGAGGACGGACACTCCAGAGAGAGCGCCAATTAATCGGCGTTTTTCATTAACACTCGACGAAATCATTGCAAAGCGTCAATCTTCGGTCGAGAATCAAATACAGGGCACTTAGGGAGAAGGGTGTCTCGATAATCGAACAGGGTCTCTAAAACAAGGGAATTGTTGCTGTCGTGACTAGACGACTTTTGATAGTAGAGGACGATCCGGGCCTCCAGAGCCAGATGCGGTGGTGTTTCAGCGACGACCTGGATATTACCGTTGCTTCCGACCGGGATTCCGCCCTCGCCGCGCTCAGACGGGTCGAACCCGACGTGGTGACACTGGACCTGGGCCTACCTCCTGACCCGGGAGGTGCGAGCGAAGGCTTCGGTCTGCTGGAGGACATACTGCGCCTTGCACACATGACGAAAGTCATCGTCGTGACCGGTCGCGAGGACAAGGAGAATGCCGTCAAGGCGATCGGTATGGGTGCCTGTGATTTTTACCAGAAGCCTCTGGATGCCGAGATACTCACCTTTGTTGTGAATCGCGCGTTCAGACTCGCCGAGCTCGAACGGGAAAACCAGGATCTGGCCCAGCATCGAAACGGTACCAACATCAAGGGTATCATTGCTGCCAGCCCTCAAATGCTAGCCATCTGCCGGACCCTGGAAAAGGTGGCCCCCACCGACGTGACGACCCTGATCACCGGCGAAACGGGTACAGGCAAGGAGCTGCTCGCCCGCGCGCTTCACGACCTGAGCCACCGAGCCAAGAAGCCGTTCGCCGCCATCAACTGCGCCGCGATTCCTGAGAACCTATTGGAAAGCGAACTGTTCGGGTTTGAAAAGGGTTCCTTTACCGGAGCAACCCATACCAAAAAAGGCAAGATCGAGAGTGCCAACGGCGGGACCCTGTTCCTCGATGAAATTGGCGACATGCCTATGGCCCTGCAGGCAAAACTTCTGAGGTTTCTGCAGGAGCGGGTTGTCGATCGGGTCGGGTCCGTTCAGCCGATTCCGGTCGATGTAAGGGTGGTGTGTGCCACCCACCGCAATGTCAAAACCCTCATCGAAAGCGGCGATTTCCGCGAAGACCTCTACTACCGGATCAGTGAGATAACCCTCGATGTTCCCGCCGTGAGGGAGCGGAATGGGGATTCGATTGTGATTGCACAATCTCTCCTCAAGGCACTGAGCAAGGACATGGATCGCCCCAACCTCAATTTCACCGAGGACGCCATAGATGCCATCAACAACTACTCGTGGCCAGGTAATGTCAGGGAAATGATCAACAAGGTGAAAAGGGCCACCATCATGGCCGATGGAAAAAGAGTGACCGCGGAGGACCTGGAACTTCCGACCGAAAATCCAACAAAAGATCACCAACTGAACCTGAGACAGGTCCGCGAAAATGCTGAACGCCAGGCCATTGTTCAGGCACTTAGAACCTGTAATTTCAACATCGCCCAGACGTCCAGGTTACTTGGCGTGACTCGACCGACTCTTTACAACCTGACGGACAAGTACCGGATTGAGACATCGACCGCGCCGTCAAAGACCTGAACATCAGGATGTTCATAATAAGACCCGAAAGGAAAAGGACCAGGGCCATGAAATCAGTTTTAGCAGTACGTGCCACCCTCCTCTCCCTCGTCATCGCATTGTCATTGGTGGGCTGTGGCAATGACGACAACGATATGACCCAGACAGACATTCAGTTCCTGAGCCATCTGGACCAGTCGCGGTTTTTTCAGCGCCAGGGAGAACTCAAGGCCAGCACACAGGAAGCACGAAGCGCCATAGAACTGAAGCCAAATAATCTTGAACCCTACTTCCTGATCATCGACAACCTGCTTACGGCCGGTGACGCCGTCAACGCTGAGCGGCAGCTGGGGCGCCTGATGGAGCGAATCTCCGAGAAAGACGTCAGCGAGACCATTCGGAACCGGGCCAACCTCATTCTGGCGGAAGCCAAACTGAAACAAGGTAAATTCGACGACGCTCTCGAAGCCCTGGACAAACTCTCCTCGACAGACACAGACACCAAAATCAAGGAACTCCTGCTCAAAGGCCAGATCCTCCTGGGCGCGGGTAACCTCGCCAAAGCAGGACAGACCTTCGGGGAGGCTCGCTTAACCGATCCAGCTTCAGTTGAAGCCTTGATCGGTCTGTCGAAGGTTGCCCTGGCCGAGGGCGACAAGGCCAAGGCCAAGGAATTCCTGGCGGAAGCGGAAGAAATTGACAAGGAAAACGCCGAGCTGTGGTTGTGGAAAGCGCAATTTGCCCACCTCGAAGAAGAGTGGCAGAAAGCCGAAGACGCCTATATCAGGGCATTGGAGGATATTGGCCAGTTCGATGTGATGACCGCCCGGAAATACTCCACGATTTCAGCGCTGATTCGCGTACTCCGCGCCCAGAGCAAATTCTCGGAAGCGTTTGTCTACGAAGAAATCCTGGCCAAATCACCACCGGGTAAAATCCGAAGCAATCTGATTGCAGCGGATGACGCCCTTAAGGAAGGTGATCTGGCCAAGGCAGAACGGTACCTTGAGGAGATTCTGGCCCAGGCACCTAACCACGAACAATCGGTTCTGATGCTTGGCCTTGTGCGCTTCAGGCAAGGCAGGGCTGAAGAGGCACAGGAACTGCTGGGTCCCATCGCAAAAATGGGCAACTCCGAGATCGCCAGTAAGATGCTTGCTGCCACCATGCTCCAGATGGGGAATCCCGAAGGCGCACAGACCACCTTGGCGGAACTGGAAAACGGCGATTCCGACCCCGAAATTCTCACGTTGGTGGCGATTGCTGCACTGGAAAACGGAGACGTGGAAACAGGCGAAGCACTGATGGAAAAAGCGCTGAGCATCAACCCCAACAACCATGAACTCAGGTTACGGTATGCCAGCTACCTCAATCAACGCGGCGAGTATCAGCGCGCGATCAACCAGGCCGATCTGATCAGAAAAGCAGCACCAGATCTGGATCAGGCCCGAAGCATTATCATCCAGGCCCACCTTGGCTCCGGGAACAGAAGGGCTGCCGTTGAAACGGCGGACAGCTGGATCAAAGCCAAGCCTGAAAGTATTGCAGCGCTGATTATGCGAGGTAATCTTGCGCTGAATGCTGGTGATCCGGAGGCAGCCCGTAAGTATTTTGCGGCCGCCAAAGCAAAAGCGCCCCAGTCCGTTGCGCCCGTGATCGCCCTCGGTAAGCTGGCCCTGGCGCAGAATGACCGAGCGGAAGCCCGAGAACAGTTCCAGAAGGCGGCCCAATTGGCTCCCGACAGTGCGCAGGCCTTGCAGGGGCTGATCTCCGTTCAGGACCGAGGAGAAACCGAACAATTCATGAGCGAGATTCTGGAGCAGCGTCCAGATGCGACCGGTCCCCGCCTGATACTGCTGGAAATCGCCCTGCTCGAAAACGACAATGAATCCGCGAACACTCTCACGGCCTCGCTGCTGGAACGCGCGGAAGAGGATACCCCCTCGCCTGCCTCACATCTGGTTGCAGACATCTACAGTAACGTTGTGTCGAACTTGAAGGGCACCGGCAATGATGAGAGAGCGGCTTCAGTTCTTGAACGGGCGCAGGTTCTGTTTCCGGACAATGAGCAGATAACGCTCCAGGCTGCCCAGCAGGCGTTCGAATATAGCCGGACCGATGAGGCGATGAATATTCTGAACAAGGCCAAAGAACAGTTTCCAAACTCTCCTCGCCCTTACCTGACCGAGGCCGAGTTTCGTGAAAGAGAGGCCGAGTACCAACGCGCCGCTCAACTCTATCATGAGGCACTGGATAAGGCCTCGAGTGCGGACATCATCACCGGTTACGTAAGAAATCTGCAGAGGTCCGGACGCACCAACGACGCCCTGGCCTATCTGGAGTCTGAACTCGGAAACTCCCCCGGCAATAGCAAGCTCCGACTCAACCTCGCCCTTTTACAGCAGTCGACTGGAAAAGAGAACAGCGCCAGGTCCAATTACGAGGTGCTGCTGGAATCGATGCCGAACAATACCGTGGTTCTGAATAATCTGGCGTGGCTTTACCACAAAACAGGCGACGAGCGTGCCGTTGCTCTGGCTGAGCGTGCGTACGAGCTCAGTCCGGAGAACGCCGCAATCGCAGACACCTATGGCTGGATCATGCTGAAATCGGGCAACCATCGGGAGAGCGTACCGGTTCTCGAAAAAGCTCATGCACTTCAGCCGGATTCAGAAGAGATCGCCCGACATCTTGCCGAAGCCTACCGTGTTGTCGGTATGAACTCCGCCGCTCAGAGGATCCTGAAGAAGTTTGGCGAACAAGGTTAACAGCGACGGCAAAACCGGGACTCGCGAAACCTGTGATAAGGTGTCATTTTGGGGTATCTTTAAACAGGTTTAGCCAGAAGACGGTCGAAGTAAAAGGAATTTATGAGTGCCAGTCCCGGGTTTTCACGCCACTACCTGTGGGTACTTGCTATCCCGCTGCTGATCCTTGGCCTGTGGGCGGAATGGCAGGATTTTTTCAGCCTCTGGTATGACTCCATCATTTACAATCACGGCTACCTGGTTCTTGCCGGTACGCTGTATCTGCTGTTTGTCCGCAGACATGCCCTCCAAAAGCTCACCATCAATGGCTCACCCCTGGCAATCGTTCTGCTGGTGGGTGCCAGCGTCGCCCTTTTGTTCTCTCAGGCCGCGGATATACAGGTTTTCCGGCTTCTCTTGGCGCCCATTATCATTTTGCTTTGGGGTTGGTCCATCTGGGGGCGGGATTTCCTGAAAGTAGCCGGCGGCCCCATCTTGCTGTTGTGTTTCGCTGCTCCCATCTGGGACGATTTCTCACCTTTGCTCCAGCACATCACGGTTTTTTTCAACAATATCTTTCTTCAAATAGCCGATATCGAAGCAACCATCAACGAATTTCTGATCACCCTGGAAGTGGGAGCCTTCCTGGTTGAAGGCGGTTGCAGTGGCGTACGTTACCTCATGGTTGCGCTCTTCCTTGGCGCCTTCTATGGGCAGCTTTACTACCGTTCATTAAGGTCAAAGGTGCTATTGATCATCACGGCAGGCCTGTTTTCCCTGCTGGCTAACTGGATCAGGGTCTTCGGGATCATTGCCGCAGGCCATTATACCAATATGCAAACCTCGCTGGTGAAGGACCATGAGCTGTTTGGCTGGGTTATCTTCATCATCTTTACCCTGGTTCCAGTTTTCCTGATCTCTTCCAGGCTGGAGAGCTCGCCGCAGGAAACCACGAAAGACGAGATATCCGGTACGACATCGGGGCGGGTTGGCGGAAAACACACTTCGGTCTTCTGGCCCATTGTGGCGTCTTTTCTGCTTATCTGGCCGCCACTCGTCCCCATCGCCCTTCAAGCGAAAACCGAGAAAGTGGCGCAATCCTGGCATCCGACGCTGGTGGAGGCTGATTCCGACTGGCGAGGCCCACTGAAACACGCCAACGTTTGGCAGCCCGACTTCTCAGATCCAGACATCGATCTCAGTGGTGTCTATGTTTCCAATGATCTCAAGCAGGTTCAATTACAGATCACCGGGTACCGAAACCAGTCCCAGAACAAGGAGTTGATCTTTTATAAGAATCGACTTTTTGACAGTGCTGACTGGCAGCTTATTTCAACTGAGAAACGTGAAATCGGGGATGCTTACCGCCAAAGCCCCAATCACGTCAATGAGACGGTCATCCGGAACAAGGTAGACCGGGCGCAGGTTATTGTCTGGTCCTGGTATGACGTCGGTGGGTTCCTGACCGATTCCAAATTTGAGGCCAAGGTGGCTGGAGCCTTCAAAAAAATAACCGGGGACAGCCGCGGTGCACTTTGGGCACTAGCCGGACGTTGCGAGGTTTCGAAAAGCTCAGAGTGTGAACAGCAGAGAAAGGCGTTCACACTATTTCTTGAAAGCTTTCTCCAGTAAATCAGACAGCGCCTGAAAGCCGGGTCACAGGAACTCCCTGCACCGGGAACTCGTTGATCAGCGCGGCCAAAACGCGTTCATCCCTTTCAGACTTCTCCACCAGGTAGTCACCAATGACACCCTCCCGAATCCGACGCCAAGTGTCGCGTTTAGCGCGGGTGTCGAACATACCATGCAGGTACAGTCGTCCTTTTGTTGTTAACCGGGTCGGGCGGCATCTCGAATTCTCAATATCTTCAATCGCTTTTATCATCATGCTGACTCCCAATCTCACCACCTTTTCGTAAAGGCTGTTCGGGTTGTCGCCATCGCTGATGCTCGGCCTTCCCTGGTAAACCACATCACCGTCGTCTACGCCTTCGGAGACGAAATGGACGGTTGCACCAATGCATTCGGGCTCCCGGTTGTGAATAGCCCAATCCGTCGTAAACAATCCCCGATAAAACTGGGATAAACCACCATGCAGATTCAGAGTGCCATGTGGCGGTATGGCGAGTATCTCTGACTTCATAATCGAGGCGCCACAGACTGCAATGACATCGGGCGCCAACTGCTGGATCCAATCTCGATATTCCGGCGAATTAATTGCGTTGACCCCTTCGGTACGCAGAACCTCGACCCCATCCACCGGATGCAGGACACGTCCTTCTTCACCGAAGTCGAGGGCATTCTCTTCCCGATTGTAATCCTGCTTTCCCTCAATCAACTTCCGGTCCACGACTTCCACGACTTTCCGCGAAAATACGAGGGGATTGCTTGCATACTTCATGGCTTTACTGAGAAGTGACGACCCATCCCTCTCGGGGATCTGGTTCTCAACTACAATCCCGACGACATTCAGGGATTTCATGAGCTGATTCGCGAAGAAAATATCCGACTTGTCCTGACTGACCACTACCACTGTGCGCATTGATCCAATCTCCTTATGGCGTATTCAGGCGGTCCGAGGCCTGGTTTTCGTCGATCTGATCAACCGCTTAATTACCGGAATCACGCGGCGTTCAACAAAATAGATAGCCCGCAGCTTCAGGCTGTCTCCAAACAGCTCAACTGAACAGAAACTCCGGTAGTCGCTGGTCCATTTGCTCAGGTACCAGTAATCGTCGGCGCAGGTGTAATACTGCCGATAGAGCCCTTGCTCGAAAAGGTCTTTGAGCGCGGAATACTCCAGGACTGATCCAGGCGAATACGCCTTGAACCGCTCATCGTAGTCTGCCCGAATGGGATAAACGACATTGTCGAAAGTCAGGTGAACCTCGAAAGCGACGGGGGTGGTTTTATGACGAACGATCCAGGCGCTAAGATCCCCGGACTTACCAAACGTCCCCACCAGATTGAGCAAAAAATGCCGGCTTCGCTGATTCGATCGCAAGTCATTTCCGATAGAGGCCTTCCAGCTATTGGCTGAGATCGCGATGAGCTCATCAATGATTGGTTGATCGGCGCCAGTGATCATCTCGTGGTCGATCGTAAAGTCACCGTCGTTCCTAAACCTGTTAAGTTTGTGATTCAGGCTTTTCTTCAGGCTTCGTGACCTTGACTGATAAAACTCTTTCCAACTGCCATCAATATCAATGACCGGGGTTCGTAGACTGGGCTTTTCCAGCACCCTCTCATGGCCAGGCTTTGACCTATCCGTAAGAAAGCGTTTGAGCTCACTTGTCTGGTCTATCTTGAAGAAAAGACCAACTTCCTTTGAGCTAATCTGAGTCAGTGCTGAATAGACCTCCTCAGTTTCAGAGGGGGTTAGTGCGGAATCAACAATTACCGAAGAATAGGGACTATGACCGTTAGCTGCCAATTTCAACAGCGTAATAGGCACTCCACGGTAGCGCTCCCGGGTACGAATCAGAGGTGCAATGCCAACCAGCGCCTCGTTTCTATAGACGCACCTGAATTCCATCTCCATATCGACGGCAAACGCTTTCCACCAGGCAAGAAGCCAGCCATGGGTCAGTGGTAGAGGAGTCGGAGCCAGCTTGGCGACAAATTCATCCCATTCTGGTTGTATGCGATTAAACTCTTCCTCCCCCCTGATTCTTTTTAACTCCACAGTATTAGGTTTTCCCGCCAATATATAAGAGGTTAGCGCCAAACATGAGATATTCTCCTATCCAGAAAACCACCATCGTTTTTCTCGTTGGGAAAATGAATCATTCCTGTCATTGGCAAGTGCTCTGCTGGATCTAGGCTGCAGATAGCCGGTGTTTGACCTTGCGAAGCTGGTCGAGTACATCGATCGCCCGGCGTTTGATCCAGAAGTCCAGCAACGGCTGATTCAGCCAGTCCTTCAGGCTGTTCTGAAGCCAGAAGTAATTGACCGACACATTACGCCCTTCGGCTTCAATGAAGTGCCAGGTTCCAGCCGGGATGAAAAGGGCCTGCCCTTCTTCCAGCCAACCAGACAATCCCTTTGCCTGGCTCAGTTTCGGGAACCGACTGAAGTCCGGATTCTGACAATCAATTTTGCTGTCAACCACCCGGTTCTCAAGGAGAGCCTTCAGGCTGAAGGGACTGTATGGATACATGCAGTCGCTTTGATCCGGAGAGAAAAGAATGAAGCGCTTCCGTCCCTCCAACATCATCAAGAGACTGTGGGTTTCATCGTAGTGAAGAAGGGATTTGTTCTGCCCCGGTCCGATGTACAGGTTGGAAACCCGGAACCGGGATTCTGGAACGAACGGCGGTAGAGAGACGTCAATTTCCTGGGGAAGATCGCCCGACACGCCCTGTCCCCTCAGCGGTTCAAGCGCATAACCGTTCTGAGTCGTCTCCATGACCTGGTCAAAATCGGGCATCGGGATACGTTCGAAGCCAAGGTAATGATAAATCCCATCCTCGGACTTACGCTGAATCCGGATCGATTTCAGTGAATTCCTGAAAAATTCATAGTCCCAGTTTCGCGTAAACGGCAACGCCTCCCGGATACCGTCCAGCAAAACAGGTTGTCGCTTCTGGATAAATCTGGTCAAGCCCTCCTGATCGGAGGGAAAAGGAATGGTTTCAATAGCTTCCGGCGCAGACAGATCAAATAAGTTCATCATGACATCCCTTTTCAACGAACTGGAACTGTTCGAATTCCCTTTAAAAGCCTAGCCCTGCTTTTCACCGGATGGCGAGGGACAATTTAACGATATGCCATGGTCCCTAAAGCTGCAAGCACTACCAACGGCTTTCATATTCAACAGCTTCTCAACCAGTTTGTTCCCTGAACCTTATCCGATCTGAGCGATTAACGGCTAGCGCTGAATCAATTTTTCATCGTATTTATACCGGTGTAACCTACAACCTGCCCGCTTAAACTGGATAAAGTATCCCGGCCCTCGCTTGATCGAGCCTAGTCAACATCCTAATGTTTGTAATACTGGCTTTCTTTTTTGGAGTTTTACCCCCATCAGTCTGGATACTTCCCCGGAAAATTCATCCGGGAGACAGGCGAACTCTTTTCTAACGCCAATCGAGCGAATGCCCCTCTCATGAATGCAGACAGTATTGTGGCGATTGAACGGCGACTGAGGTCCTTCAGCCAGGCAAATCTCTACCTCTGCGCAGGGGAACTGACGCAAGACCAGTCCCAATATGTCATTGAAAGAGAACTGATGCGCAGGGCGGGTGCCAAACGAAAGAAAGAGTTTTTTTCCGGTCGCTGCCTGGCCCGCCTAGCGCTCAAACGCGCAGGATGGCCAATCCAGGCGCTTGATCGTGGCCCCCTGGGTAACCCGATCTGGCCTGCGCACATCATCGGCTCGATAACGCACGACCAGCACTTCGGCATGGCAGTTGTTACCCACGACAGTGAAGTTCAGGGTATCGGCATTGATCTGATTGAGAACCCGGGCAAGGTTGACCGCCAAATCGACCACCTGATCATGCACGTTGAGGAAGAACTACTGCTGGCAGCCCGCTTTCCGGAGCTGCCTGCCCCTGCGGTCGCTTTCAGTGTTAAGGAAGCAGTGGTTAAAGCTGTCTCCGTACACATTGGCCGTTTCATGGATTTTCTGGACATCCAGCTGACGGCCTCGGATCAGGGGATCAGTGCCCGGGTCAATGGCTTCCCTCGCCCGATACCCTGCATCGTAATTGCGACAGAATTCGGACTCTTGAGCGCGTGCTTTTTCCGCCTCAGGAACTGAAAGCTTATACCACCTGACATACCTCCAGGATGCCCGCACGGGATATAGCGCAATGCTCTTTGCTATGCTAGTTTACATATTGTAACAACCGGTCTGTGCGCTGTCTTACAGGCCACCTGATTCTTGGCATGGAGTCCCGCCGAGCTGTGTTCGTTGATCTCTATCTAGGGAAGGCAGAGAGATGGATGCTAGAGAGTCTCCCCCCGTCGTACCCGGCTTCCTCGCCCAGTTTGAACACACGGTCCGCGAGTGTGCCGGAGATCCTGCCCTGTGGGTATCCGGGCAAACGGTTTCCTATGGGGACCTGTACAACAATGCGCTCATCATTCAGGAAGAAATTGCAGCAATAAGCGTCCCCCGAGGCACCCCGATAGCCATCCACACCCACAATCGTGAGTTGGCCATTACGGCAATGATCGCCATTCTTCGGCATGGCTGTGCTTATCTTCCTCTGGACCCCATGTATCCGGAGGATCGCCTTAACTATATGGTCAGCCACGCCGGCGCGGCCCTTACCGTTACCGATAACGATGATTTCAGATCCCCTGTCGGTAGCCACCTGGATCTTCGTGATATTGCTTTTGGCCCTGTTTCAGAGTCAGCGCCGCAGAGTGCCCCTATTACGCCGGAAACTGATGCTTACGTCATCTATACCTCCGGCTCAACAGGCAAGCCCAAGGGCGTTCTGATGAATCACGGCACGCTGGACAACCTGATTTTCTGGCAAAACAACCATTATGAGCCCGGTACGCGCTACCGGACCCTGCAATTTTCAGCTTTGAGTTTTGATGTCTCGTTTCAGGAAACCTTTTCCACCCTGAGTCAGGGTGGAACCCTGTATCTCATCGACCAGGAGCTCAAACAGGATTTCCGCCGCCTACTTGAGTTCATTGAAGAGCAACGAATTGAGCGGATCTTCCTCCCTTACATCGCGCTGCTTCAATTGGTCATGTGGGCGAACCGCCTGCGGCTATACCCGGTTTCCCTGAGGGAAGTTATCACTGCGGGCGAACAGCTGGTCATTAGCAAGGAATTACGTACCGCCTTTAACGCATTGAAAAATGCGACCCTGATTAACCAGTACGGGCCCTGCGAAACCCATGTGGTAAGCGAATATGCGCTCCATTGGCCGGCGGATGACTGGCCAGCTTTGCCACCGATTGGCAAAGCCATCGACCACGCAGAACTCTTAATTCTGGACGAGGAGCGAAACCCGGTTGATCAAGACGAAGTCGGCGAACTGTACATCGCGGGCCCGGTCTTGGCACACGGTTACATAAACAGCCCCGAACAGACCGAACAACGCTTCATCACGCTTTCGAATCTCGACGGACAGCGAGCCTACCGCACGGGCGACCTTGTTAGTCGTGACGCTGCGGGCGACCTTCTTTACCGCGGACGCATCGACAACCAGGTCAAAATCAGTGGTTACCGGGTGGAGCTCAGTGAAGTTGAAGCCCGACTGCTGGACACTGGCCTGATCCAGGAAGCTGCCGCCGCAGTTCAGGAAATCAACGGGCAGAAGAAGCTGGTGGCTTTCGTCACTGCTGACTCCGGGACCGGCGACATCGAAGCTTCCCTCAAACGGAGACTTCAGGCACTGATGCCGGGCTACATGATTCCGAGCCGGTTTTACTGGGTTGATAAGCTCAGGAAGACGCCCTCGGGAAAGATAGACCGGAAATCAATGCTGGAATCATTGGACGGCGTCGCCACGGAATCCTCCAGCCGGCAGGAAGACCTGTCCGAATCCCTGTTGACCATTATCAGACGAGAACTGGATCTCGCCGATCTGGTCACTGAGGATAACCTGCAGGATCGCGGAATGGATTCCCTAGCCGCTAACCGGATTGCTGCGTCGTTCTATGAGCAGCAGGGGCTTTCCATCCCTGTGTACTCCCTGTTCCAGTACCGAACCCTGGGGCAGTTCCTGAACTATGCAGTGACCCGCCACAGTGTTCCGGTAACGGGCACCGCTGACGGCCCGGCTCAGACAAAGAGCAGCACCGACGCTGCAGCCCGGGATGTCGCGATCATTGGAATGTCCTTGCGAGTTCCCGGCGCGAATTCACTGGAAACCTTCTGGCAGAATCTCCTTGAAGGCACAGAGAGCATCACCTTCTTCACGCCCACAGACAGTGACAGTGGTTACGTTAATGCCCGCGGGATCCTGGACGATCCCCTGGGCTTCGATGATCGCTTCTTCGGGATCAGTCCGATCGAGGCCGAGTTCATAGATCCGCAACAGCGTTTGCTGCTCGAACTCGCGTGGCACGGCCTGGAAAATGCCGGCTACGATCCGGAGCAGTTCGCCGGTCGGATTGGCGTCTATTGTGGCGTTGGCAACAACACTTACTACCTCAACAATGTTCTGAAAAATCAGGAGAAACTCGAAGATTATGGCGCACTTCAGGCAATGGTGGCGAATGAAAAGGATTACGCCGCAACCCGCCTCGCCCACAAACTGAACCTGGTCGGACCGGCTCTCAGCATTCACAGTGCCTGTTCGACCTCACTGGTAGCTGTAGCGGAGGCCGTTGAAGCCATCCGACAAGGCCGTTGTGATATTGCCATCGCTGGGGGCGCATCCCTTACATTTCCGCAGCAACAGCCCCATACCCACCAGGAAGGCAGCATTTATACCCGTGACGGTCACACGCGTCCTTTCGATAAAGACAGTTCAGGCACGGTCTTCAGCGATGGCGGCGGCATCGTCGTACTGAAACGGCTGGATGAAGCCCAGAAAGATCGGGACTACATCTACGCGGCCATAACCGGCGTTGCGGTCAATAACGATGGGGCGGAGAAAGGCAGTTTTTCCGGGCCCAGCGTTCAAGGCCAGAAATCCGTCATTCAGGCCGCCATCAATGATGCACGCCTCGATGTTAACCGCGTCGGCTACGTTGAAGCTCATGGCACCGCTACCCCGATCGGTGACCCGATTGAGGTTTCGGCGCTGAGTGCGGCGTTTGCCGAGTACACGCCAAACAAACAATTCTGCCAACTGGGGTCAGTGAAGAGTAATTTTGGTCACCTGACTGCTGCCGCGGGGGTCGCGGGACTTATCAAATGCGCCCTGGCCGTTGATCGCGCCAAGATTCCACAAACAATCAATTTCAAGACCCCTAACCCGGAACTGAACCTGAGCCAGACTCCGTTTATGGTCGCGCATAGCGCGACCGACTGGAATAAACCCCGGTCAGAGCGCATTGCCGGGGTCAGCTCTTTCGGGATTGGCGGCACCAATGCCCATGTTCTGCTCAAGGGCACCGAATCCATGGCCGGGCCCGACCACTCGGCCACACCGGAATGGGTGCCACTCTGTTTCAGTGCGCACTCTGCCAGTGCCCTGTCGTCACTGCTGGCAAGCTATCAACCGTTCCTGAACGAGTCCAACGACCGAACGTATCGAGCCGAGCTAGCCGCCGCGTTGATCCACAACCGTCGCAAATTTCGTTACCGCATTGCACTCCCACAGGACATCGAGGTTCACGACCTTATCGCCATGATTGAGGAGGCCGAGGATACCGAGGCGGCATTCACAGCCCCCACAGTCGCTTTTGCCTTCCCCGGCCAGGGCTGTCAGGTAGCGGGCATGGGGCGCGCCCTTTATGCCAGCATCCCGGCGTTTCGTGAGGCCTTTGACGAGTGTGCCGGAATCCTCCGGCGTCAACATGATCTGGATATCCTCTCACTGGTGTTTGAGTCCGGCGATCCCCTGAAGGATACCCAGAAAACCCAGATCAGCCTGTTCTGCTTCGGATATGCCCTTTTCGCTGCACTGCACAGCATCGGGATAAAGCCAAGTGCCGCTATTGGGCACAGTATCGGTGAGTTGTTAGCAGCGACAATATCGGGGGTTTTTGACCTGCCCACGGCTATTCGAGTGGTCATGACCCGCGGCGAAGTCATGCAGGCACAACCCTCGGGTTCAATGTTGGCAGCGCGTGCCGGTATCGACCAACTGTCTCCGCTGTTGCCTAAGACAGTCGTCGTTGCGGCTGAAAATACCGCCGACGCCTGCACCCTGTCCGGAGACCATGATGGGATTGATGAGGCAGCAGCAATACTGGAACAGAATTCCATCAAATTCCGGGCGCTGAATACCTCTCACGCCTTTCACTCACCCGCCATGGATGCTGCCAGTGAGGCCTTCAGTCAGCGTTTGAAGGGTGTGGAACTTAACGCCCCTAGCCTGCCTTTTATCTCCTGCGTCACGGGCGAATGGATAACCGATCAGCAGGCAACTGACATCCGTTACTGGGCCCGGCAGATTCGAGAGCCGGTTCAGTTCCGCAAAGGTTGCCAGACCCTCGGAACGCTCAAGAATCTGGTCGTCCTGGAGTGTGGACCACAAGGCACGGTTTCCGGGATGGCTCTGCAGAACCTGGACGATAAATCCGATCTTGCATTGATTCCTCTGGCCATAGAGGCCGGCAACTCCGACAAAGAACTCGCTTCATTCTCTCGGGGGCTGGGTCAGGCCTGGTCCAAAGGCGTGGTGATCGACTGGCCCTGCGAATTGGCAAACCCGTCTTTGCGGGTTCAATTGCCGGGATACCCTTTCCAGCATCGGACCCACGTAATCGAACCCGAGCCGGTTGCCCCGGCGGCGGCAAGTACCGCTATCAACGCAGTTGACACCGATCAGGTCACTGCAATCGCTACTTCACAGAATTCGGCTGGGCAAAGCATGAACGATGACATCGCTGAAAAATTGCGCACTCTGTTTTCTGACCTATCCGGTATTGATCTCAGTCAGGCCGATGGAAACGCGACATTCTTCGAACTCGGTCTGGATTCCTTATTGCTCACGCAGTCAACCATCAAGATCAAGAAGAAGTTCAAGGTAAACATCACCTTCCGACAACTTCTCAATGATTATGGAAACCTCGATAAGCTGGGCGAGTATCTCATTAGTCAGGGGGCCGATACCGGCGTCAACACTGTGACCCAGAGCGTTTCCGCGGATGTTCCGGCACCGCGTCAAACCGCCACGCCAGGCGAAGCCAATGCAACAGTTTCTTCCGGCCAACCCAGTCCATTGCCCTCGTTCGCCCATACAGCAGGGGTATCCGGCGAGATTCAGTCGTTACTGCATCAACAAATGCAGATTCTCCAAGGCCAGCTGGCACTGCTTTCGTCATTATCGAGCCAGCCCTCCCAGGGTGGCTCGACTCATTCCTCTTCTGAGGGTGTAACCGGCAGTCATGACCAGACGAGGCCAACGACTTCGCCGATCAAGCCTTTCGGAGCCGGCACACGCATCAATGTCAAACGCAGTAATGAGATGACGCCCAAGCAGCAGGCGAACTTCGACGAACTGGCAACTCGCTACAACAACCGATTTGCACGCTCAAAGAAGTTTGCCCAGAACAACCGCAAGCAACTGGCGGACCCAAGGGTTGTTTCGGGGTTTCGTAATGTGATCAAGGAAGTCATTTATCCGATTGTGGTTGAGCGTTCCGAGGGCCCCTACCTCTGGGATATCGACGGCGGAAAACTGATTGATGTCACCTGTGGTTTTGGCAGTAATTTCTTCGGCAACTCTGCGCCCTTTATCAAGGATGCGATCTCGCGGCAACTGGATCTCGGCTACGAGATTGGCCCTCAACACCCTCTTGTTGCCGATGCCTCCCGACTGTTTTGCCAGATCACGGGCAACGAACGCGTGGCCTTCTGCAATACCGGGTCTGAAGCGGTTCTTGGGGCCATGCGTTTGGCCCGGACGGTGACCGCCAAGGAGAAAGTCGTCATCTTTGAGAACGATTACCATGGCATCCACGACGACGTTATCGTTACCCGGGGAAGCAGCGGATTCGCCGTTCCGGCGGCGGCGGGCATTCCCGAAGCTGCCGTCGAGAACATGATTGTCCTCGATTATGGTAATGACGACTCGCTCGCCTACATTCGAGAGCATGCTGAAGAGATCGCGGCCATTCTGGTTGAGCCTGTTCAAAGCCGCAACCCTGACCTGCAGCCAAAAAGCTTTCTTCAGAAGGCCCGGGTACTGTGTTCAGAAAAGCAGATTGCGCTCATTTTTGACGAAGTAATCACCGGGTTTCGAATCCACCCACGCGGAGCACAGGGTTATTACGGTATTGATGCCGATATCTGTACCTACGGCAAGATTGTCGGCGGTGGTCTCCCTATCGGCGCCATATCCGGAAAAGCCGAGTTCATGGACGCGTTGGACGGCGGCCAATGGCAATTCGGTGACGACTCTGCTCCCGAGGTCGGTGTGACCTATTTTGCCGGCACATTCGTTCGTCACCCCCTGGTGTTGGCCGCCGCAGTTGCTGTTTTGCAGCGCCTGACCGAAGAGCCAGGGCTTCAGGACGACCTGAACCAGCGTGCCAGTCAGATGGTGAGCGATATCAACCACTACGCCCAACTGGTTGGCGCCCCGCTGAAAATCGAAAATTGCGGATCTATGTGCAAGGTAAAGATTCCGCAGGACATAGCGTTCGAGGAGCTGATCTATATCCTCCTGCGCGAGAAAGGCATCCATATCTGGGATGCGCGCCCAATGTTCATCACCACCGCCCACAGTGACGAAGACATAAGCGGTATCGTCAACGCTTTCAAACAGGCCATGGACGAGATGATTGCCATGGACTTTTTCCCGACCACCCAGGATTCGGTACAGGCGGCAAACGGGAGCGGTCAACGGCCTCCGGTCGAGGGTGCTCGACTCGGTCGTGATGAATCCGGAAAGGCCGCCTGGTATATCCCTTCCAAAACGAACAAGAACCAATTCGAGAAATGGGCAGGTTAACCGCTTATGAATACTGCCGTTCTGAATTACGTTGACCGACATGACCCCTTCCAGTTCGGTGAACTGGAAGGGGTCATCATCTCCACCGAATCCCAGCGAGAAGTCTGGCTGGCGGCACAGTTCGGTGAAGGCGCAAGTGCGGCCTTCAACGAATCGGTTTTCGTCAACCTACAGGGACAGGTCAACGAAACCGCATTGACCAACGCGCTGAAGGCACTTTGGGACCGTCACGAGGCCATGCGTGGGTGTTTCAGCGATGACGGGGAAGAAATGGTGATCTACAAGAATCGCCCTGCCCCGATCTACACACACGACTTTTCATCAAAGCCGCCCAATTTGCGAAATGAACAGATCGCGGCACTGGCTCGCAGCGCCGTTGTCGATGCGTTTGATTTGTTTAACGGCCCCCTTGCCCGAATGGACGTCATTCAGTGCTCCGCTTTGGAGACCCGCGTCCTGCTGACCCTACATCATTCGATCTGTGACGGCTGGTCGCTCTATATCCTCGCCAGCGAGCTTGGCAAGTTGTACTCCGACTTTGTTGAGCCATCGGAAACATCCTTGCTGGACCCCGCGCCAAGATTCAGCAACTACGCCGATTGGGAGCGCAGCGAGGATACCCGGCCCTTGCGGGAACAAAGCATCGACTATTGGACGAAACGTTTTGCCCAGGGAATCCCGGCGCTTGATCTTCCCTATGACCGACCCCG
Organism: Marinobacter albus; assembly: GCF_030238305.1. Classification (NCBI taxonomy): domain Bacteria; kingdom Pseudomonadati; phylum Pseudomonadota; class Gammaproteobacteria; order Pseudomonadales; family Marinobacteraceae; genus Marinobacter; species Marinobacter albus. The sequence goes on along the minus strand of NZ_JASSQD010000001.1, from coordinate 1,845,096 downwards.
CTCATTCTCCCGAAGCTTTGATGCATTCCGGTTGGACAAAGACCTGCCCATGGAACTTCTGGGTGGTATGAAAACGCTGGCAGCGAGAAATAGCAGCACCATTACCACGGCTTTGATTGCAACGTTCGTCGCGTACCTGAATCGTATTTCAGGGTGCGAGGATATCGTCCTCGGTATCCCGTTTGCCGGGCAGATGGCAAAAGAAGAGCACAACCTGGTCGGCCATTGCGTCAATATTATCCCGCTCTACATCACTGTTTCGGGGGACGATTCATTCAAGACACTGCTCCAGAAGACCCAACAGAACATGCTCGAAGCGTTCGAGCACCAGTACCTGACCTACGGCACGCTTCTGAAGACCTTGGGGGTTGCCCGTGATCCCTCGAAACCGCCCTTGGTCTCCGTCATTTTCAATGTGGATCAGGCCAACGAATCGGATTTCCAGTTCTCTGGCCTGACGGCCTCGTTTCAATCCAATCCTCGCGCGTTCGAAAATTTCGACCTGAACCTCAATATTACGTTGTCGGATTCCGCTGCAGTAATGGAGTGCACTCACAATCTGCAGCTCTGGGATACCGAGACCATGGATCGCCGTATGGAGGAGTTACTGCTTCTCATGCGGGGTGTTCTCGACGATTCGGACGCCCCTCTTAATCGGCATAACCTGATCAGGAACGAGGACCTGTTGCTCTATCGCAGCCAGTGGGCAACGGCTTATCGCCCGTACGATCTTGAGCACACAAGCCTGCACGGACTGGTCGAATCTGCGGCAGAACGGTTCCCGGATCGGACGGCACTGGTGTTCGAGAACGTCGAACTGACCTACGGAGAACTGGATCGACAGGCTAATCGGCTCGCACACTGGCTGATAGACCGGGGGGTCATGACGGAAACGGTCGTCCCCATTCTGATGGACCGCTCCCTCGATATGCTGATCGCAATTAATGGCATTCTGAAGGCGGGTGGCGCTTACCTGCCACTGGATCCAGATCATCCCCACGACCGATTGGCGTTTATCCTGGAAGAGGTTGGCGCCCGCTTTGTACTGACACAATCAGCTCTCGCAGACCGGATTACCGCTGACGCTCAAGCCATCGCCCTGGATGCCGATGACATTGACCTGACGGAGTATCCAGAACGGCGCCCCGACGTGCCCTTTTCCTGCTCTCAGCTCGCCTACGTGATCTATACCTCCGGATCGACTGGAACACCCAAAGGTGTGATGCTGGAACACCGCTCTATCTGCAATCACATGCTATGGCTTCAGGAGACGTTTCCACTTGATGAAACGGACTCTGTGATGCTGAAAACCCCATACACGTTTGATGTATCGCTGTGCGAACTTTTCCTGCCTCTGATGGTGGGAAGCCGGCTGATCATTGCCCGCCCCGGAGGTCACAAGGATCCAGAGTATCTCGCAGCCCTGATTAACCAACACCAGATCTCTCACATTCATTTTGTACCTTCCCTGGCGTACCTGTTCCTTGATATCTGCAAGCAGTCCGACTGCCCCTCCATTCGCCGGTTCATCCTGGCGGGCGAAGCCGTCAGTACGGAACTGGAATCCCGGTTAACCGAAGCGTTTCCAGATGCCGAGTGCTGGAACCTCTACGGACCGACGGAGGCCGCCGTGCACGCCAGTCTGTGGCAATGCGGCAAAGAAATTTTTGCCCATACCGTGCCCATGGGGAAAGCACCGCCCAACACCCGGTTGTATGTGGTGAATAACCAGATGCAGCTGCTTGCTCCGGGCCTGGTTGGGGAGCTTCTGATTGCCGGCGTTCAGGTTGCTAGGGGGTACATGAACCGCCCCGACCTCACGGCCGAGCGCTTTATTGAGGACCCGTTCTCCGATGAGCCGTTCAAAGCCTATCGGACCGGGGATCTGGTGAAAATGCGTTCGGATGGGGTGCTTGAATACATCGGGCGAAACGATTTCCAGGTCAAGCTTCGAGGACTGCGGATCGAACTCGGCGAAATTGAATCCGTCATTCTCCGGTTCCCCGATATTACCCAATGCGCAGTTCTCGCTCGGGAAGATCGCAAGAATGATCAGCGCCTGGTCGCTTACCTTGTGGCAAAATCAAAGGTCGCGGATTCGCTCGCAGAGCTGAAAGCGCATATCGGGCAAAGTTTGCCCGACTACATGATGCCACAACATTTCATTCAGCTGACCGCTTTGCCCCTTACCTCCAGCGGCAAAGTGGATCGCAACGCGCTTCCCTTACCGGATCTCTCCATGGCGGCAGAGTCCGATTACGTTCCGCCAGCAACCCTGACGGAGTCCGATCTTTGTGACATCTGGTCCAGAGTACTTGGTGTTCCCACTTTGAGCGTGGACGCCAATTTCTTTGACTTGGGTGGGCACTCCCTTCTGGGGACACAAATGCTGGCTCAGATCAAAAGCCGTTACGGCATTACCCTGGGCCTGGGTAAGTTGTTCGAAGCACCGACGGTCCGAACGATGGCTAAACTAATAGATCAGGAACTGCAGAGTGGCCGGCAGGTGCAACAGATTCAAAAGCGCCAGCCAGATGCCACCGTTTATGCAATCCCCCAACAGCAGGTCTGGTACCTCTACGAAAAGATCGTCCCGGACTCCTATGCTTTTAATCTTCCAGCTGTGTTCCGTTTTCAGGGTGATCTGGATACCGCGGCGCTTGAGCGGGCCTTCAATACGATCCTGCAGCGGCATGAGATACTGAGGGCCAACTTTATCAATCCCGATGGCGAGGTACAGATACTCATCGACGAGTCCCGGTCAGTGTGCCTCGAACCACAAACCCTGTCGGACTATGGTGCCGAGGACCTCGAAACTCTGGAGCGGGCCCTGCGATTGAAAGTTGCCGAGAGTTTTGACGTAGCGTCAGGTGCCTTGTTCAAGGTCTGGCTGATCCGTATCGACGATCACGACCACATACTTTTTTTGATGATTCACCATCTGGTGTTCGATGGCTGGTCGTTCGATCTGCTCCTGAAAGAGATGTGTGCGCTTTACAACGCGTACAGCAAAGGACTGGGCAATCCCCTTCCCGCCCTGCCCGTTCAGTTCCAGGATTTCGCTCTTTGGCAGCGGGACTGGTTGCACAGCGATGCCGTTAATGACCAATTATCCTATTGGAAAGAGCAGCTGGCCGGAGAACTGCCGGTGCTGGATCTGCCAACTGATTTTGATCGACCGCTCACCCAGGCTCACCGATCGGAGGGGGTCAAATTCGACATCGACGAGACGGCCGTGGATGCACTCGAGTCACTTGCAACCCGGCATCAAACCACCCTTTTCATGGTCCTCCTGTCCCTTTATGTCCTGATGCTCCATCGATTCAGTCGACAGTCTGATCTGATCATAAATGTCCCGGTCTATGCCAGAAACCAGGACGAACTGCGTGACGTCATCGGGCCAATGATCAACGTGCTGGTCTGCAGATTCCGGCTGGCCGGGACCCAGTCTTTTGATGACATTGTGCAGCATGTAAAGGAAACCATTCTTAATGCCATAGACAATCAGGACGTACCTTTCGATCTTCTGGTGCGCACGATCAATCCGCCCAGGGATCCGTCGCGCAATCCGATTGCCCAGACATTATTCAATTATCAGGATGTACGTAACCGCCAAGACCAGATGACCGGCATCCATCGATCCCAGATCAACCTCGACCGGGTGGGAGTCGAGACAGACCTTGATGTCTGGTTCAAGAGACAGGTCAGCGGGATGCAGGCCGGTTTCGAGTACCCGATCGAACTCTTTAAACGCGAAACTATCGAGGCTTTAGTGACGAATTTTAAAGAAAGCGTTCTGGCACTTACCGAACAGCAGGATGATCTGGATCTTCGGCAAATGGTTGGTGCCACGGCGCAGGATCTGGAGCAAATTTCAGTCTGGAATAAGACCGACACCTCATGGAAGTTTGAACAGGGATTTCTCACCGACTTTGAACGGCAGGTTGCTGTTAACCGCGATAAACCAGCCTGCCAGGACGAACGTTCGAGTTACAGTTACCGCACGCTCGAACAGCGTGCCAACCAACTTGCGCGGTTCTTCTCCAACAACGGCGTTGGAGAGGGCGATATTGTCGCACTGCTGCTCGACCGGAATGTCGATTTGCCCGCAACCGTCATTGCACTCTGGAAACTCGGTGCCGCCTATGTCCCCCTGGACCCGGTTTACCCGGAAGAGCGGATCAGAGCCATACTCGGAGTCGCCCAGGCTCAGGTACTGGTGACTTACTCAGGTTACGCTGCTGCCCAGTCGGCACATGAGGGAAGAACTATCCTGTTGGATCAGGTGGCGTCTGATATTGCCGATCAGAGATCGGACACCGTTTCCACATTGCTTAAACCAGAGCAGTTGGCCTATGTAATTTTCACCTCCGGGTCCACCGGCATACCAAAGGGTGTGGAAATCAGTCACGGCGCGTTGCATAACTTTATCAAGGCCGTGGCTGTGGAACCCGGCCTCAACGCGGATGATCGGTTGCTAGCCATCACCACTCTGGCCTTCGATATTTCTTTGCTTGAGCTTTTCCTGCCACTCAGTGTCGGCGCGACCGTGTTTGTGGCTTCGGCAAACCAGAGTGCGGACCCTCACCAACTCCTCCCGCTGATCGCACAGCACAGCATCACGACCTTACAGGCAACTCCCGCAACCTGGCGTTTGTTGATCAACGCGGGGTTCAAGCCTCAAACCTCTATCAAGGGCTTGATCGGGGGAGAGAAGCTTCCCCCGGACCTGGCAGGAAGCCTGGTCGATCAGGGCGTTGAGCTATGGAATATGTATGGCCCAACCGAGGCAACCGTCTGGACCAGCTGTTACCGAATTCCAGAGGGTGAAGCCGGAACCTGGCCAAAAATCCTGATTGGAAGGCCACTGGCAAACACTCAGTTGCATGTTCTTGATGAGCAGGGCACCCCACTCCCTATCGGTGTCTATGGCGAGCTATGGATTGGCGGTGCCGGGCTCGCTAACGGGTATCGTGGCCAGCCTGAGCAAACAGCAGAGCGATTTCCCAAAGCTCCGGATGGCGAGCGGCTGTACCGCACCGGAGACAGGGCTCGCTGGACACTGGACGGCCAGATCGAGTTCGCAGATCGTCTCGATAATCAGGTAAAGGTGCGGGGATATCGAATCGAGCTTGGGGAAATCGAGATCAATCTCCGCGCCCATCCAAACGTCGCCGATGCGGCCGTTGTCGTCCAGAGTTTCAGCTCGGATGACCAGCGCCTTGTCGCGCATGTTACCTATTGCGGCGAAGAACAGCCTACCGGGAGTGAGTTGCGCAAACACCTCCGCAAGTTCTTGCCGGACTACATGATTCCGCAGCAATTTTCGGCCCATGAGGGCCTTCCGTTGCTGCCTTCAGGTAAGGTCAACCGGAAACTACTGGCCGAAGCCAATGGCAACCAGTCTCCAAGTCGTGTCGCATCCCATCGGGAACCGAGCGAAACCGAAGCACGCGTGATGGCCATATGGAAGGAACTACTCAAGCGTGACGAAGTGGCTCTGAACGATCAATTTCTTGACATAGGAGGGCATTCCCTTCTCGCGTTAAAGGTTATCGTAGATATTGAGAAAGCCTTCGGTGCGAGGTTAATGCCGCAGGACCTTTGGGTGAATACACTGGAGCAACTAGCCAACCTGATCGACCAGAAACAGGCTTCGGTGAAAGCCGAGTCCGGGGCGCAGTCAGATAACAATAAACCCATGAAAACCGGACGAGGTATGTTCAGGCGACTTTTCGGTGCATCGTGATGGCTTCGGTTCCTCTTGGTGCTCCCAACAAGTCGATAAACGTTCCTCGTGCCAAATTGCAGTGTGATCGGGAGAGCATATTGGAAGCGTTTTACTTCGGTCCGTCTGAGAGCTATCTGTTCGGGGCGTTCCACCCCAGACAGGGTGCCAGCCGCAATGAGGCCATTGTCCTGTGTAATCCATTCGGCCAGGAGTATTTGAGGGCGCACAAGTCCATACGACGACTGGCGATTAATCTGGCAAGCCTCGGCTACCCGGTGCTTCGGTTCGACTACCGGGGGACGGGGGATTCCGCGGGTGATATTTCCGGCGTATCCGCCGATCAATGGGTAACCGACATCGGACACGCCATCCAGGAACTACAGGACATGGCCGCGGTACCCAGGGTTGCCTTGATAGGACTGCGACTGGGGGCCTTACTGGCGGCAAAGGCAACGTTGGAGAACGATCAGGTCTCCCGTCTGGTAATGTGGGATCCCGTCGTTGATGGCTCAGCCTATGTTGAGGGCATTCGGTCCGCAATTGTTGATGCCCAACCTCTTGGCAGCCGATCCCGAATCATCGCTTCGGATGGAACCCTGCATTTCAATGGCTTTTGTATGCCGCCACTTTTTCAAGAATCCATCTCGAGCTGGCATCTCGAGGACTTGGCACCCCGGGTCGGGGTTCCTATTGCACAGATCATGTCTCATGAATCCGAGACCTTCGCTCAACTGAAACGTTTCCTGTCCAGCCAGCCGGGCTTTTACTCAGAACTGGCCCCGGCGCCCCACGACTGGAACTATGTTGATCACGTCGGAGGAATTCTGTGGCCAAAGCCGGTGATCGATGCGATCGAGCAGTATTTCGGCCGGACAACCTCTTCATAAAGGGAAGATCATGCGAGAACGGGTAGTCACAGTTGGAGATCATCTGCCTCTGGTGGGCATCTTCTGTGAACCAGACGCCGATCGGGTGTCGGATTCCAAAACGGCCGTGATTTTACTGAACTCAGGTGTTATCCACCGGGTTGGTTCCTGCCGCCTGTCGGTATCGTTGGGGCGGGCGCTGGCCGAACACGCGGGCATAGCCACATTTCGGTTCGATTTTTCCGGTATTGGTGACAGTGACGCACGGCGGGGCACCTTGACCGCGAACCAGTCGGCGATTGAGGAAGTGCAGGAAGTGATGGATTACCTCGGGAAATGGAAGAAGATTGACCGCTTCATCCTCTACGGCCTCTGCTCCGGGGCATTCGCAGCCTACCGCACCGCCATCGCTGACGAACGGGTTCTAGGCACAGTGCAACTGGACGGCTACTGCTACACGACCTGGAAGAGCCATATGATGCACTATTCACCGAGGTTGCTCTCACCTACCCGATGGCTGACCTGGCTATTACGCAAACTAGGTTTGCGGAAGGTCAAGAAGGGGGTGGAAGTTTCAGGTATCGAAGAGCAGTTTTTCGAGGTCCCGGATTTTGCCAGTTACCCGCCGAAGGAAGACGTACAACAAGGTCTCAAGACCCTGAATGATAGGGGGTTGGATATGCTGTATGTGTTTCTTGGCAACGAACACTACAAATACCACAAACAGTTCGAGGACTGTTTCGACGACGTATCGTTCAAAGACAATCTCACCGTCATTCATCGCCCCAATGCAACGCACATCCTCTCGGAACCAGAGGATCGAAGGCGTGTCATTGAGGCAATTACGGACTGGGTAAACGAAAAATTGCCAGCTTATTGAATGGGTTACATTAAAGGCCATGGAAACAGCAACGCAGGCGCCCCACCAAACCAGATCGGAACTATCTGCCCTAACCTCTCTGAGGGGGATTGCCGCGATTCTAGTGATGTGCCATCACTTCATGTTTGTCCTGCTCCTCGACATCGGCCGAATAATCCCATCAAAACTCTTCTACAAATCCTACCTGTGGGTTGACCTGTTCTTTATCCTCAGCGGTTTCGTACTTGCCTATGTCTATCAGAACCATTTCCGTGCAGGCGTTGACGGCTCAACCTATCGAAGGTTTATGCAGACCCGGTTTGCACGGATTTACCCGTTACACCTGTTCGTCCTGCTACTGTTCGTCGGGTTTGAAAGCCTTCAATGGCTCCTGAGCGTGCTTGGCGCCGAGGGCATGAATAATCTGACCGAACCCTTCACCAGCGACCAGAGTGCGGACACCCTTCTGACGAACGTGTTCCTGGTGCAAACGCTACACTGGAAGGCTTACTGGAATCAGCCTGCCTGGTCCATCAGCGCCGAATGGATCATCTATTTTTCGCTTCCTTTCCTGATGCGCTGGCTGCTCCCAGTTGCCCACAGAAGCCCCGCTTTCCTGACTGGCCTTGCACTACTACCGCTGGCCATCATTGAATGGAATTTTGGCGACCTTGGCCTTGAATACGCGGGATGGCCGATGCTGGTCCGCTGCCTGAGCGAGGCGGCATTGGGTTTGATGTTATTCCGATGCTATCAAGTGGGGCTTTTCAGTGACTTTGCCTCCGGCCGGCTTCTTATGCCGGCCTTGGCCGTGAATCTGGTCCTGCTTGCACTCCCCATCCCCGGCGTGATTTCCGTCGCCGGGTTTATGTGGCTGGTACTCTGTGCGGCCAGACTACCAGGCTCTGAACCGCACTTACTGAATCACCCGGCACTGGTCTATCTAGGCAAAATTTCCTACTCAATTTACCTCGTACACTGGTTCATCATGGACTTGGTTCGAGAAAGTATTGTGTTTTTTACGGGGGTGCCCGTGAGCGAGGCGCTGTCTTTCTCTGAGCAGCTCATCGTTATGGCAGGGCTAACGCTGATTGTCCTGGGACTGTCACACCTAACCTACCATCTCCTCGAAGCCCCTATGCGGGATCGGCTCAAGCCAAGGCGTATCGCATACAATCCAACCTGAAAGATTGTCAGGAAAACCGGATGCTCCGGCAAAATTCTTTTCGCGAGCATCAAGGACTGGCTATGACAGTATTTGGAAATTCTATTTCTTCATCAAAACCCATTTTATAAAAGTAGAAAAACTAACCTACATATTTATTTATCACAGCCCTGTGCCATGCTTCAGTGAATTACCCCGCACTTTCTATTTAGGTCTGAGGATGCTCTCATGGTCAGAAATAATAGGATTTTACTTCTGTCTATTTCGAGCTCACTGTTCGCCGGTTGTGCCATTCAAACGCCCTTAGACGTCGAAGAACTTGGTCCCCCTGCGGCAGGTGACCTCTCTGAACACATTATTGACCGGGAGGATATCGGCTTTTACGCCGACGGCGACTGGAGAATATCAAGTTCTATTTCAGGCTATCAGGGCAGTGACTATCTGATCGTGCCTCCCGGTCAGGGAGACAATGTCGCGACCTGGAACTTAAACATAATCAGAACCTTTGATATTTACGCAAAGTGGTCGTCAACACCAAGACGTGGATCGAATGTCAAATACACTGTCCACCACTTGGACAGCAGAAACAACCTGGTAACAGAGACGGTGATCGTCGATCAGCGAGAAAACGGGGGCGAGTGGTTCAAGCTTGGTACTTACCGAATGTCGACTTTAACCGGGCGGGTAACCGTAAACGACGATGCGGATGGTTACGTAATCGCCGATGCCGTTCTTTTCAGGGAAGTAGGGATCTCTGGCGGCGAAGTAACCGATGACTCGGATGGTGATGGTATTCCTGATGAGTGGGAACTCACCTATGGACTTGATCCGAACTCTGCCGCAGACGCCGATCTCGATCCTGATGGCGACAATCTGACCAATCTCGACGAATTCCTGACCCTGACTGATCCCACCGATTCAGATACGGACGGCGATGGTTCTCCGGATGGTTATGAGGTTTCCGTCGGCCTCGACCCAACGACCGACGATTCAGGTGCCGACTCGGACAACGATGGCTTCTCCAATTTAGAGGAGTACACCGCCGGAACTGACCCGAATGACGCCTCTAGCGTACCGGACACTACTTCTGTTCTGGTGACATGGACTCCACCCACTCAGCGTACCGATGGTAGTCCTCTAAGCGAGAGCGATATCGCCCAGTATGAACTCTCCTATCAGTTGGCCGTGGCTGGAGCGGAGATAGTCGTTGACAACGAATCAGGCAATTTTATGAGTTCAGGAGGCGGACGGACCTCAAGCAGCTATGGCGGATTTATTGGCAGCGACTACTTCATCATGGAGCCGGGTTCCGGAGAAACCGCAGCGGAGTGGCGCGTCACAAACCTGGTTCCTGGAACCACCTACGAACTCTACGCCCATTGGGTGTCGTCAGGTCTGCGCGCGTCCAATGCGACTTACGAGTACACCTACACAGACAGCAGTGGCAGTGAGACTACCGATGCCGCAACCGTTGACCAACGTGAAAACGGCGGTTCGTTCCAGTTGTTGGGCACCTTCACCACAAACGATGTCGGGGTCGTTGTTCGGATCGATAACGACGCCGATGGTTACGTAGTTGCCGACGCGATAAGAGTGAATGCAGAGGGAGCTCCGGCGCAAACGCAAATAATAGAGCCTACCGGAACCAACAGCTACCTGGTCAAAGACCTTGAAGCAGGCGAATGGCAGTTCAAGATCAGGGCAATTGATACCGATGGTGTGGCTGGAGAATACTCAGGTGTAGAAACGAGTATTGTCCAGTAACTGAAATTGAAGGTGGTGATATAGGCGAGACGGCCAGTCCCTGCCTCATGGCCCTTTGGACTTAGTTCTCGTATAAACCTAAAAGGATCCGGGCTACCAGGGCCACGTCATCTGCCTTGACATCTTCGTGGCATGGCAGGGTTAACAATCGGGAAGCAAAATCCTCGGCAACCGGGAAATATCCGGAGCCACAGAGGTCTTGCAAGCCTTCGATTTTCGCCAAAGTCTGCCCATAAAAACGACTTGCGCCAATTCCTGAGCTATTGAGTGCCCGGCAAGCCTGGTCACGAACATCTTCCGTTGGCGCGAGCAAACCATAGCGAATCCGCGGGTTTTGAACTGAGGCGCCCTCTCCTTCCAGTTTTTTCCAGCCGAATTGCTCCAAGGGCTTTAACTCTCGATCATAAAGCGGATAAGTCAGGGGCCGAGAAAAAAAATCATCAATTCCCGCAAGAACCATTAACTCAGACATTGCAACTCGACATATCGCGGAACATTCCTGATATTTCGTGTCGCCGATGTTTAAAAAAGGAAGTTTTTCCAAGACAAAGAAAGGGTAACGGGCCATGAGCAGGTGAAAGAGGCGCCGTTTGAGCCGCCAAATCACTCCGGCTTTGGCTTTTAGCAGTGGAAATCGTTCGATAACGTCCCTCGCGTCTTTTTCGAGTTCAACCCTGACCAGCAGAGCCCCTCCTCCCATCAAGTTAATCGGTTTTCCCCTCCCAAAACTGACTACAACGGCATCTGCCCAGGGGTTCTCAGTGCTCGCCGGAGGAAAGCACTGGGCGGAGTCCTCAATCAGGAAAAGCTCAAGGTCATTGCAGATTTTCGCAAGCACCTCAAGACGTTCCGGAAACCCAAGCAGTCCCGCCGCCACCACGGCAACCGTTTGGGACGTCACCGCACCTCTCACCTGAGATTCGTCCATGACACCGGTGTCGGGAATGAGATCAGCCAGAACGGGCTTTCCCCCATTAGCCACAATTGCTGCCACCAAATCAGGGCAGCCATACGCTGGAATAATGACTTCAGGAGGCGAAATCGCCGCCTTTCGGGAAACGGCCAGGGAAATAGCCATTGCGAGCGCCGCAGTTCCAGAACTGGTGAATTCGGCACGGTAATCGCGATGCCAGGGAAACTTTTCGGTTGTCGACACAGCATCTGGATTCGGGATCCGGCTGCCCACCGGTCTTAGCTTGCCCAACATAGACCTACCTTCCGAGTATCTAACGTTTCGAGGGAGTCCACACTGTCATCCTTCGACCAGTCAGGAAGGAGAGAGTCGCCTGGGCTATGGCAAGGTTAACCTGAACGAAGAAATACGGGATCTTTCCCCAGGTCTTGCCCCTTACTGTCGGAACAAAACGCGCCAAAATGACCAAACCATAGAACGCAATTTGACCGAGAAGCGCCACGAAATAGGTAACCCCCTCGCTCGACAAGAGCAAAGAAGTGCCGAGCAATAGTAGCTGAAACCACGGCACTGCCCAGCGCATGACTTTGTGCCCAAAAACCTGGAACGAAAAAAGTCCATAACGTTTTGGGTTCAGCACTTCCAGGTGCCGACTCAGGGCCGTAAGCCCCCGGATTACTGTCCGTATCTTCCTCTGATACTCTCGAGACGGATCACTGACATCCTGGTAGAAGCCAAGAACATCCGGCGCGGTAACTGCTACCAGCCCCTTTCTCACGCAGTTTAAGGCGGTGTTAAAATCACTGGGAGAATAAATATCCCAGTCGCGCTCACAGACTTCTTTTCTGGCTGCGAAGAAAGAACCACTCAGGCCCACAACACCGCCCCGGTCAGACTCAAGCCCACGCAACCACATCTCGTAGCGCACGTAGGCCCCTTCCCCAACGATACTGCCGTCCCGACTGAAAAATCGGTCCTCGCTCGAGACCGCGCCGACAGCAGGGTCCTTAAAATATCGAACGAGTTTGTGAAGCGCATCTTTCGGAATAGAGGTGGCAACGTCGGAGAACACCAAGATCTGGCCGGAGGATTTCAGGATTCCCTGCAACTGCGCATGCTCCTTACCCTTTCGCTCCTCCGCGCGGGCAAGCAGAACGTTATTTTTCTCATAATCCCCTACGATTTGATCGGTAGCATCGGTAGAGCAGTCCGAAGCGACCAATATCTCGAGGTTGGGATAATCGATTTGCAGACAGTTTTCGATTTTTTCACGTATTCGTGATTCTTCATTGTGGGCAGTCACGATGAGGGAAACCGCTGGAGACTCGTCTTCCGGGCTGGACCGCTTGTGACCGGTGTGTTTTCGTTTAGGGACCAGAGCTAACAGGAGGGGATAAATAAAATAGCTGAACGAAACGCCGAAGACGGCCAACCAAAACAATAAAACCAGCATAGCTCTCAATCCCTGTGCACCGGCATTAATGACAACTCCGCCTTCTACTGGCAGAATCATGGTTACAGACTATACAGGGACGATAAAGCCAACACCACTGGTGGCTTTCAAGGAGGCATGGTCTTGGCCTATTTACGCTCTGCTTTGAAATTTTTGGTCATTGCCGCTCTCGCTGTTTATGGCTGGCTGAGAGTGAAGCTGGCATCTGAGCCAATACTGATCATCCTGACGTACCACCGGATCCTGCCTAAACATCATCCCGACCGTGAGTTTGAACAACCGGGAATGGTGACGGCGCCAGAGGTATTAAGGCGCCACATCCATCTTATGAAATCTCTCGGGGCCATCCCGATACATCTCGACGAGTGGCTGCGGCTTCGCGCAAGCGACCGGGCATTGCCGAAGCTTTCCGTAGCCCTGACGTTTGATGATGGCTGGAAAGACAACTTCCAGTATGCCTACCCTATCCTCAAATCAGAGAATGTGCCGGCAACAGTTTTTTTGGTGACGCGCCTTGTCGATACAAACGACGTTTTCTGGCCGGAGAAGGTCCTTAAACTGCTTACTTCAAAGCCCATCAATGAGGCAGGGCCTGAATACCAATGGCTCACCCCGTACTTGCCGAATGCCCAGTCTAATCAATCGCCGCTGACACTGTATCAGGCTGACCAGGCTATAAACCGACTGAAGAGCCTTGATGACGCCACGATCATGGCCCACCTCAGTGAGGCCAGCCAAAGATCCCCGTCCTCAGACGCCAGCGGAGACGGCAGGTCGATACTGAATCGTCAGGAACTAACGGAAATGGCCTCTGACGATCTTGTTCGCTATGGCGCTCATACTCAGCATCATTTCCGTCTTAATCGTCTTGATAATCCCGCCACGCTGAAGCGAGAGATTCTTGGATGTCTGGATGACTTGAACGAATTCGGGACGGGAATAGTGCCCATTTTTTGTTACCCCAATGGGGACATTACCGCTGAAGGCAGGAAGCTGGTAGAAGATCGCTATCGAGCGGCCTGTACCACCAAGACAGGGTGGAATCTCGGAAACCGCGATCCGTTTGACCTACACCGATTCAATCTACATGACGGAAACAGTGGCAGTGCCCGACACTTATTGGCCACGATCGGTCGGGGAATTTTATGAAAGCTATGAACATTCCCGGCGTTGTCACTCATGTCGTATCCGGAGACCTGTGGGCTGGCGCCGAAGTACAGGTCTTTAGCCTGTGTCGGGCATTGAAGGCATCCAACGAACTAAACCTGACGGCTATCGTTTTTAACGAAGGCATACTCAGTCAAAAGCTTCGCGAGCTCGGCATCCCAGTGGACCTGGCTGACGAATCCCGGCTGAACGCCCTCCAGATGATCCAGGTAATACGGGATCACTGCCGGAAATATCAAACACAATTGCTGCACACCCACGGGTTCAAGGAAAACATCCTGGGGATAGTCGGCAAAGATCTCGCTCATGTCCCTTACTCAGTCCGAACTGTCCACGGCAATCCGGAATCCGCGTTTAAATTGAGCGCCCCCCACAAATGGTTGATTCACAAGCTTGATCATTTCCTTGGCCGGTTTAGGCAGCAGGCTGTTGTAGCCGTGTCGACACAGTTAGAGGAACGTCTCTCGCCGGTATTTCCCGGCAAGGTACACAAGATATTCAACTTTGTAGATGTCGAAGCTATCCGGGCTCAGTGGCCGAAATTGGTCAGGCAAGCTGGGGAAACAAAACGGTTAGGGATCATTGGCCGTCTTACTCCGGTAAAGAGAGTGGATCTGTTCATCAAAACAATTGCCCTCCTTAATCGGACGGGCGAAAACTGCAGAGGGATCATCATCGGAACCGGGCCGCTGGATAGTGAACTGCGGGAGTTGGCTGAAAGCTTGGGGGTCACTACAAAAATTGAATTTAGAGGCTTTGTGAACCCCGCATTTACGGAACTAAGAACGCTTGATGCCCTTCTGATGACATCGGACCACGAAGGTCTGCCGCTGACCCTGTTGGAAGCCCTCTCGCTTGAGATTCCGGTTATCGGGCATCGAGTAGGCGGAATACCCGAAGTGCTCGATCAGGGAGCATGTGGTTGGCTCGTGGACGAGCAAACACCGGAAGCCTATGCGTCAGTTACGTCAATGGCCCTCAACGCCTGCGAGGAGCGCGCGCGGAAATGCCAGAGAGGATTGGCACACGCCACCGGCATTTTTGGAAAGCAATCGAATACAGAAAAGTACTTGGGGCTCTACAATAGATATACAGGCCTGAGCGAGTTTGAAGCGACTTAAATACCGATCCAGGGATTTACACTACCCGGAAGCTCCGAGAGCGACAAGGATCGTTAACTTGTTTGTGAATTACAGAGTATAGGGAAATGCCAAAAATTCTCATGTTATCGGACATCACTGGACTCGGACCCGATTACCATGTCGGGGACGAAGCAATGGCGCAGGTGGCTATAGAACGCCTCGGCAAGTTGGTAGGAAAGGAGAACCTGATACTGGGCTGCGCCAGTCCCGCCCAGGTTCCGGAAACCTATGGAATTCGCGCCTTTGCGTTCTACCACATAACGGACAACCAATTCAGAAGCATGCTCTGGACCAAACCACTGTCCTATTTCAAAGCCTTTGCCATGAACGTATACCAGGTGGCGCGTTGCGACAAAGTCCTGGTGTGCGGTGGCGGGAATATGACGAGTGTCTGGCCTGGGGTTCTTGAGGCTCGGCTGCGGCTTCTGAAAGTCGCCAATTTTTTCAAGAAAGACGTCATCCTCGTCAGCCAAACGATCGGACCCTTTGAACAGCCACACAGAGAAGCCGTCGATCGGGCTCTGCGCAAAGCAAAATGGATCGGTGTTCGGGACATCAACTTTTCCCACACGCAAGTCAGCTCACCGGTTCACTTTGCTCTGGATGATGCCTGCTATCTGGAGAAACGTCACAGCGAGTACAGCCGGTCAATCAGCGCCGATAGCGGTGACTTCGCTTGTATCTCCATGCGGAAATTTGGGGACATGGATGACTCCGACGTTCTCCGAGTGGCTGCAGCCATTGAACAAGCCGTTCGGTCGCATAACCTAAATAGTGTCTTTATTCCTCACCATGCGCCCATGGGTACCAAGGGTGACATCGCGCTGGCGAATCAAATAAAGCATTTGTGGAAGAAGGAGAGCTTCCACCTCGTGGATCCCATACCTCTGGCATCCGAACTAAAGGCTCTCACCGCAGACAGTCAGTTTGTTATATCCATGCGGTACCATCAGCTCGTATTTGCCCTGTCGATAGGCGTCCCAGCGGTCGGAATTTATGTTGATGAGTATACCCAGGCAAAACTTACGGGGTCTTTTGAGGCCCTGGGGCTAAAGCCATTGGTTACATCCATAAATCACGTCGATGACAATCTGGACGCCTTGGTGTCCGAGGCTCTTGAATCCCGGGAGAGTTTCGAAGCCGCCGCTCACAAGATTCAGCAGGAAGAAAAAAAAGTCAGCGAGCGCCCCTACCGATTACTCGCAGATGTATTGGAGGAACCGCTCGCCGATTCCATCGGGAAGCCAACGGAGGCAAAGGGCTCGTGACAGGAATGATGGTTCTTTTTCACTGTGAGTCGAACCCCGGGTATGCAGCATCAAGCCATGAACACACGTTCCTAGATGTTGCGAGGAATCTGGCGGGCGATATTCAAAACGTGCATTACGCTTACTCAGATTTGACCGGCGGAATGACCTCTTCACTGCCGGCGGAGCTGACCAATATCCTTCACCTTGATACACAGTGGTCAGACCCCGATCAACTCAGGAGCATCGAATCCTATGTCAGGAAACACCGGATCCAGCGCCTCCTCGGATTTGATCAGCCTGTCTCACGTCCGATGTATCAGGCGCTTCGGAAGGGCGGTGTAAAAACCTTCGTATCATATTGGGGGGCGCCAATGAGCTCACTAAACAGCGGCCTAAAACTCTTCCTAAAAAAGCTCGAGGTTTCAACCAAACGTTACGGCCCCGATCACTATGTTTTTCAATCTGACGGAATGCGTGATACCGCTGTTAATGGTAGAGGAATCCCCTTCTCGAAAACCTCCATTGTTAAAACCGGAATAGACACTCGGAAGTATGCACCGGACCCGTCAAGACGTTGGTACGCCCACGAATGTTTTGACATACCAAGGGACCGAAAAATCGTTGTATTTTCGGGGCATATGGAAAGAAGAAAGGGTGTGCACGTTATCCTTCAGGCCGCAGAAATCCTGACCCGCAAGCTAAAACAAAAGAACGTTCAGTTCCTTATCCTCGGAAACCGACCGGGAGAGCGTGAGAACTTCCTGGAATATCTGCAGGACCCTGAGGTCAATGAACACATCACCTTTGGCGGATACCGGGCCGATGTACCTGACCTCCTAAAGAGTTGCTCCGTTGGGATGATCGCCTCAGTTGAATGGGACTCCTTCCCTATGTCTTCACTTGAGATGGCGGCAACCGAATTACCACTCCTGGTATCAGATCTTCCGGGGTTGAATGAAGCGGTAGCATCAGACACTGGTAGAAAATTCCCTGTTAACGATCATGTCGCGGCAGCAGAGCAACTGAATACTCTTCTCAATCAAACAGAACTTCTCGAGACCATGGGAAGTAAAGGCCGAGAACGTGTCATCAAACATTACTCCCGAACCGCTCAAGCGAAGGGAATAATCAATATTTTCAGAGAACTGGAACGCGAGCAGGAGCTTGTGTTGTGAGCCAAACCCAACAAATGGTCAAACACTCAACAATCTACGCTGTCGGAAATATATCCAGACAGCTTGTTGGGTTCTTGATGCTCCCAATCTACACAAGTTACTTAACGCCTGCCGACTATGGTGTTATTGGCCTTTTAATATTCTTGGTAAGCCTTTTTGAAATTATTTTAGGTGGCCACATGTTTCAGGCCGTACCGAAGTTTTTTCACGAAGAAGATAGTCGGAGACGAAAAAACTCCGTAGTCACTACTGCTTTTTTGATCACCTCTTTTTTCAGTGGTTTTGCCTGCTTGATAATGGCCAGTTTTTCAACTCCCCTATCGTCACTCGTATTCGGAGACGAAAAATACAGCATCTACATAATCATCTTCTCCGCATTGATACTTACCCATGCCTTAGAGCAATATAGCCTCACCTATTTACGAATAGTTAAAAAGCCATGGACCTTCTTTAACTTTAGCATGGCTAAGCTTGCCCTCCAGCTAAGCCTGAACATTCTGACAATCGTTATATTAGACTGGGGCCTAATGGGCCTTGCACTAAGCAGCCTTATATCTTCAGTCATTATATCTATTACCTTAACGACCTACACGATATATCATACCGGCTTCCATTTAACAAAATCTCTGGCCGTTAAAATTTTAAAATTCAGCTGGCCATTGTGGATATCAGGCCTCATTGGACTTTATATTGGTTCATCCAACCGTTATTTTATCCGTATATTCTCGTCCCTGGATGATGTGGGACTTTTCGAATTAGCATCAAAATTCGGTGCGATTGTAGGTGTCCTAGTCTGGAGTCCGTTCTCGCAATACTGGCAAACTGAGCGCTTTGCCATTGCCAAAACGGCTAACCCCTACCCCTCATACTCACTGGCATTTCGGATGATCACTGCACTCTTGCTGGTTTCAGGCATCAGCGTAAACACATTCTCGACGATAATTATTCAGTTTATGTCTGCCCCGCCATTCCACCCTGCAACTGACGCCGTCCCGTTTCTTGTACTGGCGGGGATTTTTCAAAGCTTGACGATCTTCAACAACTTCAGTTTTATGTATCGAAACCGAACTTTCGAGCTCACCAAGAATAACATCGTTACCGCGGCCTTTATTACCATATTCTATTTCGTTTTAATACCCGATTATGGTTTCGTTGGGGCGTCAATTGCGCTGGCAGCTGGCTCTATTGTCCAATACGCGTATGCACTACATATTGCAAATAAAATCTATCCTATGAAGATAAACCAAAAATCATTGCTTACCGGCATTGTGGCATTATTGCTAGCTGAAATAGTTGACCAGTCCTTTATTAATCAAGATTTATCTATCCCTTCAATATCCAGTAAAATTTTACTTGCAATAACATTCTCACTAGCAGTTCTTTTCTCACTGTTTGAGAAAAATGAACTCTCAGGATCGAAAGACTATGTAATAGGATTTTTCAAGAAACATTAACTGATTCTTCTGTAGCGCTCAATTAAATACTTCGAAAAGTTTCAAATTCTCCCATTCCGGAGACCGAAATGACCATTACGTAGAGTCGTAATATTGTCTGCACTTACGTAGTACTCGACACCAAATGATTAGCATTTTGGTAATGCTCTTTTAATGATGACAATTCCTTAATGACCGATTACTAGCCAACTTCACCGATAAACGCCCCACACAGACTCGGTTAAAAACAAGAGGTTATATGAAACCGTCTTTTATACGACTCAGATAGTGAGATTTCTATTGTCCGGGAGAACCAGAACGAACAATTAAAGTTGCGACGGAAACCAGAAAATTTATTGCTCCGACTAAAGGACAATCAGCTATAATTGTTCCAACGTCAAACCGCGTTTCTGCCTCTGCATCAGACACGCCTCCCAAGTCCGCAACATGGAGAGAGTTAACATGAAACACTCCAATGTTTTCGTCCAAACAGCGGTACTTTCGCTGTTAGTGGCCCTTTCCCTTCCCGCTTACTCCTGGACGCGAGCTTTGACTTTCGAGCAAGGGGCGATCGGTTCCAAAGCGCAGAGCGGCAGTGATCAGGATTTCGATGACGCAGCCGGAGGATCCTACATTACCGACGAGCGGGTTCTGACTGGCAGCAAGGCCGCTAAGTTGACTGTGACCGGAGGCTCGACGGCCTTTGGTGAGTGGGGAGGGATCATCAATTACCCGGAGTTGTTAAGAAAGGGCGATGAAGTTTGGTTCAGCGTCAACACCTATTTTCCCGAGGGATTCAACTACGACTCAACCGGCGGTGGCGGTCACCTGAAGTTTCTCAGGATTCATGCTCAGAAGAGTGATGGTTCCAACTCCGGGTACAACGACTGGTACATGAACCCGGAAGCATCCACGGTTCCCCACAAGTTTATTTACGAAGGTCAGCAACAATGGTTTGAATTCGGTGCGCCCTCGGATGAGGTCCAACGCGGACGGTGGGAAACCTATGAGATGTATATCAAATTTGATAATGTTCCCGCCGACCAAGGCGGAACTGCCGTCGTTCGGGTATGGAAAGACGGAAGGCTGCTCCGGGAAATCACGGGGGCTGAAACGCTGAACAGCTCTTCCGACACGTCTGACCGGGCTCATCTTTTCACATACTGGAATGGCGCAGCGCCCAAGACGCAGTTCATGTATGTAGACGATATCGTGGTTACGTCGGATACGCCTTCGAACCGAGACGCTAGCGGCAATCCAATGGTTGGCGGTGCCAGTAGCGGTGGCGGGGAGCCAAGTGTTCGTCCAGCGGCACCACAGCTCAACGTGGAATAGACCATTTCAAGAAAGGTATTCTTATGCCCCCCACAATCAGGGATGATGCAGTCTGGGTGACATGGGAGCGGCAAACCAGAAACCGCTCTGCGAGTGATTATTTTAATGTCCCGCTTTACGAAGTCATTGAAGAAGGCCCCGGTCGCGCTTCGCGTTATATTAGAAGCACTCTCCGAACCATCGCTATTGTAGGAAAACAAAAACCGCGCTACTTCTTTGCTCAGAACCCTTCTATTGTTCTGGCAGTCCTCGCGATAACTCTCAAACCGTGGCGAAAATTTAAAGTAATCATCGACGCCCACAACGCCGGAATTCACGGGCCGGAAAACGGTAGTCGGTTTCTGCCAAGAATAAACAGGTTTGTTATTCGAAAGGCTGACGCCGTCATCGTAACAAACCCGGAATTGGCCGAATTCATCACCTCGTGTGGCGGCACTCCGATCATCCTGCCGGACCCTCTTCCAAACCTTGAGAGGAAAATGGCACCGGTCGAATGCGGTGGAAAAAAGAAGATCAAAGCGTTTTGCATTACCTCCTGGAGCGAAGACGAACCTTACCGCGAAATTCTTGAAGCGGCTTCAGCTTTTACAGATGAGGTCGAGTTCTTTTTTTCCGGAAACCATAAGAAAATCCGATCCTTGCGTACTAACACCATTCCAAGCAACGTCCATCTTCTCGGCTTCATAGATGAAAATGCTTTCCATGATCATCTTTTTTCAGCGGACTTCTGCATTGATATGACAAAGCGGTCGGATTGCATGGTATGTGGAGCGTACGAGAGTATTTCCGCCGAGAAACCCGTGATTCTCTCGGACACGCCCGTGCAAAGGAGATACTTCTCGAAAGGCGCCGTTTTTAGCCAGAACACAGCGCAGGATATAAAGCATGCGATAGATCAAATGGTAAACGGTCTTGAGCCCATGCGTCAGGACGCAGTTGACCTGAAAAAAGAAATTCTCGAAAGGGAAACCAGCCAGAGGGCGATACTACTCTCCCAGATTCAGCAGCTTTAATTCCTAGATTAGGTTGATCAAACTGTAACCCATGAACAGTTATCAGGGCATTGCCGAATTTACACCCGACTCAGTTCCTTGCCTTCAGCTCCGCGCCCAAGTCGATGAATTTTTTTCTTGCGACGACTTGGGACCAAAACCTCCGAAAAAACAATATTGCAGGCACACACAAACAAAGCAAAATGAATCCAGAGAAAAGGATAATAAACAACGGAAACAAACTGACCCGCAACGACAAACCCAATAAGAGAAAGGTTTAGATAAGAAAAAATTGTCGTGAAGAAACTACTCTCTGCATTCTTTTTCAGAACTTTCCCGACTTTTCTAGTCTTAAATAATGCATAGGAGATCATAATCAAATAGAGTACCAATGCGGGATACCCCAAATCAGCTCCAACTTGAATGAAGATATTGTGAGGAAGTTCAGCGAAATCGTATAACATGTCTTCGTAATACGCCCGTTCATAAAATGGGACATAATTAAAATACCCCACACCTAGCCCAGGATGATTGTTCATCATATCAATGCCGTTTTCCCAATAAAGGAGTCTCTGAATCGAGGTTCGATCGTCCCCTGCCACCTGAAAACGATCTTTCTGCTCCTGGGGCAGAACGGCCCAAAGAATGGATAAAACCACTGCACAGGAAACCAAAACCTTTGGTTTAAACAGGGACCTGGAGTTAAGTACGATCAATTGAACAAGCAGGGCAAGCTGTGCGCCCCTGGAACTGGCGCCGAGAACGACCATCATTGCAGTAAATGGCATCAGTAACAGAATAAAATATTTAGCTTTACTGATATGTGGCTTCAGATACAGGGCAAATGCCCAGGCAAGAGGCCAGAAAACCAGCATTTGGATGGCAAGCTCACCTGAGTTCTGGAAAAAGCCAGGCGGCCCACTTAACCCCCAATCGGTGAACGCGAAGCCGCGCTTTGCCCAGGTTATTGAAAGCGAAAGTGATAGTTTAAACGTCGCCAAAAAGAAAATACATATAAATATAAAAAACCGCTTCTCGGTATTTACGATATTAATAATTAAAAAATAAATAATAAACCAGGTATAAAAATTCTCCAGTCGCTCAAAAGCAAATGATGGCCAATAGGCAAAGGCACTTGAAAGGACAATTATGACAAAGAACAATACCAGCCAAATATTTATTGGAGACGAAACCCATTTTACGCTCTTATCATTAAAGCACCCGATGAATGCTCCAAGAACAGCCAACTGTGTCCACGGAAGGAAGTTCAGGAAAGGGTAAATAGACTGCGGTCTTACGTACTCCAGAAACAGGTAGGCGCAGATCATCCAGAAAGCCAGTGTCTCGGTTCTGAAATACCGCCACATCGCCCCGATGTTGAGCTGATAAAACTCCTGGAGACTGACCTCCTTGCGCTTTTTAATCACAGATTCTCCTCACCGCTTCCATGATCTTGTGTTCACAGTTGGCAAAGAACTCTTTACTGCAATTAAACGGATCGTGAATATAAGGAGCAGGCCGCTTGCAATAACTTCCCGCTAGCGCCAGTGGATAGGCTTTACCGATCTTATTCTGAAAAGAGGCGATATGCGTCGGCTCCATCAGGACGATCAGGTCATTATCCTGAAACTCGAAATTCCGGACATTGACCGTCCTATGGTCGTCCAGTGTTAAACCGCGCCTGCGTGCGAATTCCCTAGCCCTCGGATCGGCAGGATGACCATCGGTGCAGTCAAGCCCGCAGGACTTGGCTTCACGGCCCAGGCTGCGAGCATACACTTCGGCCAGAGGGCTTCTGCATATGTTGCCACTGCAAACAAAGACGACCCGCTGATCGGCTGCAGGTATCAAAGCGGGGAAACGGCGATAGGCTCCTATCTGAAAGAGGAGCCAATACCCAAGAAATCGAACAAGCCCATTTCTTGATCCAAACCGTTCATACACCACCCGGTTCACCAGATAATCTCCTTATTTCTGAGTGAAAGTCCCCGAAAATCTATGGCTAGCCCTATCATGCCACAACTGAAGTAATCAACGGAGAAGTTCTTGAGGCTATCTTTCATATAGACGCCTGATCAGATTACGAGGAACATACGTATCTTCTACGACGGCCCACCTCGATAGTATTTGGAGCTGTTATTAATGATAATATAGTCCCGCTTCTCAAGGTTGGTACCAACAAAGGACGTTGCTATCCATGGAATCCAGAATCTTGGTGCTTGATGGGAACCAGCGGGCATCGCTGGCAGCGGTCAGATCTCTTGGTTCTAGAAATCTATGGGTGGCAGTCGCGGAAAGCACAGCGACTTCGATGGCTGGAATGTCCCGTTATTGCAAAGTAAGGGCGACCTATCCTGACCCTTATGAGTCACCACGCCTCTTTTTTGAGGCGATAGTAAAGCTAGTCAACGATCTGGACATTTCCTTCTTGCTGCCCATTACAGAAGCGACCACATATGTCCTTCTCCGATACCGCGACGAACTGCCTCAACATGTAACCTTTCCCTTTCCACGTAGCGACTCCGTTGAGAAGCTTGCCAACAAGAACGAGCTTTTCAAATATGCCACTATTAAGGGGGTGCCGGTTCCCGAAACCCTGTTTTGTGAAAATGCTGAAGAAGGACTGAGGAAGCTCGGCCAAATAGATCACTTCCCCATCGTGTTAAAGCCGTTCAAGTCAA
This sequence comes from Marinobacter albus, assembly GCF_030238305.1. Classification (NCBI taxonomy): domain Bacteria; kingdom Pseudomonadati; phylum Pseudomonadota; class Gammaproteobacteria; order Pseudomonadales; family Marinobacteraceae; genus Marinobacter; species Marinobacter albus. The sequence continues at coordinate 1,821,170 of NZ_JASSQD010000001.1, read as the reverse complement.
AAATTCTTGAGGACGGCCATATTGTATCAACCCGCGTTCTCATTGCTGAATCGGCTGAACAGGCCCGTTCGTACCTGGCTTCCTACAATTTCTTTTCATATCCTTTCACAATTCAATCTTTCATCGCAGGGACGGGCCAAGGCGTGTTCGCGCTATATAATCATGGTAAGCCAGTGTGCTATTTCTCACACCGCAGGATCCGTGAAAAGCCCCCTGCGGGCGGCGTTAGTGTCTTGAGCGAGTCCGCACCATTAAATGATGCGTTAAGATTATCCGCCGAGCATCTCCTGGGAGGCGTCCAGTGGCATGGTGTTGCGATGGTAGAGTTCCGGGTTGACCATAACGGCACCGGCTATTTAATGGAGGTAAACCCCAGATTCTGGGGCTCCCTGCAATTGGCTATTGATTCAGGAATAGACTTCCCCTGGTGGCTGTATCTCGTCTGCACCGAGCAGCAGATGCCCGAAGTAAAGTGGCGACAACGGCGGGTACGCTGGATCCTTGGAGACCTTGATCGGCTTATCATCATCTTGAAGTCGCCGAATAAAAACTATTCCTTTGGGCAAAAGCTCATCGAAGTTTTACGTTTTTTCCAGCCAGGGCTACAAACCCGGCATGAAGTAAATCGCTGGAACGACCTCAGGCCTTTTTGGTTTGAACTCAGACAATACTTAAGAGCACTGAGGCGCTGACAGTGTCCATGCCGTCTCCCTACGTCATCATTCTCGCAAACGGCCTCAATGGTCTTGGAGCGATCCGTTCCGCGGCCCAGGCCGGCCTCAAGGCCTACACTTTGATCACGAAACGTTCAGACCTAAGCACTTACAGTCGTTTCAGCGAGGTGACTTTTCTGGTACCGCCTAATCCTTCTTTGGCAGATCTCAGGCCGATACTCGACCGGTTGTTCATCAGAGAGAACGGTCCGGGGGTTTTGTTGGCTTGCTCGGACAATTCCGCCGAATTACTGGGGGAGCTCAAAAATGAAGGGTATTCCAAGCATCATCTGATTGTCCCCTCCATGGAAACGACCCGTATCCTGAACGATAAAAAGCTCGAATGCCGGGCGATGGAGCAAGGCGGAATTGCTCTACCCAAAACCTACTACCAACTCTCTGTCAACGATCCTGAATCCTTTCCACTAATTATCAAGCCCCGTACGTTTCGCGATTATCAAATATTGGGGGCCAAGAATGTCATCCTCTACACCCAGACCGAACTCGATGAATTTCGACAACGTTTCAGGGGGCAGGTAGAGAGGTTCATCGGCCAGGAAGTCATTCAGGGTGCAGACGACAACCTATGGGTTTGTAATGTCACCTTTAACCTCCAGAAAGAAATGAGCGCCTGTTTTCTATTCCAGCGCCTAGGGACGATGCCGTCCCATTACGGTGTAACTTCTTTGGCCATTAGTCGAGAGAACATGGAGCTGCGTGAGGAGTGTGAAAAGATCGGAAAGGCCCTGAACTATTGTGGGCCAGCCATGATCGAGTTCAAAAAAGATCCCGTTTCCGGTCGATACTTATATATCGAGACTAATCCTCGCCTGGGCATGTGTAACTGGTTTGATACTCGATGCGGTATCAATAACATTCTTGCCTGCACTCGGGTGGCCTATGGCCAGGAAGTGGCGTTTGGTCCACAAACAAATAACGTGGTCTACTGGAACTTCTTTGGTGATTTGATTGCGAGGCTGGAAGATCGGGAAAACATTTTCTCCATTCTTTTTCTCTATCTAAGACTACTCTTTCGCCGAAGGATTGGCGCATTATTCTATTGGAGAGATCCAATCCCGGCCTGTAAATATTCTTGGGATGCTATTAAAAATATCTTTCGCAGAACCAACAAGAAATTACGCCGCAGGTTTAGCTAATCCCCGCAATTTCATCTTGAATGCCTCAAACCCGTTAACGATTTGGCGAAAATCATCCGAATCACAAGGCAATGAAAATCTAGGCAGTTCAAAACAATTCTGTCCAGCTCGAACGTAGCCAGGAACAGTGTTAAAAGCCATCTTGATGCCGTGTTTACCGAGATGCTCGACATCAACCTCGTCATAGTCAGACAGGCGCCCGGTAGGATAGGCAAAAATCTCCGGAGCATAACGTAGCTCGGCCGCTACTCTCTTGATTGAGACTTCAATTTCCGTTTGCCTTTGTTCGATTGGCAACGTTGAAAGAATTCGATGAGTGCAGGTATGTGGAAAAACCCCGTGTCCCAAATCGCGGAGAGTCCTGGCATTGTCCCAGGACATTGGTTTGTATTCAGGAGGGATCTCGTCCGGACATTCTACCTTCAGAACTGGATATAGCTCTGTTTCCAACCAGTCATAAAGTTCGCTCTGACTTTCCTTCTTTAACCTGCTGCGAAGACTATAAACAACATCGTTGATCTCGTTGTTCAGAAGGTCTAGCGGAAAAATGGCACCGGAGGGCATCTTTATCTGAACCTTTGAGGGCTGAGCGCGATGCAACGCGTACGCAACCTGATCGTCCCATGGCCAGAGTTTCAAATCTAGAAATCCGGTAATCAAAAAGAAGTTCAGGGTGAAACCAAACTCTCCAAATACCCGGGCGGCCACATCGTGATGATCAAAAAAACCGTCGTCGACAGTAAACATAACGGATTTCGAAGGAAGGTGCCGGCCGTCATCAAGCATGGCCCTGAGGTCCTCCATAGACAGAATCTGAAATCCTTTCCTGGCGAGGTAATCCAGATGGGAGCGGAGTATATCCGAATTCATGCATCCGGGCAGGCGTTCCTCTCCAGAGTCAGACACTCGGTGGAGCATAAACACCGGTACCCGCCCTGGACAAAGGGATCGAAACAGACCCGATTCGCCAACACAGTTGGCAAACTTCAGAACAACACTTTTTAGCATCTTGCCCTAGCCGATAAGTTGTTGGTAGAGCCCACGGTATTCTTGAAGCATAGTCTCCAGGCCAAACTTTTCGACCGCAACAGTGTGAGCCCTGGCCACTACCCTCTCCCTAATATCTGGTTTTCTGAGGTCCTTAATCGCCGCTACGATGGCGTCGGGGTTTCTGACCGGAATAAGAAGACCGGTTTCACGATCAACAATAATTTCCTCTGGCCCGCCGCTCTTCGTTGCAATAACAGGAACCCCGGCCATCATCGCCTCTACCGTTGAGATAGAGAACCCCTCGGAAACGGAGGGGAGAAGAAATATATCCGCTTGTCTCAGAATGTCTGCCACATCTTCCCGGAATCCAAGCCAGTGAAGCCTGGGCTTTTTTGTAGATTCGGATATCTGCTCGGTCAGTCTGTCGAAAAGTGTCTTCCTTTGATGTCCTACCACGACGAAGTGAATGTCTGGATCAGACTCTGACATTCGTAATGATGCCTCGACCAGATACTCATAGCCTTTTGCAGGGCGGATATTACCAACAGACACTACCAGGATAGATTCCGGCTTCAGACCGAGCGATTGTTTTAAGTTGGCGAGAGAGGCGTTAAGAAATTTCGAAGGATCGACACCGTTGTATATCAGCTTCACTTTTTCGGCTGGCAAGGCGCTTCGGGCGGAAAGCTCTTCTTTCAGCCGTTTTGATACACAGACGATCTTTGAAGCACCAAGACCGATCAAGAAGAACTTCGCTCGGAGGAACCGCTCACCATCCGCGACATCCACAGCCCCGTGAAAGGTCGCAATCATTGGCTTTCGGCAAATGAGAGCCAGCAACGCACCATAAACGTTGGAGCCAAGGAGATGCGCGTGAATCAGAGCAACGTTTTCATCACTTACCAAGCGTCTGAGAGCTTTGATGTAACCAAGGTTAAAACTGCCCTTCGAATCAATAAAGTGTGGAGCGATCCCGATGGAACGCACCTTGTCCGCGACCCATCCGTCACCGCGAAGAACCACCACATTTCGGAACTCTGTACGCCCCAGTTCCCTGAGTAAATTAATAAAGACAGTCTCTGCGCCACCGGGTCCGGTGGTATCAATCAGATGCAGAATGGTTTTCTCCGAGTGGTGGAGCATTATGGCAATACCCTGACAATGCGCGGCCCCAACAGATTTGCAGCCCAAACCGGCAGCTTTCGCCAGGCCGCTATTAACAGTCGGAATTTCGGGTTATCCGGGTTAAGTTCTGGAAGCCTCTCCCCTGTTGGCAGGACATAATCCCAGTGAAGAGCAATGGGCTGCCCCCCCCATTGCTCCTTGAATCTATAGGTTCCAGCGTTCTCGGTGCAGCGGCCAAAATCAAAAATCTTAAATTTATGCTCAATCGCAAACTCAAGGATCTTCCAATACATGATCATATTGATGCCGGTGTGGCTCTGCTTCCTGAGGGTGGATGCCCACGGTATCTCCATTCGTTCCCGATAGCCGGTCAAAAACGCACAGCCGGCTGCCCGCCCACCAATTCGGGCCACTACAAGCCAGGCCTGTCCGTCCAGACCTGCCAGTAGATTCCGGAAAAAAGCGCGGCTGTATACCGGCGTTCCAAGGTCACGCATATTGACCGAGAATACCTTGTAGAACTCATCCAGAAGCTCACTACCTCCAATACTCAGGCTGCTCAGGTCCCGATTACCTCGACGTATCTGTGCCCTGAGTTTTGGCTTGAAGCTGTTCCACAGGGCATCGCTTTGATCCGGCAAAGGTAACCAGAAAGTTACCTTGTCAGTTCTTTGGGGCAGACCGAGTTTGTTGTCCTGAAGGAATCGAAGTTCCAGGTGCTTGGCCCCCTCCTCCCTTCGCCATTGATCAGCGGCATAAATCAACTGATGGGCGATATCGGCATTATCCGCGAGCACACCGCCATAATTAAAGAACGGCATGGAAACCATGAAATTTCCGAACAGACGGCTATTGAGACGAACCACAGGGAGAATTCCCACCAATTTTCCGCACTCTGTCACCGCACACAGGTAACGAGCTTTATGGCCGTACGTCTGCTTGATGAAGGAAGAAATTAAGGGCCGATGCCATACCGCTGCGCCGGGATGTTGGCCAACATATTCGTCGGCCGCTATAAGCATGTCGCCGACACAGGGTTTGACCGAAACAGGCTTATCGAGGGGCTTCTCGGTAATCGCTGGAGGGGGTGCTATCGTCTCCGGCGCCCATTTCTTTTCGACCTCAGCGCCATTGACCTGCTTTTTGATTAGTTTCTGAAGCCTTTTGATCTCCTGGGACACGTCGCGAAATTCTGAGATCCAGTGATCCCCTGTACCTCCCGACCGTCGCGCCTCATTTACCAAACGGCCCAAGCGGCCCTTCTCGTTTTTCAATCGATCCAGGCGATGTTTTTGATCTTCCAGACCAACCAAGGAAATATCCCTTTCCATCAGACTATCCTTCGAAAGGCACTCAGACGGCGACAGCCTCTGAGGAAATCGTTACACGCGAAAGTACACTCGATACGGGGCCAAACCGAAAATCTCCAAGCAAACTTTCGAGCCTGCTCATACATTTATCGAGGTTGTTGTAATGACGGAAACGCGAGAAAGCTTTTACTTTCAGTCGCGGCTGATCAGGATCGATTTCCCAGGGGTGCAGATAAAAAATAAACGGTTGTCCCGCCTTATTAATTTGCCCTAATCCCCACCGACTAAACCAGTATGGGAAAAGCCGAAAATAGCCTCCACCAGCGATCGGCAACCGGTACCTTCCGATGGGACACGTTGAAAGGGGAAACTCCGTCAGCAAACCGCCGCCAGGTGCCCGAAGCTGGTATGGCTCGAACGGCGTGCCGGGCATTCCATACCGATCGTGGTGAACCGGAAATATAGAGGAATCCCAGGTAAAACCCTCGTCACAGAGAACGTCGAGCGCCCAGCGCGATTTCGATGTAATGGAATAACTCGCCGCCCGGTAGCCTGTGACCGGCTCGCCCGTAATATCCTCCAGAATCCTCTTGGATCGGCGAGTCTCTTCCCGAAACAGTTCCGGCGTCTGATCATAAATTAGCTGATGGCTGTAACCGTGGCTTGCAATCTCGTGACCGGCATCCCGGATCCGTCGAACCAGAGCGGGTGACCGCTCGGCCACCCAACCCAAAGTGAAAAATGTGGCTTTGATATTGTGGCTGTCGAAGAGTTCAAGCAGACGATCAGTGTTCGCTTCTACCCGATATTCCATGGACGACCAGTCATCCCGTTCCACGGCCTCCGACAACGCCGCAACCTGGAAATAGTCTTCGACATCGATCGTGAGTGCGTTCTGTATCGTCGTCTGCATAGAGTATTCTTCCCTGTCTGGCGTGCCCCTCATTCGGGCCTCAGCGGAACAGATATTCAACGCCAACCAGGACCCAGGCTTCATCGAATTCTCGACTCAGCACGTCACTGGTCCGCTTTTCATATCCAACTACGCTCACGAAACTGAGCTGTCTGTTCAATTGGAAATCGATCCCGGTGTTGACTCGAATAACATCATCCTCGGTATCGTCGGCACTGTATCGGAACAACTCATAACGCGCTCCTACAGTCCAGTTTAACTGGCCGGTTAGCGGGCGCCGAAAGGCTGCATCAATACCAGCACTATCCTCCTCAATCCTTATATCGAGATAGTCTGATCGGTTTGCGAACAACCCAATGTCAAAGGTAGAGGCACCAAGATCATTGTTTACCCCTAGACGCACAGCTGTCACCTCGACAGCGCTTGTCTGGTCCAGGTTGAAAATAAAATCATCAAATCGAGTATCGAAATCCGAGGTCTGATCGGTGAGCTCTCGACTTGCCTCAATTTCAAGTTCTGTTGTGACATTAATCTGTCGCACCAAAAGCAAGTTGCCCACGAAGCTGTCGTATTTCCGTGGACTGCTGTTCTGTAATGACGATTCGATTCGGCCATAGCCTACCGCGCCGCTCAGGCTGGTCGCTGCCCACGCCTTGTTGAAAGGGGCACTGACAGTGACACGATCGAATTCCTCTTCGGTATCAAGTTCAGACTGGTCTGCACTCGCACGCAGCCCGGCCGAGAAAGAAGGGCTGAAGAAATGATTCCAACCGACCGACCCACTATACCGTTCGCCATCCTTCTGCTCAGGTTCACGAAACTCTGTGTTCTCGTAGGATGCAGAAAGCAAGAGCTCATCCACTGCCCCTAACCTAAATGTAAGAATCGGGCCGGTTCGGAAAACATTTTTCTGGGTCCGGTTATTGGGTGTATTGTTTACCCGGCTGTCCCGCACAACGTCTCTAAGATAGTCCGAGGCCTCCCAAACCAGGTTACTTCCAAGGCGACAATCACCTTCAAAGTCAGCATTGGCGGTTGTTTCCGGTGAAAAGGTCTCATCAAGCCAGCGGCTATACCCAACCTGTGCGGCCAGCTCGGAATTGCAATTACCAGGATCGGAGGAATGCTGGACACCCACAAAAACTCTCGATTCAAGGTCCGACTCCTCATTAAAAGGAGCCTGCGTTGCGTTGTTGGTATACCGCGAATCCAGCCCTACCGAGAAGACCGCGGGAGCTGCAGCTATTGGGCCTGACGAACAAATCCAGATCCCCAAAAACAGTAATCCACTCCGACGTTTCAGCACTGACAATCCATGTCTAACCATTGATAACCGTTCCAACGAATTTTTGGGGATTAAAGGCGGTGGCTGCCTGCTCCACTTGATTCGGAGTAACCCGACCATGGGGGACAACCAACATGGAGTAATCGCACAATTCCGAGAGAATTCGGGCATCAGGCGATTCGGTGATCGGCGCGGTATCGAGCACAATAAATCGGTCTGGATAACGACGCCTGACCGCCTGGAGGAACTGTTTCATCCGGAAAGAGGTAAAAAACTCACTGGGCGTTTCCCGACGACTACCCGCAGGTATCAGTCTTAACCGGGGAATTCCTGTTGGATATAGAATTCGGGCTATATCGTAATCAGGATCCTCGAGAAAGTCCGTCAGCCCGGTTTCCGGCATGATATCGAGCGTAGAGTGAAGGGATGGCTCACGAAGATTGCAGTCGATGACCACCGCCGTTTTGGATTGATCGAATGCAAATGCCGCTGCCAGATTGAGGGCGACAAATGAAGCGCCCGCTCCCCGATTGGTCGCACTCACAACGATTGTAAAATTGTTACCTCCCGAAGCTTCAAGCAATTTGGTCCGAAGATCCCGAAATCGGTTCACCATGGCACGGTTACCAGATTCGGGATAAATAATCCGGCGTTCATCCATATCATCCGCTGTGAGCCGACGAGGCTCTTGCATGCGGACAATCTGCTTGCTGATGACGTACCTGTCTACAGCTCCGGGCCCAAGTTCAAGGGAGCTGGGAACCAGCATTCGGGAATCATCCCACTCCGAGTATGGGACACCCTCTTTATTCAGTTCATCCCTGCTTCTTAACCAGTAACCATCTTCCGGATGGTTTCCGTTGTCATCTCCAACAACTGGCTGGTCTTCTTCCGAATCCTTGAGGGAACCGGTGTTGCTTTTTCGGTCATTCATCCGATAACTCCCATCAAAGCGGCTCCAGCGATACTCAAATACACAACCACGGCCACGATTGCGATCATCCCAACCAACATGGTGATCCTATGGTCCCGCCGTTGCTCATAAGGTGTCCTTATTTGTGGCAGCAGCACCAATACCGGCAATTCAATGGTTTCCTCAAGCTGCTCCCTTGCCCGGACTCTGGGATCAATTTGCAGCAAACCTGCGACTAAACCGAAAGGCGCAGCCAGCCCCAAAAAGAGACCAGCAGCAGCGAATAGTGGAAATCCGGGGCCCGATGCCGCGAGCGGAAACTGAGCCTTCTCGTTGATTCGATAGTTCAAGCCCTGCCCTTCAACGTCGAGATGCATCGACACCCTTGCCCGCTCACGTCTTTTCAGAAGATCGTCATAGATCTCTTTGTTGACCTCCATGTCCCTAGTAAGCTCCATGTACTGAGCCTTGTTTTCCTGGATGCGTTCCATCCGCTGCGCCTGTTCTGCCAGCAGCCGTCTAAAGCTATTGATTCTCGAATTCATGGTCTGGATGTCCGCTCGAGTGGAGGTCAACTCTGTCTGGATATCCTGATAGACCGGGTTCGATAGGGACTCCTCTCCCAAGGGCTGTGGCTCGTCACCCTGTTGGGCGAGTTGGCGAGCTTTCTGGCGGCGCAACTCCTGCAGTTGCTCCCTTAGGATTACAATATCCGGATAGGTATCGTGATACCGAAGACGGAGGTTATCCAACTGCTCTTCGAGGGAACTGATTCGAGTTTGGTAGGCATCCGGTGTCCTGCCCTGACGAATGGTCGGATTAACTCGACTGAGCTCCAATTCGAGCGACCGTTCCCGGGCCTCGAGTTCCGATTTTTCCATCTGGGCAAGCTCAAGCTGACTTCTCAGATTATCCAGACGATTATTGGCATCGCCCTCGGTGCCATCGACATTTTCGGCAAGAAACTCCTGAAGTCGCTCCTCAGCCTGGGCGAGCTGTCGTTCGTAACTCCGCACTTGGTTATTGATGAACTCATACGCATTCCGACTTTCAGTACGCTTTCGTTCATTCGTCTCCTCGATAAAGAGCTGCCCCATGCGCTGAGCCACCAGAAAAGCTCGCATTGGAGACTCGGCTTGATACGCAATGGCAAAATAACTGTCTCCGCGCGGGACGACCGATAAATTCTGCTTCAAGGCGAAGATCCGGCTCTCAAGCCTTTCACGCCCGACGTCCGCCGCACCTTCTCCAAAAATCTCGTCATCTTTGGCGATTTTTTCGATCACGCTCCGGCTCCAGAGTAATTCCTGAGCCGCAGACGCCCTATCGTTGATTTCCGTGGCAACCGCACTGCCCTCCATCAACGGACGGATGATGTTCTGATCGTCAATAAATATCACCGTCTCGGATTGGTATTTGTAAGGCCAAAGAAATCCGGCGGCCAGAACACCGAAGCTCACAATCACAAAGATCAGCAGAGCCAGCCACTTCCGGGAGCGAACTTCCTTAACGATTTCGACTGGTAATTCAGACAGAGGTAATGCCATGGCGCATAACTCACTATTGGATTAACACAGGTCCGTTTAAAATCCGGAGGCTCAGAAATTCCGCTCCGGAATACTAAGAATATCTCCCGGTCGAATCGCGTAATTCGTTGCTACATCACCGTTATTCAGAATGTCTTCCAGACGCACAGGAATGGCGACAACTTCACCGTCAACCCTGCGATACAACATGGATTTATTCAGGGCCGCAAAGGGAGTAGTACCGCCAGCACCAAGGACAACATCAAGCACGGTCATTCCGGCTCGGTGAGGCACGGATACAGGTTGTTCAACGGCACCGGTCACCCTCACCCGATCGGTATACTCGTGGCTACCCATCGATGTAACCACAATGCTGACCTGGGGTTGGCGAATATAGCGTGCCAGGCTACTTTCGATGTCATCGGCCAGTGCCTGCGGTGTGCGCCCGCTTGCCTGCACATCGCCCACGAGAGGAACCGAGATCTTGCCGTCTGGACGAACTGGCACTTCGATGCTGAGGTCTTCATTACGCCAGACCGAAACCTTCACGGTGTCCGTGGCCCCGAGCACATATTCCTCAACACTGGTCGCAGTATTGACGCTCAACGCCCGCTGGATTTTATCTCGAGATGAGGCAGACTGACCGGCACATCCTGAAATCAGGGTGACCACTAAAAACAGGGCAAGCCCTGGAAGGGAGTACATCCGTGACATTGTAAATCCTCTCTACAATTCCTTGCTTTTCCATATCTCGGGAACAGCATAACCCCGAAACTACCTTGATCCTTTTTTGAACAATACCACTTCGACTGTCTGAATTATAATCAATAAATCTAGCAGCAGGCTTTGATTCTTGATGTAGTAAAGGTCATAGCGAAGTTTTTCCCGAGTATCTTCCTCATTATCAGCATAGGCGAAACAAAGCTGGGCCCATCCGGTCACCCCTGGCTTCACGCGATGCCTTTCGCTGTAAAAGGGTATTTTTTCAGAGAGTTGCTGAACAAATACCGGCCGCTCAGGGCGGGGGCCGACAAAGGCCATAGTGCCATTCAGTACATTGAAGATTTGAGGCAGCTCGTCAATTCGGACCTTGCGGATGAACTCGCCGACATGTGTAACACGAGAATCATTCTTACTCGCCCACACTGCTCCATTCTTCTCCGCGTCCGTAATCATCGACCGGAATTTATACACTTTGAAAACCTGCCCATTAAGCCCCACCCTTTCCTGGCTGTAGAAAACAGGGGACTTCAATCCGTCTTCGATTTTGATGGCAATTGCCGTGAGGACCATCAGCGGTAGGCCTGCAATCAGCAGCACTGTCGCCGCGAGAATGTCCAGGGATCGTTTGCCAACGCCGAAAACCGACGAGACAGTAAACCCGTCCGAAAACACGAGCCATCCGTGGGAAATCATTTCCAGCGCGACTTTTCGGGATTCCCGTTCGTAGAAGGTCGCACCGTCGACAATTTTTACACCCTCCATCTTGCACTCGAGTAAATCTTCCATCGGGAGTCCTTTCCTGCGATCGTCAACGGCTACAACGATCTCACTAACAGGGTATTTGTGAATGTATTGTTGCAGAGTGGTGCCCGGATAAATCAGGTGTTCCTCCGGAACCTCTCTTTTTTCTCCGGGGAGGGGCACAAAACCACTCAGCCTGAAGCCTTTGCGATTAAAGGGGGTCTTCAGGTCTTCAAGAAGCTGATTTGCACGAAATCCCGAGCCCAGGACCAGAACTTTGCGTTTAAAAGCATCCTTGCCCGCCACGGCAAAAAACACGGAGCGAACAATACCCAGTAGAAAAAAACCGAAAACAGAGGCCGTGGTCAGTACTCCGCTGGAGCCCAGGTACCATAGCCACTCGCTGGCCAGCAGATAAGTAAAACCGGCAACAGGCACGCCAACGATCAATGCCAGGATTGTTCTCAGCATCATTCCCGACATGCCCTCTTCCAGTCGGGCCTGATGGACGCCTATCGAGATCATTACCAGCAGGTTGGCAGCAGCAAAAACTACGGCGGAAGGGAGAACAAAAACGAGGTTTTCAAGGAAAAACCCAGCATCGCCAAAGTAACGAAAAAATGCGGCCAGCGAGAAGCTGCAGACCAACACCGAGAAATCAATCAGGCCGAGGATTACGAAGGGAAGGTGTATGTAATGCCGGAACAGCCTGACGTGGGCCACGTCAACTCCTTTTGATGTTCAACCGAGCCTGATCCCTGCATCCACTGCGGCGGGAACTCAATACACTAGAGTTTACTGTAAATTTTTGTAACTTCAATGATTGATGCGAATTTGCGAAGCGGAATCGACGAGCTCCGGTCAGCGTCTGCGCCCCACCCGGCTTAGTAGCAAAAGTGCGAGGATGCCCAGCCCCAAAAGCGCCAAAGACCCGGGTTCTTTGAGTGGCCACACAACTTTGACACCCAGTTCGTCATCGCCCGTCATGGGGGTGGCCCGGGTACTGTAATTCGGTCCGATCAGGGAGGATGTGAGTTCTTCGCTACCCTGGATTTTTCCCTCCCACCCAGAAGGATCGGGAAACTCGAGATCCCGTTTTTGCTCAGAAAGTACCGACGGGGCTTCGTTGGCGGAACTATGGTGCGTGGCTAGTACGATACCGTGGTCCATAACGGGCGAAGCCGAGACACTGACAAAAACACCCGAAAGAATCACAGACAGAGCACCTACCAATCTACCAACACTGGTGATCCTCATAAGCCCTCCAATACAGCACTGGCAAATAACACCTGCATAGGCTGTACCACACAACAACATCCCTATGTTTTGCGGCCTGATTTCTTTCACCCTGTATCGAAGCGCCTGTTCTCCAATTCAGGCGCGTAAATTAATTCGACATCGCGTCTTAATGGACAAATTCAGCCCTGGGACCAGATCAAATCACGAACTGATCCAGGAATAAATGAACAGGCATATCGTCAAGTGCTGCGTGGTCCGCGAAACAATCCAGGATTGTTCTGGTTTTCTGAAGTGGAAAGCGCGTCCTCAGGTTCATCAGGAACTTATCCTCAAGCAGGGGAATACTTTCCTCCCGACGCCGGCGATGCCCTATCGGATACTCTACCGCGACTTTTTCTGTGCTGCTGCCGTCCTTGAAAAAAACCTGGATCGCATTGGCGATGGAGCGCTTTTCTGGCTCGAGGTACTCCGATGAGTAGCGCGGATCTTCGACAACCTCCATTTTGGCCCGCACTTCGTCGATGGTCGGGTTTGCTTCGTGAAAACTGTCTTCGTAGTGGTCGGCCGTCAGGCCCCCAAATATCAGAGGCACCGCAACCATGTACTGGAGACAATGATCCCGGTCAGCGGGGTTGGCCAGAGCGCCCTGCTTGGAAATGATCCGAATTGCGGACTCGTGGGTTGTGATAACAACCCTGTCGATTTCCTCAATTCTGTTGCGGACCTCGGGGTGCAAGGTGACAGCTGCCTCAACGGCGGTCTGGGCATGGAATTCCGCGGGGAAAGAAACCTTGAAAAGAACGTTTTCCATCACGTATGACCCGAACTCACGCGGCAACGAGAAGCGGCGCTCGCCCTCCGGCTTGAGCTTCTGATCCTTGTTTGTCTTGCTGAACGACACGTCATAGAAGCCCCATTGAGGCGCCGTAAGCACACCGGGGATTCCCATCTCTCCGCGCATGGCAATGTCTGCAAGACGAACAGCTCTTGAAGTAGCGTCGCCCGCAGCCCAGGATTTACGGGAGCCTGCGTTGGGTGCATGCCGGTAAGTTCTCAGGCTCTGCCCGTCAACCCAGGCGTGGGAAAGCGCAGACAGCAGCTGGTCCCGGTTCGCACCCATCAGTTTCGCGGTCACAGCCGTTGAGGCGACTTTTACGAGCACCACGTGATCGAGGCCGACCCGATTGAAGGAGTTCTCCAGGGCCAGTATCCCCTGTATTTCATGCGCCATGATCATGCTCTCAAGAACAGTGTGCATGGTCAGCGGCATTTGTCCGTTCGAAACACGTTTCTGAGAGAGATGATCTGCCACTGCCAGGATGCCACCCAGATTGTCTGAGGGGTGCCCCCATTCAGCGGCCAGCCAGGTATCGTTGTAGTCCAGCCAACGAACAGCGCAGCCGATGTCCCAGGCAGCTTTGACCGGGTCCAGACGGAACGATGTGCCCGGAACACGGGAACCGTGCGGGACCATTGTCCCCTCCACAAGCGGACCGAGATGTTTTGAACATTCGGGGAAGCGCAACGCCAGCAGGCCACAGCCGATGGTGTCCATCAGACAGTAACGGGCGGTTCGCCAGGCTTCAGCGCTCTCAATGGTGAAGTCCAGCACATAGTCTGCGATCGTCTGGAGGACTTCATCAAAGTCCGGGCGCTCATTCTGGTCGCTGTTGTCGGTCATCATCACACACTCCTTTCCAGCCAGAGTTATCAGGTAAAAGCCTAGTTCACTCTCTATCGGAACGACGGATTTACCGGAACCACGCTTCGTCAGCAGCAATACGTGACCAGCGTCACATTTTTTTACAACCCTTCGTTCTTGCAGACAAAGTAGCCCAACCGCCCCCAATAAACACGCTTGTTTTAGCGCAGTAATTCTAGAACTGGTACTCACCTTGCGTTCGTTTTTAAGAGCAGTAGTAATGCTTTATTAAAGCAGCGTTTCACTATTTAGGGATGCCTAGCTATGAAACACTCTGCCATTACACTGATTCTTTGCAGCTCGGCTTTTGTGACAGGCTTGGCCGCTGCGTCTCCCATCAAGATAGCGGATGTTACGGGGTCTTGGGTAAACGTGACGCCGGGTGCGCCCGTGGTCTCAGGCCTGAACACGGATACAATTAAGTGGGGAAATTCCAACCCTGATTACCAGAGTGGCTATGCTTTCCTTGGCAATGCGGCTCCAGCATTTCATGCCACTGAGGGAGAGGAGTTTTCGCTCGGCGAGTTCATGCATTTCAACCACCCGATTGGCGGTACGCCTTTAACGAGTGCTGAACTCAAGGTTACAGCGATGGTCAATCTCGACGGAGTTTCCCAAATACTGGAATCCATCTTTCAGTTCGACCACTGGGAAACCGTCAACGGACCAGCCGCCGGTGAAACATGCGCCAATGGAGAATCCAGAGAATCTACGATTAATCAATATGGATGCGCCGACCGCGTCACTCTCGCGTTGAACGAGTCGAGTTCTTCCTACTATGCGATTGGCTCGAAAAAGTACTATCTGGATATCACCGGATTCTTCCAAGACGGTGAACTCGCTCACGAACTGTGGACCCAGGAGAGGACCACGAGTACCTCATTGCTTTCGGGCATCATACGGTCCAGTGCCTTGGAAGTGCCTGAGCCATCATCCTTCGCTCTGGTAGCGCTAAGTTTGCTCGGCTTTTTCTCAAGGAAGATGTGGAGAAGAGGTTAGCCTGACTGTTCTGGCTGAAAATGGCCGCAGTGACATCCCTGGAATGGATGCCACCGGGCTATTATTGCACTCTAAAAAGTGTCCTCGGGAACACGCACCCACCCTTCCATGAGTATCCGCGCACTTCGACTCATGATAGCTTTGGTTGCTGTCCATTCGCCGTCCTCTTGCCGCGCCTCAGCGCCCACACGGAGCGTGCCTGAAGGGTGGCCAAAGGTCACATCGGTACGATCGCCTCCACCGGCAGCAAGGTTCACAAGAGTTCCCGGAACGGCTGACGCCGTTGCAATGGCAACTGCAGCTGTGCCCATCATGGCATGGTGGAGTTTGCCCATGGACAAGGCTCTGACCAGGACATCGATCTCACCGGCCCTGATCTGTTTTCCACTGGACGAGATGTAATCCGCGGGCGAACTGACGAAGGCAACCTTGGGCGTGTGCTGCCGATTCGCCGCTTCCTCAATGTTTTCGATCAACCCCATTCGCACGGCACCGTGGGCCCGAATCGTCTCAAACATCGCCAGCGCCTTTGGGTCGCTGTTGATGTCATCCTGCAATTCAGTCCCTGTGTAGCCGATATCCTCGGCGTTCACAAAGATTGTCGGGATACCTGCGTTGATCATCGTAGCCTTGAGTGAACCGACTCCGGGAACCTCGAGTTCGTCAACCACATTGCCAGTCGGGAACATGGCTCCGTCGCCATCGGCGGGGTCCATGAATTCCACCTGAACCTCGGCCGCCGGGAAGGTCACTCCGTCCAGCTCGAAATCACCGGTTTCCTGAACTTCTCCGTTGGTAATTGGTACTTGGGCGACGATGGTTTTCCGGATGTTGGCCTGCCAGATACGGACCTTGCAGAAGCCGTTGTCGGGAATGCGATCTCGCGAAACAAACCCACCGTTGATGGCGAATGCGCCGACCGCGGCGGTCAAGTTGCCGCAATTTCCGCTCCAGTCTACAAACGGCTTGTCGATAGACACCTGCCCGAAAAGGTAGTCCACATCGTGATCAGGCTGGGTAGGGTCAGCCAGGATCACCGTTTTGCTGGTGCTGGAGGTCGCCCCGCCCATACCGTCGATTTGCTTCTGATAGGGGTCCGGGCTGCCAATGACTCTCAGCAGCAGCTGGTCTCTGGCCGTACCCGGAACCCGGGCGGCTTCCGGCAGATCCTGCAGCCGGAAAAACACGCCCTTGCTGGTTCCGCCACGCATATACGTGGCGGGAATTCTGATTTGCGCTGGAAAGCTCATGCGGCGCCCTCCGCCTCCAGGAAGTCCTGAGCGAATCGCTGGAGCACACCCCCGGCGGAGTAGATTGAAACCTCTTCCTCGGTATCGAGCCGGCAGATCACGGGCACATGCTCGGTGCTGCCGTTCTTACGATGAATCACCAGCGTCAGCTCGGCTTTCGGCGAGGCAACGCCCTCGACATCGTAGGTTTCCGTGCCATCCAGTGCCAAAGTCTGGCGAGTCGTGCCTTCCTCGAACTGCAAAGGCATCACACCCATACCCACCAGGTTCGTGCGGTGAATGCGCTCAAAGCCCTCGGCGACGATGGCTTCAACGCCCGCCAGGGCTACGCCTTTGGCAGCCCAGTCGCGGGAAGAACCCTGACCATAATCTGCCCCGGCAATAATAATCAGCGGCTGCTTACGCTCCATGTAGGTTTCAATCGCCTCCCACATGCGCGTTACCTTCCCTTCCGGCTCAACCCGAGCCAGGGAGCCTTGTTTCACATTGCCATTCTCATCCCGGACCATTTCGTTGAACAGCTTGGGATTGGCGAAGGTGGCACGCTGGGCCGTGAGGTGGTCGCCACGGTGCGTTGCGTAGGAATTGAAGTCTTCCTCCGGCAAGCCCATTTTCGCCAGGTATTCACCGGCCGCACTGTTGGCGAGGATGGCGTTCGAGGGCGACAGGTGGTCAGTGGTGATATTGTCCGGCAGAATCGCCAGCGGGCGCATGCCCTTGAGGGTCTTCTCGCCGGCAAGCCCACCCTCCCAGTAGGGAGGACGACGAATGTAGGTGCTCTGGGGGCGCCATTCGTAATTCGGATTGGTGTTCGCCTGGGCATCGCGAGTGATGTCGAACATCGGGATGTAGGTACTGCGGAATTGCTCCGGCTTGACGCTCGCCTTCACAATTGCGTCAATTTCTTCATCGTTCGGCCAGATATCTTTCAGCGTTATCGGGTTACCGTCCTGATCATAGCCCAGCGCATCTTTCTCGATATCAAAACGGATTGTTCCTGCAATCGCATAGGCGACAACCAGCGGCGGAGAAGCCAGGAATGCCTGTTTCGCATAGGGGTGAATCCGCCCGTCAAAGTTCCGGTTACCGGACAGGACCGCTGTAGAGTATAGGTCCCGGTCGATGATTTCCTGCTGGATCTTTGGGTCCAGCGCACCGCTCATGCCGTTGCAGGTCGTACAGGCAAAAGCGACGACGCCAAAACCGAGGTCTTCAAGTTCCGGAAGGAGATTGGCCTCTTCAAGGTACATTTTCACCGTTTTGGATCCCGGTGCCAGCGAGGTCTTCACCCAGGGTTTCCTCGTGAGTCCCAGCTTGTTGGCGTTGCGGGCAATCAGGCCCGCTGCCACCATGTTCCTGGGGTTCGAGGTATTGGTGCAACTGGTGATTGCTGCAATGATCACCGCACCATCGGGCATCTTGCCCTCTTCCTGCTCCCACTCACCGGCAATTCCGCGCTTGGCAAGCTCGGAGGTCGGCAGGTGCGCATGCGGGTTGGAGGGGCCTGCCAAGGTCCGCTCAACTTTGGACAGGTCAAACTTCAATACCCGCTCGTACTCGACCTGTTTCAGGCTGTCAGCCCAGAGCCCTGTGTGCTTGGCGTACGTCTCGACGAGGGCAACCTGATCATCCTCACGCCCGGTCAGTTTCAGATAGTCAATCGTCTGGCCATCGATGTAGAACATGGCCGCAGTCGCACCGTACTCTGGCGTCATATTCGAGATGGTGGCGCGGTCGCCAACCGTGAGGCTGTCTGCACCCTCACCGTAGAACTCCAGGTACGCGCCAACAACCCGCTCTTTACGCAGGAATTCGGTAATAGCGAGCACCATATCGGTACCGGTAATGCCCGGCCGCAGCTTACCCGTCAGTTCCACACCGACGATGTCCGGCAGGCGCATCATCGAGGCACGACCAAGCATCACGCTCTCGGCTTCCAGGCCACCCACACCGACAGAGATGACGCCCAGAGCATCAACCATCGGAGTGTGGCTGTCGGTCCCTACACAGGTATCCGGGAAGGCTACACCGTCACGGGACTGCACCACCGGAGACATCTTCTCCAGATTGATCTGGTGCATGATCCCATTGCCGGGCGGGATCACATCCACATTCTTGAAGGCCGTTTTTGTCCAGTCTATGAAGTGGAAACGGTCATCGTTGCGACGGTCTTCCACCGCACGGTTCTTCTCAAACGCATCCTTTTCAAAACCCGCGTGCTCTACCGCCAGCGAATGGTCGACGATCAACTGGGTTGGAACCACAGGGTTCACTTTAGCGGGATCACCACCTTTCTCAGCGATGGCGTCCCGCAGGCCCGCGAGGTCAACCAGGGCGGTCTGGCCAAGAATGTCGTGACAGACCACACGCGCGGGATACCACGGAAAATCCAGATCGCGCTTACTCTCGATCAGCTGCTTAAGTGAAGCCGTCAGCATCTCCGGATCGCAACGGCGGACCAACTGTTCGGCCAGGATCCGGGAGGTGTATGGAAGCGTGTCATAGGCACCAGGCTGGATGTCTTCCACGGCCTGGCGGGTATCGAAATAGTCCAGGTCGGTGCCCGGGAGTGGCTTACGGTAATCAGTGTTCATCGGCAGAAACTCATGTCAGGTATCGAAGATGTGGGCGGGAACGGGCACTCCCGGGAAAACTCCGGGAGTGCCTCGGCAGGCTTACGGGCGCTCGTCGATGGGCACCCACTTCGAATCCGCGGGACCGGTATACTCGGCACTGGGACGAATGATCCGGTTGTTTTCCCGCTGTTCTTTTACATGGGCAGTCCAGCCCGAAACCCGCGACATAACAAAGATCGGGGTAAACAGCTCGGTTGGAATGCCCATGAAGTGATAGGCCGAGGCGTGGAAGAAGTCGGCGTTACAGAACAGCTTTTTCTCCCGCCACATAACCTCTTCACAACGGAGCGAAACCGGGTAAAGGATGGTATCGCCCACTTCATCCGCCAGCTTTTCGGACCATTTTTTGATAATCGCGTTACGGGGATCCGAGTCCTTGTAGATGGCATGGCCGAAGCCCATGATCTTTTCTTTCCGCTCGAGCATGCCCATCAGGCCCGCTTCTGCTTCATCCGGAGTACTGAACCTCTGGATCAGCTCCATGGCTGCCTCATTCGCTCCGCCATGCAGAGGCCCCCGCAAGGTGCCGATAGCGCCCGTCACACAGCTGTGAATATCGGACAGCGTGGAGGCGCAGACACGGGCCGTGAAGGTGGACGCATTGAACTCGTGCTCCGCGTACAGGATCAGCGACACGTTCATTACTCGCTCATGAAGCTCGCTCGGTTTCTTACCGTGCAGCAGCTCCAGAAAATGGCCACCGATAGAATCAACATCACTGTCAGTCTCAATTCGAACACCTTCGTGCGCAAATCGATACCAGTAGGTAATGATCGACGGGAAAACGGCCAGCATGCGATCGATCTTGTCGTCCTGCTCGCTGAAATCTTTTTCCGTCTCCAGGTTGCCCAACATGGAACAACCGGTGCGCATGACGTCCATGGGGTGCGCATCCCTGGGAATCTGCTCAAGCACAGTCTTCAAGGCAGCCGGAAGGCCTCGGAGACTCTGCAGCTTCTGTTTGTAGGCGTCCAGCTCCTGGCGGTTGGGCAGCTTGCCTCTCAACAGCAGGTAGGCAATTTCCTCAAACTGGGCCTTCTCAGCCAGATCGGCGATTTCATATCCGCGATAGGTCAGTCCTGCACCGGACTGGCCCACCGTACACAAGGCCGTTTGACCCGCTACCTGTCCGCGCAGACCTGCGCCTCCCAGTTTCTTCGCTTCAGCCATTGTTGCTCTCCCTCATCTCAGGATGATCATCAGTCACGTATCGGATTAGTTATTCTTCTGCTGGAAAAGCTGATCCAGCTTCTGCTCGAACTCGTGGTAGTTCAGGAAATCATAAAGCTCCATCCGCGTCTGCATCAGATCGACCACATCTTTCTGATCGCCCTTCTCAAGAATGTTCTGGTAAACAGACAGGGCAGCCTTGTTCATCGCGCGGAAGGCGCTCAGCGGGTACAGAACCATGTCAGCACCGGCATCGCCGAGCTCTGAGCGGTTGTAAAGAGGCGTGGCGCCAAACTCGGTAATGTTCGCCAGAATCGGCACATCCAGCGCGTCCGCGAACGCCTTGTAATGCTCAAGTTCGGTCACCGCCTCCGCGAAAATACCGTCGGCCCCCGCTTCAATACACGCCTTGGCCCGTTCGATGGCTGCGTCCAACCCTTCTTTCTGGAAGGCATCGGTACGGGCCATAATGAAGAAGTCATCATCCTCTCTGGCATCTACAGCGGCCTTGATGCGGTCAACCATTTCTTCCTGCGACACGATTTCCTTATTCGGTCGGTGCCCACAGCGCTTCTGGGCCACCTGATCCTCAATATGGACAGCGGCAGCACCCGCCCGTTCCATCTCACGAATGGTGCGGGCAATGTTGAAGGCCCCACCCCAACCTGTGTCGATATCCACCAGCAGCGGCAGATCGCAGGCCGCAGTAATACGACGAACATCTTCTACAACGTCATTCATGCTGGTCATGCCCAGATCCGGCAGACCATAGGAGGCGTTTGCGACACCGCCGCCCGAAAGGTAGATCGCCTGATGCCCTACTTTCTGCGCCATCATCGCCGCATAAGCGTTGATGGTGCCTACAATCTGCAGGGGCTGGTTTTCTTTCAATGCCTTGCGGAAGCGTGCTCCCGGGGAAAGTTTGGTGGACATGATGCGTACCCTCATCTATCAGATAGTTAAAACGCCTTCCTGAATCTTCTTTTCGATATTTCGGCGAGCGGCGTTGATGTGTCGTTTCATCAAAAATTCGGCGAGTTCACCATCACGCTGGGCAATGGCTTCGACGATACGGCGGTGTTCACCGAGCGCCAGATGGGGGCGCCCGGCGGAGGTGCTTAACCGGTAACGGTACATTCGCACCATGTAATAGAGATCGCCCAGTAACATCTGGGCCAGTTTGGTATTGCGGCTGCCGGTGGCAATGCGGTGATGGAAATCGTAGTCACCCTCTGCCTGGTAATAGGCCTGCCCCTGAGCCTCTTCAATCATGCGTTCGTGAACATCCAGTGTAGCCTGCAGGTCGGAAATCTCCGCATCGGTCATTCTCTCGGCAGCCTGCCGGGCGGCAAGCCCCTCCATCACTTCCCGGATGCGATAGAGCTCAACCAACTCTGCAGCGCTCACGGACACCACTTTCACGCCGGCATGGGGCCGGCGAACCAGAAGCCCTCGGGATTCGAGGCGGCCCAGAGCCTCCCGGAGCGGTCCGCGGGTCAGGTTGAACCGGGTACAAAGCTCGAGCTCTCCGATCTTTTCTCCCGGAGCGAGCTCACCTTTTACGATGGATGTTTGCAGACAATCGAATGCTTCATCCGCACGGGTGTATGTTTTTTCGCTGACCTCTGGCATTTTTGTTAACAATCCGGAATATTTTCCAGAGAAATTACGCCGAAAAGCCCATATTGTCAACAATGCACTTCAGCACAGTGCAGTTATTGTCAACATTCAAGCTGCCGATCAGTACAGTTCTCTTTCCTTGGGTGGCGGCGGTGAATACTGATACACCCACGTCTCGGTCAGTACTTCGTCACCCAACTTCAGCACCACTGTCAGATCAATGGGGTCAGTCGAATTATCCGGTACAAGATCGAACATCGCTCGATAGCCGTTGAGCGAAGCCAGGGGCCTCGCCGACGAGATTTCGACAGAGCCGCGACTCACCGTTATCACCGGTTCCACCTGCGCGTCCCCGGATAGCATCTCCAACATGCCACCGGCAAAATCGATAACGAACCGCCACGAAAAGTACTCTCTCGGTTGACCTACAACGCCACCCAGCCCTGTCCGGGTTGCTCGGGTTGTTGCCAGTCTGGCTTCGCCAAGCGGCGCTGTATCGCCCCAGGTGAGACGATAGGAGAACAGATACTCCTGCCCCGGAGACAGGACTGTTTCCGGATTCCAGTAGGCCACTATGTTGTCGAACGTTTCATCAACAGTTGGAATTTCTACGAGGTCGACGCTGCCCGCGCCCCAGCCATCCAGAGGTTCCACCCAGAGACCGGGGCGTCGATCATAGAAAACCCCGTCGTCCTGGTAATGATCGAAGTCTCGGTCGCGCTGCAAAAGCCCGAAGCCTTTCGGATGCTGATCGAGGAAACTGTTGTAGCGGAGACTCCCGGGATTCACGATCGGTCGCCAGATCCACTGATCTGCCCCGGTGTGCATGAGCAGGCCATCTGAATCATGGATTTCCGGTCGCCAGTCATAGTCCATCCGGCGACTGTTCTCGCCGACCTGATACATGCTGGTCAGTGGTGCAATGCCGAGCCTGTCGATTTCTTTCCTGGGATACAGCGCCACCTCAACGTCCATCACAAATCTGGCGCCGGGATCCAATACAAACGCGTAGGCACCGGTGACGCTTGGCGAATCCAGCAAAGCCCAGACCCGGAGTGCCTTTGCTCCGGGCGCTGGCCGTTCGAGCCAATACTCTGCAAAACGTGGAAATTCCTCACCGTCGGGCCCCGCCGTGTTGATGGCCAGTCCCCGAGCGGACATACCGTACTGGATCTCTTTTCCCACAGCGCGGAAATAGCTCGCACCCAGAAAGGCGGCAAGATCCAGCTCAAAATTGGTGTGATAATGAATACGAAAACCCGCGAACCCCAGGTCCCGGGGAAGTTTTCCCAACGGCTGTTCGCCTTCGTACTTGAAATAATCCGGGTGGTACTCCAGCGGCCAGGCCATACCCTCCTGCACCTCATGGATGCGAACGGGGGTCTGGAAATACAGGCCGAGATGAAAGAGTTGCACCCGGAATGGCAGAGATTGACCGGCCCACAACGCGCGATCAGGGCGAAAACTGATTGCCTGATAATCATCCCAGGACAAGGCCTTCAGCGAGTCGGGCAATTCGCCCTCATGGGATTCATAAGATTGCTCGGACAAATACCTGGCCCTGCCTTTCAGCCACTCGTAGCTGAACGTTTTCGGACCCTCTGACGGACTCTCGCTCTCTGCAGCCCACAACCAGCCGGACGGGAAATAGTAGCTACCCGCACCGACTGCAACCCACCTGAGCAGTGAACGCCTGTCCATGCTTCCTCCTTCTCATTTGTAGACGTCGGCATCTCTGGCCGAGCCGTCTACCTTCTCCAGAATGCGCCGATGAACACATTGCCCCCAATAAGTCCCTACTGATGCTTTCCATGCTTCCCTGTGAAGATAATCCAGCGCCCACCTGTCTCTTGCGATGCGTGCAACCTTTGCGTTCGACAAATAGACAGGGCCGTGTTGCAGGCAACTCTCCACATCACTGGCCCAATGCTGCTGACGGGCAGCGGCTGTATGAACACGAGCGAACGCCTGATGCAGGCGATTGACATGTGGAATCAGAATCGCCTGCTGGAAAGGTGTGAGGGTTTGGGAAGGCCTGCTCAACAACCGGTACTCCAAGGCACGTTCAAGCACGGGAGGTGGCTGGAATTCCTCGGGTATCATCAACAAGCGCCTCTCCAGCAACCCTATCCCCAGCGCCTGGCGACTCAGCAGGACGGAAGTCGGCGCCGACAGAATCAGCGGTACCGCGACCGGAAGCGACCAGAAAAAAAACAGTGTATCCAGCTGCCAGGCAAACAGTGCCCAACCACTTCCAACCAGCATGGCCGGCAGTTGATTCCAGAATCCCTCTCGCCAGGTTATCTCCTCGGTCCGGTTCTGACCGGCCCATTTAAGGGAAACGTTAAAGAGCGCCGCAATGACAAACCGACTGTGAGCCAACATTCGAACGGGCGCCAGCAAGACAGACACCAGACTTTCAAGCAGAACACTCTTCAGCAACTTTATATAGCCACCAAACCCGGCGGAAGTGCGCTGGACCACTGAATCGAAAATGGCCAGGAACTTCGGGAAGAACAACAGCATCAAGGTACTCAGGGCCAGCCCCAACGCCCACTCGGGCCGCCACTCCGGCCATAGTGGGAACAGGCCCTGATACCCTTCAGGGAAGTAGTCAATGGGCGCAAGCGTCATCTGCGCCGCCGAGATCGTCACCGCGATGAGGAACAGCAGCCACAGCGGGGATGCCAGATAGGCCATAACTCCATTGAGAAAAGCCATCCGGTGCGCGAACCGCAGACCTGGCTCCCGAAGCATGACCCAAAGATGCTGAAGATTGCCCTTTGCCCATCGGTTATCTCGAGCCAGCTCATCTCCCAGTGTTGGCGGCGATTCCTCAAAGCTTCCACCCAGCTGCGGCTCCAGCCAGACTTCGTAGCCGGCACGACCCATGTAGGCCGCCTCGACAAAGTCGTGACTCATGATGGCGCCGCTGAAGAGTCCTCGTCCAGGGAGTTTTCGCAACCCGCAGTGCTTCATGAAAGGCTCAACCCGAAGTATCGCGTTATGGCCCCAGAACGCCGCGTCACCCATCTGTACGGCGGCCAGGCCGGTGGCAAACAGTGGAGAATAGAAACGGTTAGCAAACTGCTGAATCCTTGCAAACAGCGATTTTCCATTGATGATGTTGGGGTTGGTTTGCAGGATCCCGACCTGGGGCTCCAGCTCCATAAGCTGCACCATCTGGCAGACCGTCTGGCCGCTCAGCAGGCTATCGGCGTCGAGGACAACCATATATTTGTGGCGGCGTCCCCACCGTCGGAGGAAATCTGCCACATTTCCGCTCTTGAAATTCAGATTGACCGCTCTGCGCCGGTAGAAGATCCGGCCCTCCGCACCAAGCTCGGTCACGAGATCGTACCAGGCCGCCCGCTCTTCCAGCCAAACATCCGGGGATCGGCTATCAGAAAGGATATAAAACTCGAAGTGGTCGAGTTTCCCCTGGCCGGCAAGGTCTTCATAGACCGCTTTCAGGCCTTTGAAGGTCCAGTCGACGGGTTCGTGATAGATGGGGAGCAGAATCGCGGTTGTCGCCAGCGGCGCTGACTCAAGCTCTGCCTTTGAATGCCGCTTGACCAGCGAATAGGAATCGCCTCCGAAGGACCGGATAAAGAATCCCCAGACGGCGATCCAGAAGCCAATCGCAATCCAGATGTAAAGCACAGCGAAAAGAACGATCAGGGCTTTTTCAACGATCGTGCCGCCGTGGTACGGCAATATCCAGAGCAGGTAATAGGTGGCTATGGCGGTCTGGCCGAACACCAGAAATATCATCAGGCTCCGGCGAAAGATTGCAACACCACGCCAACCGGATTGCCTAGCCTTTCCCATCGTCAACTCCGGGCGGATTGTAGCCAATACTGCCCCGTTTCAGGGGCGGACAGATCTCAGGCACGGCAAGAGTGGGTAACGAAAAATACTCGGGAATCATATCTATTACACGATCCCGGACACTGGTCTGGGAATCGTCTGCCTGAGACGCCAGAACCGCCTTCTCCAGAAGCTGTAGCAGCCTGCAGCATTGGTCTCCGGTCATCTCGACACCGGATTCCACGAGGTAGAGGAAGGCCCGGTTGAAGACGTCCTGAAGGTCAATATCGCGCATTCGAAACGTTGCTCCCGGGGTTGCTCACTCGGACTGACGCATCAGGTTATTGTCACTGCCCAGCTCGTAAATCCAGGTCTCGGTCATTGGGGCGCCATCAAGGCTGAGGAAGGCCCTCAGGGACAACACCTTGCCAGGCTCAGGACGCGCCAATATCGAAAGGCGCCACATGTCCTTTGCTTCTACAAACTGGACAAAATGCTCCAGAATCTCGACACCCTCCCCACCGGAAACATTACTCACCACGGGTGCGTCGCGGGAAAGCCCTGACAACTCCTCACTCTCAAAATCAACGACAAACCGGTAGGCGTTGGGATTGTCATCAGAGGGTTCACTGCTACCGAAGAAGGTCGGGATGGCGCGCCCGGTTTTCTGACCGCTGATATCGGGGCCACCAAAACTCACCCGGTAATTGAAGTCCAACGTCTCCCCGGCGCGAAATGTGGAATCGGGTTTCCAGAACGCCACGATGTTGTCGTTCGACTCCTCCTCGGTGGGCAGTTCGACCAGCACCACATTGCCGGTCCCCCAACCATCGCCGCTTTCAACCCAGGCACTTGGCCTGACGTCATACCGGTACCCAACATCTTCATAGGATTCAAACTGTTGGTCCCTTTGCATCAACCCAAAGCCTTCCAGATCTCCGACCTGGTGGTAACTCATCCTCAGTTTTTTCGGGTTCAGCAGCGGGCGCCAAAGCCACTCCCCGGTTTCAACGTCGTGAACAAGGAGGCCATCCGAGTCGTGAACTTCGGGGCGCCATTGCCCCAAGGGTTTCAACGAGTTCTCGCCGTAGAAAAACATTGACGTCAAAGGCGCGAGGCCCAGTTGCTCAATATCCTCCCTGAAAAACAGCTTGGCCGTGACATCCACCCGGGTGGAGGAGCCTGGCTGGATGACAAATCGGTAGGCGCCGGTAATCGAGGCTCCATCAAGCAGCGCGAACACCACCATTGAGTCATCGCCAGTTGCAGGTTGTTGGAGCCAGAACTCAGTGAACGACGGGAACTGCTCACCTGAGGCCAAGCCGGTGTTAATGGCGATGCCCCGTGCCGATATTCCCAGACGCTGATTTTCGCCCATTCCCCGAAAGTAACTGGCGCCACCAAATACCAGGAACTGTTCTCTCACATCAGAGCCAGAGAACGGGTAGGTGACTTTGAATCCCGCATACCCCAGGTCGGCTGGAATACGGTTCATCAAGTCCTTGTCAGGATACGTAAACGCTTCCCGGCGAAATGGAATGGGGTGCTCGTTTCCCTCCTTCACCTCATTAAGGCGCACAGGGTGAGCGTAAAAGCTGCCGGGCGCCATCATCGTCACCCGGAACTTTGCCCCGGACTCACGCCAAAGGGCTGCGTTCGGATCAAACTGAATGGATCGATGTTGGGACGGGCTGAGTTCCCGGAGAAAATCCGGCACTTCTTGAGGCGCCTCAAATTCCGCCCCAGCAAGCGCCTCAGCTTTCTGCTCAACATCGTTAAAATCGAAGCCGTAAACGAGGCGAGGCAACGTCATAACAAATGCCAAGCAAAGTATGACTCGATACTTCCTGGTATCTGCCACGATCCTGCCCTCTTCCTTGCGTGCTTCCGATGGATCACCTATCAACATAGGCAAATCTAGCCACAAGTGGCAACTCGAAAGTAGAGGAAACGGAGGTTACATGTCGACGAAAATGGAAAAAGACAGATCTGGGTGGCTCGGAAGAGTCAACTCAGGGTCCGAAACCGCGAGCATCTTACCCACACTTAATGCGGCGTAAAAATCCCGGGAATCGAGTTTGAGGGAAACTTCGCCCACGCTCGCGCCGCCCTCTTGCAGGCCGTCAGGCTCATTACCCGGGGTCCAACCACGGAGCATCGCCATCTGGACAGAGGACTGAGTGCCGGGGAACACAGGAATCCGGAATTTTGGACTTCCCGCTTCAAGCCGCAGCCATCCGCCTTCTGCGGCGTATTTGGCTTGGCCGCTGTAACCCATGGCCAAGGACGATCCTGCAATCTGGATCTGCTCGGCTGAGGGCAGATCCTTACCTGCAAATTGGTACTGACCGCCCAATCCGAGGCTCCAGTCATGAATATCCCGATGGATCGATGCCGACAGCGCAATTTTCCGGAACTGATCTTCCGTGTAGTTGTGACTCGATGTGTTGGTGACGTCCCGGGTTTCAACACCGCCGAACGCTCTAAGACTTGTGGAGGACCGCAATCCCGCCAACAACTCGTGATCTTCCCGCACCTCGAGTCCGAGTTTCGAAATCTGGTACTGGGTTTCCTCCGCCCAGCCCGTCGCATTTGCCATGCTCGAAGTGCCGGAGGCATGGTTCAACAGGCTGTTCAGGGAAAACCCGCGCCAGGAAACCAGTGGCCGGCTCCCCTTGATCCTGAAAACATCGTGTTCGCTCTGGGAGTCGAACCGGTTGCCTTCGCCAACGCTCACTCCCGTCCAATCGCTGTTCTCGAACTCCATACCGATATCAAAGTTCGACACCGAAAGCCCGTAATTGAACACCAGAGAGCTGGACTCAAGATTTTCACGTCGGGAGACAGTGTCCTGATAATTGAGCCCGATCCGCTGCTTTGACCAGCCCAGGTCATCGCTTGCAAGGCCAACTCTGCCGTACGTCCGTTCGTCGTCGTGATTGGAGGAGCCGGTGACCTGAACTTTCGACGCCACGTATCTGGCAACTGATGGCAGCAGTTCACCCGGGTAGCCACCTGCAGGCCCGCTTGCGCCTTCATAGCCCGATGCGGCGCCAATATTGATGAGTGAAATGCACAAAATCAGTGCAAAAAAACGGGTAACTCGCACTCGTGATCCTTCGGGAGGTGACCAAAATATGAACAGCACTTTATCTGCCCAACGGCGTTCAACACCAGCCAGATTGACCAAAAATTACATCTTTTAATATGCGGCAATACATGCCCTTATAATTGCATTTGAAAGTTGTTTGCGAAGTGTTGCACAGTGTAACCAAAGCCCGATCCTGAAACATTCCGGTTACACTTCCTTACACCAAGGCCGCAAACCTCCATTTCGACGGACAACTTCGTTAAACTCGGCACAGTTTGTGATTAGGCTAAAGCGACACGCTTGGAAGATTCCCATTCAGGGGCAGTGATTGCTCAACAAAGGACGAACCCAATGATCAAAAAATGTCTGTTCCCCGTTGCCGGATACGGCACCCGCTTTCTTCCCGCCACCAAGGCCATGCCGAAGGAAATCCTCCCGGTCGTTAACAAGCCGCTGGTGCAATACGGTGTGGAAGAAGCTGCCGAGGCCGGGATCCATGAATTTGGTTTTGTAACCGGGCGCGGCAAACGGGCTATCGAGGATCATTTTGATATCAGCTATGAGCTGGAGCATCAGATCGCAGGCTCGGGCAAGGAAGACCTACTCGCGTCCATTCGCGACCTGATCGATAACAACACCTTTGCATTTACCCGCCAGAACGAGATGAAAGGCCTCGGCCATGCGATTCTGACAGGTCGCAACCTGGTCGGAGACAACCCTTTCGCGGTGGTTCTGGCGGACGACTTCTGCCTGGGCCCTGATGGTGAGGATGGCGTGCTGGCTCAGATGGTCAAGCTTTACAACCAGTTCCGCTGCTCCATTGTTGCCATCGAAGAGGTGCCGGAAGACGAGACCCACAAATACGGCGTCATAGCTGGCGACTCCATGAAGGATGGCCTGTACCGGATTACCGACATGGTTGAGAAACCGGCACCTGAAGACGCGCCCAGCAACCTTGCGATTATCGGCCGATACATACTGACCCCGGACATCTTCGAAATCATCGAACGAACACCGGCCGGCAAGAACGGCGAAGTTCAGATCACCGATGCACTTCTGGAACAGGCCAAAAATGGCTGTGTGCTCGCTTACCAGTTCAAGGGCCGCCGCTTCGACTGCGGCAGTATCGATGGCTTTGTTGAAGCGACCAACTATGTTTACGAAAACATCTACAAGAAGGAAAACTGAGAGGTAGGCGGCTTTGGCTAGCCACCGAGGATCTGAAGAATCATGCGCCGGTTCTCCGTGGACGTATTGCGGAACCGGCGCAGCAGTTCCACTTCCTCCTCCGACAGTTGAACGCGGTTGATTTCCTGCTCCAGTTGTTTGATCGCGACCGAGAGATCGTCACTGTTGCTGAAGGCCAGGCCTGGTAACTCGAGCTGGCCGCCATCGCCAGGCTCGTCCAGATCAAGAAGGTTTTCCAGGGGAGTTTCAGTACGCATGCAGAAATCAAGCAGTTCGGTCACGCTGGGGTAACTGCGCTGCCTCGCATCGGTTGCCTCCCAGCTTCTGACGCGGGTCTCCTCCACACCGCACATCTGGGCTACATCCCACCGCGAGAGGCGACCGTCCTCACGAATCTGTCGCAAGCGACGATTGAACGTTTGCAGGTACCGCATAACTGGTTGCCTCTACCCTCTGCAGGGGCCAGTGTGTCTGAGCCCAGAAAAGATCCGAATCTCACCGAAAAGTGAATCAAACTGGAAATGTAACGTACATATAGCTTTGCACACAATCTACCTTTATTGAATCCGATGGCGACGGAACAGGATGTATATGGCTGCACAACCTCTGGATGTCGAGACCGCCTGGCAACTGGTGCTGCAAGCCGTCAATCGCAGCGATGTGACACTGGGCTTGCCTGAAAGCAGCGAGGCTGCGGTAAGGCTCAATGGCCAGGGTGCATGGCATTTGCTGCATCCTGCGACGCCCCAGGCAAAAGACGTTCTTTCCCTCTTTCTGCCCTTGTGCAAGCCACTGGCACCCGGCACACCCTCACGCGTGGTCGGACAACTCGGGCAGAGCCTCGATGGTCGAATCGCGACGGTCACTGGGCGCTCACGGTTTATTAACGGTTCAGACGGCATTACTCATTTGCACCGTATCCGTGCTGTATCGGATGCGGTGATCGTCGGCGCCGGAACCGCGATGACGGATAACCCGCGGTTGACCGTCCGACGCACCCAGGGCCCCAATCCGGTTCGCGTCGTCATCGACCGGCATCGCCGCGTTCCGGACGGCCACCACCTGTTCACCGATGACGAAGCGCCAACACTGAGGTTGGTGGCCGGACGGTACAAGCCGAGAGCCCAGGCAACATTGTGCGAAGGCGTGACAGAAGTGCCCTGTCTCGGTGATGACCGAGACCGGGAGACGGTCAATCCGACGATTATTATCCAGGTACTGGCAGACTTCGGACTTCGCAAGATTTTTGTCGAAGGCGGCGGCGTCACCGTCTCAGCATTCCTGCGTGCGGGGCTGCTTGACCGGCTTCATGTCATGGTGGCCCCGATGATCATCGGCAGCGGCAGGCCCGCCTTTTCCCTTCCTGAGATTGACCTGCTGGAGGATGCGCTGCGTCCACGGTCCCGACTGGTTAATCTGGGCAGTGATATGCTCTTTGATCTCGATTTTTCCTGACCTGCCCGTCGACCAGGAATCCAGCGTTTCGCATCCGTGCGACCAGAACCAGCAGCCCCGGCAGGGTGGACAGGAAAACCAGCCCGCCATAACCGACGCTCAACGCCAGGCCCTGCTCCGGAGGCAATCCCGCCATCGGCCACAGTAACGCAGCAGCACCTTCCCGAACCCCCCAGCCAGAGACGGTGACGGGGATAACCATGCTTAACAGCAAAAGGCTGCACAACGCCGTCATCAGCAACAGGGAATTCAAACTGTCGAGGTAGCCCGCGCCATGGGCCAGAATCAGAAAAACTCCCAGATAGCTGGCAAGGACGAGAAGGGATGTTCCCATCTGAACCGGGAATGCCGGCCACCCCAGAAGCGTGCGACCGATGTCTTTCCGAAGTCGCCTCAGATACCGCTCAGGGCCATCGTCCGGACGAATGACAAATCGCCCCAGACAGAGAAGGAGGGTAGCCAGCCCGGTACCCCCCCACACCCACCACTGAGACTGGATGGGAAACATGCCCGCCTGCGACAACCAGGCCACAGCGATCAACACTACGAGGCCCAGCACCAGCTGGCCTGACAAACGCTCGATGGCGACACCATGAATCGCGAACAGCGGCCGCCCACTGGCCTTGCCGTGTTGCCATGCCCGATTCACATCCCCCAGTACCCCACCCGGTAATACCTGGTTCAGGAAACTGGCCAGGTAATACTCACGCACAGCCACAGGATACGACAAAGGCGTTTTCAGAAGCCGTGAGGTGTACCACCAGCGCCATGCCGACAACAGCACCTGAAACACCGTCAAAACCAATGCCGGCAGCAGGAGGTCGACCGGCAACTGCGACAGTTCCTGCCACAGCGTCTCGCGATCCACAGACACGAGCACAGCAGCAAGCAGACATGATGCCATGCCCCATTTCAGTAGGGGACGGCGCGCTGGATGCCCCGACCACTTCATTCTCACGCCTCTCCCGGCAAGGCCAGCAAGTCCAGGTGATGGACCGTAACGGACAGCGTTCCCGCCGCCAGCTGAGTCTCTCGGGTCGCTAACCAGTCGGAAAGCCATTCCGCACCGCAGGGGTCCTGTTCGTCAGCCGCCTGCACCCACCCCTCAAGCAATCTGCCGGTCAGGGAGGCGTTCCCCGGCTCCAGGCACCAGGGACTGTCGGCAACGGAAACGGTATACCCAGAATCCTCCATCAGGTCTTTGAGGACCCGGGTGGCTTCGGCTCCCAGTGCCCGCCCTACTCCCTTATCCCGATGCTGGTGTCGGTTAACCAGCGCACGGAGTCGGTCATCGTGCTCGTGCGGCGGGTCCAACTCAAAACGACCGGCGTAACTCAGAACCACCAGCAAGGCTGACTGACGGGTAACGACAGCCTTTACCAACGCCTTGAGCCAGTTCTCGGAAACCAGGTCGATCAGTGCCGATGCCGTTACCAGGCCGACCTCAGCTGGGATGTGGCGCCCAAGGGAATCCTCGCCCAGCCGGACAACTGATTGAGACACTTCGACGTCCGGCGCTGTCAGCCTTTCCTGGGCCTCATCCAGTAGGCCGGCGTCCTGGTCCAGCAATAGCCACCGCTGGGGAACGTGCAACCGCGGTATGAGGTACAGGGCATTGGAGCCCCGACCTGCTCCGAGATCAACGATGGAGACGCCCGCTCCGGGTCCGTTTCGTTGAGGATGCGCTGGGTAAGCCGTTCGCACCCAGCGGGCCAGATCCAGCGTCAGTCTTTCCGAGCGGGCAGCATGATCGGACCCTTCGCGACGACGGAGCCATTCACGGTCGAACAGGCTTTGTTGCCTGGTGCCCACCAGATCAACCATGGCTTCCTGGAAGTCGATTGCCGCCAGCCGCCAGTTCCGCGTGTGAGCCGACTCCTGCCTGGCGCTATCTTTCTGGCGAGCCAATTCCTGCGGGTCTGCCAACCAGCCTCCCAGCGTGGCAGACAATGAACCGACGTCACCCGCCTCATACTGCACCACCCCACGACGCCTTGCCGTCTGTGCCAGAGCCCCACCATTAGACGTAATCACCGGGAGGCCCGCCGCAAGGGCTTCATCGATCACCATCCCATAGCCTTCATAAAGTGACGGAAACACAAACAGGTCCGCCTGGCGGTAGAGATCAAACAGTCGATCTTCATTGACCTCACCGGTGAGGGACACCCGACTCTCGAGCCCGGCAGATTTGATCTGGGTTCTGACCCGCTCACTGTAGTCGGGATTCCGGTCGCAGGACCCGGCCAGGGTGCAGAACCAGGGCAATGACCGCAACCCGGCCAGGGCTTCGATAAGTTGATGTTGCGCTTTGCGCGGCGAGAGGTGCGCGACACACAGAATGCGAGGTGCGTCGCCGGAAACCCGGACCGAAGGGTCAGGTGTCGATGACCCTGGAATTGACTGAACGCCCGGCTCTACGGTTCGGATGTTCTGCGCCTGAACACCGAAGTCAACCAAACGGTCTGCAGTGAACCCGCTGGTGGTAATCACCCTGCCGACTGCCGCCAGGGCCCGCCTCTCCTGGGTCAAGAACCAGCGCTGCTCTTCGGCACTCAGCCCCGTTTCATCCGCCAGCGGATGATGCACCAGCGCCGTCAGGGTTAATCGCGAAGCATGGGCCTCCACAACCTCGGGCAAACCGCCCATGGCGAGACCGTCAAGTACAACCACGGCACCGTCGTGAAAGCCCCTCAGGCACCGGTCCAGTGCGGCTTTCGCTTCTGCGTCAGGCCGGGGGAAACGCCCTGGCACACCAGTAACCTCTGCCGTAAGGCCCAATTGCTTCAAAGCCTCGACCAGAAGCCGAACATAACAATAGCCGCCCGTATTCTGATTCGGGTCTCCCGGGACCACAAACTCTATGTCCCAGGGCGATTCAGATCGCGCCATGGTAACTGGCCCAGGCAATGTGAGATTCCGACAGTGTCACTTTCAGGCTAACGATGCCTTTGCCAGACTCTCCCAGACGCCCGGCTCGAATCGCGTCTGCGATCCGCTCGAAAACCACGCCCGCCATGAACTCGGTGGTCGTGTTGCGGCCCTCGAACGCCCCAACCTGGTCAAGATTCTGCATATTGAACTCACCCAGCACCTCTTTGAGCAAGGCTGATGCCAGGCCTATGTCCACTACCAGATTGTCGGCATCCAGCTGGTCCCGCTCGAAGGAAACATCGACCACATAAGTGGCGCCATGAAGCTTCTGGGCAGGCCCGAAAATCTCTCCCATGAAACTGTGCGCGATCATCATGTGGTCGCGAACGGTCAGACTGAACATAGAATATCCTCAAGCAACACAGGCAGGTTAATAAACGATCCGGTGACATAGCGTACGATTTGCATCGGCAAGCACGCTGGCCATCTTTTCTGGCATGTCGGTGAACCGGCTCTCGCCACTGATCAGACAATCCAGCCGGCCATCGTCAAGCAATTCAAGGGCCAGCCGCATGCGCCTGCTGTGGTCCCAGCGGGAGCGGCGGAGCGGCGGAAGTTGGCCAACCTGACTGGACCTGAGAGTCAGCCTACGGGAGTGGAAAGCGCCACCCAGGGTCGCCGGCACCGGCTGGCTGCCATACCAGCTCATTTCCACAATCACCGCCTCCGGACCGGCCAGTGCGAGCGCCGTCTCCAGGCCGGAGGGATGGCCGCTGGTGTGGTAGACCAGATCGTGGTCATCCGGCGCGAATGATGACTCGAAGCTGAGCCCAAGGGCTTCCGCGATCGCCCTACGATCCTCATTTATGTCTACGGCGGTCACGCGCGTCCCCGGAATCTTACTGGCCAGCCAGGCTACCAGGAGACCGACCACCCCCGAACCAACCACCGCTATCCGGTCGCCAACGCCGGGCGCGCCGTCCCAGAGCCCGTTTACAGCAGTTTCCATGTTCGCGGCAAGCACCGCACGTTCGGCAGGAACGGATTCAGGGATGACGGTAACGGCTGAGGCCGGAACCTGATAACGCTGCTGATGCGGAAACAGGCAAAACACCAATCGACCCTGGAGATGTCGGGGACCGCTTGTCACCCGCCCCACATTCGCATAGCCATACTTGACCGGGAACGGAAACCGGCCTTCCTGAAAAGGCGCTCGCATCCGTTCGAATTCTGTCTCTGGCACTTGGCCGCCGAGAACCAGCGCCTCGGTTCCACGGCTAATACCGGAATACACGGTTTCCACTGTCACCAACTCGTCCGAATTACCGGGAAGGCCCGAGTTGATTTCGGTTCTCAATAAAGTCCCCTGTCCGGGACCTGTCGCCCACCAGGCGAGTGTCGTTTCCGAGGTCACTTCAGTTTCGGGTTCCAATAGACTCTCCCTGCATCTGGGCGGTGGCTTTGAGTCCGAACGGCGATTTCCCACGTAATCACACTCAGACGTGACGCACTATAGTCCCTGAATCGCTGCGGCACCGTCCCCGCAGACTTCAATGCTATACGCTGGGGTTTTGATATGGATTCGAAAGGCGACTCGGCTTCGCCGGGTCTCACTGCACTGCAGGACCTGACGTGGGCACTCGTTCTGACCGCCGGTCTTAGTTCTGCGCTTGCCTTGCTCTGGTCGCTACCCGCCTTCTTCTGGTTGATCGCCGGAGTTCTTTTCATCGTTCTCAGCGGGTGTGTACTTCGCCACTGGTTGCCCGATTCAGATATTGGGCCTGCCAACCGCGCGACGCTCCTGCGGGCAACATTGGTGATTGTTCTTTTCGCCAGCGCACCGTTCGCCGATCGATTGGGGCAAGGAGTCTGGTTGTATGGAATCTTGGCCCTCGTGGCACTGATTCTCGATGGTGTGGATGGCGCCATAGCCCGTGCGACCAACTCCCAGACCGAATTCGGTGCTCGCTTTGATATGGAACTGGACGCCACATTTCTTCTGGGACTCTGTGTTGCTGTTGTCGCATTGGACAAGGCTGGACTGTGGGTGCTCGCGCTCGGATTAATGCGCTATGGGTTCCTGATTGCGGGTTGTTTCTGGCGCTGGCTCAACCATCCACTTCCTGAAAGCTTCCGGCGAAAGACCATCTGTGTCTGGCAAATCGTCTCCCTGATGGTGGCTATCCTGCCGCCAATTTCGCCCGTGTTTGCCAGCCTGGCACTGGCAACGGCACTGATACTCCTGATCTGTTCGTTTTACGTCGATATTTACTGGCTCTTTCAAAGGAGAACCGCTCATGCAACTGCCTGACACGATTTCACGGATTTCACGCTTCGCTTTCTTGCCCGCGCTCATGGCCGTCGCGCCTGTGGTTTCGGCCGAGCCGGCCAAGTTCACGGTGGACTCGGAACATTTCTCCATGGCCTTTGAAATCATGCATATTGGCTATGCGCCGGTTATTGGCATGTTTCGGGAAGTAGACGGAGAATTTGTCTATGACGAGGCAACGGGCGATCTGAATTCAGGAACACTGGTTTTCCAGAGTGACAGCGTATTTACAAATCACAAAAAGCGTGACGATCACCTGCGGGGGGAGGACTTTCTGAACAGTGCGAAGTACCCAGAGATCGTCTTCACCCTGACTGAGTTCGAATCAACGGGTGAAAACGCGGGAAAAGTTACTGGGGACCTCACCATGCTGGGTCAAACCAATCCCGTCGTTCTCGATGTCACCCTGAACAAATCCGCCGTCTACCCCATTGGGCACGAGGACTTCACGCTGGGCATCAGCGCCGAAACGATCTTGAAAAGGAGTGATTGGGGAATGACTTACGGCCTCGACTCGGCCCTCGTAGGCGATGAGGTCCGAATGCGTTTCGGGTTCGAGGCGAATCGGGACTCCGGCTGGTTCTGAGCGCAGCCTCCCGTTTTGTGATCTACCCCTCATCGCGAACACATTTTGTTACATTCTGAACTCAAAGCTTTGCCGGACTGTCCTTAACGTCTGTATGTTTATCAGCCATAAACAAGACAAAAATAACAAGGAAACGACGGATGCCCGGCAAGGCGCTCGTATTGTTAATGCTTGTAACCACCTGCGTGGTTGGTACCGGCTATTTTCTGTCCGCAGACAACACTTCGACGTTTGAATGGCTGAACATCCCATTTTCCGACAGCGTTCGACAAGACATTCCTGCAGGTCAGGCCATAAAGGATCGTCACCTTGCGACCACGCAATCGGCGCCTCGGCAGCCGGGTGACAACGCCCTCGGTTTCATGCTGACCAGCATTGCCGACCAATACACACAAAATACGCGCTATCCCTCCTGGTCCATTCCTCTCTCACCGGCACAGGCCAGAGGTTACCAGGGCAATCGCTATCATCCGGTCAGCCTCCCCCTGGGCGACGACGGCCACTTCACGGTCACCCTGGAGAAATACCGGTTCACGAAGGGCGAATCCATTCTTGTGGTTGCGTCGCTGACGGGACCTCAGGTTGTAAGCGATAGGCTTCAGGCAACACTGGAGGCAACGCAAGTGCGGGAGGCCGTTGCTTCTACCAACCTCGACTCCTCAGACAGTCGGGGATTTTATGAAGGCTCCCTGGAATCGGATGAAGACCCCGGGGAATATCGGCTCATAGTCGAGGCCCAGGTGGACGGTAAGCCAGTAAGGCATGTCTCCACGCTGACTATTGAACCCTACCTCGGAGACTTCGAAGGCCTCGGAGACACTTACCTGAACGACAACAACCTGGTCATACCCGTCCATTTCTCTCCGGAAACGCCGGGGTTCTACGCCCTTTCCGCCCAGCTGTACGCCGGACAAACCCCCATTGCCCAACTGCAGTCTGAACAACGCCTCGACATGGGGGCGGACACTATCCTTCTCAAAGCCCATGGAACGGTGCTGGCGAACCGAGAGGTACAGGGTCAACTGGAGCTGCGCAACCTTCAGATTCGCCAGTTGCCCGCCAGGCCAGGGGAACGGACCAATTACGCGTTCGGGCCGGAAGAGGGCTATTCATTCTCGCCGCCGGATCTCGAAAACCTGCGAGATGCTCCGTCGGTTGATCCTGAATCAGAGCGACGGGCCGCCCTGCTCCGGCAGTTGGCCGACAAGTTCTGATAAGGGGGCCTTTCCGGCTCCTGACCGGCAGACGCCGGGGTGTACCGTCGGACGTACCTTCAGTATCCGGGGACGACGGGTAAACGTCTTGTTACAACAATAATTCAGCAAAGACGGAGCAATCATGACAACGACAAAGATCGGAAATGCCTGCAAGGCCGCGCTCGCGGTCGCAATCACCGGCAGCCTTTTTGCCGGAACCGCCCAGGCCAAGTTAGCCGGGCATAATGTGATACTGGTTCATGGCTTCCAACAGGAAGACCTGGCCAATCCACCAGAAAATTTTCAGGCCGTAAAAGATGCCGGTGAAGACTACTGGCGTACGTTCTGGCTATCCCGATCCGACGCACGAGTCGACTGGGGAAGCGACGGACGGATCGAGGGCAGCATTGCTCAACAGGCCTATCAGCAAATTCGCCAGATCAGCCAACAGGGCCTTTGCAGCAATTACTGCATCGTTGTCTCCCACTCCACGGGAGACCTGGTAACGCGTTACTTGCTGGAGAACCAGGCCCGCTGGCTGCAATCGGAAGGACTCGCCCCCCTTAAAATCCTCGCTGCCATCGACTATTCCGGCGCCGGAGGGGGTACGGAACTGGCCGATCTCGCTCTCAGCATTGCCTACAATGACAGTTGGTATAACTGGCCGTTGAAGGCCGCCGTAGAAGCCTTCACCGGCATTGAACCGGAACCGGGCAAACTGGGCGTGGTAAATGACCTACAGACCAACGCGGCCCGAAACCTTGCGATCAGCCCGAATTCGATTCCCAGGCTTCGGTTTGTCGCCGGGGGTGCCTCCTATGGCGGGGTAACAAAACCCTTTATCGCCGGGACCGACGATGGCGTGGTCCCGACGCATTCCGCGTGTGGCTCAACAACGGCCGAAGGGATCGACTCCTGCTCGAACAGAATCAGCCTGGCCGGCAAGGTAACCAGCCAGAACGGGCCGGATGGCCTCTGGTTCAATCACTTCCCGGTCCTGATGAACGAAGGCGTAACGCACAGCGGCGTGCTCGGATCGGAAACTGGGTACACGTCGGTGCCGGTTGTGAACAACACAACCCTGAACGGACTTCGGGTGGACTTTGCCAGCCGAACCTACAATCAACGGGCTTGGTGGCAATGGTGGGGAGCCGGCGATACCTATATTGAGGTGCCAGGCTCCGATCAGACCGACATGTCGACATTGGTCTACACCACGCTCAACAACTGATCTGAAAATTCTTTGATTTAATTAGGAAAAAGCGGGTTCACGGAGGGGCCCGCCAAATCCGCCCGGCCCGGCCCGCCTTTTCTTTTTTATTCGCAAGCTATACATTGTCCCGCTTTCTGTCTTTCCGTCGCTGGTCGACACTCAAACGGGTATCCAATGTCCGACGCTCAAAAATCAGATGCACTTCTGGTCGCGGTGACTCTTGTGGCGGCCATCAGCTGGATGTTTTCCAAGGAAGCGGTTCTGCTGATGCCTCCTCTGATGTTTATGGCAGCGCGGTTCCTCATTGCCGGCAGCGCCCTTGCCCTCGCAGCCTGGCGTCCCCTCTCAAGGCTGAGTGCCGATCAGGTTCGACGCAGTGTGGGGGTTGGCCTGGTGTTCGGAGTGGCCATGAGTTTCTGGATTATGGGCCTTTTCCACACAAGAAGCATGGGCGAAGGCGCATTCCTGACCAGCCTGGGCGTGGTGATCGTGCCCATCATTGCCCGCTTGGCCTTCAAGGAGAAACAACCTGCGAGTACCTGGCTTGCCATTCCCATTGCCGTTTCCGGCCTTGCATTGCTCTCTTTGAAGAACGGCTTTCAACCGGAACCCGGCCAAATTTTCTTTGTCTGCGCCGCCTTCATCTTTGCGCTGTACTTCACCCTGAACACCCGAACTGCCAATCAACGGATCGTCATCAACCGTCGGGGAGAAACGATCGAAAAGCACAGGGTACCGGCTTTACCCCTGACCGCATTGGCACTGTTAACCGTGGGCGTGGTAACACTTGTAGAGTCGCTGATTCTGGAACCCTGGCAGCAAACCCTTGTTGATCCATCGCCCCTGCTGATTTGGTGGGTACTGGCGAGCGCGCTCATCGGAACCGCGGGGCGTTTTCTGTTACAGACCTATGCCCAGAGCTTGTCAGCCCACAGCCATGGCGTGGTCATCCTGGTACTGGAACCTATCTGGGTAGCGCTGTTTGCAGCAGGCTGGTTTGGAGAGAGCATGAGTCCCGTCCAACTCGGCGGGTGCGCCCTGATTTTCACTGCATTGGTGGTCAATCGCTGGGGTGCCCTGGGCAAAGCCATAAAGACCTGGCTGAGGAATCGGAAAACCGCATAAAAATGGTTGACCGAAAACCGGAGAATAAGTATATTGCGTCCCCGTTGCAGGACATAGGACCATAGCTCAGTTGGTTAGAGCGCTACCTTGACATGGTAGAGGTCCCCAGTTCGAATCTGGGTGGTCCTACCAATCTCACGAAGATCTGCAACCCCCTCCGAAGACTTTTCAGAACACCAGTCGGTTTAGACGCGTGAATGCTGAAAACGTCTGTAGCATTTCAAACGATTCTTAAACCCGCATAGCCAAAATCCGGCGCTCACTTATTCTTGTCAATGAGGCATCGGCACTTTTCCCGCTGTGGGTCAGTTTATGGCCAACGCCGCCTCAACAATCTGTTCTGCAATCTTCCAACGTTGC
This sequence comes from Marinobacter albus, assembly GCF_030238305.1. Lineage (NCBI taxonomy): Bacteria > Pseudomonadati > Pseudomonadota > Gammaproteobacteria > Pseudomonadales > Marinobacteraceae > Marinobacter > Marinobacter albus. The sequence goes on along the minus strand of NZ_JASSQD010000001.1, from coordinate 1,779,934 downwards.
GTAGCAGGTGACTGAAATGATTACTTTTAATACCCCTGACTCAACTGTGTTCTGTGACATCGGAAAAGAGCCTATGCCGGTCACGCATGACTGCCACCTTGATCCTTGCTGTACGGATTCCGGCATTGCCAAAATCCTCGAAACCATTCCTCTCGAAAGCATCAAAGCCAAGCCGCCGGCGCAGAAACGCCATGAACGCGTCTATACCAACAACATTCCGAGATCAGAGCTGTTAAAACTGTTAGAGGATCCCGACGGAGATGTCTGGATTGCACTGCACGAAATTGAAGACACACCGATATTGCGCCATGTGTTTCGGGAAATGGCATCCGCTTTGAGGGAATCTTTACCGGCGCCCTATGGCAAAGTGACCCTCTGCACCGGTTCACTATTCATTAGCCGGGGCCAGGCGACTACTCCCTACCATCTGGATTACGGCAGTAACCTGCTGCTGCAGCTTCGAGGCAGCAAGCACTTTCTCGCGTTCAGCCCCAATGACCCTGAGCTGGTCCCGAAACAGAGTCTGCAGGAGTTCTTTGGTGGAGAGTGCAATCCGCCGTCCCTGAAATACCGCCCTTCGTTTGACCAAAAGGCTTTGATACTGGATCTTGAGCCTGGAATGGGTCTCTACATGCCATCAACCAGCCCGCACTGCACGGAGACGAGAACCCGTGAACTCTCCCTTACCATCAGCCTGTCTTTCGTCGCGCCGCGGGTGGACGTGCTCCGACGATCCATTCTTTTTGACGCCAGACTCCCGGACTTCACCTTTGTTCCGGTTGCCATGAAGTGCGCCGTTGTCGCGTTCTACGAAAACCTGCTTCACGCATTGGGGGGAAACGAGCCGCGCCACAAGAGCTTCAAGCCACTGGCCCACTAGCCCTCTCCCAATGCCGCAAGTCGTGGTCGGGGCGTGCAAGTTCTATTGCCAGGCCCCGGCCAATTACTTATCCTCACCTCCCGATTCGGCCACTTTTTTTAAGCATCTCATGCGAACGTCCATAGACCTCACCGTCGAACACACAGAAGTTGCAGTTGATGCGCTCAGCGAGGCCTCAGGTCTTCCTAAACAGCGAATCAAGGATGCCATGAACAAGGGCGCCTGCTGGTGGACGCACAAAGGCAAACAGGTACGACTACGCAAAGCCAAGCGCGAAATCCGGGCCGGGACACGGCTGCAGCTGTTCTATGATGACGCGGTTCTTGGTCGTAAACCGGGAAAGGCGGAATGTCTGGAAGATCGTGGCCGGTATTCTGTCTGGTTCAAACCCCACGGGATGCTGGCGCAAGGGTCCCAGTGGGGCGACCACTGCAGCCTGCTACGCACTGCCGAAATCCAACTGCGACGAGACTGCTTTCTGATACATCGGCTCGATGCCGACGCGGCTGGTCTGATGCTAATTGCTCACGACCCCAAGGCCGCAGGCGCTTTGTCTCAGTGTTTCGCCGGCAGAACCATCACCAAGGACTACCAAGCCAGAGTCCGTGGCCTGCTGGTGGTGCAGGATCGGGTGGTCGACACCCCGATTGATGGCAAAAGCGCTATCAGTCGAATGACCACTATCCAGGTTGAAGAAGCCGATGAGACCAGCCTGCTGGCGGTCAACATTGAAACCGGTCGAAAGCACCAGATTCGCAAACACCTTGCCGGCATGGGCCACCCCATTGTCGGCGATCGCCTCTATGGCAAGCCCGCCCCAGTGCCTTTGCAGCTGTTAGCTTACCGTCTGGAATTTGACTGCCCTCTGGCCCGAGAGCGAATACGGATCTGTCTGCCTGAGCGCTTGAACAGTCTCGCTAGTCCAGAATAGAAAAAGCCTGCAATTTGCTGGTCGCTTGAATAAATCAGATAGACACGGGCTCGCGGGCTAACCGATCGAACACAGGCTGCGCCTTTGCCAGTCTTCCGTCCTTAATCACAAAACTCAACAGAGTTCGTCCGAAGAGTTGAACACTGACATAGGTAAACATTGGCTGAAAACCCGCCTTGGCAAGAGCACGCCGCGAGGAGTGATTACTTACGGCAACGGCTGTCCAGGCAATACTCGTATTTCGACTCTGATCCTGCAAAATTCCGTTGATCATTGCAGAAAGAAACCCTTTGCCTCTGTGTTCCGGGACAGTAGCACCATCCCAGAGGTACAACACGTTCTCAGGAACCTTTAACCTCAGATCATGCAAGACGCCAATATTTGCGCCGGTACAGGCGACCCAGTTGTACGATACTGGCTCACTATCAACAAAAAATTCGAAGAATCTGTGGCCTTCTCTCACTCGCCTTTTAAATTCTTCCTTGGAGAAAGGTAGATCGGATCGGAGGTCTGTCACGTCCGTCATGTCGGACACTTCATGGGAGCCGTCTATACGGGGGAGTTTGTCTTGCTCGATGGGCTTGGACAGGAAGATACCCGCATCAATTCGAAGTGTGCGGTTGAACCACCGTTTTATGGGGCGCAACCAACGCCGTAGAGTCTTCAATGACCGATCATCCCCTGAGGTCTAACATTCTGGACGCAACTCTTCAAATATTAGCCGGATTATGAATCACTTCAAATCTCGGTTGCGGATTTCCTCGAACCAGCCTGGGCAAACTGGCTAGATTCCATAGAAATCCCGATACCAGTCAACGAAGTTCGCGATCCCCTCTTCCACCGGAGTACCGGGTTTGTATCCAACGTCTGCGATCAGGTCGTCGACATTGGCGTAGGTGGCAGGAACGTCGCCCGGCTGCAGCGGCAGCAGGTTTTTCTCGGCTTTTTTCCCTACCCGCTCCTCAATGATCTCGATGAAACGCGACAATTCCACGGGGTTGTTGCTACCGATATTGTAAATCCGGTAGGGCCCCTTCCCTGTGCCCGGATCGGGATTTTCGCCGGTCCATTCAGGATTGGGTTCTGCCACATGATCCAGGGTACGGATCACCCCTTCCACGATGTCATCGATGTAGGTGAAATCGCGTCTGTGATGACCATGGTTGAAAACGTCAATCGGTTCACCGGCGAGAATCTTTCTGGTGAAAATGAACAGCGCCATGTCCGGACGGCCCCAGGGACCATAGACAGTAAAGAACCTCAGGCCGGTGGTCGGCAGGTTGTAGAGATGGCTGTAAGTGTGGGCCATCAATTCATTGGCCTTCTTGGAGGCTGCGTAGAGGCTAAGGGGGTGGTCCACGTTGTCATGCACGGAGAACGGCATGGTTTCGTTGGCACCGTAGACAGAGCTGCTCGATGCGTAGACCAGATGCTTTACACTGTTGTGACGACAACCTTCGAGGATATTCATGAATCCTACAAGGTTGGCGTCAACATAGGCATGGGGATTCTCGAGGGAGTACCGGACACCCGCCTGGGCCGCAAGGTGGACCACCCGCTCAGGCTTCTGCTCAGCGAAAAGTGCCTCCATGGCGCCCCGATCCGCAACGTCCTGACGCACCTCGGTGAAGCCGGGCTTACAAGTCAGTCGTTCAAGCCGGGCCTCTTTCAGGCTGACATCGTAGTAATCGTTGACGTTGTCAACACCGATGACCTGATCGCCACGGTCGAGCAGGCGATGCGCCAGATGTGAGCCGATAAAACCGGCAGTTCCCGTAACGAGAATCTTCAAAGTTCCTTCTCCCTAGAACACAACGCCCGCGCTGACGAACGGTCCGTCGAGTTCAACGTCGAGGCTTTCGTCATCGTCCTCATAATCGATAGACATCTGACGGTAACCCGCTCTCAATTGAAGAACCGCAATCTCAAACTGCCCGTATGCGCTGAAGTCATGCAGTGAGTCGCCGCTGTAGCTGACGAAGTTGCCTTCGGCACCCACCGACACACCCGTTAGCGGCAGGTCAAAGCGGGCGGCCACATAGCCCATAGGCAGCACCGCATCTACTTGAGTCTTGCTGGCCTGAGTTCCACCGATCTCCTTAACGTTCAGTTCGCCATCCAGACTTCGGGCGGTCAAACCCAGGTCGAGATTGACCCAGTTATCAAGCACTTCGTAATAGAGGGTGAGGTCCAACTGCTCCAAATCGAGGTCTGATCGGACGTCCACGCCGCTACCCACAAAAATACCGCCAAAATCAGCACCCAACTGACCACGGCCCGTTTGCTCAATCAAAGTGTAGTTCAAGCGAACGTTCGGCAAAACGGGAACCGGATGTTCAAAATAAAGTGAGGCATTGGCGTTGGAGTCGCTGTCCAGATTGAGATCATTCTCGACATCAACGACATCGCCATTATCGGTGGCCTGACCGGAAAGGTCGGAATCCCAGTAACTGACGTTCGCGCCAAGCCCTACAACATCGGCCTGAGCCACCGGTGCTGACAAAATTAGAGAACTGCAGGCGGCAACCACCAATTTACGCATAAAACACCCTTTCTTTTGTTGTGTGTCAGGATCAGTCGAACTGGATACCCAGACGCCGCCCAACTTCCTCGTAGGTTTCAATCACGTCACCCAATCCCTGGCGAAAACGGTCCTTGTCCATTTTCTTCCGCGTCTCCTTGTCCCAGATGCGACAACCATCCGGGCTGAACTCGTCGCCCAGCACGATGTCGCCGTTGCTTCGACCGAATTCCAACTTGTAATCGACAAGCAGCATTCCAGCCTCGTCGAACAGAGCCTTCAACACGTCATTCACCTTGTAGGTGAGTTCCTTCATACGGTCGAGCTCTTCAGCCGATGCCCAGCCAAAACTTACGGCAAGCGATTCGTTCACCATCGGATCATGCAGGGCGTCGTTCTTGAGAAACAGCTCGTATGTGGACGGCGTCAGCTCCTGCCCCTCTTCTACGCCCAGCCGGCGGCAGAGGCTCCCTGCAGAAATGTTGCGCACCACACATTCAACCGGAATCATGTCCAGCTTCTTCACGACCGACTCAGTGGAGGACAACAAGCCTTCGAAATGGGTCGGAACGCCTGCGGCTTCCAGCTTTTCCATGATGAACGCATTGAACTTGTTGTTCACCATGCCCTTGCGATTCAGTTGTTCCTTTTTCTCGCCATCGAAGGCTGAGGTGTCGTCACGGAAGACGAGCACGAAACGATCGGGATCGTCTGTCTTGAAAACGGACTTTGCCTTACCGGCATATAGCTCTTCACGCTTTTCCATTAAAGGTCTCCGAAGTGGGATCGGGTCAGCCAACCAGCCACTCAATCAGTATAGATAGTCAAACAGCTGTGCCAGAAGGTCGGGCCCAGTGTGCTCACCGTCATAGCTGGCCAGACGCTCGGTCGTAATGACAATGTCGCTTTCACGCTCTGTCAGGGTGACCGTGTGGGTATGTTCCGGCTTTTCCTCGTCGCTGAACCAGTCGAACCAACCAGAGTCACGCTCATCCTCGGTGCGGAAATCCACATAGAACCAGCCTTCACTGCGGTTGAGATCGACTACAGCGATATTGGCTTCGTTCAAGGCCCGTCTGACCTCAGCCCAGGAGCGACCGTAGTCAAGGCTCATTCGGATAGCGACGGCCTGATCATCTTCTGAAACAAGGTTGACGAGGGGGTCACTGACCATGCCAGAGGCCGCCCGAGAGAAGGACTTGTTCTCTTCCCTGGCCTTGAGGAAATCCCCCAGGTCGGTAAGCAAACGTTTCTGCAGTTCCAATGCATCAGGATAGGGGTTGCTGACGCCGGACCAGGGGACCAACTCCTCGGGTTGGCCATCGACGGTCAGCTTCCGGATCTGAATCTCGGTAGTCTTACGGCGAACTCCCGGCGCCATACGCATCTGGAGAACAACCCTGGGCTCGTCGACGCCGGCCTGATCCGGCAGTTCGGCCAACTGACGGGCACGCATGCTGAAATTGAGCAGTTCACTCTGGAGAAGCCCTAGCTGGGGGCTTTCGTAATCGACACCAAGCCCACGGTCAGCCATGTAAGCGTTCGCGGCCGGCCAGATACGTCCGGGGACGTCATTCACCAGCAACCAGACACGGCCATCGAGCTCTTCAATGACGTAGTTTTCTTCAAGAATCTCGGACGTCATGTCCGGCGGACTGGGAATATCGGACGAATACATTTTGCCAGCGTCGGCGACAGCAACATCCCGAATTGGCATTACCTGACTGAAGCGGGACTTCTCCGCGCTGGCCGGAAGCTCGAGCGGCTTCCCCTCTTCTGCAGAAACGTAACGTTCGGAACGATCTTCTATCAGACTGCAACCGGACAGCGTTGTCACCAACAGCAGTCCGGATGCGAGGGCCAGAAAACAAAACAACGGGGTACTACGGGTTCCTTGAAGAACCGGCATCGGGTTACTCCGGGTCAGACACAGTTTCAGTAAACTCAGAGCACACCTGAGGCTTTCAGCGCATCTTCCACTTCCGCGTGGAACTTGTCACTCAACGGAGTCAGCGGTAGACGTATGCCTTCACTGATCATCCCCATACGGTGCAGAGCCCATTTTACGGGTATCGGGTTGGCCTCCAGAAACAGTTTCCGGTTCAGGGGCATCAAAAGCTCATTCAGGCGTTCGGTCTCTTCCCGATTGCCCGCGATGGCCGCCTCGCACAACTGAGCCATGGCTTTAGGCGCGACATTCGCCGTCACCGAAACATTGCCCTTGGCTCCTGCCAACATCAGTTCGGCTGCGGTCGCATCGTCGCCGGAATACACGGCCAAGCGACCTTCCAAGGCCTCAATCAGTTCGGCGCCACGGGGAATGTTGCCGGTCGCATCCTTGATGGCAACGATATTCGGAATATCCGCCAGACGAAGAACCGTCTCGTTCAACATGTCACAGGCTGTCCGGCCCGGAACATTGTAGAGCATCTGATTCATGCCGGGGACGGCTTCGGCAATCGTTTTGAAATGGCGGTACAAACCTTCCTGGGTTGGCTTGTTGTAGTATGGAACTACCAGCAGACAAGCGTTGGCACCCAGTTTATGGGCCTCGGTGGTCAGCTCGATGGCCTCACGGGTACTGTTTCCACCTGTGCCCGCGATGACGGGGATGCGACCATCCACGCGTTTTATGATATGGCCAATCACCTGGCAATGTTCTTCCGGATCCAGGGTTGCGGATTCACCCGTGGTGCCCACGGCAACGATGCCATGGGTGCCGTTTTCGATATGAAAGTCCACCAGCCGATCCAGCTCCTTCCAGTGAATTTCACCGTTTGGATCCATGGGCGTGACCAGTGCGACAAGGCTACCCGTAATCATAAAAGCTCCGTCCGAATAAAACCGATATGGTAATGTTGGGCACGAACTGACACAAGGGAATTAAAGGAGTTGTCATGCCATCTGTTGAACTGGACCAACGTGTGCCCGACTTCGAGGCGTCAGCCACTGGCGATCAAACCATACGTCTGGCCGATCTCCGGGGCAAAAACGTCGTCATTTATTTCTACCCCAAAGACAACACACCCGGCTGCACGACCGAGGGTCAGGATTTCCGGGACCTGATGAAAGAGTTCACTGAACTCGATACCGAGATCTTCGGCGTCTCCAGAGATGGCCTGAAAGCTCACGAGAATTTCCGGGCGAAGCACGAATTCCCGTTCCACCTTATTTCAGACAAGGACGAGACGCTGTGCAACCTGTTTGACGTCATCAAACCCAAGAAACTGTACGGTAAAGAGTATCTGGGCATCGACCGCAGCACCTTTCTAATTGACGCTAAGGGCATACTTCGAAAAGCCTGGCGCGGCGTCAGGGTCAAAGGACACGCTCACGAGGTCCTCGAAGCCGTCAGGGCTCTCTGACCAGAGATCAGGATTGCTCAGTGGCCGGTGGCGTGGCGCGTTCCTTCACCGGCCAGGCCGCAAACACCGCCTTGAGAAGCGTCGCCAGCGGGATAGCAAAGAACACCCCCCACAACCCCCAGATACCGCCGAAGAACAAGACCGCAACAATAATGGCCACCGGATGCAGGTTGTTCACTTCAGAAAACAGCACCGGCACCAGGACATTGCCATCCAGAGCCTGAATAATGCCGTAGATCACCATCACCCAGATAAAGTGACTGCCCCAGCCAAAGGCAAACAGGCCGATCATCGCAACGGGTATCGTCACGACAGCGGCGCCAATGTAAGGAATGACTACGCTCAGGCCGACCAGGAGTGACAGGAGTGCAGCGTACGGCATACCCAGAAGCTTGAATGCCACATAGGTCGCGCCGCCCACGATAAGAATCTCGACCGACTTGCCGCGCACGTAGTTGGCGCACTGCAGATTCACTTCATGCCAGATTTTCAACATCATCGGGCGCTGGGACGGGAGCAGCCGGCCGATAGAACCAAGTAGCACTTCGCGGTCTTTCAGGAAGAAAAATACCAGGATGGGCACCAGCACCACGTAGATCAGCAATGCCACCAGATCGGGAATGCTGGATAATGAAAAAGACACCAGCCATTGCGTCATGTGCCCCACTTCGGTCGAAACCTGCTGATACAGGGCATTTACGGCATCCGCAGAAATCAGTTGAGGGTACTCCTCGGGAAGCAGCTCGAGATAGGACTGCATCTCACGAATGATCCTCGGCGTCTCGCCCGCGAGGTTACTTACCTGGGTCCAGATCAGTGGCAGGAGACCGAAAATTACTCCCACCAGAACGCCGAGAAACAGCAGGAACACACCGATGATGGCGACCATTTCCGGCACGCCCAGCTTTACGAGCTTGGTAACGAGCCCCTGAAGGATAAAAGCGATTATCAGAGAGGCGATAACCGGCGCGAGCATGGCGCCAAACCAGATGACCAGGACGGTTCCTATCACCAGGATTAGGAACAGAATGACCGCCTCTTCATCTGAAAAATACTTGTGCGCAAGACCGCGTAATATCCTGATCATCAATGACTCCGAAAAGTTAGCCGCCGCACTTTATCACAAACCGATATTGACCATCGGTTTCAGATGAGCTCATCAGTTGGTGACTTGAAAGCTCAATAAAAGCGGGAATATCCCGGGCCGAGCCGGAGTCGGTAGCAATGACTTCAAGCTCCTCACCCGCGTCCATTCCATTGAGTTCCAGCTTGGTTTTAAGCAGAGGCATCGGGCAGCGAAGCCCGGAAGCATCCAGAGTACGGTCTACCATAAGTAAAGAAGCACCTTCACGAAACAGTAAGGCTAATTAACAAGCACGCATTATGCCGACAGTGATAATGTATTGCATCACAATAGATTTTAATCGAAATATCAGAACTTTTTATCGTAAGCTGTTGTCACAATGGCACTTAGAATGAAAGGCACCCTGCGTTACATGACTTTTTTCCAATACCCTTTTGCCCGACTTTCCCGCACGGCCAGAGCTGGCGCTCTGGCCGCTTGCCTCGGGGTTGCCTTTACGCCGCTTCAGGCCCAGGAATCCAATTTGCCAAATATCGGTGGCAATGGTGGCGGCCTCATTTCGGGTCAACAGGAATCGGAAATAGGCCAGCAGGTCATGGTTTCAATCCGTCGATCGGCACCGAGGATCACGGACCCGCTAGTCTACGATTATCTGACCGCGATCATCTACCGATTGGTGCCTTCCGCTCCCCTCCAGGACCGAAACCTGACCCTGGCACTGATCGACAGCCCTGACATCAACGCTTTTGCGGTTCCGGGCGGCATTGTCGGCGTTAACGGTGGACTGTTCCTCAACGCGACAACTGAACAGCAGTTCTCGTCGGTACTTGCCCACGAGCTTGCACACCTGAGCCAGCGGCACTTTGCCCGCCGCCTTGAGCAACAGCAAACCAGCACCCCTCTGACCATGGCCGGCATGATCGCCGGTATAATTCTGTCGGCCGTCACCCAATCAGACCTTGGTATCGCAGCCATCGCAGGCACCCAGGCTCTGGCAGTCCAGAATATGCTTGCCTACAGCAGGGCCCATGAACAGGAGGCAGACCGGATTGGCCTGGACATCCTGGCAACTGCGGGCATGGACCCGCGGGGCATGCCCGAGATGTTCGAGATCATGATGCGCCAGAACCGGCTGCAGGGAAACCAGGTCCCTGAATACCTCTCCACGCACCCACTTACCCAAAGCCGGGTAGCAGACACCCGAAACCGGGCCGAACAGTACCCGGACAAAAACATCCGGGACGGCCAGGAATACCACCTCATGCGCAACCGACTGCAGGTGCGCTATGCCGCCTCGGCGGACGTAGCCGTGGAAACATTCGAGGCATATCTCGACAGTGACAAGGCGCAGAGGCACGACGCCATCCGCTACGGCCTTGCGGTTGCCTACCAGAAAAACAACCAACCCGAAAAGGCCCTGGCCGTAATAACGGATCTTCTGGACCGGAACCCCGGCCGAATAACGTTTCAGGTGACCTTGGCAGACGTACTGATCGATCAGAAGCAGATTCAGGAGGCTCGAGACATCCTTCGGAAGGCTCTGGCCAGGAACCCCGGAAACTACCCCATCACCTTCAAACTCGCGGAAGCGGAAATAGCGGACGGCAATGGCGCCGCCGCCGCAGAATACCTCAAGCAGTTGACCCGCCAGCTTCCCGCCCAGGAACATCTCTGGCTCCGGCTGGCCGAGGCTGAAGGCATGGCACGTAACATCGTCGGTGTGCATCGTGCACGGGCCGAATACGATGCACTGTTGGGAGATCTCGAATCAGCCCAACGTCAGTTGCGACAAGCCCAGGAAAAGCTTCCGGCAGGATCCCCCCAACGCCAGGTTGTGACCGAAAGACTGGCTGAAATCACCAGCCGCCTGAACGCCCGGCGCAATAGCTGACAAACGGGAAGATCAGGCGTTGCCTGCGGCCTTCAGGTTCATGTTGGCCGTAAAATCCAGCATCCGCCGCAAAGGCTTGAGCGCGCGCTCACGCAAGGCATCATCCACCTCAACTTCCTGATCACTGTGCTCCAGCACATGGAGCAGGTTCTGCAGACCATTCATGGCCATCCAGGGGCAATGGGCGCAGCTTCGGCAGGTTGCACCATTACCGGCCGTGGGCGCCTCAAGCAGCGTCTTGTTAGGCGCAAGCTGCTGCATTTTGTAGAAGATGCCGTTATCGGTTGCCACGATAAACTTGTCGTTCGGCAGGCTCTGGACCGCGTGAATCAACTGGGACGTTGACCCCACCACATCCGCCATTTCCACGACAGCGTTCGGTGACTCCGGGTGAACCAGCACTGCCGCCTCCGGATAGAGCGCTTTCAGGTCTTCAAGGCCGCGGTATTTGAATTCCTCATGGACAATACAGGATCCGTCCCACAACAGCATGTCAGCGCCTGTGGTCTTCTGGACATAATGCCCCAGGTGCTTATCGGGCGCCCACAGGATCTTTTCACCGCGCGCATCCAGATCCTCAACAATGGCCTGGGCACAGCTGGAGGTCACCACCCAATCGGCCCTCGCCTTCACGGCCGCCGACGTATTCGCATAAACCACAACGGTGCGGTCCGGGTGCTGATCGCAGAAATCCGCGAATTCATCCGCGGGGCAGCCAACATCAAGAGAACAGGTCGCTTCCAGGGTTGGCATCAGCACCTTCTTCTCGGGGTTGAGAATCTTGGCCGTCTCGCCCATAAAGCGCACGCCTGCCACGACCACGGTCGAGGCCGGGTGCTGGTTTCCGAAGCGCGCCATTTCCAGCGAATCCGCAACACAGCCACCGGTTTCCTCCGCCAGGCGCTGGAGATCGGGATCGGTGTAATAATGAGCCACTAAGACCGCATCCTTGGCTTTCAGGGCTGCCTTGATGCGGCCTTCCAGATCAGCCTTCTCGTCAGCGCTCAGCGGTTTTGGTTCCGCGGCGTGGGCGAGGTGTTCCTGGACAAGAATACGATCTTCAGCTCGTGTCATTACTGCATCTCTGTGTTGCGTGGTCTGGGAGGAGTATATCACTTCAAACCCGTCTTTCGTGATTCTGGCGCATGGCTGCAACAGAACCCCGGGCGGAATTTCAGTACCCTCTCCTGACTAGGTAAGAACTTTTAGGCAAAAAAAAAGAGCCCGTAGGCTCTTTTTCGCAAAAACCCGTGAAGGGTCCTGCAAT